>DATJNY010000071.1:0-5982 GCA_035507575.1 Thermoplasmata archaeon | reverse complement strand
TCCGTCGCGTCGGGATGACGGAAGATCTCGGCGACGGCCTCCGCCTCCGACGGATCGATCCCGACCTTCTCCATCGTCGGTCGGAAGCCGAGGTGCTCCTGCACGACCTTCAGGGCCTTCTTGGGCCCGTAGCCGCGCGCGCCGTCGTTAAAGTCCGACCCGACGATGATCCCGATCTCGATCAACTCCTCTCCGTCGATACCGAGCTGGCGAAGGAGCTCGGCCCGGTCGATGAACTGTGCGCCCGGGCTCGAGCCGCTGCGCCCCCGCGCGGCGAGCCCTCGCACGAGCCGCGGCGCCCCGAACAGGAGGGTGTCGTAATCCTCGGACGCCGTCGCCCAGACCGTTCCCTTCGCGCTCATCACGGCCGCCTGGGCCTCGCCCTCGCTGGGCGCCTGGACGGTCGGCACGCCCATGGCGTGGAGCAGCTCGTTGAGCTCCTCGACCATCGGTCGGGTGAGTCGGGAGGTCTGGGCCGCCTTGCGGCGTGCGGTTTCGAGGTCGCCGGCGGCGAGCGCCTCCTGGTACTGCCCTTCGGCCTTCTCCTTCGCCGCGATGCGCTGACGGATCGTACCGGCTTTGCGGTCCGGAGGCTTCCCGTCGAACACCCAGACCGGAAGTACCCCTTCCTGGAGGAGGGAGGTGGTCCGGTAGAACGCGCCCATCAAGTGGCTCGTGACGTGCCCGGCCGCGTCCGAGAACAGCTGCCCGTCGCGCTGGCGGATCGTCGCCAGGAACTGGTACGCGGCGTTGTACCCGTCGACTGCAAGGGTGCGGCCCGCGAGTGCGTCCCACGGGAGCTCCTGGGCCGTGACCAGGTCGCGGAGGGGCAGCCCCACGTTCGCCGGCGAGCGGCGCAGAGTACTTGGTCTTACCCTCCTGAGACCCGCCAACGGCTCGGCTCGCGGGTCGGGTGGCCTAAAGAACGGCCCTCCCCTCCGCCCCGACGGAGGCCCACCGTGGAGTACACCTGGCACGACGAAGCCCCCGCCGAAGCGAACTGCGCCCCGGGGTTGGTCGTCTTCTCAGCGTTCCCCAGCGCCGGCTTAGCCACGATCGTCGCCGGCCACTACATGGTCCGGGTGCTCTCGCTCCCCCGGATCGGACGGTTCGAGTCGCCCGAGGTCCCCCCGATCGCCGTCGTCCAGTCGGGAGAGGTGAACCCGACGATCCGGGTGTACGGCCGGCCCGACATGGCGCTCGTGCTGTCGGAGTTTCCGCCGACGCCCGGTCAGGCGAGCGCCGCGGCGAAGACGATCCTCGATAACGCCGAGCGTCGCAAGGCGCGGGCGGTCATCTGCCTCGAAGGCGTCGTGCCGCACCCCGAGGCGGCGGAGTCGGAAGATCCCGAGGTTGCCCTCGCCCCCTCGGACGAGCAGGTCTGGGTGGCGTACTCGCGCAAGGATCCCGCGTTCACGAAGGGTTTCGAGGCCGCGAACGCCCGGACCCTGGAAGAAGGAGTGATCGGAGGCGTGTCCGGAGCCCTGCTCGTTCAGGGGCTGAGCCGCTCGGTGCCGGTGGCGGCGCTCCTCGTGAGCGCGCGCGTCGCCGAGGGCCTGCCGGACAACCGGGCGGCGGCGGCGTTGATCGAGACCCTGGACCGCCTCCTGCCCGAGCTCAAGATCGACACGGGCCCGCTCCGGGCGCAGGCGGAGCAGATCGAGAAAGCGTTGCGCGCGGTGATGAAGTCCGGGCAGCGGGCCCAGGCGAACGCCCCGATCGAGGGCGCCGAGCGCCCGCCCTCCCCGGAGATGTACCGCTAGATCACGCGAACGACTCGGTGTAGGTCAGCAGGTAGAGCCCGCCCAGGATCATCGCCGCGATCGCGACCATGATCGCGACCGGGTTCGAGCTGAACCAGACCACCGTTGCGGCGATCCCGACGACCGGCACGAAGAAGAGGAGGATCGCCGTGACCCAACGCCCGTCCATCGTCCCGGCGAGAGGTCACCGCTCTTAAGGGCTACCGGGGGCGGGGGTTCGTCCCGCCCCCGGGGGGGGAAACGGTTACGAAGCGTTGGGGGGCCGGGTCTCCTCGACGATCTCGAACGTGAGTTCGACCTCGCTCGCCCGCGCCGCGGGAAGCAGCGGCGGGTATTCGGGCGCCGGGCTCGGTCCGTGCGGAGGGAGGGCTCCGACGGCGGGGACCTCGGCGACGGGGATCCGGTTCATCGGCAGCTCGGACGCCGTGCGCACCATCTGCATCGCCTCGATCATCGCCTCGACGGGCGCCACGAAGGAGGTCTCGATGTGCGTCTCGATCACGTCGGCCCAGTGGCGGTCGACCTCGCCGAACGGCCGGTGGGCCTGGCTGCGCCGCAGGCTCTCGTTGTCGAGGGTCTGGATCGTCGCGTGCCCGCCCTCGTGGCGGTCGACGTACGACTCCACGAACTGCAGGCGGGCGATCGTGCGGTCCGCGAGCGCGCGGCGCTCGCCCTCGCACTGGAACGGCTTGATCACGAATGCGCTGACGACTTCCGCGTTGCGGCACGCGACATCGAGCAGGTGCGGGAAGGCGCCGCTGCCGGCCCCACCGCCCAGGCTCCCGACGAGGATGACGAACGTGGCGCCCCGGAAGATCCGGTCCAGCGCGGGCTCGGCGGCCCGGGCGAGGACCCCGCCCACGACGGCGGAACCGCCCGTGTCCGTGTCGGCGCCCGTGTCGGGGCCGAGGTAGACGCGCCGGTCGAAGTCGTCGAACCCCTGGACCTTCGGGTCACAGTTGATCGCGACCGTCTCGAGATGACGAATGTGATGACGCGCGATCTCCCTTCCGACTCGGATCGCTCCGCCGCCTACGGCCACGAGGACGAATCGCACGTCCTGGCCGAGGCGCAGGTGGTCACTCCACCCGTCTTCCATCGGCCCGCCGTATCCTGGCTCGGAGTCCCGGTCTCCTGTCGTTCGCTCGGCCTCGTACGCGTTCACAACCCACCCGTGCTGCGCTCTTCCCCGACCGCTCTGTCTACCGACCGACGACCCCCTTACGCTCCAGGTCCTTGGCACTCTCCTGGAGGGCTCCCGCTTGGGCCCGACTCTCGACCGCTTCGCGCACCGTTGCGCGGGCTCGTGCCACGAGCTCGTGGACCTTCAGCTCGGCCTCGCCGCGACGGACGATCTCGGCCAGGAGGTCCCGGACCGGGCGGCCGTTGGCGACGTGGCGGGCGTAGGTCTCGAAGGCGGCGTACTCGTCGGGCCGCAGGCGCACGGGGACTTCGATGAAGCCCTCGGCGTCGACAGCCGGCGTCGGCGCGGTCGACATCGCGTGGGAACGCAGGAACGCGTGCAGCGCCGCCCGCATGAGCTCCGAGCGGGTGTCAAACTCGCCGTTCGCGACGAACGAGTCCACCAGCCGGAGCTCCTTCAGGTTGCACCGTAGGGCGATACGCGCGTCCTCGGTTCCTTCCCGGCGGACCTCGGCGCCTTGCGAGGGCGCGGGTTTCCGCTTCGGAGCTCTGTCGAACACAGCCACGCAAAGGCATGCAAATTCCTGCTACTTAAACAAGAGGCCACCGTACCGAGGAGAGTTCGGGATACGTCGTGGCCGTGCGATTTACTGACGTGTCGAACAACTTTTTTTGGTTGTCGAACACGCGCTCTCGACGCGGTCGTGTCGGTATAACACGCTCCGGATTCGTCGCTCCGAAGGTCCCCTCGATCGGCCCGCGCACTCGCGCATCATCGCGGGCTGCGATCCGGTCCCGGGCCTCCCCCCGCGGAAGGTGCCGGGGACGCGAGTCCCCGCGCCACGACCGCGTGGGCATCGAGGTAAGCGGCGAAGAGGAGGAAGTACGAGACGAAGAGATACGACGCCAGATAGTCCACCGGCGACAGCAGGCTCTCGAGCGTGAAGGTCCGGGTCGAGATCGCCGCGAGGATCGTCGGCAGGTCGGCGGCGAGGTCGTGCGCGATGTACGCCGAGACGATCAGCGCCCAGAGCGCGGCCGCGAGGAGGATCGCCTTGCTCGGCGGCCGGACCAAGTGGAACACGAGATAGGCGTAGGTGACGAAGGTGCCGAGCAACAACGAACCGAGTGCGGCCCCGAACAGCCATTCGGCCCAGGGTGGCGTGCCGATCGAGGGGTAGTACGCGAGGACCGCGACCTCGGCCGCGGCGACGAAGCCGCCGAGCAGGCTGAGCGCGAAGATCTGGTTGGTCCGGGTCGCGCGAGAGCGATGGAGCTCGTTCCACTCGTGTCGGCCAAGGAACAGGAACAACAGCCCCAGGAGCGTGACCGCCGTGGCGAGCAGGAACACGATGCTCGTGCCGGGAAGCAGTGCGCCGGTGGATGCCAGCGAGTAGGCCTCGCCGGCGCCTTCGATCGCAAAGCCGATGGAGAGCACCGTCAGGCAGATCCGCAAGTTGGTCGTCATCCGCCGTCCAGGGCGCCGGATCGGGTTCCTCCCCACCGGTGCCCCGGGATCGACGCGTCAGGTCGGTTATCTACCCTTGTTCCGGCGCGCAGAGCCGCCGGCGCCGATCACGGGATCAGCACGGCCGCGCCGTGGAGCCGACCCTCACGCAGGGCGGCGAGCGCTTCGTTGGCCTGGGCCAGCGGGTAGGGTTCCGTCACGCTACGGATTTTGAGCCGCGACGCGAGGGTCAGGAACTCCTCCCCGTCGCGGCGGGTGAGGTTCGCAACGGATCGGACCACGCGTTCCCCCCAAAGTAGGTCGTACGGGAACGACGGGATGTCGCTCATGTGAATGCCGGCGCAGACCACGGTGCCCCCCTTCGAGACGGCCCGCAGCGCCGTCGGGACGAGTGCGCCGACCGGCGCGAACAGGATCGCGGCGTCGAGCGGCTCGGGCGGTGCCTGGTCGGACCCACCCGCCCACTCGGCCCCGAGCTCTCGGGCGAACGTCTGCCCGTCCGTATCCCCGGGGCGAGTGAACGCGAACACCCGTTGTCCGCGGGCGAGAGCGGGTTGTACGGTGAGGTGCGCCGAAGCGCCGAAGCCGTAGAAGCCGATCCGCCTTGCCTCACCCGCCAGGCGAAGGGCCCGGTAGCCGATCAGCCCCGCACACATCAACGGAGCCGCAGCGGAGGGCGTCATGCCCGGCGGCGCGGGAAGCGTGTATCGACTGTCCGCGATCATCTCCTCCGCATATCCCCCATTACGAGTGTAGCCCGTGAACTCGGCGCGGTCGCAGAGATTCTCCCTCCCGGTGAGGCAATAGGCGCACTCTCCGCACGTCCAGGCCAGCCACGGCACACCGACCCGGTCTCCCGGGCGGAACCGAGTCACGTCGGGGCCGGTCGCCTCGACCGTTCCGATGACCTCGTGGCCGAGGACGAGGGGGACGCGGGGCTGCGGGAGCTCTCCGTCGACCACATGCAGGTCGGTGCGGCAGACGCCGCAAGCCGCGACGCGGAGGCGGAGCTCGAACCCTTTCGGCTCCTCGAGTGAGACCTCTCGGGGCTCCAAGCTCGCTCGGACCTGCGGCAGGACCATCGCGCGCACCATGCGGCCAACCTTCGGTTGACCGACCGGACGGAGGGATAAACGGGCTGCCGTGCTAGTCGATATCCTCGGGCGATGGCGGCGTCGGGGGGACCTTCCGCTCGGACGAGCGGCGACGGGCGAACGCGACCCCGGCTACGATCAGCGCTACTCCGACTCCGATCGCCACCACGACCCAGCCCGTGAGCCAACCGAACTCCGACGGGGGCGCCGTGACGTTCACCAGGCCGAGGGGCGACGTGGTGGAAGCGCCGAGGCGGTCCGTGACGATCAGCACCGGGGTGTATGCGCCGGCGGTCCGGAACGCGTGCTGGACGTTGGGCCCGTATCCGACCCCACCGTCCCCGAAGAGCCAGGTAAAGTTGTAGGGTGCGCCGGCCCCTCCGGAGGCGGACGCGCTGAAGTTGATTACGTCGCCCTCCGCCACCGAGTGCGGCAGCGGCCCCGCCGAGATCGAAACGGCCGTGATCGTGAGGTTTAGTGTGGTGTTCGCGTAATTCCCCATCGAGTCGTTCGC
>DATJNY010000070.1:0-30012 GCA_035507575.1 Thermoplasmata archaeon | reverse complement strand
GGTGAATCCGACGGAATCGTACAGTCGCCGGGCGTTCGTGTTCGCGGCGCTGACCCACAGTCGAACGCTCTCGTACCCGAGGGCCCAGAGCGCTCGGAACGCCCAGTGGATCAGGTACGCCCCGTATCCGCGCCCCCGCAGATCCGGATCCACCATGAAGTCCTGAAACACGGCCCGCTGTGGAGTCCGCTCGCATGTCAGGATCGCGCCGACCAGGGCCGGCGGCTCCGGCCGGTAGAGCGCGGTCGACGCTTCGTCCACGAATCGACCCGTCGCGCCGCCCAGCAGCGCCGCGAGGGTGCGTCGATAGTCCGCGGGGTCCGACCCGATCAGCAGCTCGTCGATCGTTCCGCGGAACGCGCGGAGATCGAGGTCCGCCAGCGCATCGAGCGTCACGTCGCGCACCGGTACCAGGCGGAGTGCGTCGGGGACGGGCGGCAGCCCCTCGCCGTCCCGCGATCGAAGAGGTCGTTCCATCGCGTAGCGCCGGATCACCGTCGACCCGGCTCGTTCCGAGAGACGACGGGTCAGCTCGTCTTCGCGAGCCGTCGTAAGCCCGGTGAACCCCACGCTGAGCGAGCGAGTGGTCGGCGGGAGCGAATCGATCAGCGCCGTCGTGAGCGCGGTCGCCCGATCGAGCGCCTCGGGTCCCTCCGGGACGTGGACGTGGCCGAACGAGAACGTCTCGCGCTCCGCCCGGAACGCGAGGCCCCCGCCCCCGTCCGCCGGCGGGTAGTACCACCCCACCTGTCCTCCGGACCGGAGCGCCTCCACGGTGCCCTCGGTCCACTCCCCCGACGGCGCTTCCTCGCGGAGCTGGAGCTCCTTCGCGACCGCATGGACGAGCTCGAGCAGTTCGTCGGAGGGCGCCCCCCGGGTCGAACGCGGAGGTTCCATTCGCGGGACCCTGGAAGCTACGGCGTCGCCTCGCGGAGGAGGAGCTGGGCAATGTCGGGGGCGACGGAGGCCTTCTCGGCGGGGTTCCCGAGCGTGTCCGTGGAATAGATTTCGTCGACGACCGCCTTGATCCGCTCGAAGCCATCCCGCAAGAACAGGCCGTGCGTGCAGGCGGCGCTGATGCCGGCGACGTTGCGCTTCTTCAGCAGTTTCGCGGCCTCGACGATCGTCCCTCCCGTGGAGATGACGTCGTCGACGATCACGACCTGCTTGCCCTCGATCGGGATCGGGAGGGAGGCGGGCAGCGACAGTTCGACGTGCTCGCTATCGAGCCGCTTCTTCTGGAGCGCGAACCACGGCTTGTCGAGCAGTTGCGCCATCCGCCGGACGCGCTCGACGCCACCCTGGTCCGGCGAGACGAGGAGGTCGAGCGGTCGCTCGCGGAGGAGCCGGGCGATCGCCGGGATGCCACTCGCTTCGAAGGCGGGCTTGGTGAAGTGCATCAACGTCTGACGGGAGTGCAGATCGACCGTGATCACGACGTCGGCGTCGAGCTCGAGATGACGGCAGAACGTGCGAGCGCTCACCGGCTCGCCGGGGAAGAATCGGCGGTCCTGGCGGGCGTAACCCAGGTACGGGACGACGACGAAAACCTTGCGCGCGCCCGCCTCACGGACCGCATCCTCGAGGAGGAGGAGCTCGACGAGGTCCTGGTCCGATCGCGTGGACTGGACGATGACCACATCCTCGCCCTCGAACCGGCCCCCGACGCGCACGTAGAGCTCCCCATCCGGGAAGCGCTTCGTGAACGGGATCGCGAACGGCGCGTTCCCGAGCTCCCGGGAGATCCGCTCCGCGAGCGAGGTCGACGCGGAACCTCCGATGACGTGCATGCCGTGCGCCCCCGGGAGGCCCACGGGACTCGACACTAAAAGGTTGCGAACCCGTCGGGTCGCTCAGAGCGCGTCATCGTCGTCGCGGCGGGCCGGGGCGCGCGACTTCGCGGATGCATCGCGCCGAACCTTCGGAGCCGGCCGCCCGCGCCGGTGATCGCGGGTCGTCGATCGCGCCTTGGGGCGGGGCCGCGGCGGCTCCTCGCCGACCTCGTCCTCGTCGTCGCCGCGGCCCCACGGGCGCAGCGCGCGAAGGAAACGTCGTCCCCGACTGTCCGACCGCTCCGCCTCGGCGGCGGCGTCCTCCTCGGCCTGCTCCGCCTCCTCCTCCTTCCGCCGCTCGTCCTCGATCCCTTCCGCGCGGAGGGCGTAGTGGATGCCGAACGCGAGGAGGATCAGACCAACGATCGTCAAGCCCAGGAACTGCCAGGACTGCGTGGGCACGCTCCCGGCGTTGCCTTCCAGCAGGAGTTTCACGGCGCCGACCCAGGGGATCATGCCGCGCGCGACGCCGATCACCCATCCCGGTTCGACGAGGCTGCTGAGACCGCTCTGCTGGTCCGGAAGACCGTTGCAGTTGCGCGTGCAGCCGGTAGGGTAGGTATTATTGTCACCCATGGTGAGAAATCCGGAGTGTCGGCCGAGTTCGGCCGAGTCGAGTTGCAGGCTGACGTTCGCGGACCGCCAGCCGATGTCGTAGAGGTCGAGCGTGCCGTCGAGCTCGGTCACGCCGCAGTCTCCCGGGGTGCCCGGAGTCCGATAGATCGCGCCCGACTCGTTGCCGCACCGCAATCCGGAGAGCTCGCTCGCGTTGTACCGATTCGTCACCGCGTCGTACTGGAGGAAGACGATCGCCCGATGGATGATCGGCGTGGAGCCGTTCCCGTTCGGCAGGTACAGGAGGACGTCTCCGTATTCTCCGTACGTCGAGTACCCCGTTTGCACCCCGACCGCATACGGCGTGATCTGGTCGGTCGGGATCTTCTGGGCCAGGACGAGATCGCCGGCATTGATCACGCCGAGCACGTCGTCGGGTCCGTGCTGCATGCTGCCGGATTCGACCACGTAGACCGGCGGCCAGTTCTGGGTGTACGCGTAGAGACCCACCAGGAGCACGACGATGATCGCGACCGCCACGAGCGGCTCGAAGAAGAGCGAGTCCCGCGCGCGCCAGTACACCGGCTTTCGGTCGCGCTGATACCACTTTTTCGGCGCGGCACCTCCGGCCTCGGGCTCTTCGTCAACCTCCGACTCTTCCTCCGCGTCCGGCGATCTCCATCGGCGCATCGGCGGGCGGCGCGCCGCGGGTCGAGCCGGGGGGGTACGCCGAGCGCGGCGGGGACGACGCTCCTCCGAGTCCAGCTCGTCGTCGTCCGAAGACAGTTCGTCGTCCGGATCGTTCGGCCGGGCCATCGTCCGCCGGTCCCTCCGACCCCGCTTAACTCTTCGGCTCGAACGGCACGGAGCGCGCCGGCGACGGTGCACCGCCGACTCGGCGGACGGCTCCGCAGAGCCCGGCGTTCAGTCGCGCTCGTCCGGCGGCAGGAGGTCCGGGATGCCGTCCGAGATCGGGTAATCGACATGGCAGGCGGCGCACGTCAGGGTCCCTTCCACGATCTCGTCGCCCTCGGTGCGGCGCCGGACGAGCCCGAGCTCCCCCCGGCAGACGGGACAGCGCAGGATCTCGAGGAGGTCGGCTTTCACTTCGAGCCCCCCTCGACGATGCCGTAGCCGATCAGCCGCCAGGCGTTCAGCCGACGGGAGACAGCGACCCGGCTGCCGGGGAAGACCGTGACAGAGCGGTTCAGCGACAGCTCGACCTCGTTGCCCCGCGCGCTCGTGACCTTCCCGCTCGCAACGGTGGTGCCGACCGTGACGGCGAGCAGTTCGCTCGTTCGGATCTTTTCGACCTTGATCTCGCGCTGCGCGCCGAGGACGCGATCCAGGAGCGTCGCCTTCAGCCGGATCTTCTGGCTGACGGGAGGAAGCGTTCCGGCGGTCCCCACGAGGCGCCCGGTCAGCCCGTCACCTTTCGCGAGCGCGGGGTCGAGGGCCGTGCCGATCGCCGCGAGCCCGCCGGGTCGGAGTTCCTTCCACTCCTGTCCGCCCGATACGATCGACGTGATCTGGGTCGTGAGCGACTCGGCGCGCCCTTCGGTCGCGCCCGTCGGACCGGGTCGGATCTCGATCTCCTCGCCGACGGAGAGCTTGCCCTGGATCAGGGAGCCGCCGAGTACGCCCCCTTCGAGATCGCCGGGGCGCGTGCCGGGGCGGTTGATGTCGAAGGATCGGGCGACGTACATGAGCGGCGGCTTCGCCGCATCCCGTACCGGGGTCGGGATCGTCTGCTCGATCGTCGCGATCAGCGCGTCGATGTTGACCCGATGGTTCGCGCTCACCGGGACCACCGGCGCCTCCGCGATGGGCGACGCCTTCAGGAACTCGACGATCTCGCGGTAGTTCTGCTCGGCGGCTTCCGGGGTCACGAGGTCGATCTTATTCTGGACGACGACGACCTTGCGCACCCCGATGATGTCGAGCGCGTAGAGGTGCTCTCGCGTCTGGGGCTGCGGGACCTTCTCGTTCGCCGCAACGAGCAGGAGCGCGCCGTCCATGATCGCCGCGCCCGAGAGCATCGTCTCCATCAGAGTCTCGTGGCCGGGAGCGTCGACGAAGGAGACCGCGCGCACGAACTTCGCCTCGCCGTGCCCGTTCGGGCAGACGGGCTCCGTGGTGTAACCGGACGGCGGAGGGCACTTGGGGCACAGGTAGAACGCCGCGTCGGCGTATCCGAGTTTGATCGAGATCCCGCGCTTCAATTCCTCCGAGTGTCGGTCCGTCCACTCGCCGGTCAGCGCCTGGGTCAGGGTCGTCTTGCCGTGGTCGACGTGGCCGACCAGACCGATATTCACTTCGGGCTGCCGCGGGACCTTCATGAAGCGGCGAGAAGCTCCGCCAGCGGTTTCCCGCCCTTCTGCTCGACGATCAGGTTGATCTGGACGGTGTCCTCGCTGACCGTGTTGCCGCGGAACGTTCGGCGCCGCCGCATCCCCGGACGCGGCGCATGGAATCCGAAACCCTCTCCGACAAACAGCCGGGTCTGGCGCGCGCCGGGCACGTCGGGACGCAGCGGAAAGCCGCTCTTGTCGGTCCCGCCCGTGATCCGGAACGTGTAACCGGTCGCCCCGATCAGCTCCCCGCCGATCGTCTCGCCGATGCGCTTACCGAGAAAGCCCGCGGCCTGGGGATCGCCGACGGTGCGCGCGATCGACTTCTCGCGCTCGGAGATGACGAGCTTGTACTCGACCATGAATCCCTGACGGGCGGGGCCGCGCAGTTGGAGGGTATTTAAATAGCTTTTCGGACCGCGCTCGGCGTCCCGGGAATCGGCACCCCGGTGAGGATGCCGCTCGGAACCGAGATCGTGCAGGCGGCTGGACCGCTCGTCGAATTGATCACGGCGCCCGAGGTCCCGCCCAGGGTCGCGTTGAACACCTGACCGGTTTCCCCGAGGTACGGGGGGATCGAGCACGTCGTGTACTCGACCAACCACACCGGACTGGTGGTGATGGCCCCGAACTGCGCGCCGGCCACGGCCCCCCAGACCTTCGTCGCGTTGGGGTACGCGGTCAAGAAGGCGGAACCCCCGGCTTGGTCGGCGGCCGTGACGATCGCGGGGGAGTCCACCACTCCGGAGGGGAACGGCGCGATGTACTCGATCAGGTCTTCGCAGAGCGAGCCCGTCACGAGGACGAGAGCCGACGCCGTGCCGCTCGACACCGTCACCACGAGCAGGGCGTTCGAGACGTTCTTGAACCCGAAGGCCCAGTACGCCGCGGCGCCCACGGCGGCGCCCGTCGGCGTCGCGGGGATCTCGACGCTCGTCGGCTCCCCGTTCGGCCAGGAGACCGTGCAATTGATCGAGTCGAGGACGGACGTGATGTTCGACTCGGGTTCCAGCAACGCGGTGGGCGTGGCGAGCGCGGCCCCGAAGACCGGGAACCACGTTCCGCCGGACTGCCCGGACGCGCCGCCGGACGCCACGCTCTCCGCCTGGGAGAACGTCTCGAGTGCCGGGTTCCCCGAGCTCGAAGTACCGAGCCGGAGCGTGCCGGTGGCGAACAGCGCGGCGAGAAGCACCACCACGACCACCACGACCACGACCGTCGGGATGATCCACGTGCGCGAGCGCGGAGGTCGCGCCGGGGCCGGAGTCGAGAAGGTCGACGGAGGCGCGCCGGGCGAGGTCGGGCTGCTCATGTGGAGAGTACGAGCGGGCAGGGGGTAGAAAAACCGCTCGTCCTCGGGGAACCTGCTCCCGCGGCCCTCACCTTAAGAGGGAGAATCCCCCGTCGATGTGCCGGATGGGGGGTGCAGCCGGCTGGTCGACCTGAGAGACGGCGTGCTTGCCGCCGAGGTCGTAGTCCTGCTGGTCGGCTTTGCCTACGCCGCATTCGCCGATTGGAACTCCCGGGAGGTCTCCGACGGCCTCTGGCAGGGAATGGGGGTGATCGGCGTCGCGCTCGGGTTCGTGGGGGCGGCCGCCGACGGGACGATCGCGATCGTCATGTGGCTCGTGCTCGGCGCGTTCGTGCTGCAACACCTGTTTCCGTGGGACGAGTGGCTCGGGTCGTTCGGGGAGTCGAACGCGGATCTGCTCGAGGCCGTGATCTACGCCGTCGTGAGCGCGGTCGTGCTCGCGGTCGCGTGGAAGTTCGGCGTCGGCACGAGCGGTGTGCCGGTGTTCGTCCTGGCGTCGTTCGCCACCGTGCTGTTCGCGCGGGGGCTGTTCGAGCTCGGCGTGCTCTACGGGGGTGCGGACGCGAAGGCGCTGATGATCGCCGGGGTGGTCGTTCCCCTGTTCGCCTCGCCTTGGCTCCCGGTCCCCCCCGCGGCGAGCTCGGCCCTCGCGGTCGTGCCCTTCTCGGTGAGCTTGCTGATGGATGCGGCGCTGCTGTCCCTCGCGATCCCCATCGGGCTCGCGATCCGGAACGGGATCCGGGGAGAGTTTGAGTTTCCGCGGGGTTTCTCCGGCTACCAACTCGACGTGCGCGAGCTTCCGAAACACTTTGTCTGGTTGAAGGACCCCCTGCTCGCCGAGGAGCAGGATCGGGACGTCGAAACGTCCGAGGAGGACCGCCAAGAGCGGGAGCGGATCGCCCGGGATCTGACCGCGCGCGGTGTGGAGCGGGTATGGGTCACGCCGCAGATCCCCTTCCTCGTCCTGATGGCGGCCGGTGCCGTCGCGGCCCTGCTGGCCGGGAATCTCGTCCTCGATCTGTTCGCGATCCTGTAAGGCGGAACGGCGGGGGTCGCGACCTCCCGACACCAAAGCTTTTTTCCACGTCTCTCGTCGCTCGATCGGGAGGTTCCGATGGGGAAGGCCGACCGACCGAGCCCGATTCGGGTCCTCATCGCAAAGCCCGGACTGGATGGGCATGACCGGGGTGCAAAGGTGGTCGCCCGGGCGCTCCGGGACGCCGGTTTCGAAGTGATCTATGCCGGGCTCCGCCAAACGCCGGAGGAGATCGTACGAGCCGCCCTGGAAGAGGACGTGGATCTGATCGGTCTGTCGATCCTCTCGGGAGCCCACATGGCCCTCTTTCCGAAGGTCCTCGCGCTGCTCAAGAAGGAGAAGGCGAGCGACATCCCCGTGTTCGCGGGAGGGATCATCCCGGACGAGGATGCTCGTCGCCTGAAGCGGGCCGGCATCAAGGCGATCTTCGGTCCCGGAACGACGCTCGAGGAGATCGTTTCCACGGCCCACCGCTTGGCGCGCACCGCGGCATGACGCGACCCGCGGCGCCGCCGCCGGCGGCGCGGGCGATCGCCCGCGGCGACCGACGCGCGCTGGCCCGGGCGATCTCCCAGGTCGAGAACCGGGATCCCGCCGCGAGCGGGATCTCCCGCGCGCTCTTCGCCTCGACCGGTCGGGTCCCCGTGATCGGGATCACCGGCCCCCTCGGGGTGGGAAAGTCCAGCGTGATCAACCTCCTGATCGGTCGCTTGCGCGACCTCGACCTCACCGTCGGCGTGGTTGCGGTCGATCCGTCCAGCCCCTACTCGGGGGGCTCCGTCCTCGGAGACCGGATCCGGTTCGACCGCCGCGTCGATGACGCGGGGGTGTTCTTCCGGTCGATGGCGAGCCGCGGCGAGTTGGGGGGAGTCGCCGCCGCCACCCGCGAAGTGACCCGTCTCTTGGAGGCCGCGGGATTCGACGTGGTCCTCGTCGAGACCGTAGGGAGCGGCCAGGTCGACCTCGCCGTTCGGGACGTCGCCACCACGAGCGTGGTGATCCTCGTCCCCCACCTGGGCGACGAGGTTCAAACGCTCAAGGCCGGCCTGTTCGAGATCGCCGACGTCTTCTGCGTCAACAAGTCCGACCTCCCCGGCGCCGACCTCGCTCGAAAGGACCTCTCGGAGCTGGTCGGCCTTGGGCGCCCCCGCTCCGGGTGGACCCCCAAGGTGGTCCTGACCTCGACGGTGCAGGGAATCGGCATCGCCGAGCTCTGGACGGCGATCCAGGAGCACGAGCAATTCCTCGAGCGATCCGGCGGTCGGATCCGGGAGGAACGGCGTCGACTGGCCGCCGAGATCGTCGACCTCGCCCGCGAGCGGATCGGACGAGAGCTCGCCCAGCAGCTGGCGCACGAGAAGGAGCTCCAAGCCCTGCTCGACGCCGTCGTGGCCCGGCGGTCGGACCCGGCCGGCGCGGCCGAGCGACTCGTGCGGGCCGTCACGCGCCGGCGGTGATCGGATGGTCGGGACCCCCGAGCTCTTGCTCGGCGTCACCCTCGGCGGGATCGCGATCGTCGCCTACTTCGTGTTCGCGTCGTTCGCGTTCGGCGCGGGATACCAACCCACGCCCCGGCGCTCGGTCGAAGCGATGCTGCGGCTCGCGGAGGTCGGACCGCGCGACACGGTCTTCGACCTCGGCGCGGGCACGGGAGCCATCGTCTTCCGGGCCGCGCGCACCTACCGTGCGCGCGTCCTCGGAGTCGAGGTCGAACCGATCCGGTACGGGATCCTGCGGATCCGCCGCGCGCTGGGCGCGTTCCCGGATCGCATCACCCTCCGATGGGGGAACTTCTTCGACCTCGATTACCGGGACGCGACCGTCGTCACCGCGTTCCTCTGGCCGGGAGCGATGGCCCGACTGCGGCCGAAGTTCGAGGCTGAGCTCCCCCCGGGAGCCCGCGTGGTGAGCCATTGTCACGCCGTCGCCGGTTGGACTCCCGACTATTACGACCCCGAGACCGAGGTGTATCTCTACCGCCGACCGTCGGCCGCCGGATCCGGCCCCGCTAGAACGGGTGGAACTTGAACCAGAGCGCGCCGCCGATCGCGAGGACGACCGCGATGATGACGAATCCCGCGATCCAGCCCGCGTTCGAGGCGCCTTGGCCGTCATCGATGTCGGAGACGCTCGAGGCGTTCACATCCCGCGTCGACCCGGCCCGGATTTATCTTACCTTGGCTCGGACCCGGGACGGCTAAGGGATCGGGCCGCCCAGCTGCCCGTTGATCCCGAAGTAGACGATCAGGATCGCCACGATCGCCGCCGCGGTGAACGTGACGATCACGAAGGCGATCGGCACTTTCGGGGTGGGCTCGGCCATCGGGGGGAGGAGTCCCTCCGAATTCAAGACCCCCCGGTTCGTTCCGGGGCGCTACGCATCCTTCTCGGCGGGCTTCTCGGAGGCTTTCGCCTCGGACTTCGGGGAGGCATGCGACTTGTGCCCCTCGTGCGCGGCCGGCTTCTCTTCCGTCGCGGGCTTGCCCTTCGCCGCCTCGTCCTTCTTCTCGGCGGGCGTCACGTACTCTTCGACGATCCGGATCGACTCCGGGTGGAGCTGGGCGCGCAGGCGGTCGATCACCCGGGGCTTGGCCGCCGTCCAGCTGATGTCGAATTTCGAGCGTTCGGGGATGCGCAGGGTGATGTGGCGCTCGTCGGCCTCGATGTGGAACTCGGCGCCCCGACCGTACTGAAGTTCGAGGATGGCGCGGACCTGCTCCGCGGGCTCCGTGATCCGATCCACGACCTTGAACTTCCCGCGAACCTTTCGGCCCGCGTACGGCGGATTGAAATCGACGCGGACCCGAGCGGCGGTCAGCGTGACGACGCGCCCCCGCCGACCTTCGATCGTGAGCACGGTACCGAGATCGAGGTGCGCGTCCTCCCGTCGCATCTCGGGAAGGCGCTGGATCTCGTGCATGGAGAACAGTTCGATCAGGTTCGGGTCGCGCTCGCCGAACGCCTCAGCCGGTGCGTACTCGCGCTCGACCTCTTCCCCGACCTTGACGCCGACGAGCGACGTCTCGATACCTCCGGGAAAGTACTCTCCCCCGATCAAGTGCGGGCGCGGCCCCCACTTCTGGCCCTCCGGCACGGAGACCTTCGCCTCCTGGGCAACCTCGGCGTGGGTGGTGTCCACCAGGTCGGTCCGACTGCCCCCCTCCGCCCACAGGTCGTAGTCAAGGTGGACGATCTCCCCCGACTTCGTCACCCCGTGCGGATGCCCGGCTTCGGACGGCATGGCCCCGCCGAAACCGGGAGCGGGATAAGGTTTTCCGAGAGCGGACCCGCCGGACCGGCCCGGGCGAGAAGGAGTCCGGCACTACGCCCCGGGCGCGTGACGCACGCGTCGCCAGCGGATCGTCGCGTCGACGAGCGCGAACGGCTTCATCGCCGCCTCCACGTAGCGGAGCGGGTGGCGAACCGGCCGCCGTTGCTCTTGGAGCCGGGCGCCGAGCGAGCCGTTCTTCGTGAGCGACATTCCCATGGCGACCAGGTAGCGGTAGCGCTTCCGGGCCCATCGGTAGAAGCTCGTCTCTTCGCTCTTGTCGTGATACACGAACGCCGTCGGGACGAAGACGCCGTGGGCGCCGGCGCGCGCGGCCCGGCTCTCCAGGTCGTGATCCTCGGCGAAGGGTATCCGGGGATCGAAGCCAAGCGTCCGAAGAATCGGAGTGGCCCAGGCACTGTTCTGCAGCGGGACGTACGTGACGTTCCGGGGCACGAGATCCTCGTAGATCGACGCTTCGAGCAGCACCGAATAGCGTTCGATCGAACCGACGGGCTCCCGCAACGGGCGCGTCGGACCCGCCGCGAACGCCGCCGCCCCGGCCTCGATCGGAGCGACGAGCGCTCCGAGCCACTCTGCCGGCGCGCGCTCGTCCGCGTCGAGGAACGCGGTCACGTCCTCGTGGAGCAGGGCGAGCGAGGCGGCCCGGGCGTCCACGACCCCGCCCGGGAAGCGAGCGATCTCGACCGGAATTCGGCCGGAGTGACGACGGGCGGCGTCGAGGAGGTCCGGGGGACTTTCCACCGACGCGGCGATCACGATCCGATCCGGGGGTCGGGTCTGCGCGACCAGCGAGTCGAGCGCGTCGAGCAGCCGACGGTCATCCCGGACCGCCACCTCCACGCAAACCGTGCCCACGCCCTCCTCCGTCCGGAGTGGACCTCCGGCGCGTCCGATATCGGGAAAGCCCGCAGCCCTTAATCCAATGGGGCCGTGGGGCGTTCGTGCGTATCGTCCTCGTGGGGAGCGGGGTGGAGCCGATCCCTCCGACCGGCTACGGAGGGCTCGAGCGCTTCGTCGCCGATCTCGCCGACGCGCTGCGTGCGGCCGGTCACGAGCCGATCGTCGTGAACCAGGTCCGGCACCGCCGCATGCGCGACGAGTACCCGTTCGCCCGGTCGCTCCCCCGCTTGCTCCGGGGCGTCGCGTACGACGTCGTGCACGCAAACTCTCCGGTCGTGGGCAACCGTCTCGCCGGGGTCGGCATCCCGTACGTCTACACGACGCACTCCCGGCACTGGTACTACCGGACCTCCCTACGTCACCGTTGGGGGTATTGGCTCGAGCGCCGCGCGGTGCGCCGATCGGCCGCCCCGGTCGCGTTGACCGAGCCGCTCGCCGGTACGATGCGGGCCGCGACAGGGACCACGCGGCGGCCGATCTCGGTGATCCCGTTCGGGGTCGACTCCTCCCGCTTCGCCCCGGATTGGGCGCACCGGACCGGGACGGTGGCGCTCGGAGTCGGGATCGTGACACCGGTCAAGCGATGGGAGGTCGCCGCCGCGGCGCTCCGCGGAACCGGTCTTCGGTTCGTCCTCGCCGGTCCGACCCCGGACCCGGCGTATGCGGCCCGCGTCAAGGCGGCGGGCGATCGGGTGGAACTGCTCGGCGAGATCTCCCCGGACGACCTCGCTCGACAGTTGGCGGGGAGCGACCTCCTGATCCATCCGAGTAGCGCCGAGCTCCTTTCGGGGGCGGTGGTGCAAGCGCTGAGCGCCGGTTTGCCGGTCCTCGGAGGACCGGCGATCGCCGGGGCCGTCGACGACGAGCGGACGGGTTGGGTCGTTCCCGACGCGGAGCCGTCCGAGTTCGAACGCGGCCTCCGGGACCGGGCCGTGGCGCTGCGCGATGATGCCGGTCTGCGCCGGAAGGTCGGGGAGGCCGCGCGCGCGGTCGCCACCGAGCGTTTCGCGTGGCCCGCGATCGTCGCGCGATACGTCGAGCTCTACCGGTCGGTGGCGGGGGTCGCTCCGGTCTGAGGGGTCGCCCGGGCCGAGGGGATCATCTCGGCGATCGTGCGGTCGATCGCTTCGGCGGAGTTCCAGCGCGGCTCCCAACCCAGCGCGCGGATCCGGTCGACCGCGAGGAGTTGCTGCGGAACGTCGCCAACCCATCCCTGGGTTCCTCCCGTGAACTCGATCCGCGCCCGGCCCCCGTGCGCAGCCACGACCTTCTCGGCGATCTCACGGACCGAGATGCGATCCCGCGTCCCCAGGTTGAAGACGTTCACGGGGTCGTGCGTCCGGTCCGTCGCGGTCAGCATCGCCGCGACGCAGTCTTCCGTGCGGAGGTAGCTCTTCGCCTGGCGGCCGTCGCCGAGCACCTCCAGGCGGGTCGGGTCGGCCGCCAGTTTCGCGAAGAAGTCGACGAGCACGCCGTGGGTCATGTGGGGGCCGATGATGTTGGCGAACCGAAACAGATGGACGCGGAGGCCGTATGTGTGCGCGTAGGCGGAGAACCACGCCTCTCCCGACAGCTTCGCCGCGCCGTAGAGCGATTGGGGTGCGAGGGGGCCGTACGACTCCGGGGTCGGGAAGACGGTCGGGAAGCCGTAGACCACGCTCGAGGAGGCGTACACCGCTCGACGGAGCCCGTGGCGACGGGCGGCCTCGAGGACGCGGTACGTCGCGACGATCCCATCGTCGAAGTCGAGCCCCGGACGGTCGGTGCCCTTTCGGATGTCGGTGTTGGCCGCGAGATGCCACAGCTCGGTCGCCCCCGCGAAGGCTCCCTCGTACTGGGCGGGATCCCGCAAATCGGCCGCATGGAGCGAGAGCCGCCGTCCGTCGACCGGCGGGAGGTGGTCGCGCCGGCCGCTCGAAAGATTGTCCACGACCCGGACCTCGCGACCTCGCGCGAGCAGCTCCGCGACGAGCACGGAACCGATCGCCCCGGCCCCGCCGGTCACGACCACCGGACCCGAGCGCGCGTCGTCCGTCATGCCGGTCGGCTCCGACGCCGGGCAAGCATATATAAACGGACGGCCGCCTAAACACGACGGCCAATCGCGCGGGGGTGCCCCCCACAGCGAGCGTTCCGATGCGAACCTACGTCCGCATGACCTTCCACTCCGAAGGGGCCGACCCCCTCAAAGTGATGGAGGTCATGCGCCAGCTCGGTTTCGAGGAATCGATGGGGATGCACGATTTCGTGTACAAGTGGAAAGAGAAGGCGGCGCTTGACAACGTGATCCACCTGGTCGCCGACATGCACGCTCGTTTGAAGGGGCTCGACGTGAACTACGAGATCACGACGATTTCCTGATCCCGATACTGAGGTCGATGCCGCAAGAGGACACGGAACGGCTGGAGCGGTCGCTCCTGCTGCACCTGCTCGAACATCGCGGCCAGCAGATCCGCTTCGAGGCGGACCAGTGGACGACCGAGTTCGGCATCGCGCGCAAGTTCTCGAGCGAGGACCCGGCGGACCTGAAGAACGCGCTGCGCTCGCTGGAGATGTCCCGGATGGTGTTCCGCCGCACGCAGTACGTCGTCGGGTACTCCGAGCCCAAACACGTCTTCTCGCTCACCCCGAGCGGCCACCGCAAGGCCCTGGAGCACCTGCGCGAGGAGCAGAGCGGCGCCGCGTCGGTGACCGACGACGACGACGACGAGACGACCACCCCCGCACCGGCTCGCGGACGTCGTGAGCGGAGTGCGCAAAGCTAACGGTCGCCCGATGGCCGATCTCGAAGGCCCCGCCGTCCGCCTTCGTGCCCTCGTCCCGGCGGACTATCCGACGATCTTCGCGTGGGCGAACGACCCCGAGGTCGTCGCTCCCTACGACCGGTTCGCCGTGGACACCATCGACAGCTTCGTGCGTGCGGTCGAGACGGCGCCCGCGGACCCTAGCTCCCTGGCGCCGCGCTACGTGATCCAGCGTCGCGAGTCGCCCGAGCCGATCGGGTTCGTCGGGCACTACGTGGCGCACCCCGTGCTGGAGTACATCGACGTGTGGTACGTGATCGGAGACCGGGGCGCGCGGGGGAAGGGCTACGGACGGGAAGCGGTCGGGCTGCTCGTGGGCCACCTGTTCGCGACGACGCCGGTCGACCGCGTCGGGGCGACGTGCGACGTGGAGAATGCGGCCTCCGCACGGCTCGTCGAGGGGCTCGGCTTCCGGCGCGAGGGGGCACTCAAAGGGGCGTTGTTCCACCACGGGCGGTGGCACGACGTGCTCGTCTACGGAATCACTCGGTCGGAGTGGGCGGCGCGACCCGCTCCAGCGTGAACGCGACGCGCGTCGCGCCGTCCGGCAGGGGCACGGGCGGCAACCAGCGCGCCGGCCCGATCTCCCCCGTCGAGCGAACGTGGGTTCCGCCGCACGGACAGACGTCCGAAGCCTCGATCTCCACCACCCGAACCGGGTCGACCTGCGCCGGGAGGGGCACGAGCCCCGATCGGGCCGAAGCGGGATGCGCGTCCCACTCCGCACGAGGGACGAGGCGGATCTTCACCGGACGGGGGCTCGCGACCACTTCGCGGAGATCCTCGGCGACCGTCTCAACGCTTCCGGAGGGAAGGGCGGACTCGAGGTCGACGGTCGCGCCCGCCCCGGACAGTTGCGCCCGCCGCGTGCGCAGTCCCGCCCGCGCAAAGAGCCGGGCGCTGACAAAGTGCTGGGCCGTGTGGAGCCGCATATGGAGATGCCGACGTTCCCAGTCGATCTCCCCGTCGAGCATCGCGCCAACGGCCAGTCCGCGCAAGGTCGCCGGATCCGCCCGAACCCGGTGGAGCACGGCCGGCCCGGACTTCGTCACGTCCACGACCTCGAGTCGGCGACCGTCCTCGCTCTGGAGCGTCCCGCGGTCGGCCGGCTGCCCGCCTCCGGTCGGATAGAAGTAGGTGCGGTCGAGGACCACCGCCCCCGGCGGCAGCGCCGTGATCCGCGCGCGGAAAGTGCGCACGTACGCACTGGGAAGATCGGGAAGGTACGCGAGCTCGGTCACGCACCGGGCGGCAGCCGCCGGTGGGGAAACGGGTTGCTCTCCCGGATCGCGCTGAGAAGGCTTTTTAGAGGGGGCCGGTGTGGAGCGCGCCGAGGCTTAGGATGTTCAAGCTGCGCGTCAAGATGGAGAACCTCCGCGAGGTCGTCGAGGTCGTCTCGACCCTCGTGAGCGAGGTGAAGCTGTCCATCTCGAAGGACGGGCTCGAGGCGAAGGCGGTCGACCCGTCGCACGTGGCGATGCTGGTGCTGAAACTGCACAAGGCGGTCTTCGAGGAGTTCACCGGAGAACCGACGGAACTCGGCGTCGACGTGGAGAAACTGAAGGAGGTCCTGCGACTCTCGAAGCCGGGAGACGTCATCGATTTCCAGTTCGACGGCAAGAACCGCCTCGTCGCCTCGCTCGGGCGCGTCACCCGGCAAATGGCCGTGGTCGACCCCGCGGGGATCACCGATCCGAAGGTTCCGAACGTGAATCCCCCGGCGAGCGTCACCGTGAAGACCGAGGACCTCCGGCAGGGGATCCGCGGAAGCGAGAGCTTCACCGATCACGTGACCCTGACCCTCGACCCGACGGCGTTCACGATGCATTCGGAAGGCGAGACGGACCAGCTCGACCTCCGGATCGCGAAGGAGAACCTGACGAAGCTCGAGGTCAAGGAGCCGGTCAAGAGCATGTATCCCCTCGACTTCTTTTCCGCGATGGTCAAGTCGATCGGGTCGGAGGACACGACCCTCCACGTCGGCAACGAGTACCCCCTCAAGGTGGAGTTCACCATGAGCGGGGGACGGGGCGAGGGGCGGTACCTCCTGGCGCCCCGCGTGGAAGAGGACTGAGCGCGCCCGGAGCGACGGAGCCCGATCCGGTTCTCGCCGATGGCGACGCCTCCTCCCCACGCCGTCGCGATCCTGGCCGCGGTCCGGACGCCGATCGGCCGGTTCGGGGGCTCTCTGCGCAACGTTCCGGCGACCCGTCTCGGCACGCTCGCCGCCCGCGCGGCGCTCGAGCGAGCCCACTGGTCGCCGGACGAGGTCCAAGAGGTGCTCTTCGGTCAGGCGATCCAGGCCGGTGCCGGACAGAACCCCGCGCGACAGGTGCTGCGGGGGGCGGGCGTGCCGGATTCCGTCGGGGCGGCGACCGTGAACATGGTCTGTGGCTCCGGCATGAAGGCGATCCACTGGGGGTTCACCGCGATCCGCGCCGGGGACTTCGACCGGGTCCTTGTCGGCGCGATGGAGAGCATGTCGAAGGCTCCGTACCTCGTGGACGGCGAGATGCGTTGGGGATCGCTTCCCGGGCCGCATACGCTCGAGGACGGCATGCAACGGGACGCCCTCATCGACGCCTACGACGAACACGAGATCATGGGGCTCACCGGCGAGCGGATCGCGAAGAAGTTCGGTCTCACCCGCGCCGAAGTCGACGCGTTCGGGTTGCGCAGCCACCTCCGGGCGTCGCGCGCCATCGCCGCCGGCACCTTCGCGTCCGAGATCGAGCCCGTGCCGAAGGAGTGGACCGCGACCGGCGAGCCGCTCGTCCACGACGAAGCGCCCCGGGCGGATACGACCTTGGAGAAGCTCGGCCGCCTGAAACCGGCGTTCGCCCCGGACGGCGTCCTCACGGCGGGCAATTCCTCGAAGCTCTCGGACGGGGGAGCCGCCCTCGTCCTCGCCAGCGCGCGTGAGGTGAAGGAACGCGGCGCGAAGCCGATCGCCTGGATCCACTCGGCCGCGGAGAGTGGGGTCCACCCGCGCGACGTGATGGAGTCCCCGATCCCCACGGTCCGCCAGCATCTCGCCGCCACCGGGCTGAAGCCGTCGGACTTCGACCGGGTCGAGCACAACGAGGCGTACGCCTCCGCCTCGATCGCCGTCCAGCGAACGTTCGGCTTCACCGAGGAGCAGTTCAACGTCAACGGGGGCGCCGTCGCGTTGGGCCATCCGATCGGCGCAAGCGGCGCGCGGATCGTCGTGACGCTCGTCCAGGAGCTCGTCCGCTCGAAGAAGGAGCTCGGGCTCGCGACCCTCTGTATGGGCGGCGGGAACGGCCTCAGCCTGATCGTCGACCGCGTCGGGCTCTAGAGCAGCTCGAGCCCCGTCCGCGCTTCGATCGTCCGGATCGCCTCGCGCGCAGCCTCCACCTCGGACGGCCGGACTCCGGCACGGCGGCGACGCGCCCGCATCGCCCAGGACCGGAGCCGGGCGAACGCGCGGTCCGTCGCGAGGTCGGTGGCGAGATCGCGGCGCACTCCTTCCGCGAGCTGCCGAGCGGCCGCCGCGGAGTCCCGCCCCGGCGAGGCGGGTTCGAGCCAGTGCCCGATCGCGGCCCGGACCGCGGTGAATTCGTCGGCCGCGCGGTGGAGGGCGTCAAGGTTCCACTCCAGCCGTCGGTGCGGGCCGACCGAGAGGAGGTACCAACGCAGCCCGTCCCGACCGACCTCCTCGAGCGCGGTCCGGAGGGGGACGAGCGCCCCGGCGGACTTCGACATCTTCGCGCCGGCGAGCAGGACGAACGCCGTGTGGAAGAACACGCGGGAGAAGCGCGTCCCCTGCAGCTCGAGGGCGATCTCGTTCTCGGCGTAGTGGTGGGGAAAGATGAGGTCGACGCCGCCGCCGTGGAGGTCGACCGGGAGACCGAGGAACTTCTCCGACATCGCATAGCATTCGAGATGCCAGCCGGGAACCCCCCTCCCCCACGGGCTCGGCCAGGACGGCTTCGGAGGGTCCTGGAGGCGCCAGATCATGAACGCCCCGGCTTGGCCGTCGGAGCGGGGGAACGGATGGCCCGGTTCCGTCACCGCGTGGGCGGCGAGCTCCCGGTCCGTGGGGAAGTTCGCCGAGGCCGGCCGGGACGGAGGCGTGTAGATCCACTCGTCCCCCTCGCGATGGACCCGACCGGTCCGCTCGAGACGTCGGGCGGCGCGAATCATCTGCGGCACGAACTCCGTCGCGCGCGGGTGGTACTGCGGCTTCTGGACCCCGAGGGCCTTCAGGTCCCGGAAGAACGCGCGCTCCTCCTGACGGGCGAGCGTCCTCCACGGGATCCCGAGCTTTACCGCCCGTTCGTCGAGCTTGTCCTCGAAGTCGGTCAGATTCATCACGTGCCGCACGGCGAGGCCCTCCGCCTCGAGGAACCGACGCGCGACGTCGAAGAACAGGTACGTCCGCCCGTGGCCGACGTGGGCGACGTCGTAGACTGTCGGACCGCAGACGTACATCGCGATCGGCCGGCCCGGGCGCCGCCGGACGGGTCGCAGCGTCCCGGTCAGAGTGTCCCGGAGGACCAGCTCCATCGCGCGACACCGGGGCCGATGGTGGGGGATAACGGTTGGGGGAGGGGGGTCGAGCGGAGCGCGGCGGGACGGTCTCCCCCGCGCCCCACTAGCTTCAAAAGCGCCCCGGCCCCTTCGCGGCTCGAGGTCCTGTGGAGACGCTCTTCCTTCTCGTCGAGGTCGAGGTCGGTCGGCTCGACGACGTCCTGCGTCGCATCAAGTCCGTGCCCGGCGTCACCGAGGTCCAGGCCGTCACCGGCCCGTTCGACCTGATCGTGAAGGTCGAAGCGCCCCACATCAACGAGGCGCTCGACACGGTCGTCCACAAGATCCGCCGGATCCCCGGACTCAAGTCGACGGAAACGCTCGTCACCGTGGGGACCGGATAGATCGCGCCCGCTGGTCCGCGGTCGGACCTCAAATACCGTCGCTGAACTGTCGGGCCATGGTCGCGGTCGGTGACAAGGCCCCCGAGTTCGAAGCGGTCGACCACAGCGGATCGAAGTTCCAGCTCGCCTCAACGCGGGGCGCCCCGTTGATCCTGTACTTCTACCCCCGGGCGGACACCCCGGGCTGCACGATCGAGGCCAAGGGATTCCGGGACGTTTATCCGGAATACCGAGCGAAGCACGTGCAGATCGTGGGAGTGAGCACCGACGACTGTCCCGCCCAGCAGGCGTTCCGCGACAAGTACGGGCTGCCGTTCCCGCTCCTCGCCGACCACGACCAGAAGGTCTCGAAGCTCTACGGTGTGCTCAGCCCGAAGGGCGCGGCGCGCCGCGTATCGTTCTACATCGATCCGGCGGGCACGGTGACGGAGATCGTCGACGGCTCGCCGGACCTGCAGCTCGACCGGGCCCGGGCCGCGTTCCTCACGAAGTAGCGTCCTCCGCCGGCGCGGCCGTCGGGGCGGCGGGCTCCGCGGCGACGGCCGGAGCCGCCTTGGGCCGCCGACCGCTCAGGCTCCAGACCCGGTCGCCGAGCAGTTGCAGGGCGGCGGGAACGAAGTACGTCCGCACGACCATCGCGTCGAGGATCACCGCGACCGCGACGGAGAATCCGATCGCGCGGATGAGCGTGAACTCCCCGACCAGGAGCGCGCCGAAGGCGCTCGCGAGGATGATCGCCGCGGCGGTGATGATGCCCCCCGTCCGGGCGACCGCCTCGACCGCGGCCTCGCTCGACGAGCGGCCCCGCAGCCGCTCCTCGCGGACCCGGGTCAGGAGGAAGATGTTGTAGTCGATGCCGAGACCCAGGATGAGGATGAACAGGATCGTCCGCACGTAGAAGAACAGCGGGAAGCCGAGCAGTCCCTGGAAGACGAGGTAGGTGACCGCCCACGCCCATCCGATCGAGAGCCCGATCGTCCCGATCGCCATCAGGGCGATGATCCAGGAGCGGAGCACGATGAGGAGCACCAGGATGAGCCCGATCGCGACCGCGAAGACGAGGTAGTCCGTCGCGGTCGCCGTCTCGGTCGCGAGGTCGTTGATCGTCGGCGCGCCGCCACCGAAGGAAAGCTGCGTCACTTCCGCGTGACTCGCGGCGTAGCCGCGGAACGACGCCTCCACCGACTGCACCGCGTTCACGGCTCCGACGGAGAGCCCGGAGCTCGTCGGCTGCAGCGAGACGAGCACGGTCCGACCGTCCACCCCGACGAAGCTCGAGAGCGTACCGAGCAGGTTCGCGCGCACGGCGAGCGGGAGGGTCGGGAGGCTGAGCCATTCCCCGAGCGTGCCGCCGTCCGGCCCGATCGGCGAGGAGACGCGGGCGATCCCCGCGGTGGAGTTGGCCAGGCCCGTGAGCGTCGCCAGATCGATGAATTCGGTCGAGTTCGTCGCGTTCCCGACGACGAGCGGGGCGGAGAACGTGACGAGGGCGAACGAGGGGACCGCGAACCCGGGCCCGAAGTGGTTCCCCAGCTCGTTGAGCCCGGTGGTGGCCGCGTGCCCGCTCGGCAGCTGCTCGTAGAAGTCGTAGGAGAGCGGGACCTGGAGCGCCACGAGCAGGAGGGGGACGCTGATCAGCAGCAGGACCCCCGCCGTGAGCCCCGGGCGGCGCTGGGTCGCCCGACCGACCCGGTAGAAGTAGGTCCGCTCGGTCTTCGTGCGCTCCGCGACGACCGCCGCCTGGCGGCGGAACCGCTCTCCGGTGTATGGCCAGAAGATGCGGGGCCCGATCAATTTGAGGCACGCGGGGACCATCGTGATCGACGCGAGGATCGTGATCAGGATCGCCAGCGAGAGCACCGCGCCCCACTGGGAGAGGAGCGCGACCCCGCTGAACGTGAGGGCGAGGGTGGCGATGATCGCCGTCGACCCGCTGGTCGCGACGGATTGGCCGGCCCACGAGAGCGACGCGACGATCGCCTCGTCGGAGCTCTTCCCGTGGACGAGCTCCTCGCGGTACCGCGCGACCATGAAGATCGAATAGTCGGTCCCCACACCGAGGACGAACACCTCCTCGAGCGTCAGCGCGGTCGAGTCGACGTGGGTCACGAGCTCGCCGATGAGGACCGTTCCCCCGATCCCGAGCCCGAGGGCGATCCCGAGGATGCCGAACGTGACGAGCGGGGTCAACGGGGAGCGGAAGTACAGCATCGCGATCACGAGCAGCAGCCCGACCGTGATCGGCAGCACGAGGGCGATCGACTCGCTGACCGCGCTCTGGGTCAACAGGTCGAGCGGCGCCGGTCCGGTCTGGTAGTACGAGATGGAACGGGTCGGGTCCGACGCGCGGAGGACCCCCGGGACGAGGTTGTCGATCCGGCCGAGATCGTCGTAGACGGGATCGGCGCCGGTCGAGTTCGTCGCGTCGTCCGCGACCGAGAAGCCGATCTGGACGATCTGGGCGGTGCCGCTCGGGTCGACGAACTGCTGGTAGATCGCGACCGGCACCGGCAGCGGCTCCGCCCAGAGGGTCGTTCCGGCGACGAGCCCGTTCGCCCACGCGGCCACGGCGGCGGGGGGAGAGGCGCCGGTGGGGAACTCCTGCCAGACGTCGAGGACCCAGGAGGGGGCCATGCCAATCTCCCCCCCGAGGACGATCGACGCCGTCGCCTGGATGCTCGGCCACTCGGTCGCGTTGAGCACCCCGAGGGTGGCGAGGGTCACCGCGGCGGTGGCCCGTTCTTCTGGGTCCGGGAACAGCCCGGCGAGGAGGCCGCCCTCCGTCGCCCGGGCGACGCCGGTGGCGCACGCCGCCGCGCCCGGGGGGAGATCCGGTCCGGTCCCGCAGGCGCTCGCGTTCCACCCCGTCACGGAGGAGTTTCCGTAGTAGAACGCATTGAGGACCGTCTGGAGGGTCGTGGAGTTCCCGAGCGCCGACTGGGTGGATTCGTACGCGGGCCAGTTTGCGGCCGCGGGCGAGCTTCCGTTCTCGACGAGCGCCGACCACTGCGCAAAGTAAGTCGCCGGCGGCGTCCAGAGCACCGCGGCGGTCTCGTTCACGCCTTCGGGGAGCGGCGGGGACCCGCCGAGGGCGCCGGCGAGGGCGCCGAGCGCGATCGTCGCCTGCCCGGTGAGATAGCCCCCGTAGGCGGTGTAGACGGTGCTCACGCTCGAGAGGTCCGCGAGCGACGGATCCGCGAGAAGGGCGCTCGAGAGGTTCTGGACGACCCGCTGGGCGTTGGCGTCCGTCAGATTCGGGCCGAGCAGGAGGATCGTGCTCGACGCGCCCCCCGTCGTGTTCGGGAACAGACGAGCGAGTTCGGCGTTCGCCGCCGAGCTCGGGGAGTTCGGTGCCGTGGACTGCGCCGAGTTGGTCGTCACCGAGCTGACGAGCGGGAGGAACGGGACGCTGACGAGGAGGAGGGCGATCCAGAAGACGATCGGGTACCACGGGTGGCGGACGATCCACCGCGCCAGCCGCCCGAGATGGCGGGCGCCCCCGGACTCAACGGGCGCCGGAGCGCGGCTCACGGGCGGTTCGACGGCGGGGCGGAGATAACGCTAGCGCCCGGCGGGGGAGCTCCCTGCGGGCCCGTCGGCCGGCGCGCTGCGCCAGCGGACCGGGTAGCGCGCCGGGTCGGCGAAGACGCGCGTCCCGTCGACGACCCAGCCGTGGGGGACGGCGCGGATCGTGGCCGCGTCGTGGCGCGCGATGCCGGTCGCGATCAGCGTTCCCGTGCGATCGACGAGCGCCACGCGAGCTCCCGCGGCGAACGGCCGCGGCAGCGCGACGATGCCGCCCGCCGCGAGGCCGGCCCCGTGCGCGACCGCGCTCGCGGCGGCGTCCTTCACGACGATCGTCGGGAACTCCCGCCAGACCTCGTCGATCGGACGGAGCCGCGCGAGGAGCGGGCCCGGCTCGCCGGCGGTCCGTCGGGCGACCGCGTCGGCGAGCGCCGAGAGCGTCGCGCTCTCCGACTCGGTGAACGGGCCCGTGGCGACCCGTCGCAGCTCCTCGAGATGGGCCCCCACGCCGAGCGCTTCCCCGAGGTCGACGGCGAGCGTGCGGACGTACGTGCCCGAGTCCGCGACGACGTCGAGGAGGAGGCGCGGGGGATCGTACTCGAGGACATCGAGCCGGTGGATCGTGCGGACCCGGCGTTCCCGCTTGACCGCGGACCGGACCGGCGGGGTCTGGTAGATCGGGCCGGTGAACTCGCGGCGGACCCGCTCGAGCTCCTCGGCCGACGCGGGACCGTGGAGGGTGACGACCCCCACGTACCGCTTCGGGAACTCGAGGACGAGCGGGAGGAGCTTCAGCGCGGGGCCGACCCCGATCCAGAGCAGGCCCGAGACGTTCGGGTCGAGCGTCCCGGCGTGGCCGGCGCGCTCGACGCCCAGGAGGTCCCGGACCCACGCCGTAACCTGGTGGGACGACGGGCCCCGCGGCTTGTCGACGAGCAGGAACGCCCCCTCCGCGATCCGGGCGTCGACGGGGTCGGCGGGCGCGCTCATCCGGACCCCGGGCGGACGAACTCGACGATCGCCCGCGCGACGTCGTCCGGAGGGCGGTGTGTCGAGTCGATCGTGAGGTCGGCGGCCTCCCGCTCGAGGTCGATGCCGTAGTGGGCGAGGTAGCGCGCGCGTTCGCTCGCTTCGCGGGCGCGCACCTGGCGGGCTGCCTCCTCGCTCGGGAGATGGTCCCGCGCGGCGACGCGTCGGATCCGCTCCGACTCCTCGGCGGTGACGACGATCGCGCGGACGGGGACCCCGTTCCGGCGGCAGAGGACCCCCTGGATGCGGCCGTCGAGCACCCGGCCGGGGCGGGCGAGCGCCTGCATCGCGGCGTCGAGCGATCGGTCGACCTCGGGGTGCGACTCCGCGTACCGCCCGAACGCCTCGAGATCGAGCCCCCGGCGGGCCGCTTCGGCCCGGAACAACTCCCCCGCCGAGCGGAACTCGAGACCGAGCGCGTCGGCGACCCGTCGACCGGCGGTCGACTTGCCGCTCCCGGGCGGCCCGCCGATCGCGACGACCCACCCGATCACGCCGGGCCCCCGGCAGCTCCCGCCGCCGGAGGAGGGGCGTCGGCCGGCCGCTCCCGCAGGTACCGCCGCAGCCAGTAGTTCTTCAGCACGCGCCGGAAGACGAGCGAGAACGGGATCGTGTAGAGGCTGAAGATGAAGAACCAGAGCGGGAAGTAGCCGAAGACCTTGTACGTGTAGATGTTGATGACCGTCCCGCCGAGGCTCACGGTCTGCGCCGCCGCCGACGAGTCCTGGATGAGGAGCCCGATCCACGTGTAGATGAGGATCAGGAGGAACCAGGTGATCGCCATGCCCTTGAACTGGGCGATCGACACCTCGCTGGAGAGCCGCGTGAGCCGCTCCTGGTGCGGCTTGAGCGCGGCGATCCGGTCCTTCTTCCCCGAGCGGATCGCCTCCATCTGGACCTTGCGGAACGCGGAGCTCCACTTCTGGACCTTGGCGGCTTTGATCCAGTCCGTCGTGTAGTTGTAGGCGAGCGCGGTCGCGAGCATCTCGATCGCGCCGGCGATCGCCATCGTGAGCAGCAGGTAGCCGGAGCCGAACCCGATCGCGAAGTAGAGGGGGCCGTTCTGGCCCGGGCTCACGCCGAGCAGTGTCGCGATCTGATTGCGCGCCGGAGTGTCGATCAGCATCAGGAGGCCGAGCATGCCGAGGAAGACGTAGACGAACGTGGAGATCTTGAACGCCGGGACCGGGGGCCGCGCCGGCCGGGCCTCGACCGTCGCCTCGGCCTCCGCGCTCTCCTCCTCGGCCTCGTCGTCCGCGTCCGCGGACGGGAGCGGGGCCGACGGCAGCGGCTCCTCGTCGGTCGGCATCGCCTTACGCCTCGCCGCCGAGGAAGCGGCGGAGCAGGGGGTTCATCTCCATCAGCTGCTCGCGGCCCATCGCCTCGTAGAGGTTGATGATGATGCCGACCATGAGGAGCACTCCGGTGCCGCTCGCATTGCCGAGCGTCCCTATGAGGTCGGCGCCGGCGGCGAGCGCGCCGACCGCCGCGCCCGAGATGACGGTGATGACGGGGATGTACCGTTCGAGGACCCGGCGCAGCACGCGCGGCTCACGCCGGAACCCCGGGATCTGCATCCCCGACGCTTCGATCTGCCGGGCGACCGCCTCCGGGCCCATGTTCGTCGTCTGGATCCAGAACTTGGCGAACAGGATCGACCCGCCGACCATCGCACCGAAGTAGACGGCGACGTGGACCAGGCCCTGCCACCACGAGTGGCCGACGAGGAAGCTGCCGTACTGCTGGTAGTTCAGGATCGGTAACAGCCAGGCCTCGAGGCCGTTCACCGTCGAGAGGTAGTACGCCCCTCCCGTGAGGGGCTGCGTCTGACTGACCCCTAAGAGCGAGGCCTGGGCCGCCGTCGGGTACGACCCGATCCACCACTGGTGGCCGATCAGCGGGAAGTGGATCAGCGTCGGGTTCGTCCAGAGGAGGATCGTGAAGACGGAGACGTTGGCGAGCAGGGCGCTCATCAGGATGACGGGGATGTTGGACGCGTAGATCAGCCGCAGCGGGTAGCGGCCGCGGGCCCCCCGCGACTCCGCGTGGGAGAGCGGCAGCTCGATCCGGGTCGACTCGGTCCACGCCACGAGGAAGAAGATCGCGGCGGTGCCCACGAGGGCGATGATCGGATTCGGCTGGCGGAGGAGGACGAGCTCCCAACCGCCGCCGGCCATCTGGGACGCGGAGAGGTGGGTGAAGAAGTAGATCGTTTTCGGGATCGTGCCGCTCGGGGGATTCGCGGTCGAGATCGCGGCCGCGGGATTCTGCGGCACCCAATTGAGGGTTCCCTGGACGATCTGCTGCGACACGCCGGCGGCGATGAACAGCGAGATCCCCGAGCCGATCCCCCACTTCGAGACGACCTCGTCCATGAGGAAGACGAGGTAGCTGCCGAAGACGAGCTGCGCGATGATGATCACGTTCGCGAGGAGCGCGCCGTTCCCCGGCGAGAAGCTGCCGAGGCTCGTCACGAGGCTCGCGGACGGCGTGAGGTAGCCGAAGACCTGGGGGACCGCCTCGATGAAGATCATCGCGACGACGAGGACCTTCTGCGTCCCCTGGTACGTGCCCTTGTCCTCGTCGTCGGTGAGGTCGAGGTTGATGATCTTCGCCCCGACGAACAGTTGCATGATGATCGACCCGGTGACGATCGGGCCGATGCCGAGGTGCATCAGCGTCCCCTGGGCCCCGGCGAGGATCGCTCGATAGCTCGCGAAGAGATCGATGACGGTCGCCTGGTCGACGCCGAAGAGGTAGATGTTCGTGAGCAGGAAGTACAGGAGCAGGATCCCGATCGTCCAGAACATCTTCGTCCGGAAATGGACGTGGCCCTTCGGCTGGGAGACCGCGGGCATCCGCGTGGTGATCGGCTTCAGGCCGTAGAGCCGCGATCGCGAGCCCTGGTAGGAGAGCCCGAGGTAGAGCACCCCCATCACGACGAAGAGGATCACCGCGGCGAGCGCGAACCCGATCGGGGTCGGCTGGCCCCAGAACCAGATCAACGCCAGGAGGACCAGGCCGACGACCGCGAGGGCGATCGCCCAGCGGTGGTCCCGGGGAATCTCCTCGTCCACCATCGAACGGCCGGCGACCCCGAGCCCGATTTATATAGCCTACGGGGGAGACGACTTCGGCGTCTGGGCCGCGTCCCCCGGGGCGACGACGACGACCTTCTCGGAAGCGTGTCGGCTCGCGTGGGCGACGATGACCTTCCAGGAACGCTCGCTCGAGCCCTTCCCGAGGAGGCGGTCGACCCCGGCCTTCGTGAGGTCGGCGACGAACGCCTCTCCTTCGCGGGAGAGCGCCCCCGCGGCCTCGAGCACCGGGACGAAGGCGTCGAGGTCGCCGACGTTGAGCGCCGTGGGACGGGCCACGATCTCGGGGGGCCGGACGAAGCCGTGGCGCCCGAAGTGGTCCGGCGCGTAGATCAGCATCGACTTGAACTTGTACTTGTGGAGCCCGGCGTTGCCGCGCCCGCCCTGCTTGCCCGCGCCGCGGCCGGCCTTGATGCCCCGGCCGTGGGTCCGGAGCCCCCGGAACTTGCGCGTACGGCTCGGCATCGTCGTCCTCCCTACATCATCCGGCGGACGAGATCGTTGATCGAGCGGCCCCGATAGCCGAGCGCTCCGCCGAGCGCGAACGGCTTCTTCGTGGAGCGCCAGCCGCCCTTCGGGGCCCGCAGGCGGAACCGGGGGCGCAGGCCGGCGATCGGCGGGAGGCCCCGCTCCGCGACCGAGCGCGTCAGCTCGGGGAGGTCCTTCGCGCGGAGCGCGTCGCCGAGGACGTCCGGCGTCAGGCGCTTCCCCTCGATCGTCTCCCCGCGCTCCTGGAGGAGGAGTCCGACCGTCTCGGGCTCCGCCTCGCCCCAGGTGACGTACCCCTGCACCTTCGTGAGCATCCCGTGGAACGACGCCGCTTCCGGCACGACCGTCGCGTGGTTCGGGCGCGTCAGGTGGAGGAACTGGAGCGTCTCCACGATGTCGTGCCGCGCATGAATCGTCCCGCGTACCCGCACTACCATCCACGCCATCGTTCTACCTCGGCGCGGGCGGACCCGGCCGCCGCGCTCCACTCGGTCCGCCCGGTCCGCGCCCCGGCCCGCCGCGCGGCGGTCCGCCTCGGCCGCCGGGTCGGCGACCGCCGCGTCCGCCCCGGACCGGTCGCGCGCCTTCCTCCTTCGGGGGAAGGATCGACGTGCCGACGGGGCCCCGCACGATCTTCAGGCGCTGGGCGTCTTCGGGAGGAACCTTGAGCTGGGAGAGGGCGACGAGCGTGCGGTAGGCGGCCTGGGCGTAGTTCACCGTCGTCTTCGAGTGACCGGCGGTGTAGCCCCACGCGTCGGTGATCCCCGCGAACCGGAGGACGGGCTTCGCCACGCCGCCGACCGCGAGCCCCACGCCGCGCGGCGCGGGCTTGAACGTGACCACGACGGAACCCGACCGTCCGTGGACCTGGAACGGGAGGGTGTGGGAGCGGCCGCACCCGCATTCCCAGCTGCCGCAGCCGCGGAGGACCTCGACGACGCCGAGCTTCGCCCGGTCGATCGCCCGCCGGATCGTGGGGCCGACCTCTCGACCCTTCGCCCGCCCGAGTCCGACGAACCCGTCGCCGTTCCCGACCACGACCGTCACGGCGAACTTGAACCGGCGACCGGAGTCGGTCATCCGCTGGACCATGTTCACGTCGAGGACCTCGTCGTGGAGTCCGGGCAGGAGCTTGTCGACGATCTGGGGCTCGCGCAGCGGCAGCCCGGTCGCGAGCGCCGCGCTCATCGACGTGATCTCGTCCGCCGCGACCCGCTTGCCGAGCTCGGTCTTCGGCACCCAGGGGGGCGGCGGAGCCGACATCGGGGGGCCGCCGGAGCGCCCGCCCCGGTCGGAGGACATCGCGGGCGTCACGAGGTCGCCTCCGGAGCGCGCGGGACGAGGCCGGGGAGCTTCAACTTGTACGCCTCGAGGGGCGCCGGAAGCGGCGTCCCGAGGTGCGTTCCGTTCAGCCGATCGGCGGTCGGGAAGCCCCCCTCGCCGTGCGGGATCTCCAATCCCGCGTCGAGGAGGCCTTTGAGCGCGGCCGAGAGGCGTCCCCCCTCGGTCGGGCGCCGCAGCCCCGCGTCGAGCACGGCCGACGCGGCGCCGGTCGCCTTCGCGCGCAGGCCGGCGAGGTACGCCGTGAGGTACGCGGCGGGCGTCGAGGCGAGGCTCGAGGCGGGGAACTGGACGCCGCCGAGTTCGCGGCTGTCGGCGGCCGCGACGATCCGGTCCCCGGTCGCGTCGTAGGCGACGAGCGCGACGCGAACGCGGCGATCGGTGAGGCGGACGACGGCCCGGGGTTCCCCCGATTTCAGGAGCCGGAGGCGCACGCGATAGTCGGTCTTGCCCTCGCGGCGGCGGCGGAACGGCACGCGGTAGTTCGGGCCCGAGCTCATTTCGCGCCCTCCTTCAAGTGGCCGGCGAGGCGGAGGTTGACCACGAGGTGCGCCCGGCTGCGGAACATGCCGCCCTTCGCGCGGCGGTAGAACTGTCGGTAGACTCCCGCGGGGATCTTCTTCGTGTCCCGGAGTTCCTGGAGCAGCAGCCGCTGCGCGCGGATCCGTCGCATCCAGCGGTCCTTCTTCGGGAGGCGCGCCCGCGGGGTGCCCCGGCGGGAGCCGGGACCCGCGTGACGACCCTTGGCGAGCTCGACCGCGTGGCGGCGGGCGCGCACGCGCGACGTGCCGGGGTTCCGCTTGCGACGGATGACCCCCGCCTTGATCGCGCTGCGGAGATCGCTGCGCGTCACCGCGTCGGCGAGCTCGTCCTGGCTCGCGGGGTCGATCCAGACCCGGCCCTCGCCGCACTTCAGGAGCGCCGCGGCGAGCCGGCGCTGGTTCGAGAGATCCGGCATCGCCTTACGCCTCCCGCTCGGACTTGACGATCGGGTTCAAGAGGTGGATGCCGAGCCGCCGGGCCGTCTCTTCGAGCACGATCCGGCGTCGCGTGCCGACGGTCCGGGCGATCACCGCGGCTTCCGTCGCGACGTCGATCCGCTCGAGGTCGGCATCGGTACGGACGATCACCGGTCGGAACCCGTTCGGGGCGAGACCTCGGACGGCCGCCGGGGACCGGTACCCGATGCTGACGATCTGGGACCGGTAGCCGTAGTGCCGCCGCTGCTTCGACTGGAGGCCGCGGGGGCGGCGCCACGCGCCGTCCCGGCCGATCCGCCAGTAGCGGTTCGCGGCCTGGCGTCCGAAGATCGGGCGCTTCCCGTCGAGCGTGCGTCGGAGCGTGAGCAGCCGCCGGCGCTCCGGAGCGAGCGTCGCGCGCCGGGGCGCCTTCGGTTCGTCGGCGTCCGCCTTCTTCGCGGCGGGCTTCGCGGGTGGGGCCTCTTCCTTGGGGGCCGCCTTGCGGCGGCGTTTCGGAGGCGCCGGGGCCTCCGCGGCCGTCGTCGCCGGGGTCGGGGCGTCCGCCATCAGCTCGCCTCCTTGAAGTGGGCG
>DATJNY010000069.1:0-3111 GCA_035507575.1 Thermoplasmata archaeon | reverse complement strand
TGGTTCGTGCCGGCTCCCGAGTACTACGAGTACCGCTCGGTCGTCGAGTCGGGGAAGGGGTGGTCCGGCCCGTCGAGCGGGCCGTTCGCCCACGTCTACGTCATGAAATCCCTCGTCCCGTTCCCGCGGGAGATCGGCCAGCTCGCCGAGCTCGAGCTGCGGGTCGAGGAGGAGGAGTGGCGCCCCGGCATCGAGGCGCTGCAGAAGGTTGGCCGGGGCCGCCGGGTGGTCCTCTGAGGCTCGGCCGCGGGGCTCTGGGAGTTACCTTAAAGCTTCGAAAACCGCGGCCTGCCGAACGTATTTATACGGTAACCTAGGATAGTTTTGGCCATGCGCGGCTCTGGAGCCGATTCGAAGGCGCCCCCGGCGCGGTACACGCTCCGGAACCCCGTCCCCCTCCGCTCGGAGGCCGACATCCGCCAGACCCGGGCCGGCATTCCGACCGACGCGTCGCTCGCCGACATCGCGGGGCCGGTCGACTTCGACTCGCTCGCGAAGGCGATCCGCCGCTCCGTCGGCCACGAGGGGATGCGTCCCGAGGACGCGCGATCGATCGCGGCCCACGTGCTGAATTTCTTCGGCTTCAACGAGCGGATCATCGACAACGTGCTGGAGCCGGACGACCGCGACACGTTCTACATGCTCGAGGACACGGGCATCCTCGAGACGGAACGGGACGAGACCACGCTCTACGATGGCCGGGAGTGGCGCATCCATTACTGGATGTTCCGCAAGGACCGCATCTTCGAGCTCGCCCGCGAGGAGAGCGCCGCGATGGCGGCCGCCGGGGAACAGGACGTCGTGTACTCCTCGAATGCCGCGCGGTCCGGCGCCTTCCATCTCCCCCACGGCGAGCACGGCACGGGGCTTCCCGCGCATGCGGTCTATCACGAGCTCGGCGACGAGATCTGGCTGGAACGCCGCCAGAACCCGGTCGCCCCGCCGGCGCCTCCGACCCGGGGTCGCCGCGGCCGCGACGACGAATAGGCCGGGACGTTAACCGTCCGGGCGGGTCCGGCCCGCCGATGCGCCGATTCCTGCTTCTCGCGCACCGCGTGCCGCCGGCCGGCGGATTCACGTTGAACGACCTGGCGGGCGGCGCCGGTCGGATGGACGAGATCGCCCGCGCCGTTTCGACGGCCTTCACCCTCTCGAACGACCTCCGGCGGGATACGGAGGTCACGATCGTCTTCGGCGCCGGGCCGCCGCCCGCGGCACGAAAGATCGAGCTGTTCGGGAACCGCTTGCGCTACCTCAACCCCGACGAGCGATCCACCGCGGCCCTCCTCAAGAACGCCCTCGTGCGCTCCTCGAACTTTCCCCGGGAGCTCGAGGCGTCGCCCGGGCTGCGGGTCGGCCCCGCGGACCCCCTCGCCGAGCTCGACGCCTTCCTCGCCCGCCCGGGCGCGACCTGGATGACCGAGTCGGGGAGCCCGTGGGAGGAGTTCCGCGTGCCGTCGGGGGACTTCGGAGCGGTGATCTCGGACCCCTACGATCCGAGCGAGGAGGAGCGCGTCCACCTCGAGCGGTCCGGCGTCCCGAGGCTGTCCCTCGGCCGTCGGTCGCTTCGGACCTCCCAGGTGATCGATCTCGTCCACCACGCCCTCGACCGCGTGGAGCCGGCGGGCCCGGGCTCCGGTTAGCGGGCGACGAGCCCGGAAGGGCGCGACGCGGTGAGCGCGTCGCGGACGGTGCGCGGCCGCAGCCCGCCGACGACCGCGGTGAGACGTACGACGTCGCGCGGCTCGGGCCGCACCCGGGTCCCGAAGACCAGGCGCTGCGGCTCCCCAAGTCGATCCCGCATCGCGCGGAGGACCCGATCGAGCGTGCGGAGGGTGAGATTCGCCCCGCCGTCGAGATGCACGATCGCGGACGTGGTGTCGGACAACTGGTAATCGAGCAGGGAGTCGCTCATCGCCTGGTGGACGAGTCGCTCGGGCTCCGAGACGTGGTACTCCCCGACGAGCAGGGTGGAGAGGCCCGCCTCGCGGAGGTGGTTCTTCAGGCTCGCGAGGTCGACGTTCAACTGCGACGGGTTCTCGACCATGTCGACGAGGCTCGAGACGAGCGAGTGGAGGTAGGCGTTCCGCACGTGGAAGACCCGATGGATCGGGAGCGCCTCGAATCGCCGCAGCTTCTCGTTCGCCAACGCGAGGAGGAGACCGCCCATCTCCTCGAGCTCGGCGAGCGTCGCCTCGACGTTCTCGCGTCGCCCTTGATTGGTATCGAGCTCGACCTGGAACGGCAGGAAGACGACGGGAACGGGGAGCGTGTCCGTCGCCCGCAGCTCCCGGGCGAAGTACGGGAGCAGGGCGCTCCCGGTGCCGCCGCCCAGGCCCGCGAGCAGGAAGACGATCTCGAACGGGGCCAGCCGACGGAGCACCTCCTCCTTGCTCTCCTCGGCGGCGCGGAGCACCGACGCGCGATCGCCGCCGCTGCCTCGACCGCGCAGCTCGCGCGCTCCGAGGAGGATCCGCTCCTCCACGCCCATGCGGAGCAGATGCTTCGCGTCGGTGTTCACGGCGAACGCCCGGACCCCGGGGATGCCGAGATTGACGAGGTCCTGGACGGCCTCGCTGCCCGCGCCCCCGAGGCCGACCACGGCGCACGGCGGCGACAGCGCGAGGGACGCCCAATTCTCGGGCGGCTTCGGTTCGCTGGACATCGACGCCCCCTTCCGCCTAGGGCGGAGGGGAGCCCTCGGCGGCGACCGCTTCCCCTTCCCGCCGGTGCGACCGGCCGGACGGAGCGAGCTGCTCGATCCGACCCCGAATGTACTCGCGGACCGCGGAACGGACCGCATCGTCGACGCTCACGGAATTGCCTTCGCGAACGAACTCCTCGAGCCGGTTGTTGTCCTGCCGGGACAGTTCGACCACGACCTTCCGCACGTTCTGCGGCGGGAGGTTCAGCTCGATGTACTGCTCGAGCCCGTCGCGGATCGTATCGGAGATCGTCGGCGTCTCCTTCGACTGCTGGATCTGCTTCAGTTTCTCGAGCAGTTCCTGCGGGATGCGAACCGTGACGCGCTCCGACGTATCGACCATGGGGCGTCAGACAACACCCCTATCTTTGTCTGACGAATGACATATCGCGTCCCACGTATATGAA
>DATJNY010000068.1:0-24929 GCA_035507575.1 Thermoplasmata archaeon | reverse complement strand
ACTACCAGAACATTCCCGGCGGCGGCGGTGGCGGAGGGACCTGCACCGACACGAGCTGCACGACGAACGCGGCGAACACGTTGTTTGGCGGCTTCATCCTGCTCGCCATCATCGGTGTCGTCGTAGTGATCGTGATCATCGTCGTTGTGGTCGTGCTGGTCACGCGGAAGCGCCCTCCGGCGGCGCAAATGCCCCCTCCCGGTGCTCCCGGCTGGGCGCCCCCACCGCCGCCACCGCCCGGGATGGCGCCCCCGCCGCCTCCTCCGCCCCAGTAGGCCGGGACGCCTCCGAGCCCAACCCTTTCCTCGCCCACGAGGGCGCACCGGGAGCGAGGCGTCCTATCGGCTCCTCCCCTCACGGGGCGCGACGATTTTGAACGACGAGGCGCTGCGGACTCGATGGCGCGACGTTTTGCCCGGCTCCGCCCCGGCACGGTTCCCGAATCCGAGGACTATTCCGTCGTCCCGAGCGACGGCCTCTGCCTCAACGTCTTCCTGATCGTCCGGTCGCCGATCGATCCGAGCCGGATCGTCCTGGGCCGGCTCGATCCGACCGCCCCGTGGCGCGACCTCGCCGGGCTCGGGCCGGATCGCGTGGGCCGGATCGGCGATCGATGGATGCTGCCCGCGAGCCAGCTGCTGATCCTCGAGGGCCCGGACGACGGCGCACGACGGCTCGCCCGGGAGCTGCTCGGTCTCGAACTGACCGAGCTCCCGAGGCCCCGGGTCCTCTCCGAGACCTACGGCCGGGAGGGGACTCCGACCGCGGACCCCCATTGGGACCTCCATTACGTGTACGATCTCCCCGGACCGTCCGCTCGCCCCCCGACGGCGCGCCCGTGGAGCGAGCTCGAGTACGTCGACATCGCGCGGACGCCCCGAGCCCGATTCGGCCGGGGCCACGCGGACGTGCTCGAGCTGCTCGGCTTCGCGCCGGCCCCGTGAGGCCCGGCCCCCTAACGGTCGGGCACGAACCAGACGTCGGTGATCGAGTACTTCGGATTCGGATCGAAGACCGCCTTCACGGGCATCCCGACATAGAGCTCCGACTCGACGGCGTCCTTGAGCCGGGCGAGCAGGAGGCTCCCCGCCCCCTCGAACTCGACCATGATCAGATTGTACGGGGTCTCCTTCAGGAACGCCTCGCTGCCGAAGTGGCACGTCGTCCAGGAGTGGATCCGACCGGTCGTCGGAAGGTCGATCCACTCGGTCGGGGCACCGCAGACCATGCAGTGGCCGCGCGGGGTGGCGTAGACGAACCGGCACTTCGGGCGCCGGCAGCGCGAGCCTTTCAGCTTCCCGTCCGCGAGCGCGAGGAAGAACGCCGAATCCTCGGCGTAGCTGTGGATGTAGTTGATCGAGTACGGATAGCGGATGATCAGGCTCTCGACGCTGTCGGCATCGCGGAAGATCGCCGCCCCGCTCTTGTCGAGCTCCGCCTGGACGTCCCGGAACTTCGTGAACGTCGGGGGACGGGGCCTCATCGGAACCCCCGCTCAAGGATCGAGACGGTGACGGCGGAGCCGGTGCCCGCGTGGCTGTGGATCGCGCCCCGCTGGGCGTCCCGGATCTGGAGCGTCGGGTCGCCGAAGTGCTTCGCGATGGTGCCCTGGAGCTGCCAGAACGCGAAGACGCCCTGCATCAACCCGGTGGCGCCGACCGGATGGCCGCACGCGATCAGACCGCCGGACGGATTCACCGGGATCGCCCCCGCCTTCGGGACGGGGAAGCCGTAGTCGATCCCCCGGAGGAACGGGTCGCCGCGCTCCGCGAAATCGTATCCTTCGCCGTACCGGCAGAGCCCGAGGTCCTCGTACGTCTGGATCTCGCTGGACGCGTAGGCGTCGTGAAGTTCGATGAAATCGAGCTGGGTGTTCGGGTCGGTGATTCCCGCCATCTTGTACGCCTCGAGACCCGCCGCGCGACCCGCCCGGAAGGAGTGGATGCCGGGGTAGGCGAGCTCGTCGTAGTCGCTCGCCCGCTCCTTCGGCATGAGCGGGACCTTCCCGAACGGTCGGTCCGCGAGCCGCATGGTGTCCGTGCCCGTCCCCACCCCGATGATCCGCACCGGCTTGTCCGTGAACTCCTTCGCCCGTGCCTCGTCGCAGAAGATGACGACCGCCGCCCCGTCGCTCATCGTGCAGATCTGGTCGCGCGTGAGCGGATAGCTGATCATCTCCGAGTTCAGCACGTCCTGGACCGTCGAGCGCTTCGGATACTGGGCGTACGGGTTGTGGAGCGCATTGCGGTGGTTCTTCACCGACACCAGGCTCATGATGCGGCAGCCTTCGGCGATCGCGAGGCGCTGGGCCTCGCGCTCGTCCTTCACGTGGGCGAACTTTCCCTTGCGCAGGTACTCGTAGATGTGGCGGACGACCATCAGCGCGTAATACCCGGTGTAGAACCCGCCGAGCGGAAAGTCGAAGTTCGTGTCGGAGGCGAGCGCGATGAACTCGTTCCCCTTCCAGGTCGCCACTCGGCTCATCGTTTCGTACCCCGCCCCGAGGCAGACGTCCATCCGCCCACTCGCGACGGCTTCGTAGGCCGCCTGGAAGCACTCGCCGCCGGTCGCGCCGCCCCACTCGATCCGGACGGATCCCTTCGGGTTCATCCCGAGGTAATCCTGGACCATGCTGGCCGCCTTCAGCTGGCGCGAGAAGTGGTCGGAGAAGTAGGAGATCCGCGTCCCGTCGATCCGGTCGTTCGTCAGGTTGGGAATCCCCTTCAGCGCGTAGTCGTAGGCGCGCTTCACCATCAGTCGAAAGTCCATCGCCGGATGGGCCTTCGCGAACTTCGTCACGCCGCCGGTGACCATGTAGACTTTCCGGGCCTTCGTGTTCGGGGTCACGGGGCGGGCGGCGGGACGGGCCGCGGTCGCGGACGGGCGGGACTTCGCGGAGCGCTTCGAGCGGGCCGGCATCGGAATACCTCCCGCGGGCCATCCGGGTCGCCCTCTTAACCTTCCGCGCGGCGCCCCGACGGCGCGCTCCCGGAACGCTTTAGCGCGCGCTCGAAATCGGGATGCGATGGCGCGCGCCTCGGCCCCCAAGGACCTTCTGTCGATTCGCGACGTGGCGAGCGGGCTCGCGGATCTCCTCGCGCGCGCCACCCGCCTCAAGGCGGAGCGGCATCGGGGCGTGCTGCGGCCCACGCTGCGGGGGAAGAACCTCGCGATGATCTTCGAGAAGCCGTCGACGCGGACGCGTACGTCGTTCGAGGTCGCGATTCAGGACCTCGGCGGCCACGCGATCTACATGTCGCCGAAGGACCTCCAGTTGGGTCGCGGGGAGACGATCGCCGACACCGCGCGGGTCCTCTCGCGCTACTGCGACGCGATCGCCTATCGAGCGTTCCGGCACGCGGACGAGGTCGAGCTGGCCCGCTGGGCGACGATCCCGGTGATCAACGCGCTCGACGACCTCGAGCACCCCTGCCAGATTGTCGCGGACCTCCTGACGATGCACGAACGCTGGAAGGGCCGGTTCCGTGGGCACCGCCTCGCCTGGATCGGCGACGGGAACAACGTGCTGCACTCGCTGCTCCTGGGTGCGGCGGCCGTCGGTCTCGACCTCAGCGTCGCGACCCCGGCCACCTATCGACCTCAGGCGGAGATCGTTGCCGCGGCCGAAGCGCTGGCGGCGGGCTCCGGCGCCACCCTCTCCTTCACCGCCGATCCGCGGGCGGCCGCGCGGGGCGCCGACGCGCTCTACACCGACGTGTGGGTCTCGATGGGGGAGGAAGCGGAGCAAGCGGCCCGCGAGGCGGCGTTCAAAGGGTACCAGATCAACGCGGCGCTCGTCGGCCTCGCGGCACCCGGTGCGTTCGTGCTCCATGACCTGCCCGCCCATCGCGGCCAGGAGATCACCGACGACGTGCTCGACGGCCCCCGTTCGGCCGCGTGGGACCAGGCGGAGAACCGACTGCACGCGCAGAAGGCGATCCTCGAACGATTCGTGCCCCGATCGCCGAGCCGCGCCCGCTGAGGCCCCGGGCCCTCATCCGTCACGCGGGGGGCGACGGGTCCGCGCGCAGCCGAACCTTCAGCAGACGCTCGACTCGGCGGACGAGATCGTCCGGCGGGTGGATCCCGCCGGATTCGAGCTTCAACACCACCGACTTCTTCTCGTTCAATTTCTTGCCGAAGTCTTCGGGGGTCCACTTGAGCGCCTCGCGGGCGATGCGGATCCGCTTCGGCCAATCCGCCGCGAGTTCCATCTCCCCGATCTCCTGGTAGAGATCGCGCTCCTGGAGCGACCGACCCCCGCCCCCGGCCCGCGAGGCGCCCCCGCTGCGCGCCGGAACGCGCGAGGGGGCGGCCGCCGGGGCGACGACCGGCGGGGGATCGACGGCCTTTCCGAACCGCGCGCAATCCGAGCACAGGTGGAGGACGGACCCTTCCACGCGGACCCGGCTCGTCGCGTCGACGTCCTTTCCGCACATCTCGCAGAGCATGGTCGTCTCCGGGGGTCGAGCCGACCCCTTCCGAACGGTGGAGACGTCCGACCGGCTCCCCCGCTAAATCGGTTTCGCGCGCGCCACACGGGCCTTGGGCCTGCCGCCGCTTCCGCGCCGACGGGGGCCGGCCTCACGCTCGTCCTCGCGCGGGTTCGATCACGTACGCCCCCACTCGACGCGCGGAACCCGGCTCCGGCGCGGTTCTTCCGCGGGGCGGACGCGTCCGACCCGAGACCGGCGCGACGTACGACGAACCGGACGCGGGAGATGGGGCGCGGCCGCACGAACCGCGGGCGCGACGCGTCGCGCGAGCGATCCGGTCGCCGTGCGAGCGGTTCTCTCGGCGTGCGCCGAGACAATGCCTATATAGGGGTACCTTTTGGCCGCGCCCGGAGCCCACAGGCATGGCACAGAAGCCCCACCTCAACATCGTCTTCATCGGCCACGTTGACCACGGCAAGTCGACGACGGTCGGCCGGCTGCTGCTCGACACGGGCGTCATCCGTCAGGAAGAGATCGACAAGTACCGCGCCGAGGCCGAGGCGAAGGGCAAGGCGACGTTCGAATTCGCCTGGGTGATGGACGACCTGAAGGAGGAGCGCGAGCGCGGCGTCACGATCGACATCGCGCACCGCCGGTTTGACACCCAGAAGTATTACTTCACGATCATCGACGCGCCGGGCCACCGGGATTTCGTCAAGAACATGATCACCGGCACGAGCCAGGCCGACGCGGCCGTGCTCGTCGTCTCCGCCGCGGAAGGGGTCCAGGAGCAGACCCGGGAGCACATCTTCCTCTCCCGGACGCTCGGCGTCAACCAGCTGATCTGCGCGGTCAACAAGATGGACCGCCAGGAAGTCGCCTATTCCGAAGCGAAGTTCGAAGCGCTGAAGGAGGAGCTCACGCGCCTCCTGAAGAACGTCGGCTACAAGGTCGCCGAGCAGGTCGTGTTCATCCCGATCTCGGCGTTCAAGGACGACAACATCAACAAGGCGAGTCCGAACATGCCCTGGTACAAGGGCCCGACGCTCCTGCAGGCCCTCGACAACCTCAAGGTGCCCGAGAAGGCGACGGGAAAGCCGCTCCGCCTCCCGGTCCAGGACGTCTACACGATCACGGGGATCGGCACCGTGCCGGTCGGCCGCGTGGAGACCGGGATGTTGAAGGTCGGCGACAAGATCATCTTCCTCCCCTCCGGCAAGTCCGGCGAAGTGAAGTCGATCGAGATGCACCACGAGGCGGTCCAGGAGGCCGGCCCGGGAGACAACGTCGGCTTCAACGTGCGGGGCATCGACAAAAACGACATCCGGCGCGGGGACGTTGCCGGTCCGGTCTCGAACCCCCCCACGGTCGTCGAGAGCTTTACCGCGAACATCCAGGTCCTGAATCACCCGAGCGTGCTCACGGCCGGCTACACCCCGGTCTTCCACGCCCACACGGCGCAGGTCGCCTGCGAGTTCACGAAGCTCCTGAAGCGCCTCGACCCCAAGACCGGGCAGGTCGCCGAGGAGAACCCGCAAACGCTGAAGACCGGCGACGCGGCGGTCGTGGAGATCACTCCGAAGCGCCCGCTCGTCATCGAGAAGTACAAGGAGTTCCCCCAGCTCGGCCGCTTCGCGGTCCGGGACATGGGTCAGACGGTCGCCGCGGGCGTCGTCGTCGAGGTCAAGAAGCGCGCGTAAGCGCGCCCGATGGACCGGCCGATCGAGGGGAGGGGCTATCGATGCAGAAGGCCCGCATCTCCCTGAGCGGCACGGACTCGCACAAGGTCGACTCGATCTGCAAGCAGATCCGCGAGATCTCGACGAAGACCGGCGTGGCGATCGCCGGGCCGATCCCGCTCCCCACGAAGAAGCTCCGCGTCCCCGTCCGGAAGGGACCGGACGGCGGCGGCACGTCCACGATCGATCACTGGGAGATGCGGATCCACAAGCGCCTCATCGACATTGACGCCGACGAGCGCGCCCTGCGCCAGGTGATGCGGATCCAGGTGCCGGACGGCGTCAACATCGAGATCGTCCTCACCGGATAGGCGGCGCGTGTTCGCCCCCGGCGCCGGCCGTCCGCTCGGGGCGGTCGGGCTCGTCCTCCTCCTCGTCGCGGCGCTCGTCGTCCTCGGGATCGTGCCGGATCGCACCGCCGCGATCGGCGCCCTCCTCGTGGTCGGCGCCCTCTGGCTGTTCCTCGTCGTATTCTTCCGGGACCCGGAGCGCAGCCCGGGACCCGGGATCGTCTCCGCCGCGGACGGCCGGGTGCGAGCGGTCGAGCGGGACGGTGACCGGTGGCGGATCTCCGTGTTCATGAACGTCACGGACGTGCACGTCAACCGGTTCCCGCTCGACGGCCGCGTGGAGGCGATCGAGGACGCGGGCTCCGGGTACCGGGCAGCGTACCGCCCCGATGCGGCGCATAACGTTCGGCGCGCCTACCGACTCTCGACCCCGGTCGGTCCGGTCGAGGTCGTCCAGATGACGGGGGTCGTCGCCCGACGCCTCGTCAGTTTCGTCCGCGCGGGGAGCGTGGGGCGGAAGGGGGAGCGATTCGGGATGATCGTCCTCGGTTCGCGGGTCGACGTGCTCCTGCCGGCCGCCGGCGCGACGCCGACCGTCCGCGTGGGGGAGCGCGTCCGGGCCGGGACCACCTCGATCGCGCGGGAGGGACCGTGACGGACCGCTGGCGCGTCGCCGCCAATCTCGCGACGCTCGCGAACGCGCTCCTCGGCGTGGGAGCGATCCTCTACACGCTCGCCGGCAACAAGCTCTGGGCGATGTTCCTGATCGTGGCGGCGATCGGGTTCGACGGCCTCGACGGACTGTTCTCGCGACGGAGCCACGCTCCCCCGAGCCCGTTCGGCCGGTACGCCGACTCCGTCGCCGACGCCGTAACGTTCGGGCTCGCGCCCGCCGTCCTGATCGCGGTCCACACTTCGGACGTCGGCCTCTGGGCGCCGTGGGCCCCCGCGTCGCTCGCTCTCGCCGGGGCGTACTTCGCCGCGGCGGTCGGGCGGCTCGTCTACTTCACCTTCCGCGGATTCCAGCGATCGTACTTCCTCGGCGTGCCGACCCCCCAGGCCGCCCTGGCGCTCGTCGTCGCCCTGCTGTTCCACGACACGCCGGCGTTCCAGACCGTGCAGCCGGTCGCCGTGCTCATCGGGGCGAGCGCCATCGCGGTGTTGATGGTCGTGCCGCTGCCGTATCCGAAGATCCGCGCCGGAGCGCCGCTCCGCGTTCCGATGGCCGTGACGGGGGCGGCGGCCGCGGTGGTCCTCGTGCTCCTCCAGTTCCACCCCGGGACCGGCACTCCGGCCTTCCTCCTGGCCCTCGGAGCTGCGTACGTGCTCCTCGCCGGGGTGGCCCTCTACTACGTCGTCGGGCCGTTCACGGTCGATCGGACGCCGAAGCCGGCGCACCCGGGGTGAGCGATGCCGACCCGCGCACCGATCCACGACGCTCGTCTCTCCCGTCGCGAGGCGCTGCTCTTCGAAGCGGGCGTCAAGCTCGGCGGCGTGTTCCACCAGTACCTCGGCATGCCGATCTCGAGCGGGACGGCCGCGGGGGTCGCCCGGACCATCGAGCGCGCGGTGGCGCTCCAGCCGTACGTGGTCGCGGTCCGCGTGACGATCGACCCCGCTCGGGGCGGACCCTTGGGCCGGGGCCGATTCGCCTACCGGTACCTCACGGCGGAGATGCTCGACGTCCGGGTCCGGTTGCGCGACGGTACTGAAGAGGTCGAGGCCCGGCTCGCCCACCGGCCGGATCTTCGGTACCCGTTGATGCGCGTGGTCCGGGTCGGTCCCGGGCCGGGCCGGAAGGTCACCCGGAGCGCTCGGCGACCGGCACGTAGGTGAGGTCGATCGGGCCGACGTACTTCGCGGTCGGACGGATCAGCCGCAGGTCCTGGTACTCCTCCAGCACGTGCGCGGTCCACCCCGCCACGCGGCTCGCGGCGAAGATCGGCGTGAACAGGTCGTGGGGGATGCCGAGGAGCGAGTAGATCGATCCCGAGTAGAGGTCGACGTTCGGGTAGAGGCCCTTCTCCCGATGCACGACCTCCTCGACCTTGCGCAGGCGCTCGTAGTACCGGAGGTTGCCTTTCGCCTCGCCGATCTGGCGCGACCACTCCCGGAGGATCGTCGCGCGCGGGTCCTCGACCTTGTAGACGCGGTGGCCAAACCCCATGATCCGTTCGTGCTTCGAGAGCTTCTCCTTGACCACGGTCTCGGCGAGCTCGGGGGTGCCGATCTCGTTCAGGAGCTCCATGACCCGCTCGTTCGCCCCGCCGTGGAGCGGGCCCTTGAGGGTGCCGATCGCGCTCGTGACGGCGCTGTAGAGGTCGGAAAGCGTCGACGCGGTGACGCGCGCTGCGAACGTCGAGGCGTTGAGCTCGTGATCGGCGTGGAGGATCAGGGCCACGTCGACCGCGCGGGCCTCGAGCTCGGACGGCTCCCGATCGGTCAGCGCGTAGATCAGGTACGCCGCCTGGGAGAGCTCCGGGCGCGGCCGGATCGGGCCGAGGCCCGCCCGCCGGCGATGGAACGCGCCGATGATGGTCGGGAGGGCCGCCGTGAGGCGTTGCGCGCCCCCGATCGAGCTCGCGCCGGGCTTGGTCTCCTCCGGCTCGAAGAGCGCGAGCGCGCTGACGCTCGTCCGAAGGACGTCCATCGGCGTGCTCTCGAGCGGCATCGACTCGATCCGCTCGACGAGCGGCGCGGGCAAGGTGCGAAGCTGGGCGAAGCGCCCGCGCAGGTCAGCGAGCTGGGAGGCGGTCGGGAGTCGCCCGTACCAGAGCAGGTACGCGACCTCCTCGAACGTCGACTGGGCAGCCAGGTCGCGGATGTCGTAGCCCTGGTAGATGAGACGACCTTCCTTCCCGTCGATGAAGCAGATCCGGGACTCGAGCGCGACGACGTCTTCGAGGCCCCGCTGAACGCCGGACGGTGCCGCCATCGTCGCTTCCCCGCGCGGCGCGGAGAAGAGCGTGGGTTAATGGGGTTTCGCGGTCGCCGCCGCGTCGGCGGGCCCGGCGACCCGCGCCGGGGCGGCCGGGAGAGGGGACTCGCCCGGGCTCACCGGGTGAGCCCGACGCCGGTACGCGACGCCCGCGGCCGTCCAGAGCGGCACCGAGATGAGGAGGGCGCCCGCGGCGACGAGGAAGACCAGCCGATAGCTGCCGAAGACGCTCAGCACGCCCGAAAGGACGGCGCCCAGCACGGCCGCGGCGCCTCCCAGCGCGCTGTTGACGCCGAGGAGGCCGCCCGCGTCCCGCCCCTCGATCCCGCGGAAGAGGATCAGCGAGCTCGCGGTGGTGTAGATCGCGATCGCCCCGCCGAGGATTGCGAACGCGATCAGGTTCGCTCCGAACGCCGCGCCGTGGAGCAGCACGACGAAGGTGAATCCCGCCGTGGCGAGGTAGCCCAGGCTCCGGACGTACGTCGACCATCGGACCAGCCCGTCCGGCCCGAACCGGTTCGCGAGGCGGCCCGAGAGGGGGAACAGGAGCACTTGGGCGAAGTTGTTCCCGAAGTTGACGAGGAAGATCGCCGCGACGCCGAGCCCGAGGGAGTACAGGTACGGGGTGTAGGAGATGTTGAAGAGGTTGGAAGCGAGGTTGAACAGGAACATCGCCCCCATCACGAGCGGGAGCTCGTGGTGCATCTCCTCCAGCACCCACCGGCGGAACCGCCCGAGCGCCCCGCGCCCGGCCGACGGGCGCTTCGGGAAGAACGGGATCGCGATCCGGAACGAGGCCGAGATGTGGAGGCGCGACGCCAGGCTCTCGGGGTGGCGGGCGACCTGGGCGGTCGTGAGACGCTGCGCGCCCTCCCGGATCCCGAACCAGAGCGCCGCGGCGCTGACCGCCGCGAGGACGGCGAGGACGTAGAGCAGGGCGAGGAGGGCATCGTTGGCCACCGTCCAGAAGTACCCGATGAGCAGCCCCGCGACGGAGCCGATCATGCTCATCTCCTGGAACGAAGCGAACGCCGTCGCGCGCTCGGCCGACGGGAATTTCTCGAGGATCAGCAGGTTCGACGCGCTCGTCCCGGCCGGGGCGAGCAACCCGATGGCGGTGTAGATGAGGTCCAGGAGCGGGATCGAGCCTACGTGCGTGAGCACGAGGTACAGCACGGCGTATCCGCCGTAGTTCAGGATCAGGAAGACGCGGCGGCTGCGATGGGTGTCGGCGAGGTGACCCCACGCGACGGAAGAGAGGATCACGGAGGCGTTGAACAGCGTGGCCGCCAGCGCGACATCCGCCCAGCTGCCGTGAAGGGGGATCAGGATCAGGAGCGGCAGCGCCACCCCGAATCCGGCCGTCGCCGCGTTGATCGGCACGAAGGCGAGGAGCCACGGCCGGGCGACGAGGCGGCTCGGCCAGGTGCGCACGGAAATCGCCATCGTACGGGCCGTGCGCTACGGGTCCCCTACTTAAGCGGGGTCGCGTGGAGTGGAGACGGACGGTGCGACGATTCTCCGCCGGTAGGCGGCGACGCGCTCCGAATCTCAACGCTTATTAAGGGGGGTCGTTGTCGCGCCCTGTCGAGGGTGTTTCGAGCGTGGCCATCGGCTTTGTCCTGATCAGCACCGCGCCCGCAAAGGAGCACGAGGTTTACACCGAACTCCTGCGGGTGAAGGGGATCGTGGAGCTGCACCCCCTCTTCGGGGAATACGACCTGATCGCGAAGGTCGAGGCCGAGGATTTTAACGCCCTGGGCCAACTGGTCGTCGACAAGATCCGTTCGGTCCCGGGCGTGATCGACACCAAGACGCTCACCGGCATCAAGTTCTGAAGGGCATGCAATGATCGAGCTGTTCGGGTCCACGGTGGCAATTGGGTGGCAGTTCCTCGCGATCCTCCTCCTCGTCTTCGGGCTCTTCCTGATCCTCGCCGGGGTATTCACCGCGTACTTCGGAAGCGGGAAGAGCCGGACGATCGGCGTCGTGCTCCTCGTCGTCGGCCTCGTGGTCGGCATCCTCGAGGCGTACCTGTACCACACCGGCACGCTCGCCGGCGGAGTCTCCGGTCAGCTCGGCCCGCTGCTCTGGAACTCGTTCCTGGTGATCATCGCCGCCGTCATCGGCGCCCTGGTCGCGGTCGGGATCTTCCTGGTCGCGATCATGAAGTCGTAGAGGGCCGACGGTCGGTCGACCCCCGGGGTCGGCGATGCGCGCTCGGACGCTCCGTCCCCGCCTCATCACCCTCACCAGCGACCTCGGCAGCGCGTACGCCGCCCAGATGAAGGCGGTCCTCGCGCATCGGCTCCGACCGGGACAGGTCGTCGACCTCGCCCACGACCTGCGTCCCCATGCCGTCGGCGAGGCGGCGTTCCTGCTTCGCTCGATGGCCGGTGGATTCCCGCCGGGCACCGTGCACGTCGCGGTCATCGACCCGGGGGTCGGAGGGCGCCGTGCCCCGATCGCAATCGAGTGCGCCGACGGTTCGACCCTCGTCGGACCGGACAACGGGGTCCTCCTCCCGCTCGCGGAGCAGCTGGGCCGCCCGCGGGCCTATCGCATCGACCCCCAGCGGCTGGACGCGCGCGGGCGGATCGGGACGACGTTCGACGGCCGCGACCTCTTTGCCCCCACGGCGGCCCGCCTCGCCCGGGGCACTCCCGCACATCGCCTGGGCGTCCGGATCCAACCCCACCATTACGCGGTGCCCGCCGCGGTCCGGACTCGGAGCGGAGGACGGGGCGAGGTGCTGCACGTCGACCGGTTCGGCAACCTGATCACGAACCTTCCGACGGAGTGGCTCCCCCGCGGGGCGCGACGGGTCGAGGTTCGGCTCGGTCGCGGCGCCCGCCGCACGCTTCCCGTTGCGTCGAGCTACGAAGCGCTGGGACGCGGGGGGGTGGGCGTGCTCGGTTCGAGCTTCGGTCTCCTCGAGGTCTCCGAGAGCGAGGGCAGCGCGGCGCGCCGACTCCGGGCGGTGGTCGGCACTCCGGCCGAGGTGACGTGGGCGACGGACCGCGAGCGCACGTGAGACGGTAAATAGCCACGACCCTAGGAGCGGCGGGAACGGACCGCTCGTCCTCCCGCGATCATGCCTCCGCGCGATTACTACGAGGTCCTCGGCGTGCCGAAGACCGCCTCCCCGGAGGAGATCAAGTCGGCGTACCGCAAGCTCGCGCGCCAGTACCACCCGGACGTCGCCAAGGAGGACCCGAAGGCGGCGGAGGCGAAGTTCAAGGAGATCTCCGAGGCGTACGAGGTGCTGGCGGACGAACAGAAGCGCCGGAACTACGACCAGAACGGGTTCGCCGGCGTCCAGAGCGATTTCGGCCCTGGAGGCTTCACGTGGCAGAACTTCACCCACGCCGGCGATCTCGAGGATCTCCTCGGCGCGAACCCGCTCTTCCAGCAGCTCTTCGGCTCGTTCATGGGCGGATCGGTCGGCCGCGCCGCCCGAGGGCAGGACGTCGAGGTCGCGGTCCGTCTCCCGCTCACTGCCGCCGTCGAGGGCGCGCATCCGACCCTCGAGGTGCCGATCGTCGGGCCGTGCCCGGATTGCCACGGGAACGGCGCCAAGAACGGCACGGCGCTCGAAGTCTGCCCGGAATGCGGGGGTTCGGGCCAGGTCCGCCACACCCGAAGCCGCGGCTACACCCAGTTCATCACGGTCGGACAATGCCCGACCTGTCATGGCTCGGGGCGGAAGATCCTCGAGCGCTGCCCGACCTGTCGGGGGAGCGGCCGACAGCGGACGGTCGAGCACATCGAGGTGACGGTCCCGCCGGGGATGGAGGACGGCGGCGTGCTGCGGATCCCGGGCCACGGCGGGCCGGGGGTTGACGGGGAGCGCGCCGGCGATCTGTATGTCCAGGTCGTCTTCGAACCGTCGGATCACATCCGGCGCGACGGCACCGAGGCGTGGACCGAAGTGACCGTCCCGCTCGCGATCCCGCTGCTGGGAGGGGTCGCGAACGTGCGCACGATCGACGGCCACGCGGAGCTGAAGGTCCCCGCCGGCACCCAACCCGAAACGCAGTTCCGGATGCGGGGTCTCGGCTTTCCGCGGTTTCGTGGGGGGGCGCGGGGAGACCTGGTCGTCACGTTGCACGTGGAATTGCCGAGGTCGCTCTCGGCCCGCGAACGCGAGCTCCTGCGGGAGGCGCTGGGCCCCGAGGCTGCCGCGGCGACGCCCCGCCGCGACTCGTTCTTCCGTCGGCGGAGCTAGCGGGCCGTGGTGGACGACCAGGAGTTCGCTCCCCCGACCGAACAGTACTTCGCGGAGAAGCCGCGGGCCCGGTCCGCGCCGCGGACCCTCCGGTTCCTCTATCGGGGTGAGCTCCTGACCTTCGGGCTGGATCTCGGCATCTTCTCGGCCCGCGGACTCGACCCCGGGACGGCGCTCCTGATCGAGAATCTCGGCATCGAGCGCTCCGACCGCGTGCTCGACCTCGGCTGCGGATGGGGCGCCGTGGGGGTCGCCGCGGCGAAGTCGGCGTCGGCCGGTCACGTCGTCCTGACCGAGGTCAACCGGCGGGCGGCCCGCCTCGCCCGCCGGAACCTCGAGCGGAACGGCATCGCGAACGCCGAGGTTCGGGTCGGGGAGGACTTTCTCCCGGTCGAGGGCGAGCAGTTCAACGTGATCGCGACGAACCCCCCCTACCGGAGCGGGCGCGAGCACGTCTTGCGCCTCCTGGAGGGCGCGCGGGATCACCTCGTCCCCGGCGGTCGCCTCGTGCTCGTCGGCAAAGGGAGCCTGGGCATCCGGTTCTACCAGGAGTGGCTCGCCGAGCACTGGGACGGCCCCATCGAGGTGCTGGGCCGGGGCTCGGGGTATCGGGTCCTCGAGGCCCGCCGACGCCTCCCCGCCGGGGACGGGACCGGTGGCGCGCGCGCCACTTCTCCCCGAAGCGCTTAAAAAGGAGGTCTTGCTCGGCGGCCGCACCCCCGGACCGGGGGGTCGTTCTGCGGGCGCGCGCTCGCGTTCGACGCGGCCGGTCGGGGCGTCCATTCGAAGGAAGTGAGTCCCGCGCCCAAAGATCCCAAGGAGCCGAAGTCAGAAGAGGCGGCACCGGCCGCGGACGCCGGGGCGGCGGCCTCGACCGAGAAACCCGCGAAGAAGGAGAAGGGCGGGAAAGGCAAGGAGTCCAAGGACGCGAAGGACGGCAAGGAAGGCGGCAAGAAGGGGAAGGCGGCCGCACCCGGGACCTCGGGCAAGGCGGCGAAGTACGTCCCCGACAACCCGAATTTCCGGTACATCGTCCGCGTCTCCGACACCGACCTCGACGGCACGCGGCCCGTGGCGTTGGCGCTCACCGGCGTCCGCGGCGTCGGGCTCCGTCTCGCGGAGGTCGCCTGCCAGGTCGCGTCCGTACCGGCGACGGAGCGGATCGGCAATCTACCGGAGCCGACGGTCGAGGCGATCGAGACGACGCTCGCCGCGCTCCCCACCAAAGTTCCCGCCTGGATGGTCAACCACCGGCGCGAGCCGATCCTGGGCGAGACGCTGCACTACGTCGGGCCCGAGCTCGACACGCGGCGCCGCGACGACGTGAACCAGATGAAGATGATCCGGAGTTACAAGGGCGTGCGGCACGAGCGCGGACAGAAGGTCCGCGGCCAGCGCACGCGATCGAACGGTCGCACCGGCATGGCCGCCGGCGTCCTGAAGAAGGCCGCGAAGGAAGCCGCCGCGGCGGCGGGGAAGGAAGAGGCTCCGGCGGCCGCGCCGAAGGCGGCCCCGGCCAAGAAGGAGTAGACGATCGATGGGCGATCCGAAGTTCCTGCGCCGCACGTACGACACCCCGAAGCATCCGTGGGAGGCCAGCCGGATGGACGAGGAGCGGAAGCTCCTCGAGAAGTACGGGCTCAAGAACAAGCGCGAGCTGTGGAAGGCCCAGTCGATCCTCCGCCGGATCCGCGGCCAGGCCCGCGAGCTGCAGGCCCGCCTGCGCACCGGGGAGGAGCAGGCGCAGCAGGAGACCACGCTCCTGCTCGCGCGCCTCGCCCGGCTGGGGTTGCTCTCCGTCGGGGCTCCGAGCCTCGACGACGTGCTCGCCCTCACGACCGAGGACATCCTGCGTCGCCGGCTCGAGACGGTCGTCTTCGGGCACGGCCTGGCCCCGACCGCACAGAGCGCCCGCAAGTGGATCGTCCAGGGCCACTTCTCGCTCGGCGACCACCGGGTGACGCGCCCCGGCTACCTCGTCCGGCTGGACGAGGAGTCCCGGATCGCCTACTCGGGGACGAGCCCGTTCGCGAGCGACGATCATCCGATGCGCACGGCCCTGCGCGAGCGGCTCGCGGCCAAGGCGGCCCCGGCCGAGCCTCCGGCGCTCGAGCCGGCGGGGGAGTCGTAGATCATGGCGAAGATCGGGATCGCACACATCTTCGCGAGCTACAACAACATCCACATCACCGTCACCGACGTCACCGGCGCGGAGACGCTCGCCAAGGCGACCGGAGGGATGGTCGTCAAGGCGGCGCGCGACGAGTCGAGCCCGTATGCGGCCATGAAGGCCGCCGACCAGGTCGCCGCCGCGATCAAGGAGAAGGGCTACGAGACGCTGCACGTGCGCGTCCGCGCCCCCGGCGGGAACCGGTCCCGTTCTCCGGGTCCCGGCGCCCAGGCCGCCATCCGGGCGCTCGCCCGGGCGGGCGTGAAGATCCAGCGCATCGAGGACGTCACCCCGGTGCCGCACGACGGGACCAAGCCGAAGGGAGGCCGCCGGGGACGGCGGGTGTAAGCGCGATGCCGGTCTCGATCCAGGAGCTGAAGCCGCGCTCGACGGTCCTCGAGTTCGACGGCCCCACCGCGTCACAGGTGAACGCGATCCGGCGCACGCTCCTCTCCGACGTGCCGAAGCTCGCGATCGAGGACGTCGAGTTCCACCTGGGTCCGATCCGCGACGAAGCGTCCGGCAAGGACTACGACTCCTCGACGAGCATGTTCGACGAGGCCGTCGCCCTCCGCCTCGGGCTCCTCCCCATCCCGACCGATCTCGGCCAGTTCCACAAGAAGTCGGAGTGCACCTGCGGCGGGACGGGCTGCCCGAACTGCCAGGTGATGTACTCGGTCGACCGGAAGGGTCCGTGCACCGTGTACGCGAAGGACGTCGTCCCCCTCGGGGACGCGTCGCTGGCGATCCTCGAGCCGGACGTCCCGATCGTCCGCCTCGGCGCGCGGCAGGCGTTGCTCGCCTACGCGACCGCGACGGTCGGCACCGCCCGGGAACACGCGAAGTGGCAGGTCGCCCACGCGGTCGGCATGAACCCGCGCCCCCACGTGCGGATCTCGAAGAAGGAGGGATGCACCGACGCGTGCCTGAAGCGCACGGCCGCCTCGTGCCCCGTCGACATCCTCGAGTTCGGCAACGGCAAGCTCACCGTCACGGACGAGACGAAGTGCATCTTCTGCGGCGCCTGCGAGTCGACCTGCGAGCACGGTTCGATCAAGATCGAGGCGGACCCCGAGAAGTTCTTCCTGCGGTTCGAGACCGACGGATCGCTCTCGCCGCGGGAGGCGTTGCGCTTCACGCTGAAGGAGCTCAAGCGCCGGTTCGAGGACCTCCGCGAGGCGGTCCAGTCGATCCCGTAGGCGTCCGGGCGCTCGTCCAGTCGTAGCGCAGGATCGCGGCCACGCGTCCGAGCGCCGTGAGGCGCCGGCCGGCCTCGCCCTCGTCGCGCACGATGAAGATCCGCGCTCGGTCGGCCCGGGCCCGATCCAGCGACGTCTGGAGCGTCGGCTCGGCGAGCAGGGACTCCGAGACGAGCAGGGTCTCGACCGCCCCCGCCTCGACCGCTTCGGCGACCTCGGCCGGGCCGACCGCCGCCCGCTTTCCCCCGGCGAGGCTCCGCACGAGACGCTCGACGGCCTCGGCCTCCTCCGCCGCGACGCTCCCCCGCAGCGCCTCGCTCGCCTTCCCCGAGCGCAGGAGCTCGTCGACCCCGACGCGGCCGGATTCGCTCGTCGCGTACACCCGGGTCTTCTTCGCGAGTGCGGGATCGTCCTCGGCGAGGCGGCGCTGGAGCTCCTCCTTCAGGAACCCCGGGCCCGCGATCACCACGGCCGTGGCCGTCGCCCCCTCCCTCCGGAGGACCGTGAGGAGCTCCGCGAGGTAGGCCGCGCGGTCCTTCTCGCCCTGGCCCGAGTCGAACTGCTTGCCGGCGATCGTGCGGCGCACGTCGGCCACGGGCTGGATCGCCCGCCCCCGCAGGCGAAGGAACGAGGAGTCGCCCCAATCGACCGCGGCGACGAGCACGGTCGGGTCGTCGAGCCCCTTCAATCCCTCCTCGAGCACGGTCCGGTCCGCCGCCGTCGGGGCCGGCTTGGTCACGACGACCTCGTCGCCCTCGCCGAGGTCGAGCGTGTGGTGGCGCCCGATGTCGAAGGGACCCTCGACGATCGGCCCGGTGATCCGGACGTGCTTCGAGAAGCCGTGGAACTCGATCTGCTCGGCCCGGACCGCGAGGAAGACCCGGCGGCGGGACCGTTCCGCGCCGGCGACCTCGGGGGGAGCTTCGGGATCGCGGCGCGTGGTCGACGCCCCGACGACTTCCCCCGGGCGGACGAACCGGGCGATCCGCCAGAGATCGCTCGGGGTCTCGAGGCGGAGGCGGAACCGGCCGGTCGTTGCGTCGTGGTGGATGAGGCGCACGGGCGGCTCCGCAGCACGGACGGACCCGGGCCGCCTACAAGCCCGTTTCGCCGCGCGGGCCCGGCCGCCCCGGGCGGCCCACCCGCGGAAGGCTTATCGCGCATGACCAGGGTCGGGAGGACCCGGGTGGGAGGAGAGCGCTGAGCCGATACTCCGAGATCCTCCGGCGTCCGTCGTTCACGCCGCTGCTCGCGGCGGGCGCGCTCCAGATCGCGGCGCCGGCGTCCGTGCTCGTCGTCCTCCTGTTCGCCGTCACGTTCGCCTACCCGGCGGGCGAGCGCGTGACCTTCGGCGCCTACGCGCTCACGTTCCTCGGGCTGTCGTCTGCGCTCCCCACGTTCCTCGCGGCGTTCTTCTCGGGGGCCCTCGCCGACCGCTTCGACCGGGGGCGCCTGATGCGCGTCGTGAACCTCGTCTCGCTGCTCGGCACCGTCGCCGCCGCGGCCGACCTGACGATCGCCCCGGCCGGGCGAGTCGCGCTCCCGCTCACCACCGGATTCTACCTGCCGGTCTGGGTCGTGCTCCTGTACCCGTGCTGGGCGACGATCGTCGCCAGCTCGACGCTCTTCCGTCCGGCGTACAACGCGTCGATCCCCCGCCTCGTGGCCGCCCCCGATCTGGCGCGGGCGAACGGGCTCATCTATGCGTGCGCGGCGCTCACGGGCGCGGCGACTACCCTCCTCGTCGGGCTCCTCCTGACGATCGCCCCGACCGCCTACGCGCTCGGCCTCTCCTTCGCGGTCTTCTTCGCGACGCAGGTCGCCCTGCTCCTCGTGACCGCCGATCTCTCGGTCGACCGTTCCGGGCCGCGCCGCTCGGTCGCCCGCGACGCGGTCGACGGCTTCGCCTACCTCGGGCGGCGTCGGGAGCTGCTCGAGCTCACGATCGGCGCGCTCTTCGTGAATTTCCTCTCCGCCGTCGCGCTCGTGGAGCTCGGGCTCTACGTGGGGAGCTGGCTCGGTCTCGCCCAGGGGTACTGGTACGGAGCGATGGTCGCGACCTCCACCCTCGGCGTCGCGGCGGGCTTCGCCCTGATCTCGCGGTTCCACTTCGAGCCCCACGCCGGTCGCGCGATCATCCTGCTGACGTTCGCGATGGGGGCGACCCTCCTCGCCCTCGGGGCGGTCCACTCGGTCTGGCTGGCGCTACCGGTGATTTTCATCTACGGGATGATGCCGGGCATGATCATGACCGTCTTCCTCTCGACCGTCCAGGCCACGGTCCCCGACGCGATGATGGGCCGGGTCTTCTCCGCGGACGAAGTCGGGAGCTACGCCCTCGTGCCGTTCGGACAGACCGCCGGTGGCGTCCTCACGAGTGCGGTCGGCGTGCAGGGCACCTATCTCACCGCCGGCGGCTCCATCGTGTTCCTCGGCGCCGTGATGCTCGCCTCGTTCGGCGCCCTCCGTCGCCTCGGATACCGCCCGCACGCGAGCGAGGAGGCGGCCCCGGGGGCCGCCGCGTCCTAGGCCCGCGCGGCACGGCCGACCGGAACGCGTTCCGGCGAGTACCAGCCGTGGGAGGGGCCGAGCGAGCGGACGAAGCCGACCCGCTCGTACAAGCGGATCGCCCGCGCGTTCCCCTCGGTCACGTTCAGCACGATCGGCGACTCGTCGCGGGCGCGGAGCGCCCGGACCGTCGCGACGAGGACCGCCCGTCCCAGCCCCTGGCCCTGTCGATCGGGGTCGACCATGACCTGGGCGATCAGCGGACCGTAGGAAGCGCGCACCACGAGCGTGGAGGCATCGAGACCCCTCGGGCCGGGCACGACGAACGATGCCTCGGGCAGGAATTCGCCCCACCTCCCGTCGAAGATCTCGCGGATCTGGAGCTCCGCGTCGCGCTGAGGATCGGAATCGATCTGGAAGAGGTACCGGTCGAGCTGGTGCACGTACGCGCGATCGAGGAGGCGCGCGAGCGGGGGGGCATCCGCCGGGGCGACCGTACGCAGGGTCAACGCGTCGCTCGTCGGCGGGAGCTCGGCCTCCCGAGGCAGCCGCATCTCCGAGCGGGCGAACCGCTCGAATCCGAGGGCCCGCATGACCCGCTCCTCCTCGGTCTCCGGTAGACCGGCGAGCCGTCCCGGCGCGAAGGCGATCGGACCGCTGGCCGCGCCGACCGCGCGATAGAAATCGATGTACGCCGCGGCCGACCGCGCCTCGGGCTCGAGATACATCACTTCGACCATCAAGCCCGTCGCGAGGGGTTCGCCCCAGAGAGCGATGCCGATCGGCCGCGATCCCGCCACGTACAGCAGCCCCCGTGCGCTCCCGTCCACGATCCGCCGCTCGACGTCGGAGAGGAAGGGGGCGGATTCCTCGAGCGGATCGGCTCGAGCGTGCACGGCGGACCGGGTCAGCCGCAGGGCTCCGGTCGGATCGTCGGCGATCGCTCGAAGGTCGGCCACCGACCTTCTAACAGTCGGGCCGGGGGTATTCATACTGCCGATGGCCCGAGCGGTTTCCGAAACGTGTTTAGAGGACCACGGTCTCGCCCCGGCATGGCCGGCCCCGTTGCCCCGATCGACCAGCTGCTCCGAGAGCGCCACCTGCTGAAGCACCCGTTCTACCAAGCGTGGAGCCGGGGCGACCTCGCGATCGACACTCTGCGGAATTACGCGGGCCAGTACTACCACTTCGAATCCAACTTCCCGCGCTACGTCGCGGCGGCGTATTCGCATCTCGGCGCCGCTGCGGACCGTCGCGTTCTCCTGGAGAACCTCGTCGACGAGGAGGGCCGCGACCCGACGCACCCGGAGCTCTGGCTCGACTTCGCCGAAGGGCTGGGACTCGCGCGGGGGGCGGCGCGCTCGGCCCGACCGAAGCCAGCGACCCGGGGGCTCCTCGCGGCGTACGAGCGCCTCACCGCCCGCCATCCGGCGGACGCGCTCGCGGCCCTGTACGCCTACGAGTCGATCTTCCCCGAGATCGCCGCCGAGAAGTCGCGCGGCCTTCGGGCGCAGTATCGCATCACCGATCCGAAGGCGCACGAGTTCTTCCGCGTCCATACGGGCGCCGACGTCGAGCACTCGCGCGCCGAGCGCGAGATCCTCGAACGGGAGCTCGCCCGGGATCCCCGGGCCCGCGCCGCGGCGTTGCGTTCCGCCCGCTCGGCGATCGACGCGTGGTGGCGGTTCCTCGACGGCTTCCCCTGCGCCTGAGCCCCGGGGGCTGGACCGGCCTTCCCGGGGCCCCGCGCCCCGATAGGAAGACGGTTAATCCTTGGGGTCCATAGTCTCCCGGGCCATGGGGGCCACGCTGCCCATCCCTCGGGAACTCGTCGACTTCCTCAAGCTGCCCGGCCCGCAGTCGATGCTCCTCCGCGGACCGCCCGGTTCGGGGAAGACCAGCCTTTCGCTCGCCCTCCTCCAGTCGTTCCCCGGCGCACGGCACTTCGTCACGAATCGGGTGCCGACCGACGACGTCCTCCTCGCCTTCCCGTGGCTCGGGCAGAACGGGCGCTACGGCATCCAGGTGCTCGACAACACCGACGAGAATGCCGACCTCGCCCAGGCGACGCGGGCCCTCGTCCGCTCGGAGTCGAATCTCCTGAGCGACGACCCGAACTCGACCCGCGACCTCACCGAGTTCCTCTGGCTCCCCGGACCGCTCCAGGAGGCGTGGAGCCGGCTCGACCCGAAGCAGCCGGCCCTCCTCGTGATCGATTCCTGGGAGGCGCTCGTCGAATCGTACCTGGGGCGGGCGAACAACGGCGATCACCTCCCGTCGCGGAACGACATCGAGCGTTCCCTCCTCCGCCGCCTGGGCCGGATCCGCGCCCACGTGCTGTTCGTGCTCGAACGGGAGGACCAGACGCAGCTCGACTACCTCGTGAACGGCGTCGCGGTCACGAGCCGCGAGGTCGTCCAGGGTCGACTCGAGCGCTGGTTGACGATCTTGAAGCTGCGCGGAGTTCGGATCGAGAACCCGCTCTACCCGTTCTCCCTCGAGTCGGCGCACTTCGAGTGCATCGTGCCGGTCCGCCCCTACGGCCAGCTGCACGGGGGCCGGTTCAATCCGGCGCCCGACTCGCTCCCCGGGCTCCTCTGGCCGGGCTCGCGCGCGTTCGCCGAGAGCTTCGGCCGACTGCCCCTCGGGAAGTCGACGCTCGTCGAGGTGGAGAAGGACGTCCCGAACCAGATCCCGCACCTCCTCCTCGCCCCGATGCTCGCGCACACGGTCGAGCGCGGCGGGCGCGTGATCTTCGTCCCGGACGCGAGCACCCTTCCCGAGGACGTGTGGGAGGCGCTCCACGGCTCGGTCGAACGACACCGCTTCCTCGAGCAGGTGCGGTTCCTCTTGCCCCCCGCGGGGCCGAACGAGGGCAAGTCGGAGTTCGAGCCGACGATCGTCCGCCTCGGGGCCTCGTCCGACGGGGTCGCGACCTCGCCGACCGACGACATCGGTATGGACCAATTCCTTCGGGCGGGCTCGACGACCGACTCCCCCGGGCTGTTCATCGTCTTCCTGCAGGGGCTGGTCGCGATCACGACGTCGATGGGGATGGCGATCACGCCCGAGATCGCCCAGCGCCTCCCCGGCCAGATCCAGGCGGCGGTGCGGGGCTCCCCGATCCACGCGATCGCGGTCGGTTCGTCGCAATCGCCGCTGCTCGACCCGCTGCGGGCGACGGCCGCGCTGCAGATCCACATCCGTCAGGTCCAAGGACGGATCTTCCTGCACGGATCCGACCCGTGGACCCCGACGTTCGTGCTGACCGAGGGCCACGACAACGCCCCGTACGGCCTGCTCCGCGTCGTGTAGACCCCGACGCACCGCGGCGGCCCGGATTCCGCCGGAACGGGCGGCGCCCTGCGCCGGAGAAGCTATTTACGGCAACAGGGTCTTGATTCCGTGATACAGCCCCCGGGGGGGTCTCCCCCGCGCTGCCGATCATGCCGCCTCTTCGCTACCTTATCGTAGACGACTCGCCCACCGTTCGGCTGACGATCAAGCAGGCCCTCGCCCAGGAGAACGTCCCGGCGGAGGTCGTCAGCGAGGCCGGGAGCGCGAGCGAGGCCGTCGCCGCCTTCGATCAGGCTCGGCCGCACGTCGTCTTCCTCGACATCACGCTCTCCGAGGGGGCGGCCGGCGGTCCGATGATCGACCTCCTCCACCAACCGCGGAACCCGAACCAGAGCGGCAACGACGTCGCCCGCTACATGCTCCAGAAGAGCCCGGACCTCACGATCGTGGTCTGCACCGGCAACCCGAGCGACGACCCGCGGGTGCGGGCCCTGATCAAGGCCGGGGCGTTCCAGGTGTTGCAGAAGCCGATCCGACTGGCGCAGATCCGGGACGTGCTCCGCCAGATCCAGGCGGAACGCGCGGGCTAGGCGTCCCGCCGTCGCCTAACGCGAGCCGCGCCGCTTCTCGAGCTCGGCCGCCACCGCCGGGAACTCTCCGACGATCGCCGTGACGGCGGCGCGGATCGCCTCCGGAGCGTCGACCCGGCTCGACCGTTCGAGCGCCCCGAGACGTTGGGCGAGCTCGAGCGCGGCGAGCTGGGCACACCCGGATTTCAAGCGATGGGCGATTTGCTCGACGCGGGCGGCGTCTCCGGCCCCGGCGGCGGCCTCCAGCTCGGCGATGAGCGGCCTCGACTCCGCGAGGAACGCCTCGATCAGTGCCGGGACGAACGTCGGGTCCGATCCGGCGAGCTCCTCGAGCTGCGCCCAGGCGGTCGCATCGAGGAGGCGGGGAGGGGGGCCGGCGGAGGTCGCGACCGCGGGCTCCGGGCGTGGGGAGCGATCGCGGAGCCGTACCAGCGAACGCGCGGAGGGACCCGCCCCCCACGTCCGCACCACGAAATCGACGCGAACGGGGCTCGAGCCGTCCCGATGGAGCTCGACCTCGCCGGCCCGCGGGCCACCAAGGAACCGTTCGGAGTCTGGGTCGCTTCCACCGCGCGGAGTCCCCGCGAGACGCACCCATGCGTCGTTGACGGCCAGGGCCTTCCCCTCGACGATGAGGGCGAACGCGTCGCCCACGTCGGCGTCGTTCCACGCGAGCGCATCGGGGGCGGCCCCGGCTCGGATCTCGGACTCGAGCCGTTGCCGGCGCCGGGCCCCGCGGACGACCCGGCCGAGATGTCCGCTCGGGAAGACTCCTTTGACGAGGTATTCCTGAGCGCCCTCGGCGAGCGCTTCGCGGACGCGGACGGGATCCTCCGAGCCCGTGAGGACGACGACCGCCGCGTCGGGCGCCCGCTCCCGGAGCCGGCGGAGCCCGGACATCCCGCTGCTGTCGGGGAGGCCGAGATCGAGAAGGACGACGTCGACCGGGGCGCGCTCGATCGCCGCGATCGCCTCCGAGATCCTCCCCGCGCGCTCGCACCGATAGCTCCCATCGGGCTCGTGCGCGAGGGCCCACTCGACGAGCCGGGCGTCCCCGGGGTTGTCGTCCACGACGAGGACCCGCACCGCCGTCGCGTCCATCGGTCGGCCCCTCGGCCCGTCGCGACGCCTAGCGCGTCGGCAACTCCACCGTCGAGAACCAGAAATTCTCGAGGGTCTTCACGACCGAATGGAACTGCTCGAAGTCGATCGGCTTGCGCACGTAGCAGTTCGCGTGCTGGTCGTACGCCCGCGCGATGTCCTCCTCGGCCTGCGAGGAGGTCATCACGACGATCGGGATCCGTCGGAGTTCGGGATCGGCCTTGACCTCGCGCAGCACCTCGCGGCCGTCCTTGCGGGGCATGTTCAGGTCGAGGAACATCAGGTTCGGGCGGGGCGCATTCGCGTACTTGCCCTGGCGGCGAAGGAACGTCATCGCCTCGACGCCGTCGGGGACCCAGTGGATCTCGTTGAGGATCTTGCTGTCGCGCATCACCTCGCGCACGAGCCGGGCATCGGCGGGATTGTCCTCGAC
>DATJNY010000067.1:0-4490 GCA_035507575.1 Thermoplasmata archaeon | reverse complement strand
CCGGAGCGGTGCCTTGCTCCTCAGGATCTGCATCGTCACGTCGCGGCGACCGGGACCGACGGCTTAACGGTTCCCTCGGAGCGGGAACGCGGGGTTCCTCGCGGACTCATAACCCGCCCCGCGGTGTGGGGGATATGGCGGCGTACAAGAATCCCGCGCTCGCCGTCGACGTCGTCTGGTTCGATCGGGGCCGGGTTTTGCTCGTGCGACGAGGTCGTCCTCCGTTCCGCGGACGCTGGGCGCTCCCGGGGGGATTCGTGGAGTACCGCGAAACCGTCGAGGAGGCGGTCGTCCGGGAGCTCCGGGAAGAGACGGGGCTCCGTGCGGGGCCGGTGCGACTGGTCGGAGTCTATTCCGGCCCGGACCGGGACCCCCGCCACCCGACGACCTCGGTCGTCTTCCGCATGAGGGGGCGAGCCCAGACCCCCCACGGGGGCGACGATGCCCAGGACGCCGCGTGGATCCCCCTCGAGCGCGTCGGGCCCCTCGCCTTCGATCACAACGTGATCTTGCGCGACGCGCTCCGCCAGGAGCGGGCCGCGCGCCGCCGGCGGCGCTAACCCGGGACGTCGGGTCCCGTCGAGGCCGAGGCGCCGGTCACCACTTCGGTCGGATGGCCCGTCTCGCGGCCCCGCGACCAGGACAGCGCCGCCGCGAGGAGGAGCACGGCGACCGCCCCGAAGAGGGCCGCGTGGATCCCCGTAAGGAAGTCCGCCCCGATCCCGCCGACGAGGTTCGTCGTTCCCAGGAAGACCTCGTAGGCGAGCTCGCGTGGGATGCTCGCGGAGGCGATCGTGAGCGCGAGCACGAAGCTCAGCAAGGTCCCGATGTTGGAGAGCGTGACCCGGAGCCCGCTGATCTCCCCGAACGTGCGGGGCGTCGCCTGACTCATGATCGCGGTGTTGTTCGCCGGATAGAACATCCCGGCGCCGACCCCCGTGATCAGCGAGATGAGCGGGATCCATCCGAGCCAGGAGTTGACGGTGAGGGTCGCGTAGGCGAGAACGGCCACGGCCATGAGCACGATCCCGGCGGTGGCGAGCGTCCGAGCGCCGCGTCGATCGACCCGGGATCCCATCCAGGGGCCCACCAAAGCTCCGAGCAGGTACCCGGGCACGAGCAGCAGCGAGGCGTCGAGCGGGGTCAGACCGCGTAACCCCTGCAGGTACATCGTGAGCAGGAAGATCACCGACAGGTAGCCGAGCGCTTGGAACAAGCCGGCGAGCAGCGCGAACCCGAGCAGGCGGTTCTTGAGCGCCCGCAATTCGAGCATCGGCTGGGCAAGTCGCAGCTCGACCCACACGAAGACCGGGACGAGCGCCGCCCCGATGACGAGGTACGTCGCGTTGAGGGCGCTCACCCCGAAGACGGCGATCTCGATCAGCCCGTAGCAGACGAGCGCGAGCAGCGCCGAGAACAGGCCGAAGCCGAGGTAGTCGAAGGCGACCCGCTGGGGGGTCCCCTTCGGGAGGCTCCGGAGGCCGAGGGTAACGGCGACGATGCCGATCGGGATGTTGATGAAGAAGATGTACCGCCATCCCAGCCACGTCGTCACGACGCCGCCGAGGAGGATCCCCAGGATCGCGCCGACGCTCCAGCCGAAAACGAGGAAGCCGAACGCCCGCCCACGCCGCTCAGGCGGGAAGACCGACGCGATGAGGGCCCCCGAATTTGCGAAGACGAGGGCCCCGCCGATCGCCTGGACCGCCCGGGCCGCGATCAGGGTGTTCGCGTCGGTCGCCAACCCCGACGCCGCCGAGCCGATCGTGAAGATCGCGAAGCCGAGATTGTAGATGCCGGCACGGCCGAACATGTCGCCCAGGCGGCCGGCCTGCGTCGTGAGCGCCGCCGTAACGAGGAGGTAGATCAGGATCGACCAGATGATGGTCGAGAGCGGCGACGCGAGGTCTCGCGCCATCGTGGGGAGCGCGAGGATCACGATCGTGGAGTCGACCGCGACCATCAGCGTCCCGATCGTGGTCAGCAGGAGCACGGCGGACTCGGCGGACCGGCTCGCGGAGGGGATCGCAGAAGCCGGAGGGGTCGCGGGAGTCACCGGGAGAATCCTCGTGGGATGGCGATTATCGACCGACCGGCGCATTTAGGCGTTTGCGCACCCCGGCGCCATCAGCCCTCGCGAAAGTGCGCTACCGTCTTATCCGCCACGGCGCGTGGGACGGGGTCCATGGTCGCGAAGCGGGAGCAGCACATCCGTCCCGGCCTGCTCTCCGACTTCATCCTCGGGAGTCAGGACGGGCTCGTCAACGTCCTCGGCATCTTGCTGGGTCTCTCGGCGGCGACCGACAACACGACCCTCATCGTCATCGGCGCCCTCGCGGCCCTCGGCGCCGAGTCCGTCTCGATGGGTGCCGTCGCGTACACGTCGACCCTCGCCCGCCGTCGGGTCTACGAGGCGGAACGCGTCCGCGAGCTCGAAGAGATGCGCACGATGCCCGACATGGAGCGGGAGGAGGTCCGCATCATCTTCCGGAACTGGGGCTTCGAGGGGGACGAACTCGAGGAGATCGTCCGCAAGATCGAGGCGAAGCCGAAGGCGATGCTCGAGCTCATGATGGCGTTCGAGCTGAATCTCTCGACCGTCGCCGAGAGCCAGCCGCTCCGGAGTGGGCTCGTCGTGCTCGCCTCGACGATCGTCGGGTCCGCGATCCCGATCGTCCCGTTCCTCGTGCCCCACATCCCGATCGAGACGTCGGCGATCAGTTCGATCGTCCTCAGCGCGGCCGCGCTCTTTGGCATCGGGTGGTACGAAGCCTCGGTGACGGTGGGGCCGTTCTGGCGGAGCGGGCTCCGGATGCTCCTGATCGGGATGGCCGCGGGCTTCGCCGGCTACCTGATCGGGCACTTCGCGAACGTGTTCTAGGGCCGCGGCGGCCGGCTAGCTCGGCCGGGAGAACCGCCGTCGCGCGGGCGGGGCCTCGGCGCGGCTCCACGGGAACCGCCAGGAACGGGGGCGCTGGACTTCGTGCCGGCGGCAGGCGGCGCACCAGACGACGATCTCGCTCGAGGAGGCGAGCTCGGGCGTCGCCGCGTGCGCCGACTCCGGGTGACCGCAGTCGGAGGTCACGCACGGGTGGCCCATGCGGTCGGCTTCGGCGGGCATGAGATAAAAACGATGCGTATTCATGTGTATTAAAGCTGACGAAAAGGGTTCCCCGGCCGCCCAAGGCGGGCCGGAGGCGGCGATCAGTGCGAGAGCGCGCGGATCTCCTTCGCGACGTGCGCCTGCTTTTCCTTGTCGGTCAGGTCGCGCATGTGGACGGTCACCGAGATCGTCCCGTTCAGCTCGAGGCTCTCCTTGAGCAGCGGCAGCCGCAGCTCGAGATGCTCGAGCCGGATGTCGAGTTGGCCATGCCGGTCGGCGATCGCCTGGACGAAGTCCTGGAACAGGTTGGAATCGGCGGACATCGGGGGCGGCGGAGGGGCCATGAATCCCTGATGGAGCCTGAGGGATAGGAACCTATCGCCGACGGCGAGTCCGCGCCGGCCCTACTTGCCGAGCCCCGCGCGGTGTCGGAGCGCGTGGTAGAACCCGCCGAAACTCGTCGCGGTGGGGGTACGGAGCCCCTGCAGCCGCAGCTGCTCCCGGACCTCCTTCGCGCCCTGCCTCAGGTCGAGGATCTTCGCGGTGTCGTACTTGTACTGGAACGTGCCGGGCGGCCCACGCGGAAACGGCTCCCAGTCCCGAGGGGTCGTGGTGCGCAGCTCGTGGAGCCGCTTTCCCTCCTTCGGCTGGAACGCCGGAAGCGTGAGATGCTCCTCCGTGAGCCAGATCATCGTGGCGTCGCGGATCGCCTGCTCCGTCGTCTCGTCGAGCGCCCCCGGCGAGACCTGGCCCTGCACCCACTCGACCATGGCGTCGAACGTCTTCTCGGCGTTCTCTTCGAGCATGACCAGCACGGCGAGCCGGATCGCGCTGCGGCGGAGATGCTGGATGCCGGTGTCGGAGAGTCGGAAGTCGGCCGACAGGCCGAGCAACGCCTCGGCGTTGTCGGCGAGATCGGAGAGCGGCAGGACGAAGAGCGGACCGGGCGGGTCGTCCTTCGAGACGAACCAGAGGGAGAACTCGCGACCGTTCGTGAGAAGGACGAGCGGCACCTTCGCCGCCTTCGCCTGGTCCGCGACCTTGCCGAGCTCGGTGACGTTCGCGGTCCGCTCCCGGACGTCGAGGAAGAGCCGGGCCTGGCCCTCGGAATTGAAGAGCGCGTAGTCCGTGTGACCTTCCCCGCCCGGAACGGGGTAATCGAGGAACACCTGCTTCTTGTCGTCGGGATTCCATCCCAGCGCGACGAGAAACGGGTTCACGATCCAGTGCCGGATCTGCGGTTCGGTGACGTCCTCGACGTCCCGGAGCACCTCGCCGGCCACCTGGCTGAAGTCTCCGAGCCTTCGGCTAAGGTCGATCGCTTCCATGACGGACTGACGAAGGCGGCGACCGACCTTAAAACTGCCGTCAGGGCGTCGCAGGCTGG
>DATJNY010000066.1:0-24531 GCA_035507575.1 Thermoplasmata archaeon | reverse complement strand
CGCGGGTCGAGCCCCGTGCTGGGCTCGTCGAGCATCACGACCTCGGGATCCGAGAGCAGCGTGGCGGCGATGTTGATCCGCTGCTTCATGCCCTTCGAGAAGCTGCCGACCTTCTTGTCGGCCCATTCGAGCATCTTCACTTCGGAGAGGACGATCTCCGTCCGAGCGCGGATGTCGGCGGCGTTCATGCCGCGCAACGCGCCGGAAAGCTCGAGCGCCTCGCGGGGCGTGAGCGAGCCGTAGATCTCCGGGGTCTCGATGAGCGCCCCGCACGACGCGAGCGCGCGCTTTCGGTCCTTCTGGACCGAGATCCCGTTGATGAGGGCCTCGCCCTCGGACGGGAAGATCAGGTTCGTGAACATCTTCAGCGTCGTCGTCTTCCCGGCGCCGTTCGGCCCCAGGAACCCGACGCACTTCGTGCCCTGCACGTCGAGGTTGAGATGGTCGAGCGCCGTGAAGGTCCCGAATCGTCGGGTCAGGCCCCGAGCTTGCAACGTGGGAGTCATGGGCAGGCCTCTGGTTGATGGTGGGGGCGGGCCACGCGAGTTGAAAAGCGTGCCTCTCGAATGCTAGGTCGTCACAGCCCGGTCCCGCCCGGGAGCGGAGCGAGCCCGGGGGCCGATTCATGCGGGAGTCGAACCCATCGCAGCGAGAGCGAGTTCAGCACCACGGCGGTCGAGGAGAGCCCCATCGCGATCGCCCCCACGACGGGAAGGGCCCGGTAGATCCCGAGACCCCACCACGGAACGAGCACCCCGACCGCGATCGGGAGGAGCACGAGATTGTAGCCGATCGCCCAGGCCAGGTTCGCGCGGACCTTCGCGACGGTCCGCCGGGCGATCTCGAGCGCGAGCGGGACGGCGCGTAGGTCGGACCGAACGAGGAGGATTCCGCCCGCGGACCGAGCGACCTCGGGGCCGGTGCCGAGCGCGATGCCGACCGGTGCTGCGGCCAACGCAGGGGCATCGTTCAACCCGTCGCCCACGAACGCGACGGTCTCGTCCGGGGGAAACGAGCGCACGAGCTCGACCTTCTCCGCCGGCGTGAGCGCGGCGTGCACCTCGGTGATGCCGAGCGAATCGGCGACGGGTCGGGCGGCCGCGAGTCGGTCGCCGGTCGCGAGGACGATCCGGATCCCTTCCGCGCGGAGAGCTCGGAGCGCCTCCGGAACTCCCGCCCCGAGCTCGTCCCCAAATCCGAGCATCCCGATCGTCCGGCCGTCCACTCGAACCTCGGCGAGCGTGAGCGAAGTCCCCCCCTCCCGGTCCGTTCCGGGACTCGGTTCGGCCGGTCGGACGACCTCGATCGTGCGCCCCTGCCAGCTTCCGCGCATCCCGACTCCCGGGAGGAGTTGGGTCTCGTTCGCCGGGGTCGTCCGGAGGCCCCGAGCGCGTGCCTCGTCAACCACCGCTCGCGCCAACGGGTGGTCAGCGCCGGCTTCGATCGACGCCGCGGCGAGAAGGAGGTCTTCCTCCGTGACGCCGGAACTCGGCTGCACGAGCCGAAGCGTGGGGCGGCCCGTGGTCAGCGTGCCGGTCTTGTCAAAGACGACCGCGCGGACCCGGGCCCCTTGCTCCACGGTGTCCTCCCCCCGGAACAGGATCCCGGCCTCCGCGGCGCGACCGGTGCCGACAAGGATCGCCGCGGGCGTCGCGATCCCGAACGCGCAGGGACAGGCGATGATCACGACCGTGACGAACACGAGCAGGGCGGTGGGGAAGTCGGCGCCGCCGAGCGCATACCAGGCCGCGGCAGAAAGCGCCCCCAGCGCGACGACCAGCGGCACGAAGATCGACGAGATCCGATCGGCGGTCCGTTTCAACGGCACTCGGGACATCTCGGCGTCGGTGAGGAGCTGTCCCACGGTCGCGAGGAAGGTGGACGAGCCCACGCCGGTCGCTTCGAAGTCGACCGCCCCGTCCACGTTCCGCGACGCCGCCAGGACCCGATCGCCCACGGCGCGCGGGACCGGCATCGATTCGCCGGTCACGAGGGATTCGTCGACGTGAGTTCGACCGCTACGGATGATTCCATCCGCCGGGAATCGGCCCCCGGGGAGCACGCGGATCCGATCGCCGAAGGTCAACTCCGCGACGGGGACGGTGCTCATCGACTCTCCCCGCACGACCGACGCGGTCTCCGGCAGGAGTTCCTGGAGGCGTCGAACGGCCGAGCCGGCGCGGGAGCGGGTGAGATGTTCGAGGTAGTTTCCGGTCAGAATGAGGGCAATGATCAGCGACGACGCGTCGAAGAAGTACGGCGAGGGCAGCCGACCGGCCGACGCGATCGCGGCGACGCTGTACGCATAGGCGGTGGTCGTGCCCACCGCGATCAGGATGTCCATGTTCCAGGAGCGATCCCGGATCGCGTCGAGCGTGCCCCGGTAGAACGTCGCGCCCGGATAGAACTGGACGATCGAGGCGAGCGCCGCCGCGGCGAGCGGCGCCGAGGGGGCGCGGACGAAGTAGGTCAGCACGACCACCGCGAGCGCCAACGGCCACGCGACGAGGAGGCGCCGTCCGAGACGTCGTTGCGCGGTCTCCGGCTCCGAGAACTGGCGGAGACAGGTCTCGGAGCAGAAGTAGTAGGTTCGATTGTCGCGGTTCAGGTGGAGCGACGACGGCCGCTCCTCGACCCACATGCCGCAGACGGGGTCGGTCGCCACGAGCCGGGGTCCGGGACGCGTCGGGAGGGTCGGCCTCGCGGCTCAGCGCGGGCCCGTATCCCGCTCCCGGACGTACTTCTTTTGGCACGCGATCGAGCAGAAGTAGATCGTCTCGGGACCGTTCTGGCTCTGCGCCGCCGCCGTCGAGGATTCGATCATCATGCCGCAGACGGGGTCCCGCACTTTCATCGCCGATGGGAGAAGCGAGCGGGTTATAGGGTCTGCGCCGGAACGCGCACAAAGTTCAAGGCGACTCGTCGCTCTTGAAGCGGCGATGGTCGAGGAACTGTCGCCCCGCGAGGTTGCCGCGCGGCTGAAGGACCCGTCGACCGCGCCGTTGCTGCTCGACGTGCGCGAACCGGACGAGCGCGAGACCGCGAAGATCGAGCCGTCGTTGTTCATTCCGATGCGCGAAGTCCCGGACCGGCTCGACGAGATCCCGAAGGACCGGGAGATCGTGGTGTACTGCCACGGCGGCGGCCGCTCCGCGCTCATCGCCGGCTACCTCGAGGGCCAGGGGTACCGCCGGGTGGTCAACCTGCGTGGGGGGATCGACGCCTGGTCGAAGACCGTCGATCCCGACGTGCCCCGATACTAGGGACGGACCGCTCAGCCCCGGCGACGCGCGACCCGGTCCTCGGGGCTCGCCTCGAGGACTTCGATGTACGCCCGCATCTTCCAGTACGTGGTGAGGAACTCCTGTCCCCGGGGCGTGATGTCGTAGGCCGGGCGCCCGTCGACCTCCTCGGACTTCAGCAACCCGAGCGCCACGAGACGCTCGACGAAGTTCCTCAGTCGGTCGACGGGCATCCCCGCCCCGTAGGAGACCCGAGTGATCCGCGCCGCCCCGTGGTACCGCTTCACGACCTCGAGCACGGTCGCATAGAGGTCGGTCGCCTCCCGCCGGCGCGTCCCTCCGCGCCCGGGATCTCGATCGTCCAGCACGGTCCGCCCTCGCTGCTCAGAGGGGGAAGGGGGGGAGGACGTCGACCTTCTTCGCGGGCGAGCGGAGCCGCGCACCCGGATCGATCTCCGCGGAGTCCGTGTACACGACTTCGTCCGCCGACGCGCTTTCTCTCAGGCGGACCCGCTTGGCGAAGATACGGCGGGCCTCCGCCCGCTCGTCGAGCTCGATCTCACCGCCGTACAGGTCCTCGGCGCGCGAGGCGTGCTCGAGCTCGATCTTCGGGGCGACGATCGGACCCTTCGCCCGGGACTTCCGGCGCAGTCGGACCTCGGCCGCCTTGAGCCCCTCCTGCGTCGCCACGAGTCCGCCGAGCTCGACCGAGCCGGCGATCACCACGCGGCGTGCCGCCAGGGAACCTCCGAGCTCGAGCCGCTCGGCGGTCAGCGACTCCCGCACGCTGATCGTGCCGCCGACCTCGAGTTCCTGCGTCAGCGCGAGGGCACCCCGAACGTCGAACTTGCCCCCGATCTCGGCTCGTTCGCCCGTGGCATTCCCGTCAATGCGGCCGACACCGCCGATCTCCAGATGATGGAACGTCAGGTCCCGACTCGCCGAGAGCAGTCCGCCGACCTCGATGTCGCCTCCGGTCGCGGTGTCGCCGAACTCGGCGAGCCCTCCCACTTCGAGCGAACCGAATTGGATCGCACGTTCGGCGCGGAAGCGTCCGCCGACCTCGATCGACAGTCGGATCTGACCGCCGCCGACCTGGACGGCTCCGCCGACGGCGAGCGTATCGATTTCGACCTCGCCGAGCGTGACGGCGCCACCGGCCTCCACGTTGGAGGCTGTCAACTTGCCCACGAGGTGGAATCGCCCGCCGACCGAGACGCTCTGGGCGCGCATCGACTGCCCGCCTTCGAGCAGGCCCCCGACCTCGAACTTCTCGGCTTCGGCGGGGCCACCGACCCGCAGCCGGCGGTCGACGTCGACCCGGCGCGCCTTCAGCGCGCCGGTGACGTCGATCGTTCCGTCGTGCGCCTCGAGATCCTCCGCCACGGTCAGGTCGCCCGAGACCGTCACGGTTCCGTCGCCGGATCGGAATCGGGCGCACTGGAGGCTGCCCGTGATGTCGGCCGACCCGTCGAACCGCGCGACTCCCGCGACGATCAAGGTCCCGTCGGTCGTGATGCGGACGTTCGCCTCCGCCCGAAGGTCGCCGTCGACCTTCGAGAGGTGGGTCTGGGAGTTCCTCGGGATGCGCATCTCGGCCATGATCCCACCACGGCGACCCCCCTCTATACGGCTACGTCACCATCGGTGAGCACCGGGGGCGAACGAGCCCCAAGCGCCAAACGGCGGCGAGGCTCGGTGCGGCCGTGTCGGACTCGCTCGCCGCGATCCGGGAGGAGGTCGTCGCCTGCGCTCGCTGCCCCCGACTCGTGCGGTGGCGGGAACGGGTCGCGCGAGAGAAGAAGCGCGAATTTCGGAACGAGGAGTACTGGGGTCGGGCCGTACCCGGATTCGGCGACCCCCGTGCCCGTTTGGTCGCGGTCGGTCTCGCGCCGGCGGCCCACGGTTCGAACCGCACCGGCCGGGTCTTCACCGGGGACCGCTCCGCCGGATTCCTCGTGCGCGCCTTCCACGCCGCCGGATTCGCGAACCAGCCGACGTCGCTCCATCGGCGCGACGGCCTCGCGTACCGCGACCTCTATCTCACGGCCGCCGTGCGATGCGTCCCGCCCGACAACCGCCCCACGCCGGAGGAGCGGGCCCGCTGCGCGCCGTTCCTCGAACGCGAACTGCGCTGTCTCACGGAGACGCGGGCGATCCTCGCCCTCGGCGGGTTCGCCTGGGACGCGATCCGGGAGATTGTGCCGTCGGTCTATGGCGGTGAGCGCCCGGCCGCGACGTTCGCCCACGGCGCGTGCGTTCCGCTCGGTCCGGGCCGGCCCTTGCTCTGGGGCTCGTACCACCCGAGCCCGCAGAACACCAACACCGGCAAGCTGACGTTCCCGATGCTGGTCGAAGTGCTCGGGCGGATCCGGGACGCCTACGAGCCCGGGCCCCGACCGTCCCGCCGGCAGGCTTAATCGGGCCGGACTCTGGCGCGGCGATGGCCGATCTGGAGGTCCTGGAGCGCGACGGCCTGGCCCGGCGGGCTCGCCTCGCCACGCCGCACGGACCGATCGAGACCCCCGCGCTCCTCCCGGTCGTCCACCCGGATCCTAGGCGCCAGCCCGTCGCGCCCCGGGAGATGCGCGAGCGGCTCGGAATCCGGGCGGTGATCACCTCTTCGTACATCACCTGGCGAACCCCGCCCCTCCGGGCCGTCGCGGAGCGCGACGGCATCCACGGGTTGCTCCAGTTCGACGGACCGATCATGACAGACTCGGGGGCGTTTCAGCAGCACGCCTACGGTTCGGTCGAAGTCGGACCGGAGGAGATCCTCGCGTTCCAGACCGCGATCGGATCCGACATCGCCACCGTCCTCGACCGGTTCACCGAGCCCGGCGAGGAGCACGCGGAGGCGGAGGAGGCGTGGCGGGTCACCCGCGACCGATCCGAGGCGGCGCGCGCGCTTCGAACGGGCTTGCTCGCCGTGCCGGTCCAAGGCGGGCTCCATGCCGACCTCCGGGCCCGTTCCGCGCGGGAGGCCTCGCGTTGGGCGGACGTGCTCGCGGTGGGAGGGGTGGTGCCGCTTCTCGAACAGTACCGCTTCGCCGACCTCGCCCGCGCCCTCGCGGCGGCCCGGCCCGAGCTGAACCCGGGCGCGGCCGTGCACCTCTTCGGGACCGGCCACCCGATGACGTTCGCGTTCGCCGCGCTCTGGGGCGTCGACCTCATCGATTCCTCGGCGTACCACAAGTTCGCCCGACGCGGGAGCCTGATGTTCCCCGAGGGGACCGTCGCGATCGACGACGTCCGGGAACCGATCTGCCGCTGCTTTCTCTGCGCCGAGGTCCCCCTCACCGAGGTGGCGCGTCGGCCCGCGGAGGAGCGCGAGCGTCGGATCGCCTACCATAACCTCGTCATCTCCATCGAGGAGATCGGGCGGGTCCGCCAGGCGATCCACGACGGCACGCTTTGGGAGCTCGCGGAGCGTCGCGCCGGGAGCCATCCGGCGCTTCGGGCGGGCCTCGACGAGGCGAAACGCCATCCCGGGGTGTTCCTGCCGACGGAACCCGCCGCGCGAAGGGCGTTCCGGGAGATTGCGCCCGAGAGTCGCCTCCGCCCCGCCGTCGTCCGATTCCGACAGCGCGTGGCCGAGTACGTGCGCCCGTTGCCGCTGCCCGAGCGGATCGAGCGGGTTCCGCTGCGCCCGGATTATTTGGCCCGGATCCCGACCGAGGACCGGCAACGACGTCCGCTGCGCTGGCAGTGCGAAACCCCGATCGGCTTCGTGCCCCTCGAGCTGCTCGACCTCTACCCCCCCGGCCCCTACCTCGGCGTCGACGAGTTCGTCGAACCTCGGGTCCATCGCCCCCCGTCGGCCGTGACGGACGAGCTGCGCGCCCGGCCGGACCTGGAGGTGGATCTTGATCGCGACTGGTCCGAAGCGTGGACCGCCGTGCAGGTACGGGGGTTGCTGGACTGGGAGTACGGCCCCGCGATCGCCGAAGCCGTGGCGCCGTCGGTCCGCGGCGAGCGCTCCCGCCGGACCGGGCGACTCCGCACGATCGGTGTCCCCGGGCGGCCGTGGTTCGTCGTGGGGACCGACGGCCTGGCCCGACCGACGTTTTTCGGTGCGACGCAGATCGCGCCGTGGCTCGGCGCCGGGCGAGGGACGGTCACCGTCACGGACGACGCAGTGCCGTTCGTCTCGGCGGGTCGAAGCCTCTTCGCGAAATTCGTTGCTGCGGCGGACCCCGCGCTCGTGCCCGACCAGTCCGCGATCCTCGTCGATCGGAAGGAGCAGGTCCTCGGCGTGGGACGCCTGCTGCTCGCCCCGCACGAGATGGGTCGCCTCCGCCGGGGGGTCGCGGTCCGGGTTGTCGCGCACGCCCGCTCGCATCCCGTCGAGGACGACGAGCCCGCGGGCGCGGAGCTCCCGAACGCCGGGCGGGAGTGACCGCGCCTCGGACGCGCCGATTCGAGACGTGAGCCTTATCTGTCGAACGTCGCTGGCGCGGGGCGGAGACGTCCAAAGTGGGCCCGGTAACCAAGACGTTCCTGCTGTTGCAGCTCGACAGCGAGGGCGCTCCGTACTCGGAGGTCGCCGAACTGCTCGAGGACCTCGGCTTCCGCCCCGAGACGGAAGGGTACGATTTCCAGTACGACTGGGGCCGGGCCGCGACGGTGCAGGAGACGCTCGACCTAGCGGACCGGATCCAGGAGACGCTCCGCGGCAAGCGAGTCGGTTTCCGGATCGAGTCCACCGAGGAATGAGCGGGCCCCCGCACGCCGAGCGTTTATAGCCGGGACCCGGTGCAACGGCCGATGGCGGTCCTGGGCATCGAGTCGACGGCCCACACCGCGTCGGTCGGCATCGTCGGGGACGGGGCGGAGGTGCTCGGACTCGCCTCCGACATGTACAAGCCTCCGGCGGGGGGGATCCACCCGCGCGAGGCGGCGAACCATCACGTCGAGCTGCTCCCGGGTCTCGTTCGAAAGGCGCTCGACGCCGCCCACGTCGGCCCCGAGTCGATCGAAGCGGTTGCGTTCGCGCAGGGTCCCGGTCTCGGACCCTGCCTGCGGGCCGGCGCGACCGTGGCCCGGATGCTCGCCCTCACGTGGAACAAGCCGCTCGTCCCCGTCAACCACTGCGTGGCGCATGTCGAGATCGCGCGGGTTCTGAGCGGGCTCGACGACCCGCTGCTCCTCTACGCGAGCGGCGGCAACACGCAGGTGATCGCCTATGCCCGGGGCCGGTACCGGGTCCTCGGCGAGACCCTCGACATCGGGATCGGGAACTTCCTCGACAAGCTCTGGATCGAGCTCGGCGGCACGTTTCCCGGGGGACCTCAGCTCGAGCTCGAGGCCCGCCAGGGTTCCGAGCTGATCGATCTGCCGTACTCCGTCCACGGCATGGACGTCGCGTTCTCGGGCATGCTGACCGCGGCGCTGGCGTGGCACCGTAAGGGCGTCGCCCGGCCCGACCTCGCCTTCTCCGTCGAGTCGACCGCGTACGCGATGCTCACCGAGATCACCGAGCGGGCGCTCGCCCACCGTCGGCGCGATACCGTCGTCCTGGGGGGCGGGGTCGCCTGCAACGAGCGGCTCCGGACGATGGTCCGCACGATGGTCGAGGAACGGGGCGGCACCATGTTCGCCCCGCCCCGGGCGATGTGCGTCGACAACGGCGCGATGATCGCCTGGACGGGACGGATGGCCCATCGCGCCGGCGTACAGGTCCCGGTCGAAGCGTCCGGGGTCGAGCCCCGACAGCGGACGGACCTCGTCGCGACACCCTGGCGCCACGACTAGGGCGCCCGCGCCTTTTTCCTCCCGCCTCGCCTCGGCGTCGTATGGAGGAGACCGAGGTCCTCGTCGTCGGGGGAGGCCCCGCCGGCACCACGGCGGCTTACGGCCTCGCCCGGCGGGGCCACGACGTGCTGGTCCTCGAGGAGCACCCGCGGATCGGACTGCCCGTCCAATGCGCCGGCCTCGTCTCCCAGCGGGTCCTCGACCTTGCGGGGGCGAGCTCGTTCGTCCGCACGTCCGTCCACGGCGCCACCGTCTTCGGGCCGTCGCTCGGGTCCGTCGCGTTCCGCGCGAGCGATCCCCGCGCGTTCGTCATCGATCGAAGCGGCCTCGACATCTACCTCGCGGACCGCGCGGCCCGGGCCGGGGCGAGGTTCCGGACCGGGGCCCGATTTGACGGGATCCGCGAACGGGGTCCCTCCCGCACGGTGGTGCAATACACCGATCCCGAGGGGGCGGGCCGCGAGGTCGCGGCCCGTCTCGTCGTCGGAGCCGACGGCGTGGGGAGCGCCGTCGCCCGCGCCGCGCGGCTGCGGAGGCCGGTCGAGATCCTCCCGGCGTTCGAGGCGGAGTTCCCGGCGAGCCCGGGCGATCCCGACCAGGTCGAGGTCTACCTCGGCCGGAAGTTCGCCCCGGGTCTGTTCGGCTGGTGGATCCCGGACGGGGGTGGCGGCGCGCGGGTCGGGATCGCCGCCGATGCCGACGGGACGAGCGCCCGCGCCTACTTCGACCGTCTGTTGGATCATCTCGCCCGACGCTTCGGACGTCCGCTCGTGAATCCGACGGCCTACCTCGTCTCCGGCATCCCGATCGGCGACGTGCCCCGGACCTACGGCACCGGGGTGCTGCTCGTCGGCGATGCGGCCGCGCAGGTGAAGCCGCTCTCCGGCGGCGGGATCTTCACCGGGATGCGGTGCGCGGAGATCCTGGCGGAGGTCGCGGACCGAGCCCTGCGCGCGAACGATCTCTCCGAGCGCACGTTGGGCGAGTACGATCGCCGCTGGCGCGCCGAGCTCGGCGAGGAGTTCCGTCGCGCCCTCTACCTGAGACGGGTGTTCACCCGCCTCTCCGACGCCGACCTCGACGCGATCGTCGGGACGCTCCAGGGCGCCGGACTCGCCGCCACGATCGTCGCGTTCGGCGACATCGACTTCCCGACGCACGTCGCGCGGGAGCTCCTCGCTCAGTCGCCGTCCCTGGTCCGGCTCTTTCCGAAGGCGCTCGGCGCCTGGTGGTCGTCGGGCGGCCTCGCGACGCCCGAGCTCGACGCGGGCCCGCGGCGGAAATAGATCCAGGCGCCGACGCCGACGAGGACCGCGGCGGCGACGAGCACGCCGGCGAGGATCGTCGGGAATGAGGAGGCGGACACGACGATCGCCGTCTCGGGGCTCACCCCCGAGACCCCGAGGACGGTGAGATTGAGCGTCGCGCTGCCGTTTGGAAGCTCGGTCGCGGCGGCCCAGGTCGACGCGTTGAACCAGCCGCGCGACTCGAGGCGATACTCGGTCCCGTTCGAGGAGAACGAGAGCGCGCTCCGGACCGCGAACGCTCCGCTCGGGGTGGTGCTCGCCGTGGCGACCCCGACGGAACCGTGCACGACACCGCCCGCGGCGAGCCCCCCGATCACGACCCCGACCGAGGACCCCGAGGTCGTCGCGTTGGAGAGCACTGGCGCGCCGGCGACCGCGACCGGGCCCGTCGCGTTTCCCGGGAAGCCGTTGAACGCGTAGACCTCGAACGTGAGCGCGGCGTCCGACAGGGCCGTGGGCAGCGGATCTCCGACCGTGAAGGTGAGGGACGCCGACTGCCCTGGGGCGAGCGCGGGGACGGAGAGATTGCCAAGGAAGCCGCGGTCGTCGCCCACCGGGAGGGGAGGGTACGGGGCCGCCGCCCCATCGCGCGCGACGCCGAGCAACGAGAGGAGCACGACGAGGGCCATCGCCGCGGCCGCCCGGCCGACTCCCCCTCGGGAGCGGCTATTCAACGAGATCCTCCGGGAACCGCCCGCTCTCCGCGAGCGCGACGAGTCGCCGGATCCGCTCCGCGGTCTGCAGGCGTCCGCGTCGGCCGCCGGTTCCGAGCAATCCCGGCGCGGCGCGACCGGCGAGGTCGCTCGCGGCCGCGGCCTTGAACAGCGCCCGGGCGAGCGCCCGCGGCCGGCGCGTCAGCTCGACCGCGTCGGAGTCCGCGCGGAGTTCCTCGCGCTCGGTCAACCGGTTCGCGAGGTAGGCGAGGATCGGATCCCACCGCATCAGGCGCGACAGGGTTCGGAAGAACGTCAGGTACCGGCCGTCGAGCTCTCGAATGTGCCCGAGCTCGTGGGCGATCACCGCGTCGCGCTCCGCCGGGGTGAGACGTTGGAGGAGCCCCTCGGAGAAGAGGATCACATCCCGCCGCCGCACCCCCCCGTTCGGGCGGAGCTCGAGCAGGGTGAAGGAGAACGCGTCGGGACGGGGGGAGTCGTAGGAGAGGAGCGCCGTCGCGGTGGCGGGAGGCGGGATCGTCGAGGGCCATGCCATCGGTCGGGGCCGGTGCAGGGCGAGGTAACCGCGCCCGACGATCTGGCTGAGCAGGAACGCCGTCGCGAAGATCCCGAGGGCGCCGAGGAGGCCGAAGAGCCAGAGCCGGGCGAAGGTCGGCCCGAAGATCAGATCCGGCGCCGCGGCGAGTCGGACGACCGCGCTCCACCCGCCGGCCGAAACGATCCAGGCGAGGCCCGTCGTGGCGAACACCGCCCAGAACGCGAGGAAGACGGCGGCGAGTCGGAACACGACCGCGGAGGTCGAGCGTCGGTACGCCACCAGCAAGCCCACGCCGACGGCGACCCAAGCGAGCACGGGCAGCGAGACGAGTTCGACGACCGCAGCCGTCACACCGACCGTCCTACGAGTCAGTCCAACCCCAAACGACGCCGGAGCTCCCGTTCCTCCGACGGATTCAGCTTGGCGATCTCTTCGTTCAGGTGGACCACGCCCGCGGGGCCGAACATAGCGACGACCCCCTTAAGGAGGTTGAGGAGATACTTTTGCTCGATTTCGGCCGGGCGGTAGACGTACCGTTCTCCCCCGCGGCAGGTCTCCCGACGCCGCCGGACGAGGCCCTTGTCGAACAATCTCCCGAGGATCGTCGCGACGGTGGTGTAGGCGACGCGCGTCCCGCCCTTCTCGAGCGCCTTGCGCACGTCGCGCGCGGGCGCCTCGCCCAGTTCTCGGAGCGAGACCAGGACCTCGGTCTCGAGCGAGCCGATCGTCGCCATCTTCGCGCGAGATGGAGCCGGGGTGCCGCCTTAATACATCGGACGGAGGGGAACGAACGAGTACGTACGACCCGCACTTCGGGTCGCTCCAACCGGCGTCTTCCAAACACTTTAGGTGGGGGTCCCGCTTCGGCGCCGTCGTGCCTGCGACGCGCGCGGAGGCGAGCTCGGTCCTCGACCTCATCGGTAACACCCCCCTGGTTCCCCTGCGGCGCGTCGTCCACGGCCTTCCATACCGGGTCGTCGCGAAGCTCGAGTTCCTGAATCCGGGCGGATCGGTGAAGGATCGCATCGGGACCGTGATGATCGACGAGGCGGAGCGCCAGGGCTGGCTGAAGCCGGGCGGGACGATCGTCGAGGCGACGAGCGGCAACACCGGGGTCGGCCTCGCCCTCGTGGCGGCCGTGCGCGGGTACCGCGCCGTCTTCGTCCTTCCCGACAAGATGAGCTCGGAAAAGATCCGACTGCTCCGCTCGTACGGGGCTCGGGTGATCGTGACCCCCAGCGGTCTCGCCCCGGACCATCCGATGAGCCACTACTCCGTCGCCCGCCGTCTCGCACGCGAGATCCCCGGGGCGTACTACCCGAACCAGTACGAGAACCAGGGCAACCCCGAGGCGCACTACCGGACCACGGGACCCGAGATCGAGCGGGACGTGGGGGGTCCCCTCGCCGCGGTGATCGGCACCGTCGGCACCGGTGGAACGATGAGCGGCATCGGCCGCTTCTTCAAGGAGCGGCGGCCCGAGGTGCGGATCGTGGCCGTCGATCCGATCGGGTCGATCCTCGCCGCGTACTTCCGCACGCACGAGCTGTCGAAGGCCACGCCCTACCTCGTGGAGGGGATCGGTGAGGACATCGTTCCGAAATCGATCCACTTCCAGTTCATGGACGAGTTCGTCGAGGTGAACGACAGCGAGTCGTTCCTCATGGCCCGACGCCTCGCCCGCGAGGAGGGCTTGTTCGTCGGGGGGTCATCGGGAGCGGCCGTCGCCGGCGCGGTCCGCTGGCTCGCGAAGCGTCCACTCCCCGAGGGCGCGACGGTGGTCGTGCTGCTGCCGGACTCGGGCGACCGGTACCTCTCGAAGTTCTATTCGGACGACTGGATGCGCGAGAAGGGGTTCCTCGACATCGGGTCGACGGCGCGAGACCTGATCGGCCGGAAGTCCGGCACCCCCACCCTCGTGAGCTCGGATCCGACCACGAAGGTCGCGGACGCGCTGACGATGTTGCGCCACCACGGCATCTCGCAACTCCCGGTGCTTTCCGGCAATCAGAACGTCGGGAGCGTCCACGAAGACGAGATCCTGCGGCGGAGCCTCGCCGACGAGACCGTGCTCGAACGCACCGTCGCCTCCGTGCTCCAGCCCCCGTTCCCCGAGGTGACCGCCGACACGCCGGTCGCCGACGTCCTGCACCGGTTGAAAGAGGAGAAGGTCTTGCTCGTGCGAGACGCGGCGACGGGCACCCCGGTTGGACTCCTCACCCGTCATGACCTCGTCGGCTTCCTGTCGGAACAGGGAGGCAGCCATGCGGTTTGACACGCGCCTGATCCACGCCGGCCAGCCTGCCGACCCGCTCACGGGGGCGGTGAACGCGCCGATCTACCTTTCGAGCACCTTCCGCCAAAGGGCCCCGAACCGGAACCAAGGGTACGTGTACAGCCGATCCGGGAACCCGACTCGGCATGTCCTGGAAGCAGCGATCGCCGCGGCGGAGTCGGGGCAGGCAGGACTCGCGTTCTCTTCGGGGCTCGGTGCGCTGACGACACTCCTCGAGGCGTTCCCCTCCGGCAGCCGGATTGTTTCGGTCGACGACCTCTACGGCGGCACGTGGCGGCTCTTCGAGCATCATCGCAAGCAGTTCGGCGTCCGGATCGACTACGTCGACATGACCGACCCCGACCGGGTCGCGCGAGCGCTCGAGGACGCCCCAGCGCAGCTCGTCTATCTCGAGACCCCGACGAACCCGCTGCTCCGGCTCGTCGACCTCCGCGCCGTCGTGCGCGTCGCCCACCGGGCCGGCGCCGTCGTCGCGGTCGACAACACCTTCGCCTCGCCGGCGAACCAGCGCCCGATCGAGTTCGGCGCGGACATCGTGCTGCACTCGACGACCAAGTACCTGGGGGGCCATTCCGACATCATCGGGGGGGCCCTCGTCTTCCGCTCGGCCGAGGAGGCCGCTCGGTACGCCTGGCTGCAGAACGCGGTCGGCGCCGTACCGAGCCCGTTCGATTGCTTCCTCGTCCTTCGGGGGCTGCACACTCTCGGCGTTCGGATGCGCGCCCACGAAGCGTCAGCGCGCGCGGTCGCCGAGGTGGCGGAGCGGAGCCGCAAGGTCCGGGCCGTCTACTTCCCGGGACGGCCGTCCCACGCCCAGTACGCGCTGGCCCGCCGCCAGATGGACGGCTTCGGGGGGATCGTGAGCCTCGAGCTGACCGGCGGGCGCCGCGCCGCGCTGCGGTTCCTCCGGGGGCTCGACGTCTTCACCCTCGCCGAAAGTCTGGGGGGAGTCGAATCGCTCGCCGACCACCCGGCGTCGATGACGCACGCGAGCGTGCCGCGCCGCGAGCGCGAAGCCCACGGCGTGACGGACGGGCTGGTGCGCCTCTCCTGCGGCATCGAAGACCCGGCGGACCTCGCCGACGACGTGCGACGCGCGCTCGGGAGGGTCTAGCGATGCGGCGCGTCACCCTCTACGACTCCCTGACTCGGGAGGTCCGGGGCTTCGCGCCCATCGCTCCACCGCGCGTCGGGCTCTACGTCTGCGGACTCACTCCGTACGCCCCGGCCCATGTCGGCCATGGACGGACGTTCGTGATCTTCGACGTCGTCGCCCGCGCGCTGCGGCGCTGGGGCTACCGCGTCTTCTACGTCCAGAACGTGACGAACCTCGACGACAAATTGATCGCGCGCGCGTCGGCGGACGACGACGAGCCGCTCGCGCTCGCGGAGCGCCAGTTCCTCGGGTTCCTCCGCTCCATGGAGCGGCTCGGGGTCCGCAGCGTGAACTACTACCCGTTCGCGACGGACTATGTCCCCGAGATCCTCGCCCAGGTGAAGGCGCTCGTCGACCGGGGGTTCGCGTACGTGGCGGACGACGGCTCCGTCTACTTCGAGGTCGCGAAGTTCCCGCGGTACGGGGCGCTCTCGGGCCAGAAAGTCGAAGCGCTCCTTCCCGGCGCGCGGGTCGAGGTCGACCGACGCAAGCGGGCGCCGGAGGACTTCGTGATCTGGAAGGCCGCCACGCCCGGCGAGCCGAGCTGGGAGAGCCCGTGGGGGCCCGGTCGGCCCGGCTGGCATGTCGAAGACACGGCGATGACCGGTCGGCTGCTTGGGGCGCGGTACGATCTCCACGGCGCCGGGCTCGACCTGATCTTCCCGCACCACGAGGCGGAGATCGCCCTCTCGGAGTCGGCGACCGGCGAGGCCCCGATGGTGAACTACTGGATGCACTCCGGCCTGCTCGCGCTGCGCGGCGAGAAGATGTCGAAATCGATCGGCAACGTCGCCTCGCTCGAAGAGGCCCTCGACGGCTTCGGGGGGGGCGTGCTCCGGTTCTACTACCTCAACGCGCACTATCGGAGCCCGCTCGACTTCCTGCCCGGGAAGAGCCTCGAAGAGGCGCGCGAGGCGTACGGCCGTCTCGCGGGCCCGGCGGACCGCATCGCCGAGATCCTCGAGCGGGACGGGACGGAGCGGCCCGGCGAGCCGCTCCCGGCGAGCCTCGAGGACGCGGCGGAGAACCTCGTCGAGCAGCTCGACGCGACGCTCGCGGAGGACTTCAACACCCGCGAAGCGATCGCGCTCCTCTTTGGCTGGACCCGCACGCTCGGGGAGCACGCGGCCGAGCTGCCGCGCCTGAGCGGCGCGGCGCTCGACGAGTTGGCCCAACCGTACGCTTGGGCTCGCGAGACCCTGGGGCTGTTCGAACGCACCGCGGCCGGGCCGACCGGCGGCTGGGCCGTCGTGGTGCCGATGCTCCTCGAGGCCCGCGCCCGGGCTCGCACCCGCGGCGACTACGCGGAAGCGGACCGGATCCGGGACGCGCTCCGGGCCGCCGGAGTGGTCCTGGAGGACGGTTCGGGCGAGACCCGCTGGCATTTTGCCGAGACCTCGTAGGAGCCGCATGGAGGGTTTCGGGTTCCGCGAGCACGGAGGCCCCGAGCGGCTCGAGTTCGTCGAGATCCCCGAGCCCGTCCCCGGCCCCGGAGAGGTCCGCATCGAGATCCGGGCGGCGGCCTTCAATCGCCTCGACCGATTCACGCTCGCGGGTATTCCCGGCGTCCCGGTCGAGCGGCCCCACGTGCTCGGCTCGGACGGGGCGGGGGTCGTCGACGGGTGGGGGGACGGGGTCGACGGATTTTCGAAGGGTCAACCGGTCCTCCTCAATCCGGGGATCTGGGACGGCACGTGCGACGCGTGCCGGCAGGGGAGGGAGTCCTCGTGCCGGGCGTTCCGTATCCTCGGAGAGCACACCCAGGGGAGCGTCACGCGGTACGTCGTGCTTCCGGCCCGGAACGTGCACCCGCTGCCCCCGCGCCTCTCGATGACCGAAGGCGCGGCCGCGCCGCTGGTGTTCCAAACGGCGTGGCGGGCGATGAAGACCGTCGGCGCGGTCGGGCCGGGCGACCGGGTCGCCGTCGTGGGAGCGGGCGGCGGCGTCGCCACGGCCGTGGTGCAGATCGCGAAGCTGCTCGGCGCCCAGGTGGCGATCGCGACCCACTCCCCGGGCAAGGTCGAGCGGGCCGGGGGGCTGGGAGCGGACGTCGTCCTGCCGTTCGACGAAGCGGGACAAACGCTCGATCGCGTGCTCTGGCAGTGGAGCCAGAAGAACGGGGTGGACGTGATCTTCGACTCGGTCGGGGCTCCGACGGTCCCGCGGTCGATCCGGGCCCTAGCACGGGGGGGGCGGGTGGTCGTGATCGGCGCCACCGCGGGGCCGATCGCGGAGATCGACCTGCGGACCCTTTTCTGGCGCCAGGCGTCGATCCGGGGGAGCACCATGGCCGACGCCCGCGAGTTCGAGGAGGTGCTCGGCCACCTCGCGACGGGCGAGCTGCGACCCCGGATCGACTCCGTCCACCCGTATCGGGACGCCGCGGCGGCGTTCGCCCGGTTCGACTCCCCCGACCTGTTCGGCAAGATCGTGGTCACCCTTCCCTAGCCCCGGACCTCGGCCGGCCGGGGCTTCCGGAGGTCGAAACCGCTCCGAGGACCGGGGCAGGTTTCAAATACCAGAATACGGCCTCTGTTGAGTCGTGAGCCGTCAATTGGCCAGCTCCCCATACTCCGGGGAAGCCGCGCGCGCCCACCGAAACTGGACCCAAATCGTCCTTGCGACCCTGGTCGTCGTCCTGGTGGTCGCGAGCGCGACGCTGATGCTGGTCGTCACGGCCCCGGCCCGGGGCGCCCCCGAAGCGGCTCCCGCGGTCACGCCGGCGGCCCCCCTGACGCACGGCGACCTTGTCGTGACGTCCGGGGAGACCTACGTCATCCAGCCGTCGGGCGGGAACCCCCTGTACTACCAGGGCGGTAACATCACCGTCGACTCCGGCGGCACCCTGATCGTCCGGAACGTCTCGCTGATCTTCGTCGAGTTCGTCTCGAACATCGGAACCCCCCAGCAGCGACTCTCCCACATCTTCACGTTCTCCGACGCGGGAACGGTGAACTTCTACAACTCGACCGTCACGACCGACCTCGCGGTCCTGAACGCCTACGCGAAGCTGAACGTCGTGGTCACGGGCACGATGAACCTCTGGTCGTCGGTCTTCGCCTTCCCCGGCTGGGTCACCGCGACCGGTGGCTCCGCCGACCTCACCCTCAACGACTCCGGGATCACGGGCAACCCCGCGGTCCCCGGCGCCATCGAGCCGGTGGTCATCCAGGCGGACACCGAGTTCGCCCCCAGCCTGAACATCCTGAACGGCGCGCAGTTCAACGCCTTCGGCAGCGACATCAACGCCACCTACGCGGACCCGACCTCCTCGGCCGGGATCCCGGGCGTCCTGCCGCTCTCGAGCGGCGCGGTCGACCTGACCGCGACGGGCGAGAACCTGACCGACCTCGCCACCCCGACCGACTCGATCAACCTGACGCAGGACTGGCTGTACTACCCGGCGGGGATCGCGGGCGGGTACGTGACCCTGTTCTTCAACGACTCGAACTTCGCGGTGACCACCGCCGACGTCCAAGTCTGGTACGAGGGCGTCGCCTACGACCTCGGCACGGCGACGTTCGTGAACAACACCACGGCGGGTCAGATCACCCTCGCGTTCCCGGCGGGTCTCACCGACGCGGTGAACGCGGCCGGGCTCCTCTCCTGGCTGAACAACACCGGCGACTTCGGTCTCCCCTCGGGGATCGCGCTCAACTTCTCGGCGACGACCGGCCCCGACGTGACGCTCTCGGAGTCCCAGATCGTCGTCTCGCCGCCACTGCAGTACAATATGGTCGCGAGCGGCGCCGGCACCACCGTCAGCACGGCGGACACGACCCTCGGTCTCACGTTCGCGGCGCTCCCGGCGAGCCCGCTCTCCCAGGTCACCCCCGTGCCGTGGAACTCGAACAAGTTCCTGTTCGAGGACGGCGCCACGGGTTACCTCGGCAACCTGACCCTCACGTCCCCGATCTCGGGCGTCTTCTCCACGTCGGCGGTCCTGCCGGACGCCTCGAGCACCGTCTACACCTACCGCTGGGCGAACTTCAACATCACCAGCATCGGCACCCACTACAACGTCAGCGGCGCGCTGGCGACGGCGTACTACGCGTACAACGACGACCAGAGCGCGAACGCCACCGCGACCGCGCTCAACGACATCGCCGCGACGAACCCGGCGATGTGGTCGTACCTCCAGTACTGGGACGGGAAGCACGGGATCACCCAGTACGGGTCGTCCAACCTCTACGGCCAGGGATACCTGCTGCTCGCCTCGTCGGAGATCAACGGGACGAGCCTGCCGACGGGGAACTTCCTCGGCGGTTACCACATCGGCTTCCGCACCCCGTATGTCAACAACTCGACCTGGATCTCGTTCTCCGTCAACCCGTACCCCGTCGGCGCCGCGCTGGGGACGATCGGCTACGGCCAGGCCGACCGGGTGAATGTCCTCGTGCCGGTCGCGCCGCCGGTCGTGAAATTCACGGCCTACAACGTCCCGACGAGCCCGCTCGACCTGAACAACCAGTACTCCTCGACGGGCACGATCTTCCTGAACGGCCCGGGCACGGCGACGATCTCGCTGTACGCGACGCCGGTCGGCGGAGGCTCCGAGGTGTTCCTCGGCAGCGACACGACGGGGAACGGCTCGTTCGCCTTCACCTGGCTCTACCCCCTGCCGCTCTCGGCCGGCACGAGCTACGATATCGTCGCGACCGCGACGTACAAGACGGCCACGACGCAGTTCGACCTCGGCGTCTACTCCGTGCCCTCGACCACCTCCGCCGTCGGCTTCCTGTTCCAGAAGTTCCTCGGGCTCCCGCTCTGGATGTGGATCGCGATCGCGGCGGCCGCGATCGTCGCGATCCTGGTCGTGCTCATGATCTTCCGGCGGCAGGCCGCCGGCAAGCTCGTCGAGTGCGGCGAGTGCGGCGAGCTGATCCCCGAGAACGCGACCGTCTGTCCGAAGTGCGGGGCCGAGTTCGAGTCCGATCTCGTCCGTTGCAGTCGGTGCTCGGCGACGATCCCGGCGAACTCTCAGTTCTGCCCCGAGTGCAGCGCTCAACTGCTGGGTGCCCCGGGCGAGGGAGCGGCCGACCCCGAACGCCAGGCGTATGCCGACTTCACCGAGAAGTTCCGCTCCGAAGCGAAGCGCGAGCTCGGCGACAACTACACCGAGAGCGCGTTCTGGGACTGGTGGAAGCGCCAGCCGACGTACGTTCCGTTCAGCCAGTGGCAGGTCTCCCAGAACAAGGGGACGCCACGGGCCGGCATGAGCGCGCCCCCGGTCGGATCGGAGAGCACGATGCCCGCGTCGCCCCCGAAGGGCGGCACGCCCCCCGCGGGCGGTGCCGCCGGAGCCTCCGCGATGGCCACGCCGGCCGCCGCGGGAGCACCCCCGCCCTCCAGCTCGACGGGGACGACGTCGCTGAAGCCGTGCCCGAACTGCGGCAAGGAGATCCCGCCGGAGTACCTCGTCTGCCCGTTCTGCGGAGCGGTCACCCAGTAGGGTCCTCGGATCGGATCCGGAAACCCTTTCCTCCACCGCGCGCCGGCGGCTCGGCGCCCGGCCACATCTCATAAGGCGGACCGGCGTGGGGCCGCCGTTCGACATGGCCGGGGACCTCGAGCGCGGCCGCCAGAAGATCGACTGGGCCCGCGCTCACATGCCCGTGCTGGAGGGGATCCGGCGGCGGTTCGAGACCGAGAAGCCGTTCCGGAACCTGACGCTCTCCGCCGTGCTGCATGTCGAGGCGAAGACCGCGGCGCTCGCCCTCGCGCTCTCCGCGGGGGGCGCCGATGTCCGCCTGGCGGCGGGGAACCCGCTCTCCACGGACGACGACGCGGTCGCCGCCCTCAAGGAGTCGGGGGTCGAGACGTGGGCCGAGAAGGGCGAGTCGATCGGGCAGTACCGCGCGGGGATCCGCGCGATGCTGGAGGCCGATCCCGACGTGATCATCGATGACGGCGCCGACCTCGTGGCGCTCGCCCACACCGAGCGGAAGGAGCGCGGGAAGATCCGCGGGTCCACCGAAGAGACGACGACCGGGGTGACCCGGCTGCGCGCGATGGAGAAGGACGGCGCCCTCCGCTTCCCCGCGATCGACGTCAACGACGCGGACATGAAGCACCTCTTCGACAACCGCTACGGCACGGGCCAGTCCACGATCGAAGGGATCCTCACCGCCACGAACCTCCTCATCGCCGGCAAGGTCTGCGTCGTCGCGGGCTACGGTTGGTGCGGGAAGGGCGTGGCGGCGCGGCTCCACGGCCTCGGCGGCGACGTGATCGTGACCGAGATCGATCCCGTGCGGGCGCTCGAGGCCCGGTTCGACGGCTTCCGGGTGATGCCGATGCTCGATGCGGCGCCGATCGCCGACCTGATCGTCACCGTCACGGGGAACACCCGCGTCGTGCGGGAGGAGCATTTCCGGCTCCTGAAGGACGGCTGCCTGCTCGCGAACTCGGGCCACTTCGACGTCGAGGTCTCCCGGAAGGACCTCGAGGGGATGGCGGTCGCCCACCGGCCGGTCCGGCCCCAGGTCGAGGAGTACCGGTTCGCCGACGGGCGCCGGGCGTACCTCCTCGGCGAAGGGCGGCTGATCAACCTCGCCGCCGGCCAGGGCCATCCGGTGGAGATCATGGACTACTCGTTCGCGCTCCAGGCGCTCAGCGCGGAGCATCTCGCGAAGTCCGGCCGCTCGATGGCGGTGCGCGTACATGCCGTGCCGCGCGAGATCGATCTCGCGGTCGCGCGGGCGGCCCTGCCGCCGCTCGGGCTGCGCATCGACGAGATGACCGAGGAGCAAACGCGATACGTGTCGGCGTGGGAGGGGGGAACATGAGCGAGGGGGCGATCCCGGCGGAGCTGAAGTACACGCGCAGCCACGAGTGGGTCCGGATGGACGGCGACCTCGCGACGGTCGGGGTGACCGACCACGCGCAGTCGGAGCTCACCGACATCGTCTACGTCGACCTGAACCTGAAGGCGAAGACCGTCGCCGCCGGCCAGGTCGTCCTCGTGCTCGAGTCCGTGAAGACCGTCGCGGACGTCTACGCCCCCGTCGCGGGCGAGGTGACGGACGTGAACGCGCAGCTGAAGGCGCATCCCGACTACGTGAACCGCTTCCCGTACGCGGAAGGGTGGATCTTCAAGATCCGTCCGTCGGGCCCGATCGACCCCGCCACGCTCCTCTCCGCCGAGGAGTACCGGACGTTCCTCCAATCCGGCGGGTAGCCCGTTACTTCCCCTCGAACTTCGGCTTGCGCTTCTCGAGGAACGCCCGCATCCCCTCGGTGCGGTCGGCGGTCGAGAACGTGTGGCCCGCGGACTCCGCCTCGAGATGGAGCGCGCTCGGCGTGGATGCATCGGCACCGCGGTCGATCACCTGCTTCACCCAGCGTACGGCGAGCGGGGCGTTGCCGGCGATCGTCTCCGCGATCGCGGCTGCCTCCTCGCGCGCGGTCGCGGGCGGCACGACCCGGGTGACGACGCCGAGGCGGAACGCCTCCTCGGCCGTCACGCGCGCGCCGGTGTAGACGAGGTACTTCGTCCGGGCCCGGCCGATCAACCGCGTGAGGCGCGTGGCGCCCCCCATGCCGGGATGGATCCCGAGCCCGACCTCGGGGAGTCCGAGCAACGCACCCTCCGCGGCGACGATGAAATCGGCCGCCAGGGCGAGCTCGAGGCCCCCGCCGAAGGCGTACCCCTCGACGAGCGCGATCACCGGCGCGGGGAACCGCTCGATCCGGTCGGCCACGCGCTGGCCGAGGAACCCGAAGTCGACCCCTTCGGGGAGGGTCTTGCCCGCCATCTCCTCGATGTCCGCGCCCGCGGCGAAGACCGGGGAGGAGCCCGCCAGCACGACCGCCCGAATCCCGGCGACGGACTCGAGGTCGCGGAACGCGGCGTCGAGCTGGTGGAGCACGTCGCTGTTCAGGGAGTTGAGCACCTCGGGCCGGTCGAGGAGGACCCAGGCGACCGACCCCGTTCGCTCGACGCGCACGAACGAAAGGGGCCACGTCGTCTCTCCCCGGGCGGCGCGCTGGCGCAGCGACTCGGAGATCGGGAAGCTCCCCGGCCACGCGCGGGCGTACTGCTCCACGAGCTGGAGGCTCTCGGAGACGCCGGCGCGGGAGAGCTGAGCGAACGGGCCCCATTTCCGCCGGAGGCCGACGTTCGCGCCGCGGTCGGTCGCCTCGGCGGTCGCCACGCCCTCCTCGACGAGCCGCGTCGCGATCCCGATCGTCTGCCCGAGCAACCGGTCCCGGACCGCCCGCTTCTTCTCGGGCTCGAGGGCGGTCTCCTTCCACGCCCACGGGGTCCCGGCGTGGAACTGGCGTTCCAGCAGCTTCGAGGGTGCATACGCCGGACCGAAGGCGCGGAAGAGCGACGTCTCGGCGTGGAACGCGATGGGGATTCCGGTGACGTTCATCAGCTCGAACGGGCCGAGCGTCGCCCCGAACAGCTCGCGTCCGACCTCCTCGATCGTCGCGAGGCTCGCCACGCCCTCCTCCGCGAGACGCGTCGACTCGTTGAGATACGGCACGAAGTAGCGGTTGACGCAGAATCCCGCGCTGTCGGCGGTCTCGATGGGGATCTTCCGCAGGAGGTAGCAAAACCGTGCGAGCTCGTCGAGCGTGCCGCGGTCGGTCGCGGGCCCGCCGACGATCTCGACGAGCTTGTTGATCGCCGCCGGGAAGAAGAAGTGCAGTCCCGCGAACCGGCCCGGGAGCGGGAACCCCTCGCCGAGCACGGAAACGGAGAACGACGAGGTGTTGGTCGCCACGATCGTCTCGGGGGCGACGAGCGGGGCCAGATCCGCGAAGAGACGGCGCTTCACTTCCTCGTCCTCGAAGACCGCTTCGATGACGAGGCGCGCGTCCCGGACCGCCTCGGCGAGATCGGTGGTGAACCGGATCCGCCCGAGCAGGTCGTCGCGCTTCGCGGGGGTCATCTTCTTGCGGTCGATCGCGCCCTGGAGCATCCGCTCGAGCAGGCCTCGTCCGCGCTCGATCGCGGACGAGTCGACGTCGCGGACCCGGACCGAGAAGCCGGCCTGGGCGCACGCCTGGGCGATCCCGCTGCCCATGTTGCCGCCGCCGAGCACCGCGATCGCGGCCGGAGGTCGGATCGAATTCGCCATGAGGATCCTCGGACGGTGCGTCCGCGCGCCGACCCGGCGTCGCGGTATTAATGATTCCCCGCCCGGCCGCCCGGTCGGAAGCCGCCTTAAGACGCGGGCGTTCCCGCGGCCGTGACGGAGCCGCTCGGGTCCGCCGGCCGCGTCGCGTCCGATCTCGAGCGCTCGTTCGTGCTGGCGCTGGGAGGCGCCGCGCTCAGCATCGCCGGGGCGACCCTGGTCGCCCACGAACGGGTGCCGATCTCCCGGTTCAACTACGTGGAGGTCCACGGAGTCAGTCCCGAGCGCCAGACGGGCTTCTTCGAGCGAGCGCTCGACTTCTACTTCCAGCGGGCCCTGCGCCCGACCTTCCGTCTCCCGATCCCCGAGCCCGCCCACCTCGTCCGGGTCCTCCGGGGCTTCGCCTTCGAGCCGGCCCACGAACCGGTCCGGGTGCTCGCGGCGGAGCTAGCGGGTCAAGCACCCGCCCGTACGGCCG
>DATJNY010000065.1:0-9058 GCA_035507575.1 Thermoplasmata archaeon | reverse complement strand
TCCGCGGCCCCGCCCACGGCGCGTTCGAGGACCTCGCCGAGCAGCCGCTCGGACCGACCGCCCCCGTACACCTCCGCCGTGTCGAACCAGCGGAGCCCCAGCTCGTAGGCGCGGGCGATCGTGGCCTTCGTGCGCGCTTCGTCCTCGGGGGTCCACCGGCCCAGTCCCCAGAGCCCGAGGCCGATCGCCGGATGGGGCTTCGCCGCCCCCGGTAGCGGGAACGTCGCGATCGGGGCCGGGCCGGACGGCGGGGCAGCTCGCCGCTTCGCCGCCGGTCGGGAGCGCGTTTTCGGGGTCATGCGACCGGCGTCCCCGACGCGCCCGGCTTCATGTGCTCATCGATGCGCCGGATCCGCTCCTCCAGATCGCGGGCCTTCTCCTCCGTCTCCCGGACGAGCTCGGCCGGCGCGTGGCCCCGGAACCCCGGATCCGCGAGGCGGCCTCGAGTCTTCTCGAGCAGCCCGCGGAGCTTCTCGCGCTCGCGTGCGAGGGCTTCCCCGGCTTCGGGACCGGCCGCGGGACGGCGCAGGTAGCACTCCCCGAGGGGAGCGACCCGGCTGCCGACCTCGGGCGGCGCCGGCGCGTCGAGGGGGAGGAACGTGAGCGGCTCGACGCGAGCGAGGCGGGCGATCGTCGTCGCCTGGGCGCGCAGCACGCGGGCGATCTCGGGCCCGGCGGCCCGGATCCACGCCGGGGGGGTCGCACCGCTCGGGATCTGTTCGTCGGCCCGCAGGTTGCGCAAGAGCCGGATCGCTTCGAGGACGCTCTCCATCTCGAGCTCGGCCGCCGGGTCCGAGGGGGCCTCGCTCGCGGGCGGCCACGCCGCCGTCGCGAGCAGTTCGCCGTCGTGGGGCAACGCGTGCCACAGCTCCTCGGTCACGTGGGGAACGAACGGGTGGAGCCGGCGGAGCGTGCGCTCCACGACATAGAAGAGGGTCGACGCGGACGCGCGCTGCGCGGGATCGCCGCGTCGTCCGAGGAGCGCCTCTTTCGCGATCTCGACATACCGGTCCGCGAGGTCGTGCCAGACGAACGTGTGGAGGATCGTCGCCGCTCGGGTCGGCTCGAAGGCGGCGAGCGCGGCCTCCATCTCCTCCGCCGCCCGGCGATAGCGGGAGAGGATCCAGCGATCCTCGAGCGCGGCTCCGGACCCCAGCGCGGGCGGACCGTGCACGGCCGGGGTGCCGGGGGGGACGTACGGAAGGGTGAAGCGCACGAGGTTCCACAGCTTCGTGAGGAAGTTCCGCGCGCCGTCGAGCGACGACCGGCCGAACGGGCCGTCCTCGCTCGAGGGATTCGGGAAGAGCAGCCCGAAGCGCATCGCATCGGCGCCCCGGTCGTGGATCACGTCGATCGGGTCCGGGGAGTTGCCGAGATGCTTCGACATGCGGCGTCCCCGCTCGTCGAGCACCATTCCGGTGAAGACGACGTCGGAGAACGGCTTTCGACCGGTGAAACGGAAGCCGGCCATCATCATCCGAGCGACCCAGAAGAACATGATGTCGCGGCCGGTGACCAGCACGTCGGTCGGGTAGTATCCGTCCAGCTCGCCGGTCCGCTCGGGCCATCCCAGGGCCGCGAACGGCCAGAGCCAGGAGGTGAACCAAGTGTCGAGCACGTCCGGGTCGGGCACGAGGTCCTTCGCCCCGCAGTGGGCGCACTGCGTCGGCGGCTCGACCGTGACGGTCTCCTGCCCGCAGGCGCGACACCGCTCGACCGGGATCCGGTGTCCCCAGAGGACCTGGCGGGAGATGCACCAGTCCTGGATCCCTTCCATCCACCGAAAGAACGTCAGCGTCCAGCGCTCCGGATGGATCCGGATCTCCCCGGCGCGCACGGCCGCCACGACCGGAGCCGCGAGCGGGGCCATCCGGACGAACCACTGCGTGGAGAGCCGGGGCTCGATGACCGCATCCGACCGCTCCGAGCGGCCCACGGAGTGTCGGTACGGCTCCTGGCGCACCAGGAGCCCCTCGCGCTCGAGCTCCTCGACCGCGCGGGCCCGGGCGGCGTCCCGGTCCAACCCGTGGAACGCCGCCGGCACTCCCGGTCCGGTGAGGCGGGCCCCCTCGTCGAAGATCTCCACGGGCTCTGGGAGGTCCGGGTGCCGCTGGGCGATCTCCCGGTCCAGCGGATCGTGTCGCGGCGTGATCTTGAGCGCTCCTCCCCCGAACGTCGGATCGACGCCGGGGTCGGCGATGACCGGCACCCGACGGTGGGCCAGCGGCACGATCACGTACCGTCCGATCGCCTCCCGAAAGCGCGCGTCCTCCGGGTGGACCGCGACCGCCACGTCCCCGAACACGGTCTCGGGTCGCACCGTCGCGACGTCGAGCCCGCCGAGCTCCCCGTCGGCCCAGGCGTAGCGGAGATGGTACAGGGTGGCCGCCTCCTCCGTGTGCACGACCTCGAGATCGGAGATGGCCGTACGGAGCCGCGGGTCCCAGTTGACCATGCGTTCGCCGCGGAAGATCAGGCCATCGTGATAGAGCGCGGCGAACGCCGTGCGCGTCGCCCGGACGCTCCCGGGGTCCATCGTGTAGCGATACCGGGACCAGTCCAGGGAGAACCCCCCGGCGCGAGCCTGCTCCTGGATCCGGCGCTCGTGCTCGTCCTTCCATCGCTCCACCTCCGCGAGCGCCGCTTCGCGAGGGAGCTCCTCGAATCGGACCCCCTGCTTCGCGAGCCGGCGTCGCACCTCCACCTGGGTCGCGAGCCCCGCGTGATCCAGCCCCGGTACCCAGAGGGTCGCCGCGCCGGCCATCCGGTGGCAGCGGGCGAGCACGTCCATCACCGTGTCGCCGAACATGTGGCCCATGGTGAGGAGCCCCGTGACGTTCGGCGGCGGCAGGATGAGGGAGAACTTCGTCCCCTTCGGGGCCGCCGGGGCCCGGAACGCGTCCGCCCGCGCCCATTCGGATTGCCACCGCGCCTCGAGCTCCTTCGGCTCGAATCGGGTCGCGAGCTCCGGGGGGCTCACGCGCTCCGACCTCCCCCGACGCCGAGCGCGAACGGCGCGCAGAGCCCCAGCTCGGCGAGCGCCAGCGCCCCCATCGCGAGCAGGGCGAGCTCCCCGGCTCCGACGGCGAGGGCCCGGTACGCGACGAGCGGGAGGGCGGCGGCGACGAGGCCGGGGACGGCCACGAACACGGCGTAGTAGCCTCCCGAATACAGGTTCACGATCGGGAGGCCCTTCGCCCGCGCGCGCCGGAACAGGATCCCGAGCTCGAGGAACGACGCCGCGAGCACCGCCGGGAGCTCCGCGAGGACGAACGCGAGGAAGAGCAGGGGGTCGAACACCCGGAACAGCGTGAGGCCGAGCACCACGCCGCCGGCGATCAGGTAGATCGCCGCGACGAGCGCCACCTTGCCGGAGATGATCGACCGGTCCGAGAGCGGCAGGGTCCGGCCGTACGAGTACGCGATCACTTCGATGGCGAAGAAGGCAGGCCCGAAGAAGGTTGCGAGCAACGCGGCGGTCGAGACGGCCGCCAGGGCGAGTCCGAGCGCGGCGCTCGAGCCCGGACCCGTCACGAACGTGAACAGCCCGATCGCGACCGCGTCGAGAATCGGGAAGATGACGAGAAACGCGTAGCCGGGCATCCGGCTCGCGATCCGCAGGTCCTTCGTGAGTACCGCGCGCGCGGGCGACTGCGGCACGAGAGCGTAGACCGCCGCCGGCGCCTCCGCCGGGGCCATCGGCGGAGCGAGGCCGAGCCGTCGCACGGACGCCATCAGCCAGGCGATCGACCAGACGGCGAGCAGGAGGTACCCGACGCTGGCGCCCGCGAGCACCGCACCCCCGACAGTATCGAGGTGAAGGGCGACCAGCCCCCCGGTCGCGACGGTCGGCAGGGCGGCGAACGTGAACGGGAACAGCGCGACCAGCACGTCGCGCGCCGGCCCGGGCCCGATCTCGATCGTCCGGCCGACCAGGGCCAGGAACCCCGGGGCCGCAACGACCAGTCCGAACATCGCGAAGGCGGGAAGAACCCAGAGGACGAGGTACGCCCACCGCACGAGGGTCCGGCCGCCTCCGCCGCGCGAGCCCTGCACGCGGCGGACGAAGAATCGGCCGGTCCAGAGGGCCAGGGCGAGGGCGAACCCCACGGCCGCGACCACGCCCGGGACCACGGCGATCCCCTCGGCGGCTCCGAGCGTCCACGCCACGAACAGCGGGGTCGTCACGAGGACCGTCGCGGCGGGCAGGTCGAACAGGCGGAGATAGAGCAGTCCGGCGGCCCGGCCGAGGGTCCGGTCGTCGAGGGGGAGCGGCTCGAGGACCGTCAGGACGCCCGAAGCGAGGTACGTCGGGATCACCTGCAAGCCGGTCCACCACAGGAACGCGATCTCGATCGCGAACAACGCCGTGAGGACCCCGGTCTCGAAGACCGCGGGCGTGACGAAGACGCCGAAGAACGGCGTCGCGACGATCCGCGACGTGAGCCCGAGCAAGAGGCTCGCGCCGGCGGCGAGCAGGCCGAGGACGACCGCGACGATCAGCTTGCTCTGGACGACCCGGCGCCGCGCCTTGGGAGTGAGTTCACGGGGCGACCCAGCGGGCGGAAGGTTTCCCTGACGGAACGCGTAGATCGCCTGCAGGGAGAGTTCGGTGAACGCGACGCCGCTGATGCGCCATGCCTCGCGCCATCCCATCCGCTAGACTCCCTCGAGCGCCCGCACCGCGGAGTCGAGCCCCTCGTCCTCCCGCGTCAGGCGCAGGAACACCTCCTCGAGGCTCGCGTCCCCGGCGGCCGCTCGTTCCCGAAGGGCGGCGAGGGTACCCTCCGCCCGCAAGATCCCCCGGTCCAGGATCCCGACCCGATGGCACAGTTGCTGGGCGACCTCCATCGTATGGGTCGAGAACAGGACCCCGCGCCCCGCGGCCGCGACGTACCGGGCGAGCAGCTCCTTCATGATCCGCACGGACCGGGGGTCGAGGCTGTTGAGCGGCTCGTCCAGGACGAGGAGCGGGGGCTGGTGGAGGAGCGCGGCGATGATGAGGACCTTTTGGCGCGTGCCGTTCGAGAGCGACGAGATCGGCTCCTCGAATTCTCCCTCGAGCCGGAAGGCGGAGGCGTAGCTGCGGGCCCGGGTCGTCGCCGCCTCTCGGTCGAGGCGGCGCACGCTCGCGACGAACTCGAGGAATTCCCGCGGCGTGAGCGCTTCGTAGAGCAACGAGGTCTCGGGCACATAGCCGATCCGCTCCTTCGCGGTCAGGGCCTCCCGGACGGCGTCGTGGCCAAAGACCCGGAGTCGGCCGTGGGCGGGGGGGACCAGGCCCACGATTGCCTCGATCGTGCTCGACTTGCCGGCGCCGTTCGAGCCGAGCAGCCCGTAGATCTCCCCCGGTCGCACGGAGATCGAGAGGCGATCGACGGCGCGATGCTCCCCGTAGAGGACCGTGAGTTCCTCGATCGCGAGCGGCGTCGGGTCCGGTCCGTACGGGGCGCTCGCCACGACCGCGGTACCGGCGAGCCGAGGGTATAAGGGCCGTCGCGGGGACGCGCCGTGCGTCAGCGCGGACGAACCAGGGGAAAGAGGATGACGTCCTTGATCGACGCCGCCCCCGTGAGCGCCATCACCAGCCGATCGATGCCGAGGCCGATGCCCGTCGCCGGCGGCATGCCGTGCCGGAGCGCCTGGACGAAATCGGCATCGTAGGCATACGCGTCGTCGCCCTGGCTGCCGAGCTGCTCCCGGAACCGGTGCTCCTGCTCGTCGGGGTCGTTGAGCTCGGTGTACGCGTTCCCGAGTTCGAAGCCTCGGTAGAACATCTCGAACCGCTCGACCCGTCCCGGCTTGGCCCGGTGGCGCTTCGCGAGCGGAGTCGTCACGGCGGGGTGGTCGACGACGAAGGTGAGGTGATTCAGGTGCGGCTCGACGTAGTGCTCGAAGAGCTTGTCGAGGTAGACGCCCGGAGGCGACGGATCCGGGACCGTGGATCCGATCTTTCGGGCGAGGTCGCGCAGTTCATCCGGAGATTTTTCGAGCAGATCCCGGATCCCGCTGCGTCGCTCGAGCTCCTCGACGAAGTCGACGGTAGCGAACGGAGGCGTGAACTCGCGAGAGGCCTCCAGCGCCGCCTTCGAGTCGGGCAGCAGGGTGACCACGTGGCGCGCCAGACGGCCGAACAACTCCTCGACGAGCCGCCGCATGTCCTGGTAGTCGGCATACGCCCAGTACAGCTCGAGCTCGGTGAACTCGGGGGAGTGCGTCGTGTCCATGTCCTCGTTGCGGAAGCTCTTCCCGAGCTCGTAGACCTGCTCCAGTCCTCCAACGAGGAGCCGCTTGAGGGGCAGTTCGAGGGCGATGCGGAGTTGCAGCTCGGCGTCGAGGTAGCGGGACCGCGTCACGAACGGCGTCGCGGCCGCCCCGCTGGCCACCGGAAGGAGGACCGGCGTTTCGACCTCGAGGAAGCCGACCTCGTCGAGATGTCGGCGGATCTCCCGCACGAGGTGGGTCCGAGCGCGGAACAGGGCGCGGGACTCCGACGAGGCGAGGAGATCGAGGTAGCGCCGCCGCAGCCGCTCCTCGACGTCCTGGAGTCCGTGGTACTTCTCGGGGGGCGGGGCGATCGCCTTCGCGAGCATCGTGAGCGCGCGTACGTGCACGGACGGCTCGCCGCGCTTCGAGACCGCCGGTACCCCGTCCGCCCCCACCAGGTCGCCGGGATCGAGGTCCCGGAGCCAGCCGTCGAATTCGGCCTCCCCCATGGTATCGGCGCGGAGCAGCAATTGGATGGTGCCGGCTCGGTCTTCGAGGTCCGCGAACGCGGTGCGTCCGTGCACGCGGATCGCCTTCAGCCGACCCGCGACGCGCACCGGCCGATCGGGAGCCTCCGAGCCGGGCCCCAGCGAAGCGCACTCGTTGCGAATCTCCTCGGTCAGCCGTCGTCCCGGGAACGACCAGGGGAACGGTTCCCGGCCGGCGGCCCGGAGGCGCTCGGCCTTCTGGCGGCGTTCGCGTTCGAGGGGAGTCGCGTCGGTCACTTCGGTGGAGGGGACAGCTTCCGGAGCGAATCCGGAGGAAAAGCCTGTCGCGCTACGCCGAGATTCCTTCGAGGGAGAGGCGCTCGACTCCGCCCGGCCGAATCAGCGCGAGGTGCTCCGGCACGGCCGGATCCTTCCCGGCGACGCGGGCGGGTTCGTGGAGGAGCAGGAACGTGCCCAGGAAGAATTCGGCCGCCGCGTCGCCGCCACCGATCCCGTAACTGACGTAGTCGGAGAAGTAGACGTGGATCGCGCCGGAATGACGCCGGCGCAGGGCTTCCAGGAACTTGGTCGTCTCGCCGGGACCCTTCCGCTCCAGCTCGTCCAGCAGGTCCCGAAGCAGCGGTCGTTGCGAGAGGCCGGCGAGTCCATCATAGGCAAGGTAGACCGCCGGACGCGGGTCGAGCGCCACGACATCGAGCCGCAGCACTCCTTCGACCGGTTTCGTCCGCATGGGGAGCGGCCTATCGATGGGCTGTTAAGAAGGCTTCGGACCGGCGGCCGCGCCGCCGGTCCGGGAAAGAGGTTCGGGCCTAGTGGTCGTGGCCGCCGCCCGCGCCGGGGGTCGGCGGAGCGGACTTCTTCGAGGCGATGACATCGTCGATCCGGAGCACCATCGCCGCGACCTCGCTGGCGGAGGAGAGCGCCTGGCGCTTCACCCGCAGGGGCTCGACAACGTGGAGTTGCCACATGTCGGTCGCCTTGCCGTCCGCGAGGTTGATCCCGATGTTCTTGTTCGCCGACGGGCCGTCGTGGCCGCGCCGGAGCTCGATCAAGGTGTTGATCGAGTCAAAGCCGCCGTTCTCGCTGAGCGCCCACGGCACGACTTCCAGCGCTTGCGCGAAGGCTTCCACCGCGAGCTGCTCGCGGCCGCCGACGGTCGGGGCCCACTTGCGCAGCTTGACGGCGAGATCGATCTCGGTGGCGCCCCCGCCGGGGCAGACCACGCCGTCCTCGAGGACGCTCGAGACAACCTTGAGCGCGTCGTTGAGCGACCGCTCGACCTCCTGGGTCACGTGCTCCGTGCCGCCGCGGATCAGGATCGAGACCGAGCGCGGGTTCGAGCAGCCGGTGACGAACGTCATGTCGTCGTCCCCCACCTTACGCTCGTCGACCTTCGCGGCCGAACCGAGATCCGCCGCGGTGAGGTCCTTGTAGCCGGTCACGACCTTCGCACCGGTCGCCCGGGCGAGTTTCTGCAGGTCGGACTCCTTCACCTGCTTCACGGCGTAGATCCCCTCCTTCGCGAGGTAGTGCAGCACGACGTCGTCGATCCCCTTCTGGCAGACGACGACGTTCGCGCCCGAGGCCCTGATCGCCTCGACCATCTTGCGGAACGTCTTGTCTTCCTCGTCGAGGAAGTTCTGGATCTGGCTCGGGTTCTTGATGTTGATCTTGCTCTCGATCTCGGTCTTCTTGATCTCGAGCGACGAGTTCAGGAGCGCGATCTTCGCGCCCGTCACCTCGCTCGGCATCCGGGGGTGACCGCGTTCCTTGTCGAGGATGATGCCGGCGATCAGCTCCGTGTCCGAGATCGTGCCGCCGTGGCGCTTCTCGACCTTGATCTGGTTGACGTCCGCGATGGTCTTCCCGCCGCGCTGCTCCGCGATCTTCTGAACCGCCTGCACCGCGATCTTCGCAAGGTGGTCCCGGGATCCGAAGACACCCTTCGAACCCATCGCCGTCGTGGCGCAGTCGATCAGGATCGCCTCGTCCCCGGCCTTCACGGAGGTCCCGATCTCCGTCTCGAGGAGGCGTTGGGCCTCCTGGACGGCCTGTTGGAACCCGCGCACGATCACGGTCGGGTGGACGTTCTGCTCCAGGAGGGACTCGGAGCGCTTCAGGAGCTCGCCGGCGAGCACGACCGCGGTGGTCGTCCCATCGCCGCACTGCTGGTCCTGGGTCTTGGCGACCTCGACGATCATCTTTGCCGCGGGATGCTCGACGTCAACTTCCTTCAGGATAGTGACGCCGTCGTTCGTGATGGTGATATCCCCCATCGAGTCGACGAGCATCTTGTCCATTCCCCGCGGGCCGAGCGTCGTGCGCACGGCGTCCGCGACGGC
>DATJNY010000064.1:0-5034 GCA_035507575.1 Thermoplasmata archaeon | reverse complement strand
GGCCGGCCCGACGGCGCTCACGGTGCCCGCCGGCGCGCACGCCCTGCAGCTGATCGGGGAGTCGACCCACGGCGGCTACCCGCACCGGGGCCATAATCCGGTCCCGATCACGTTCCAGATCCTGCGCGCCGCCGTCGATCGCGGGTGGCTCGACGGTCGGGCCGTCGGCGGAGCGACCTTCGCCGTCGATCTTCGCCTGACCCCCGAGATGGAACTGTCCGACGGGCTCGACGCCGCGTACCGGTACGCGCGAAGCTGGGCCGCGACGCATTCCCCGCTCGCGCGGATCGACGCACCCCCGTCCCGCTGCCGGGCGGGCTACGCACTACCCGTCGACCATCCGGCGGCGATCAAGCTCGAGCGGATCATGCGGGAAACGCTCGGGGCCGAGGGGATCCGTGGCGAGTACGGGGGCACGGACGCCTCCGCATTGCGAGACCTCAAAACTCCCCACGGCGCGCCTCTACCGGCCCTGGTGTTCGGCTCGATGGATCCCGAAACCCACATCCACGAGGCCGAGGAGAACGCCGACCCTCGGAAGATCGCGGGCGTCGCGATGACCATCGAACGGTTCGTCCGGGAAACGTAACGAGGGTCCCGTGCTGGATCCCTTCGAGTCCGCGGCGCTCGCCGTGCTCTGGGTGCTCCTGCCTGCGTACGTCGCGAACGCGATCGCGACGATCCCGAAGGGCCGCGGGCCCGCGATGGACTTCGGCCGGAACTGGGCGCGCGACGGACGGCGGGTCCTCGGTCCGTCGAAGACGTGGAGCGGATTCCTCTTCGGCGGATTCGTCGCCCTCCCCGTGGGTCTCCTCGAGGCGTGGCTGATACTCCTGGCCCCGCCGAACCTGCAGCTGGTGCCCCGGTTCGCCCCGACCGTCCTCGCCGCCGTGCCCGTCGTGGCCCTGCTCACCTTCGGCGCGATGACGGGTGACGCGCTCGGCTCGTTCCTGAAGCGCCGTCTCGGTCGGGAGAGCGGGGCGCGGACGATCTTCCTCGACCAGCTTCCGTTCGTGCTGGTCCCGATCCTCGTCGGCAGCGCGCTCTATCCCGGGCTCTTCCTCGGCACCTTCGCGAGCTGGGAGGGGGTCTTCTGGCTCCTCGTCTATACGCTCGGCCTCCACGCGGTCTTTAACTGGGTCGGTTTCCAGTTGGGGCTGAAGAAGGTGCCCTGGTGACAAACCTCGATGCCCCCCCGGCCCCCTCGAAGGGAGAGATCGCGCGCTTGCTCCTCGACGCCGGCGCGATCCGTTTTGGCGACTTCACGCTCTCGTCGGGGAAGAAGAGCGACGTCTACGTCGACGTCAAAAAGGCGTGGCCGGACCCTCGGCGACTCGAGACGCTCGCCCGCGCCCTCGCCGAGCGCGCCGGCGCCGAGGAGCGCCTCGCGGGGATGGAACTCGGCGCGGTCCCGCTGGTCGTCGCGGTCGCCCTCCGGCTGGGGCGGCCGTACGTCGTGCTCCGCAAGGCCGTCAAGGAGCACGGGACGAAACAGGCGTACGAGGGGGAGATCCCGCCTGGCTCTCGGGTCCTGGTCGTGGAGGACGTGACGACAACCGGCGGGACGACCCTGAGGTCGGTCGAGATCGTCCGCTCCGCGGGCGGCGTCGTCGACCGGGTCCTGGTCGTGCTCGATCGGAACGAGGGGGCCGTCGAACTGCTCGCGCACGCCGGGGTCCGCCTCGAGCCCCTCCTCACGTTCGACGACGTGCGGAAGGCCGCACCGTGAGCGGCGTGCTCGCCGCCGACGGAACGGCCCGATTCGAGGACCCCGCCGAGTCCAGTTCCATCTACGCGAAGGGGTACTTCGGCACCCCGACGCCGAACGGCGGACTGACGCTCGATCGGTACGAGGCGGTCTATCTCGCGGAGATGGCCCGCGCCGAGGTCGGCACCCTCTCGGGGACCGGCCTCGCGTGGGCCGAGGTGTTCCGGCGCGCCGTGCGGGCGGACCGCGGCTTCCCCGTCCGGTACCTGGTCTACCGGGATCTCCGTCAACGCGGGTACGTCGTCCGGGCCTCTCCGCCTCCCGTGGCGTTCACCGTGCTGCCGCGGGGAGGGACCCTCCACAAGACGCCCTCCCGGTTCTGGATCGAGGCGCTCAGCGAGCGCGAACCGTTCGACCTCGCGCGGCTGTTCGATCTCGCCGACCGCGCGCAGAGCGCCAAGAAACAGCTCCTGCTCGCACTCGTCGACGAGGAGTCCGACCTCACGTACTACCGGGTCCGCCGGACCACGCCCGGGGGCGCCCTCCCTCCGACGCCCCTCGCGCGGGCGACGGTCGGATGGCTCTCCGAGGATCGCGTGACGGTCCACGAGCCCGCCGCGGTCGACGAGCTCGGTCGGTCGCTCGCCTACGGAAGCCGCGTGGGCGACCGGCTCGAGCTCTCGCTGCTCGAGGCGACGTACCTGGTCGACTCGGGACAGCTCACCGTGCGGGACGCGCGGACCGGCCGGTCCGTTCCGGCGGACCGCCTCGTGCGTCGTGCGCGCCGCCTGGATCCCCGGTTCGCCGAGCGGCGGGCCGCCTACCGCGAGCTCCGGGGACGGAAGCTCGTCGTGAAAACCGGATTCAAGTACGGCGCGCACTTTCGCGCGTACCCCCGAAACCCGGACCACGCCCACGCCAAGTACCTCGTCCAGGCGGTCCCCGCGAGCCATCGGGCGGCGTGGCCCGAGATCGCCGGGGGCGTGCGCGTGGCGCAGGGCGTCCGCAAGGAGTTCGTCCTCGCGGCGGTCGGGCCGGAATCGGCGGTCCGGTTCCTGGCGTTGGAACGGATCCGCCCCTGACCCGGAGAGGCCGAACGCGCTCCCGCGCCGACCGGCAGACGATTTGTAACCCCGCCCGCTGGGCAGGAAAAATCGGAGACCGTCTCGCCCTGCTCGTTTCCCCGTGAGTTTCCCCTCCGGTCGGGGGGGCGTCGGTCCCCTCGAAGGGATACGCGTGACACCTGCGACCGAGGACGATTCGACCGACTCCGCCGGAAACGGCACCGGCTGGTCGAAGACGGTCGGATGGCTGCGCCACCCTTCGCTGGGCGGGGCGAGGAGCCTCTACCGGTGGGCGCTCATCGGGATCACGGTCGGCGTGATCGCGGGACTCGTCGCGGTCGCGTTGTTCGAGGCGTTGAACTTCATGATCTACGACGTGCTGGGCTGGGCCGTCGGGCTCCACCTGCCGGAGATCGGCAGCCCGCCGACCGCGCCGTTCTCGTGGTCGACGGATCCGTCCCGATTCTTCATCCTCCCCGTCCTGATGATCGCGGGCGCCCTCGCGGTCGGTCTGCTGATCTGGAAGGCGGCCCCCGAGATCGAAGGGCACGGTACCGACCAGACGATCCGTGCCTTCCACCGGGGGCGCGGCGTGGTGCGGTACCGCGTCCCGCCCCTCAAGTTCATCGCGTCCGTCCTCACGATCGGCACGGGCGGGAGCGGCGGCCGGGAGGGGCCGACCGCCCAGATCGGGTCCGGGCTCGGGAGCTTCCTCGCGCGCCCGCTGGGCCTCTCGACGCAGGAGCGCCGGGTGGCCATGATGGCCGGCGTCGGCGCGGGCATCGGCGCGATCTTCAAGGCGCCGTTCGGCGCGGCGCTGCTCTCCAGCGAGGTCCTCTATCTCTCGGACTTCGAACCCGAGGTGATCATGCCGTCGATCATGGCCTCGGTGATTTCTTACTCGATCTTCGGCGCGTTCGACGGGTTCGGGCCCGAGTTCGCCACGCCCGGGATCGGTTGGATCCCGGAGCAACTCCCCGTCTTCGCGCTGCTCGGCGCGATCGCCGGGCTGCTCGGCATCCTCTACGTGGTCACGTTCTACAGCACCCGAGACTTCTTTCAGCGGATCGGGCTGCCGAAGTGGGCCCGGCCGGCGGTCGGGGTCGCGGTCGTTGGGGTCCTCTTCCTCGCGTTGTACTACCTCCTGCCGTACGAGAACCACCTGCTCGCGGTCGGCGGGATCGGCATCGGATACGGGGTGGTACAGTGGCTCCTTTTCCAGGGCCATTTGGCCGTGGTCGTCCTCGTGCTCATCGTCGCGCTGATCTTCGTGAAGATGGTCGCGACGGCGCTGACCGTCGGCTCGGGCGGGAGCGCGGGGCTGTTCGGCCCGGCGATCGTGATCGGGGCGCTCGTCGGGTTCTCCGTCGTCAGTTTCATCGATCTCGCGTTCCCCTCGGTCGCGAACCCGGGGGACGTCACCGCGTTCACCGTCATCGGGATGATGGCGTTCTTCGGGAGCGTCTCGAAGGCCCCGATCGCGACGATCGTGATGGTCGTCGAGATGACCGGCTCGGAGGCGCTGCTGGTCCCCGCGATGATCGCGATCTTCATCGGGTACTACGTCGCGGGCCCGTACCACCTCTACGAGGAGCAGGTCGAGAACCGCCTCGCCTCCCCGGCGCACACCACCGAGTACTTCGCGGAGTTCCTCCGCCATATGCCGGTCACCTCCGCCCTACAGCGGGACGTCGCGACGGACGCGCCGACGAGCAGCGTCGCGGACGCGATGTTCCGACTCTCGGCGAGCAACGCCCCCGTCCTCGCGGTCGTGGAGCACGAGCGACTCATCGGCGAGGTGCGGCTCGCGGACATCCTCGGGATCCCGCCCGGGACCCGCGAGGCCACGCTCGTCCGGGCGATCACCCGAGAGAGCTTCCCGGCCGTGCGGTCCTCGGCCACGTTGCTCGACGCGGTCGGGTTGATGGACGCCGAGGGCGTCGAGGCCGTGCTCGTCACCGACGCCGCCGAGCCGCATCGGCTCGCCGGGGTGGTCACCCGCGAGGCGATCTACCGCTTCCAGCGGGCCCCGAGCTCGGGGGCGTCGGCAAACGGCTCCGGCGCCGGTTGACGCGTCGAACGCCGACGGGAACGTCTCTCGGTTACGCCGAAGCGATGGCGGCCAGGAAGCGGCGGATCGAGTCGGGGGGGTCGCCCCGACGCAGCCGCTGCTCCAGCGCCGTCCCGACGATCACCCCGTCGACGCCGGTGGCGAGCGCGCGCCGTGCCGTGGACGCGTCCCGGACCCCGAAACCGATCAGG
>DATJNY010000063.1:0-65758 GCA_035507575.1 Thermoplasmata archaeon | reverse complement strand
CCCGACACCGTGGACACCCTGCCGCCGGGAACCCTGACAGCCTTCGAGGATCACGGCGTGGTCCGCGGGGATACCGTGCGCGACGGAGCGGCCGACGCCGAGGCGACCCTCGCTCGCGCGCGGGCGATCGGCGTGGATCTGGACGCGGTGACGCGTCAGCTGCAGGCCGAGGGGGTATCGCTGTTCACCGACTCGTTCACCCAGCTCCTCGGCTCGCTGGCCGCGAAGAAGGCCGCGATCGTCGGGGGCCGGGTCGATCCCCAATCGTGGGACCTCGGCGCGGACGAGCCGAGCGTCGAGCGACAGATCGCGACCTGGTCGCAGGCCCGCGTCCCTGAGAGGTTCTGGCGCCAGGACCCGACCCTCTGGCCGGCCGCCCCGCCGAGCGACGTCGCGGAGCGCATGGGTTGGCTCCATCTTCCCGAGCTGATGCACGAAGAGGTCGATCGGCTGACCCGCTTCGCGGAGGAAGTCCGCGCGGCCGGCTTCCGTCACGTCGTCGTCCTCGGGATGGGCGGCTCGAGTCTCGCCCCGGACGTGCTTCGGGCGATCTTCGGGAGCCGCCCCGGCTTTCCCGAACTGCACGTGCTGGACACGACCCACCCCGATGCGATCGCCGCGCTCCGCGAGCGCATCGACCCGGCCCATTCGTTCTTCCTCGTCTCATCGAAATCCGGAACGACCACCGAGCCGCTCTCCTTCTACCGGTACTTCTCGGCCGCGGTGCGGGCGACCGGCGCGTCGCCGGGCGGCGCGTTCGCCGCGATCACGGACCCCGGGACTCCGCTCGAGCGACTCGCTCGCTCGGAAGGCTTCCGGGAGGTCTTCCTCGCAGTCCCCACGGTCGGCGGCCGCTATTCCGCGCTCACGATGTTCGGCCTCGTACCGGCGGCGCTGATCGGCCTCGACCTCCGCATGCTGCTCGGGCGGGCGTGGACGATGGCGGCGGCCTGCGGCCCGTCCGTTCCGCTCGAGGAGAACCCGGGACTCGCGCTCGGGGCCGTGATCGGCACGCTTGCGACCCGGGGCAAGGACAAGCTGACGTTCTACGGGGGGGGTCGAATGGCGCCGTTCCCCGTATGGACGGAGCAGCTCGTCGCGGAGAGCACGGGGAAGATCGGTAAGGGCATCGTCCCCGTGGTCGACGAACCGCTCGTGGCGGCCGAGCATTACGGGGGGGACCGGCTCTTCGTCGAGATCCAATCCGAGGACGCCGTCGACGGGGCGCTCGCCGCGCACGTGAGCCGTCTCGAGGGCGCCGGATTCCCGGTCGTTCGCATCCGGGTGCCGACCCCCGGGGCCCTCGGGGAGGAGTTCTTCCGTTGGGAGGTGGCCGTGGCGATCGCGGGCAGCGTGATCGGCATCGATCCGTACGATCAGCCCGACGTGGAACTGGCGAAGGAGCTCGCGCGCCAGGCGATGGCACGACCGGCGGGCGCGACCGGCGGCTCCGAGGTCGTGACCGTCGCGGCGAACGGGGAAGAGCTGACGAGCGCCTGGAGGGCGTGGACGTCCCTCGCCCACCCCGGCGATTACGTCGCGATCCAGGCGTACCTCGCCCCTACGGACGCGACCTCCGCGGCGCTGGCATCGATCCGACGCGGCGTGCTCGAACGGTTCGGGCTCGCGACGACGTTCGGGTACGGCCCGCGGTTCCTGCACTCCACGGGCCAGCTCCACAAAGGCGGGCCGAACACCGGCCTGTTCCTCCAGCTCGTCGATACTCCGACGCAGGATCTCCCCGTGCCGGGCGAGGAGTACAGCTTCGGGCAGCTCATCCGGGCGCAGTCTCTCGGCGACTACCAGGCCCTGCGCCAGAAGGGACGCCGGGTGCTTCGGATCGATCTCGGCGGGGACGTCCCCGGAGGGCTCGCCCGGATCGCTGGGGCGCTCCATGGGTAGCGTCTCCCTGCTTCTCTGGGATGTGGGTGGGGTCGTCCTCTCGAACGGCTGGGACCACCGGGCGCGCGCCGCGGCCGCCGCCCGATTTGGGCTGGATGCGGACGAGCTCGAACGGCGGCACCAGCGGGTCGACGCGGCGTTCGAGACCGGCCGGATGGACCGGCGGGCGTATCTCGACGCCACGGTGTTCTACGAGAGCCGGAGCTTTACTCCCGAGGCGTTCTGGGCGTTCGTGTGCGCCCAGTCCGTGCGGAACGATCCGGCCTACGCCGTCGCGCGGTCGCTCCGAGACGGTGGCCGGTACACGATGGCGGCGCTCAACAACGAGTCCCGCGAGCTCAACGAGTACCGGATCCGTACCTTCGGGCTGCGCGAGGTCTTCCATGTGTTCTTCAGCTCGTGCTACACCGGGCGGCGCAAGCCCGACCCGGACGCCTACCGATATGCGCTCGCCCTCACCGACCGGGCGCCGGACGAGGCGCTCTTCCTGGACGATCGCCCCGAGAACATCGCGGCGGCCGCGTCGCTCGGACTGCAGACCCTCGAGGTCCGCGACCCGAACCGGCTCGCGGAGGCGCTCGACCGCGTGGGGATCGCGGCGGGATAGGAGGAAAACGATGGAGCTAGGGATGGTGGGACTCGGCAAGATGGGCGGGAACATGACGATCCGGCTGGTGCGCGGAGGCCATCGCGTCGTCGGCTACGCCCGCACGAAGGCGGTCGTCGACGAGGTCGTTGCCCAGGGCGCAGCGGGGGCCAGCTCCCTCGCGGACCTCGTGCGACAGCTCGCGCCCCCGCGGGTCGTCTGGCTGATGATCCCGTCGGGCGCGCCGGTGGACCAGACCCTCGACCAGCTCCATGGGCTGCTTGCCCCCGGCGACCTCATCGTGGACGGCGGGAACTCGTACTACCGGGACACGCTCCGTCGGGCCGCGCTCGTCTCGGGCTGGGGTTTCCGTTACCTCGACGTCGGAACCAGCGGCGGGGTGTGGGGGTTGACCGAAGGCTACTCGATGATGGTCGGGGGCGCGGACGCGGACGTCGAACGCCTGCGCCCGGTCCTGGAGACGCTCGCGCCCGGCCCGAACCGGGGATGGGGCCACATGGGGGCCGTGGGCTCGGGGCACTTCGTGAAGATGGTCCACAATGGGATCGAGTACGGGATGATGCAGGCGTACGCGGAGGGGTTCGCGGTCATGCAGGCCAAGTCGGATTTCCAGCTGGACCTCCACCAGATCGCGGAGGTCTGGCGCTACGGCAGCGTCGTGCGGTCCTGGTTGCTCGAACTCACCGAGGACGCGCTCCGTGAGAATCCGACGTTGACGGGGATCGAGCCGTGGGTGGCCGACTCCGGCGAGGGGCGGTGGACGGTCCAGGAAGCGATGGACCTGAACATCCCCGCCCCGGTCATCACCCTCGCGCTGCAGGCGCGCCTTCGATCGCGCGAGTCCGATCCGTTCACGGAGCGCTTGCTCGCCATGATGCGCAACAAGTTCGGCGGCCACGAGGTCAAGCGGGAGAGTTGAGGATGGGTCCCGAGGTCCCCGACCGCCACCTGTTCGTCGTCTTCGGCGCGACGGGGGACCTGATGCAGCGCAAGATCCTCCCGGTCCTGTACCAGCTCCGGGCGACGGGAAAGTTCCCGGAGGGGAGCGTCGTGCTCGGCGCCGCCCGCCGCCCGATCGACGACGCGACGTTCCGGGCGCTCGCGCTCTCCTCGCTCACGACCGCCCGCGTCGCGGAACCGTACCGGCTCCAAGCGTTCTGCGACCAGACCCTGTACTACCAGTCCGTCCCGGACGAGGGGGCGGCGAGCTTCGGCGCGCTTCGCCAGCGGATCGAGACGCTCGAGCGGACGCTCGGCATCGGCGGGAACCGGATCTTCTACCTCGCCCTCCCGCTCGAGGCGTTCGCCCCCACGATCTCCGGCCTCGGGGGGGCCGGACTCCACGAGGGGCCGGGATGGACGCGCCTCGTGATCGAGAAGCCGTTCGGCCGTGACCTCGCGAGCGCCGAGTCGCTGAACCAGCTCGTGCACCGGTACTTTGCGGAGAAGCAGGTGTATCGGATCGACCATTACCTGGGGAAGGAGACCGTCCAGAACCTCCTGGTCTTCCGCTTCGCGAACATGTTCATCGAGTCGCTCTGGAGCCGGGAGCGGATCGACCAGGTCGAGATCACCGTCGCCGAGTCCTTGGGGGTGGAGGCTCGGGCGGCCTACTACGAAAGCGCCGGCGCCTTGCGCGACATGATCCAGAATCACGCCACCCAGATCCTCACCCTCGTGGCGATGGAGCCGCCGGCGACGCGCGACGAAGATTCGATCCGGAACGAGAAGGTGAAGGTCCTCCAATCGGTCGTGCGGTTCCAGCCCGAGGACGTGGTCCGGGGGCAGTACACCGCCGGGACGGTCGCCGGGACGCCGGTCCCGGGATACCGGGAGGAGCCCGGCGTCGCGCCCAAGTCCGACACGGAGACGTTCGTCGCCCTACGGCTCAAAGTCGCCAACTGGCGGTGGCAGGACGTCCCGTTCTTCGTCCGCACCGGAAAGCGCCTTCCGGCGAAGGCGACGCGGGTCGTCCTCACGTTCAAGGCCCCGCCGGTATCGTTCTTCCAGACGAGCGAGGAGTACGAGGCGAATCCGGATCGCATCTCGATCCTGGTGCAACCGGACGAGGGGTTCGAACTCGCCTTCGAGATCAAGGTTCCCGGCCGGGAGCTGCGGGTGCAGACCCATCGCATGAAGTTCCATTACGCGGACGTCTTCGGGCAACTCCCCGATGGGTACGAGACCCTGCTCGTCGACGTGATGCTCGGCGATCCGACGCTCTTTGTGCGGGCCGACGAGGTCGAAGAATCCTGGCGCATCTACGAACCGCTGCTCGTCGCGCCGCCCCGTCTCGCCTTCTATCCGGCCGGCTCCTGGGGTCCCGCGGAGGCCGAGAGCCTCGTCCGCGAGTGGGGGCACCGGTGGTACGTGGAGTAGCCCGACCGCTCCGCGTCTTCCCCGACCTGGACCGGGCGAGCGCGGCGGTCGCCGAACGCGTCGCCGCGGCCGCCCGGGAGGCCGTGGCGGCCCGGGGACGGTTCCGGCTCGTGCTCTCGGGCGGCCGCACCCCGCTCGGTCTGTTCGAGCGATGGGCTCGAACCCCGACCTCGCTGCCGTGGCCCCGGACGGACGTGTACTTCGCCGACGAACGGGCCGTCCCGCCGACGGATCCCGCGAGCAACTTCGGCGCCGCGTGGTCCGCCCTCCTCTCCCGTGTCCCGATCGACCGTCACCGTGTCCATCGACTGCGAGGGGAGGTGCGACCCCTCGTCGAGGCGGCCCGTCGGTACGAGCGCCGGCTCCGCGCGGTGGATGGGGGGGCCGACGCCCCGACGTTCGACCTGACGTTGCTCGGCATCGGGCCCGACGGCCACACCGCCTCCCTCTTCCCGGGACAACCGAGCGTCCGCGAGCGCCGGCGATGGGTCGTCGCGGTGCCGCGGGCCGGCCTGCCTCCGCTCGTCCCGCGCCTGACGATGACCGCCCCGGCGCTCTCCGCCACGCGCGCGGCGGTGTTCCTGGTCGCCGGCGCGGACAAGGCGACGGCGCTGGCCGGGACGCTGGCGAGCGCGGAGGGCGGGGACCGCCGGTGGCCGGCAACTCTCGTCCGCCCGAGGCGGCCTGCGGAGTGGTACGTTGACCGGAGTGCCGCGGCCGGGTTATCGACGTCGGCGACGCGGCTTCGGCCGCGCGCGCGGTGACTCGGCGGTGGGTTCCCAGAGGCGGATCCCTCCGAGCACCGCGTTGCGATTGTCCCCGGGCACGGCCCGCGGGGGCAGCCGGCGGAGCTTGCGGACGTTGCCGCCGCCCAGCACGACGTACTCCGGCTCGAGGGCCGCCACGAGCAGCGCCGTCACGTCGAACACCTCGCGTTCCCATTTCTTGCGACCGTAGCGGACGAGGGCGGCCTCTCCGACGAACTCCTCGTAGACCTTCCCCTTCTTGTACGGCAGATGGGCGAGCTCCATCGGCGCGAGGACGCCGTCCAGGACCATCGCCGTGCCGAGGCCGGTGCCGAGCCCGAGGAAGAGCATGCGGCCCCCCTGGTAGCTGCCGAGCGCCTGCATCGCCGCATCGTTGACGATCCGGGTGGGGCGCCCGAGGGCGTGCTCGAAGTCGAAGCCGACCCAGCCCGGACCGAGGTTGTGGGGCTCGCCGACGATGCGCCCTCGCACGACGACGCCGGGGTACCCGATCGACACCCGATCGTACCGCTGGCCCGCTAGCGCCCGCGCGAGCTTCTTCACCATGCGCTCGGGGTTGAGGTCCGGGCCGGAGGGGATCTTGATCTCGTTCGTCCGATCCGAGAATCCGGCCTTCACGTGGCTCCCCCCGATGTCGAGGATGAGGGTCCTCCATCTACGGCGGGTCGCCATCGCGGCGGCGAGACGCGAGGAGCGATTAAACTTCCGGCCCCGCCGCGCGGGCCACGCCCGGGGGCTCGAGCCTCGGGATTGATGTAGACGCGCCCGGCGTACCGTCGACTCGGTGGTCGGCGCGCGCGGGCTCGACTGGTTCCGGAGTCATCCGATCGTCTGCCTGGCCATCCTGACCCCGGGTCTCCCCGAGTACCTCTCCACCTCGAGCCCCCTCTTGGCGCTCGTCACCAATCCCGCCTCTTTCACGATCCAGCTGGCCATCAACGTCGGACAGTACACGGCCGGGGCTCTGTTGATCCGGGAGGCATTGATGCGTTGGGGAAAGGGATGGGGGTCGGCCCTCGCGCTGGGCCTGGCGTACGGCGTGACGGAGGAAGGCCTGGGGGACAACACGCTCTTCAACAACCGTCCGTCCGTCGATGGGATCCTCGGCGCGTACGGCCACTTTCTGGGCGTGAACTGGGTCTGGGCCACGGGGGTGCTCGCGTTCCACGTGATCTATTCGATCGGGCTCCCGATCCTGCTGCTCGGTCTCGCCCTACCCTCGACGCGGGGGCGATCGCTGATCGGGGCCCGGGGCGTGGTCACGGCGTTCGCTACCCTCGCCCTCTCCACAGGCATCGAGATGGCGATCGTCTACCGCACGTACCAATTCTGGCTCGGCCCCGGGCTCTTGCTCGCGAGCCTCGCGGTGATTGCGCTGCTGGTGTACGCCGCGTATCGGCTCCCCGCGCGATTCGCCTCTCCCTCGGGCGATCGCGCCACGTTGTCGCCGGCCGGGATCGGGATCTTGGGTTTCGCGTTCTTCCCCCTCGGGTTGGTGCTGGAGTACGGGCTCGCGCCGACCGCGACGCCACCGGCGCTCGAGATCGCGATCGAACTCGCGGTCTTCGCCGTGATCGCGGAAACCGTGCGGCGCGGTCTCGGGCGTCGGAATCACGACTACCTCCTCGTCCATCTCGCCTTCGGATTCGTGCTGTGGCAGGCGGTGTTCGGGCTGCTCTTGACGCTCGGTTTGCCCTACACGCTCCCTCTCGTCGCAGTCGCGGTGCTGTTCTTCCTGCGGCTCCGAGCGGCGTACCGTCCCGCGTCCGACGCCTCGGCCGCGACGATCCCACCGGGAGCCGGGGGGGCGCGGTTGGTCGGGCCGAGCGAGCCCCACGCCCCCGCCTGACCGAACGAAGACACGCTCGACCAGCGGCTCGGGGGCCGGTCCATCGGTTCGGCCCGGCTCTCCCCTCACCGTGTCGCGCCTTCGCACGTACCTCCCGTGAGCGTGCCCGGTGAGTTCCAACTTTATCTACACTCGGGGATGCGTGGGGGAGGCACCCATGACCGACCCGATCGTCGCCGAGGAGTTGGCCAAGACGTACGGCGGGAAAGTCAAGGCCGTGCAGGGCGTCAGCTTCACCGTCAAGGAAGGGGAGGTCTTCGGATTCCTCGGACCGAACGGCGCGGGAAAGACCACCACGGTCCAGATGCTCACCGCGAACCTTCGACCCACGAGCGGTCGAGGAATGACCGCGGGTCTCGACATCGCGCAGCGCCCCGAGGAGGTCAAGCGACGCATCGGTCTGGTCTTCCAGGAGTCCACCGCCGACTCCGATCTCACGGGGCGGGAGAACCTCGAGCTGCAGGCCGCCCTCTACTCCGTCCCCAACGCCGAGGGGCACGCTCGGATCGAGTCGCTGCTCCATCAGATGCAGGTCGCGGAGGCGGCCGATCGGCCGGTCAAGACCTACTCCGGCGGCATGCGGCGCCGTCTCGAGCTGGCGGTCGGCCTCGTTCACAATCCGAAGATCCTCTTCCTGGATGAGCCGACCCTCGGCCTCGATCCCCAGGGCCGGGCCGGATTCTGGCGGTACATCCAGGACCTGCGGAAGGAGCTCGGGCTGACCGTGTTCCTCACCACCCACTACCTGGACGAAGCGGACAATCTCTGCGATCGGCTCGCGATCATCGACCACGGGAAGATCGTCGCCACGGGAACTCCGGCCCAGTTGAAGGACAATCTCGGGGGCGATGTCGTCACCGTCCGGATCCAGCAGACCGACCGGGATCTCACGCCCCTCTTCCAGGCGATCCCCGGCGCCACCTCGGTGCAGGTGCAGGACGGGGCCTACCGGATCAAGTGCGCGAGCGGCGAGCAGCTCGTGCCGGTGCTCGTCGAGTCCGCGTTCAAGTCCGGCGTCACGGTCACGGCCGTCTCCCTGAAGCGTCCCAGCCTCGACGAGGTGTTCCTCGAGTACACCGGCCGAGAGTTCCGGGAGGACGAGAGCGGGCCGACCGCCACCGACATGGCCGTCCGGATCGGACAGGTCCGCCAGGGCATGGGCCGGGGAGGCCGCTGATGGCGATCCCGATCCTCGCGCTGACGCGACGCGAGCTCCTGCGGATCGCCCGGAACCCGGCGGCGATCTTCACGAGCCTCCTGATCCCGATCCTGTACCTCACCCTGTTCGGCCAGGGGTTCTCGAACCTCGCCGGCGGGAACTCGGTGCTCCTGCCGCCCGGCTACTTCCTCAGCGCCCCGAACTTTTTCTCGTCGTTCGCGGTCGGGATGGCCGGATTCGTCGCGCTGACCGCGACGCTCTTCACCGGCGCGAACGTCATCTTCGACAAGCTGTTCGGGATCTTCAAGCGCATCGCCGCCTCCCCGGCGTCGGCGACCGCGGTCTTCGGTTCGCGCGTGATCGCGGGCGCGGTCCAACCGACCTTGCTCTCCTTCTTCGTGCTCGGGCTCGCGATCCTCCTCGGGCACACGGGGATCTCGAGTCTCAGCGGGCTCGACATCACGCAGTCGATCTCGGTCCTCGGCGCCTTCGAGATGCTCGCCGCGATCGTGCTCCTCTCCGCGATGTTCGCCGGACTCTTCTCGGCGTTCGGGTTCCTCCTGACGCAGCCGCAGTCGTACTTCGCGGTCGTGAACGCGATCAACCTTCCGGTGCTGTTCACCTCGAACGCCATCTATCCGTGGGGGTCCATGCCCCAGTGGCTCCGCGACGTCGCGAGCTACAATCCCGTCAGCCTGTGCGTGAACGTCCTGCGCGAGAACTTCTTCGGGACGGCCTACTACCCGTACCCGCCGTACGTCTACCTCGGCGGGCTCGTCGCGTGGACGGTGGCGATCTTCTGCCTCGCCACCCTGCTCGCCCGGCGCACTCTGCTCCCGCACGACTGAGCCCGGCCGGGGCTCAGTCTCCGGCCGCCGCCGGCTCCGGGGCCGGCGGCGGGGCCTTCCCGCGCAGGGCGATCGGGACGAGCGACAGCAGGACCAGCCCGGCCGAGATGAGGAAGATCAGGTGGATCGAATCGAGGAACCCCGCCGCGACCGTGCCGCCGCCCGAGATCGTGCCGCCCGTCAGGATGACCTCGAGCGCCGAGCGGGGCACGACGGACGACATGATGACGAGGGTGAGCCCGAGGCTGACCGTGGCCCCGGTGTTGAGGAAGGTCGTCCCGATCCCTGAGGCGACGCCCCGGCGGTTCGGGGGCACCGCGGTCATCATGGTGGCACGATTCGGCGCGGCGAAGAGACCCATCCCGGCGCCGACCAGCACGAGCGGAGGCGTCAGCTGGAGGAACGAATCCTCGGCGCCGATCGTCGCGAGCCAGAGGAATCCCCCGGCCGAGAGGATCAGTCCGAAGACGGTGAACCACGTCGGCCCGTAGCGATCGGAGAGCCAGCCGCTGATCGGTCCGAACGTGGCCAGCGACGCCGACACCGGGATCAGGAACAGGCCGGCGGTGAACGGGTCGAGATACCGGGGCGGTCCCTGGAGGTAGAAGACGAGGACGAACGTGAACGCCCCCCGGGCGAGCGCATTGAGGAGCGTCGCGGTGGTCGTCGTGGAGAACACTCGACTGCGGAACAGCGACAGATCGAGCATCGGGGACTCGACCCGGGACTCGATGTAGACGAACCCGACGAGCATGATCGCCCCTGCGACGACGAGTGCGATCGCGACGTCCCCGTCGACGTCGCCGAGCGCGCCGAGCGTGACGCCCGCAAGGATCACGGTGAGCCCGAGGGCGAAGGCGACGTTCCCGGCCCAGTCGATCCGGGGCCGCTCCTCCTGGGCGGCGAGCTCCCTCAGATCCGCCCGGGCGCGGAGCGTGGCGATGAGCCCGATCGGGACATTGACGAAGAAGATCCACCGCCAGCCGATCGTCGCGGTGATCGCGCCGCCGAGGATGAGCCCCGCCACGGCCCCGACGACGATCGAGATCTGGTTGATCCCGAGGGCCCGACCCCGCTCGTTGGGGGGGAAGGCGTCGGTGATGATCGCCGCGGAGTTCGCGAACAGGAATCCGGCGCCGACGGCCTGGACCAGACGGAACAGGACCAGTTCGACTCCGGTCTGGGAGAGACCGCAGAGCAACGAACCGACCGTGAACACCGCGAAGCCGAGCACGTAGAGCCGGACCCGGCCGAACATGTCGGAGAGCCGCCCGAAGTTGAGCAGGACCACGGCGGTGAGGAGCGAGTAGCCGAGGAGGATCCAGAGAAGGGTCGTGGCGTTGGTACCGGGGAGCTGACGGCCGATCGTGGGCAGCGAGATCAGCACGATGTTCGTGTCGATCGCCGCCATCAGCGTGGCGACAGTGGTGTTCGAGAGGACGAGCCACTTGTACTTCATGGGAGCCGGCCCTGCCGGCCGCCGAGGCGGCCATCGACCGGGTCCCGGAGCGTTCCGGGAGCCCGCCAGGGAGCGGACGCCACGCCGAGCTTCCTCGCTTATCCGAGCGGGGTCTGGGTCGCCTGATAGCCGGCGATTTCGGAAGAGACTTTGTCCACGTATTCGCGGAACATACGGAGCACGTTCCGGGCGGTGATGATGCCCAGCACCTGGTCCCCGGAGCGAACGATCATCCGTCGGATCCCCTTCTCGGCCATCGACGCGACGACCTCGTCCGTCGGCGTCTCGGGGCCGCACGAGTCGACGACCGGGGTGGCGATCTCCCGCACGGCCACCCGGGCAGGATCGAGCCCGGGCGCGACGACTTTGGAGAGGTAGTCCCACTCGGTCACGATGCCCGCGATCGTGACGCCGGCGCGCAACAGCACGGCGTACCCCTTGTGCTGCTGGGCCATCGTCCTCGCGCAGCTGAGGGCGTCGGTCGCCTCGTCGACGGTCAGTACCGTTCGATCCATGATGTCCTTCGCGACGAGCACCATCGGCCGCCGAAGCGCGCGGAGATTAATACCGTCCTCGCGCCGTGGTCCCAGCGACGCATGACGGGGTCCGAGCCGACGCTCCCGTCCCTCGACACCGCGCTGCTCGACGGATTCGCCTTTCGGTGTCGGCCGGACTGCGGGCTCTGCTGCTTCGCGGAGCCGCGGGTGAGCTCGTCGGATCGCGTGCCTCTCCTACAAATCGCCCCGGAGGCCGAGCTCGTCGGAGCCGGCCGGGACGTCTTCCTCGCGAGCCGTCCTGATGGTGGCGCGTGCCAGATGCTCGACCGGCTCCGGTGCCGAGTCCACGCGGCCCGCCCGGCCCCGTGCCGGGAATTTCCGATCACGGTCCACGTCGGACTGCGTCTGCAGGCCACGGTGGTCCTGAGCTGCCCCGGGGTCTCGCTCGAAGGTCTCCGCGCCGCCCGTGCACGCACGCCGTCCCCACCGGCGCCGTCCTTCCGGGAAGAGCTCACGTCCGTGCGCGGGCGGATCGATCGGTCGGTCGTGCGTCGGATGGAAGACGCTCAACGGCGGCGAAGGAAGCTCGCCCGGGAGCTCGACGCCCAAGGCCGGTGGAAGGACGAGGCCCCGGTGCGGACCGCCCTAGCTTCGGCGATCCCCCTCCCGACCTCGGACGACTTTCCGGTCGCGGAGCCGCCGCGGGCCGAGGACGGTCTCTCCGGGCTTCCGCTCTTCTTCGACGGTCGAGGCGGTCCGGTGGCGATCGGGGCGGGTCTCGGGGGGTGGGCGCTGCTGGAGCTTTCCCCGGAGGGTGGCGCGACTCCGCTCGGGGTGGTTCCTCCCCCGGATCGTTGCCCGCCCATGAGTCCGCCCGCGAAGGCCCTCCTGACGGCCTACCTCGACTACTGGCTGCGTCGGGACGCCGTGTTCGGCGCGGTTCATCTCGCAATGGCCGAAGCGGACGAGGGCACCGTCGAGGAGTGGGTGCGTCGCGAGCTCCGCGGCATCGGTGCGCTCGTCCTGGCCCGCGCGGACGTTCGGGCCCGCGCCCGACGCGGGCCGGGGGGTCCGCTGTCGGCGGAGGAGGTCGCCGAGGGGATCCGCGCGACGGATCAGGACCTGCTCGATCGCGCGACGTGGGGCGATCGACTCTAGTCCCGGCGGAGCGCGGGAAATTTCGTCCCGAGGCGCCGTTCGAGCTCCTCGATGAGCTTCGTCTCGTGTTCGGGGCGCCAGCGGGACCCGCTCGGCTGTTCCGGCTCCCCCCACGTCCGAGGCGGGAGCTCGCCAATCGTTTGCCGGTAGGACGAGCGCCAGGACTCGGCGAGCTCGCTCCGGTCGTCCGGCACGGTTGCCCCGGCGAGCACGAGCCCGGTGCGGGCGAGCACGCGGCTGACGGCGCTCGCGCGGTATCCCCCTCCGCCGGTGACGACGAGTCGTCCTCCGGAGATTTCGCGCGCCAACGCAAGAACGGCGCGATCGATTTCGACGTACGCTTCCGGAGTGTATTGTAAGTGAGCCAGCGCGTCGCCGGCGTGCCCGTCGACGCCGTGTTGCAGCACGATCACCTCGGGGCGGAACGACCGCAGGAGCGGCGGCACCACCCGAAGGAAGAGCGGCACGAGCGCTTCGTTGCCGGTGAGCGGAGGGAGGGGGAGATTCACCTTGAGTCCGGACCCGTCGCCCTTCCCCGTCTCGGAGGGGAATCCGGTGCCGGGGAAGAGCGTCCGGCCGTCCTGGTGGATGTCGATGTCGAGGACCTTGCCGGAGTCGTAGAACCCGTACATCACCCCGTCGCCGTGGTGGGCATCGATGTCCAGATACGCGACCCGATGCCCTCGCTCGACGGCGCGAGCGACGATCACCGCGACATCGTTGAAGATGCAGAACCCGCTCGCCCGGTCCGGGCGAGCGTGGTGAAGCCCCCCGGCGGGGTGGAACGCGGGCCGCGAGGTGCGGAACGTCTGGTCGAACGCCTGACTGGCGCCCTCGACGAGCCGTGCCGCTTCCTCGTAGCAACCGGGGAACGAGGGGGTGTCGCCGGCATCGAGCAGGATCGGATTCTCGTACCCGCTCGCCCGCCCCACGAAGTCGACGTACGAGGGATGGTGGAACAGCTCGAGGAGCGCCCGATCGGCCGGCGCCACCGACCGGATCCACGTGGCGGGTCCGTCGTCGCCCAGCGTCGTGGCGAGGAGTTCCGCGGCGAGCGCGCGGCTGCGCTCGGAGAACGGGTGCTCCACCCCGAGGTCGTACGCCCGGAACCGGTCGTCCCAGACGATCGAAACGGTCGGGTCGGTCAACATCCCTCCCCGGGTGGCCGCGGCGCGGCACGCCCTACGCTCCGGGCGCGCGCCGATCGAGCAGACCCGTCGTACGTGCCGCCCGACCGACCACCTCGAGGACGCACGGGACTCCGCGTTCCCTCAAGGGGCGAGCGGGTTAAACGCCGCGCCTTTGGGGGCGACCGAGTCTCAACGCGGGGGCTCGGTCTCGAGCGAGGACGGGAGCCCCCGGCGACCCCATACCTTCTCGAGCAAGCGGCTCGTCGATCGGAGCGTCACTTCGGTGACCGCGCTCACTCGCGCTACCTGGGCTCGGGAGCGGCGTTCGCCGTGCTTCTCGGCGGCGAGATAGATGAGGGCCGCGACGAGTCCGTGCGGGGAGAGTCCGGACAGCTCGGGGTCGTCGCGGGCCTCGTCCAGCATCGCTTCGACCGTGGAACGGACCCACGGCGAGAGCGCGAGCTCCTGAGCGTACCGGCCCAGGAACGCTTTGGTGCCGACGCTGGGAACGCTCAGGCCGGTGCCGCGCTGGATCACCTTGAAAGTGCGCCCGACCTCCGAGCGCTTCGCCCCGACGGCTTCGGCCACCTCACCGAGCGTCCGGGGGATCGAGAACCGGCGGCAGGCGACGTAGAGCGCCGCCCCGACGCTGGCGGGAAGGCTGCGGCCTCGGAAGAGACCCCGCTGCTTCGACTCGCGGAAGACGTGCTCGGCCTCGGCCTGGATCACGGGCGGGAGGCTGAGCCGCTCGACCGCCACGATGATCTCGTTGCGAGCGGGGGAGCGGTCGATGCCCCCGTCGGCGGCGCGGGAGGTCTGTCGTTGCATCACCCGCTTCAGGTGCTGGAACTCGTAGCGCCGGTGCCAATCGAGACGCTTCCCCTGGCCGTCGCGCACGGTCGTCAGCGTCGACCCGAGCGCCCGCTTCGAGCCGCCCGGGGGAACGAACGGACCGATCCCGCGACCGCTGCCTTCGGAACCGGACGACTCGACGATCGGCGGTGGCGTCGCGAGGATCTCCGTGGTCTCGAACACGAGGCCGCACTCCGCGCAGTGAGTTTCGGAGCGAATCGGGTCGACGATGCGGTGGGCGCTCCCGCACATGGGGCACGCCGGCCCCTTCGGTGCCGCCTCGAGCGCTCCCGGAGCGCCCCGCGTGACAGGGTCTGTCACGGCTATACCGGGGGCCTCACCAGTTTATGAGTTTTCGTCCAAGACCAGTCGGGCGACAAACGCACCCGTTGTCGGTAAACCTATTTCTCGGGTGTCGGGTAGGTCCGCGCCGTGCGGGCGGGCCTCTTTGCCGTCGGTACCGCGGTGGCGATCGTCGGCGCCGGCGTGCTGATCGCGTCGTTCACCTTCTCGACGGGCCCGACGCGCATGAACTTCGACCCGATCGCGGTCTCCAACCTCGCCGGCCACTCCTCGTACACTCCGCAGCTCGCGGGGACGAACGATTCCTCGGCGAGCACGCATCTCGTCTGGTCCGCGACGACGTCGCTGCTCGTCACCGTGTTCCCCTCCGTGCCTTGTCCGGGCAGCACCACCAAGTCGTGCGCGAGCGGCCACGCGATCGCGTCCTGGTGGGAGAGCTCGGGCAGCTGGTCGGCGAGCGGCCCGCTCTCGTTCCCGCTGTTCCTGAACATCACGAACCCCAACGCGACCCCGGCCACGTTCTCGGGCTCGCTGATCGAAACGTACACGACGAGCGCCCTGAGCGATCCCACCTGGGGGTTCTTCCTTCCGGTGCTCGGAGCCGTGGTCCTGATCGCGATCGGGGGGGTCGGGATCTTTCTCGGGATCTTCCTCCCCCAGGGGATCTACTCGGGGGCCCGCGGGCCGCCGGCCGAGTTCGACGATCCCGAGCTCGACGAGTTCGACGACGAGGAGGAACCCCCGCCCCCCGAGGGCGGCGGAGCGGACTGAATCCCCGATCTCACTGGCCCCAGAACGGGTGCGCGGGCCGATGGAGTCGGGCGACTTCCTCGAGGATCTCGGACTCGCGCGGAGTGAGGGTCTGCTTGCGGAGTCGGCGCGCCGCCGACTCCGGGATCGCGACGAGCAACTGGTCTCCTTCCTTGAGATTGCGCCCGATCACCGCCCCGTCGATCGACGCGGCGAGCTCGCTCGACTCCTCCGCGGCGGAGACCGATGCGCCGTCCTTCTGGAGGGCCTTCAGCACTCCGACCTCGGTGCCGTCGGTGCGCATGAGTCGCACGCCCGGTCGCAGGGTGCCGCCCAGCACCTTTACGCCGACGATCGCCGGCTTCGAGGCGCGGAAGACGAACCCCTCGAGCACCTCGAGCTTCGCGGGGTGGACCAGCTCGAGCCGCCGTTGCGCGTCGAGCGCGCGCAGGCGCTGGTCGCGCCAGGTGACGTACTCCTCGATCAGGCGGTACATCACGTCGCTCCGCAGGATCCGCACCGGTCCGGCGTCCCCCTCGGGCTGGGCGTCGGGCAGCACGGGGACGTTGAACGCGAGCACGGCGCGATGCGACGGGTCCTTCACCGTTGCCATCCGGATGATCGTCGAGCGGCCGACGGGCCCGACCGTCGCCTCGTGGATCGGGATCTTGTTCTCCCGGCACTCGAACGCCAGCGCTTCGAGACCTCCCAGCGCATCCGCCAGGATCGCCACCCCGCTCTCGGCGAGCTCCGCCACGGGTTGGGCCTCGCGCGCCAGCTCGACCCGCACCCGCTCGACCTCGTCGGGCGTGCGCACGACCTTGAGCAGGCCGCCCGGCATCGCGTCCTCGATGCCGGGGGCGGAAAGATACACTCCCGCCGCGGCGAGCACCTCGTCGAACGCGGTGAGCTTCACCTGCTTCGAGCCGGTCCCGGGCTTGAGCGGGATCGGTCGGTAGATGCCTCGGACCCGCGTCGTGAACGGCTCGCTGCGGCCGGTCGCGACGATCTCGTCGCCGACCTTGAGTCGTCCGCGGTAGACGATGACGTTCCCCACGGGGCCGATCCCCTTCTGGTCGCTCCGTTCGAGGATCGTCGCCTCGCCGCCCTCCGTGACGAGGGCGAGCTCCTCCCGTAGGAACCGCTGCGAGAGCCCCACGAGCAGCGCGATGAGTTCGGGAACCCCCACTCCGGTCTTGGCCGAGACGGGTACGATCCCGACGTTTCGGGTGAAATCGCTCACGCGATCGAATCGCTCCGCGGAGAACCCGACCTGCACCAGCTCCTCGGCGACGGAGTAGAGATGCTGATCGAGGGCCCGGCCGAATTCCGGTGCCGAGCGGGCGATCTGCTCGAGCACCGGGAGCGGGCTCGACGGCTTCCTCCATCCACTCAGCAAATCGATCTTCGTGAGCGCGACCGCGAACGGGGTCTTTTCGTGCCGCAGGATCTGGATCGACTCGCGCGTCTGCGGCATCATCCCCTCGCGGACGTCGACGACGAGGACGGCGAGGTCCGCGAGGGCACCGCCCCGGCGTCGGAGCGTCTCGAACGAGCGGTGGCCGGGCGTGTCGACGAACAGGAGGCCCGGCACGGCGAGCTGACCGGACGAGAGGATCCCCTCGCAGAGGCGTCGCACCGTCGGACCCGGCACCTCGATGGCGCCGATATGCTGGGTGATCCCGCCGGCTTCCTTCGAAGCCCGGACGCTCCCGGCGATGCGGTCGAGCAGCGTCGTCTTCCCGTGGTCGACATGACCCAGGAGCGAGACGATCGGCTCGCGAAGCTCGGACACGGCCGTACGACCGGAACCGAACCTTTAGGGTTGCTGGCCGCCGAACGCCGTCGCCACGAGAGGGCGGAGCTCCTCGGCGACCCGCTCCGGCGCCACCGGGTTCACCGCGACGCCGGAACCGAGTTCGTAACCGTCGGCCCGGACGAGTCGCGGCGCGACCTCGAGATGCCAGTGGAACCGATCCCAGGAGCCGGGCGTGGGGAGATGGCCGTGGACGAACCAATTGTAGGAGACGATCCCGCGCTGGCGATCGATCGCGCGCAGCACGGCGGGCAGGCATCGGGCGAGCGCGTCGACCTCTCGGTCGCTCGCGTCCACGAAGGACCGGGCGTGCCGACGGGGGACGAACCAGACCTCGTAGGGGTACTCGGAGGCGAACGGAGCGAACGCGACGAACTCGGGGCCCTCCCCGACGATCCGGGACCGTTGCCTCCGCTCCGCGTCCACGACCGCTTCGAGGCGACAGCCGTCGCCTCCGAAGAGGTTGCCCCGACGGAACGCCTCCACTTCCTCGTCGATCCGGGCGGGTCGCGGCTCGGTCGCCATGATCTGCGCGTGCGGGTGCGGCAGCGTGCCCCCGGACTCGGGTCCCCGGTTCTCGAACAGCAAGACGTTCCCGATCCCGGGACGGGCCGAGAGAGCGCGTACTCGGTCGCGGAGGAATCGAAAGAGCGTGTGCGCCTGCTCGTCGGACAGGTACGGGAGATCGGGGGCATGGGCCGGAGCCTCGACGATGACCTCGTGGAAGCCCCTCCCGGGGCCGCGTTCGAACGGTGGGACCACCGCGGGACCCTCGAGCCGGGTCTCCGGGGCGACCGAGGGAAACTTGTTGGGGAACGACCGCACGGTCCAGCCGGGTCCGTTCGGGGGGAGGCCCGCGGGGCGAACCGCCGCCTCCTCGGGCGGGGTGCGGTCTTCGTGGCCTTCGCAGAACGGGCAGTCTTCCGCGGTCGCCTGGGCGGCGGGAGGTCCCCCGTACTGGTTCGGACGAGCGGCCCGACCTTCGGCGAGGATCCGCCATCGGCCGGTGAACGGGTCCCTACGGAACTCGGACATCGTTCGTCGACCGGACGGCGGCGGACCTATTGAACTCCCGGACGGCCGCGCTCCGGTGGGCCCGGAAACTCATCCAGCGAGACCTGCCGCTGGCTGCGCGGGATGAGCCGCTCGACCCGCACCGAAACCGTACGAACGGCCCGACCCCGACCCGAGCGCTCGCCCTCCAGCAATTCCCGACCGAGTCGGAGCGCGGCCGACTCGAGGGGAGCGACCCCTTCCGTGGCCGCGCCCAACGACCGACTTCGCTGGGTGCGCGTGAAGTCGGCCCACCGGAACGCCACGCCGACGGTCGCGTAGCGGAGCTCCTCGCGGTCGAGGCTCTCGGCGAGGTCCGCCGCGAGGCCGCGGATCGCGCGCTCGAGTTCCTCCGCGCTGTCCACGTCGCGCTCGAAGGTGCGATCGGTGGAGCGGGATCGGGGTCCCGGATCCACCTCGACCGGGTCCCGGCCCTCTCCCCGGGCGATCTGGATCCAGTATCGGGCGGACGGCCCCACCGTCCGGGCCAGCTCGGACGCCTTGCGCGCCGCCAGCTCCCCGATCGTGCGGACTCCGGCACGCGCGAACAGTTCCTCCGTCTTCGGCCCGACCCCGGGGATCGCGCGCACGGGGAGCGGGGCCAGGAACGCGGCTTCACTGCCGGGAGGGACCACGACGATTCCCCCCGGCTTCGCCCGGTCCGTCGCGATCTTCGCGACCGTCCGGGTCGTGGCGACCCCGATCGAGGCCGGTAGGGAGAGGGTCGAGCGCAGCCCCGCCTGCACCCGTTCGGCGAGCGCGCGGGCGTCGTCGAGTCGTTCCACGTCCGCGCCGATCGCCGCCTCGTCGATCGAGAGCGGGATCACCTCGGACGAGAAGGAGGCGAGGAGCGAGCGGACCTCCTCGGCCACCCGCGCGTACTTCGCGTGATCGGGCCGGATCCAGATCGCATCGGGGCAGAGGCGCGCCGCCTGCCCGGCCGGCTGGGCGCTGTGGATGCCGAACTTGCGCGCCTCGTAGCTCGCGGAGAGCACGACCCCCCGCGTGGGTCCTTCCTGAGGCGGGGGACCGACGATCACGGGCCGGCCGACGAGCTCGGGCCGTTCCCGCAACTCGCACGAGACGTAGTAGGCGTCGAGATCGACGTAGATGGTGACGTGCATCCGGCTCGCCCCGCCGGACGGAGACGATCGAGCGACTTGGGTTTTCCGCGCGGTCAGGCCCCGCCGAAGTCGACCGCTTTGGCGTCGACCACGAGCCCGGTCGGACCGATGGCGTACGGCTGGACGGTGCGGGCATGGGCGGTCCGGCGCATCTTCAGGATGCGCAGTGAGAGCCCGACGCGGTGCCCGTCGGGGCCGGAGCTGTACCCCAGGAGCAGCACTCCGTCGGAGACGTACTCGGAGAGTCCGTCGCGGCTCACCTCGGGGTGCAGCGGGTCCGCCTCGGCCGTCAGCACGGTGGTCGCGCCGGCCTGCCGGCACGCGCCGGCCAGGGCGAAGAGCGTCGCGCGCCGGTTCGGCTCGTCGTCGCTGAGCATGTTGAGCAGGGACACCGAGTCGACGACGATCCGCTTCGCCCCCATCGAGGCGAGTTCCTTTCCGAGCTCGCCCTGGACGCGATGCAGGCTCTGCCGTGTCTCGCGGGGATCGAGTCGCACGACCTTGAGCGACCCCTTCTCCACGGCGGCGTCGACGGGCCAGTGGAACTGGCGGGCGCTCTCGAGCAGCTGCGGGGTGTCCTCCTCGAGCGAGAGGAAGACCCCCTTCTCCCCCGCGGCGGCGCCCGCGAGCAGGAACTGGAGCCCGAAGCACGTCTTCCCGGTCCCCGGCAATCCCGTGACCAGCACCACGTGCCCCTCGGGAAAGCCGCCCCCGAGCATCTCGTCGAGCCCGGGGATCCCGGTCGGAACCTTGGGCCGGTTCGTCTCAGACCCGCTCATACTGCGTCGTCACCAGCCCGTTCTTCGCATTGACCCGGATCACGAAGCGTCCCTGGTGCTCGGCGGGGAGCCGCGACAGCACCGGCATGAACTTCTCGATCAGCATCGCCCGCTGCCGGTGGGAGTGGGTCGGGCTCGACATCCAGTTGAAGTGGAGCACGCCGTCCACCGAGTCGATCACGGCCTGCTCGACGTGCGGCGGGGCGACGCCCTCGGAAAGGATCAGGTAGACGATCCCGCCCCACTCCTTCGCCCGCCGGCGCAGTCCCTTCGTGAGTGTCAGCACGTCGGCGTCGTCGACTCCGCGTCGGACGAGGAGGTCCGTCAGCGAGTCCAGGATGACGAGGTGATTGTCGCCGCACGCCTCCACGGCGTCGGCGACGGCCCGCAGGGGATCCTCGGCCGGACTCGTCTGGGCCGGGGCGCCCGAAAGGAGGGCGCTCGGCACCGACGACCACGACGGTGGTACCGGAGTGTCGGCGAAGTACGCCGGCGAGACGTCGCGGAACGTGAGGTGGCGGCTCAGGACGCTCGGGTAGGTCCCGTCGAAGGCGCCGCGGAGCTCGCTCATCACCTGCTCCCGAGATCGGCTCGTGCTGACGTACTCCACCGCGTCGGGAAAGACGAACGGCCCCTTCGCATTCCCCAAGTAGAACTGGTGCAGCCGGGGGTCGTCGAACCGTAGCATGAGGTGGACGGCGGAGGTCAGCGCGAACTCCTGGTGCCCGGCGCCCGCGGCGCCGAAGAGCAGCACGACCGATCCGGCCGGAAGTCCCCCGGTCAGGTAGTCAAAATCCGGCACGCCCGTCGGGACCCGGGCCGGCTGGTCCGTCAGCTCGGGCGGACGCAACGGGCGGGACGTCGCCGCCGGGAAATAGAACGGGCGTGGAGATTCCGTCGCCATGATCGCGGAACTCGCACCCGGGGGTTCGAGCCCGTGGCGAGGTATTAGAAGCCTCGTTTCGAGGTGCCTTCGTCCGCGACGGAGGTCGCGCCGGACTTGAGAAATTCTCTCAAAACGACCGTCGCATACGCGCCCTTCGGAAGGGCGAAGCGGAACCGAACGCGTTCCGATTCCGCCGCGAGCGCGATCGGGGGGGTCGGCAGCAGGATGGGCCTCCACGCGCCCCGGCTCGCGATCTCGGGATGCGCCGGGATGCGGAACATCGCCCGATCGACCGCTTCGGCCTCGAGGAGTCGGTCGAGGGTGGCCCCCGGACCACCTTCGGACGGGGGGGTGTCGTAGCCGACGAGCGGCCCCGCGACCATGGCGCGACCCCGCTCGACGAGCTCGCGGCATTCCGGGAGATTGTCGGGACCGACCGGCACGGACTCTGGCCCCCGGACCGTGCCATCCCGCGCGAGCCGCACGATCCGGTCCCCCGGCTCGGGGGAGTTCCCCGGCGCCCCTTCGCGATGCCGGGCGCTCACCCATCGATTGAACAGCCACGATTGGTACGCGTGGACGAACAACGTCCGCAGATCGCGGGAGAGGGCCCGGAAGGCCCGCTCCGGAGGATGGCCCCGGGCCAGGTGCTCGAGCAACGTCCGCTCGAACCGGTACTCCCGCGGGAACTCCCGGAGCGCCCGCTCGGGATCATGGTGCTCCGCGTACGCCCGTCGAGCGAGGTCCCCGCTGCCGGGAGTCCCCTCCGCGGGGCGGTCCGCCAGGTAGACGTCGACCGCGCGCGCGAGGTCCCCACGAACGAGCCAGCGGCCGACCTCGTGGGTGATCGGACGGACCTCCCCGAACCGCTGCGGCCCGAAGAAATTCGGGATCCCGGATCCCTGTCGGAGATCGGCGTCGACCGCTTGAAACCCGGCCAGCGCGTCGCCGACGGGTCGGTCGAGCTCGCCGACGGTGAGGTCGAAGACGTTCCCGTAGTGGTGCCCGAGCACCAGACCGTCGCGGGCCCGATACGCTTCCACGAGCCGCACGTCGCGCAGCGGGAGGGTGGCGGGCGGGAGCGGGCCTCGATAGGAGAACAGCCGCTCGGCGATCGCCCTCCGATCCTTCGTGCCGGACCACTGGAGCGCGTGCGGCGGGAGACCGAGCGTCCGGCCGATCGCCGCGGCGAGCTCGTGCTGCTCCCAATCCCGGCTCTCCACGCGCAGGACCACGAACGCCCCGTCGGGGTCAGGGAGCGGATAGCTCGATACTTCCTGGACGCGAAACTCCTCGGGGGAGGTCTTCAACTGGCCGGCGACCCCGGGCGTCGCGCTCGCGTAGAACTCGAGGCCGAGCGTGCGGTCGGCCGCCGGGGGCTGCCACCGGTCGATCGGCACGTCCGCGCTCACTCGAGGCATGATTAATAGAAGGGGGGGTGGTCCGCCTCGGAGCACCGCCGATGATCCAGGCGACGGCCCGCGTGCTGAAGAACGTCATCGAGATCCGGGTCGGTGAGACGCTCTGGGAGTGCCGGCCCGTCCAGGCGAGCCAGGAGGGGCTGGGGAGCCGGATCGCCGCCCTGTTCTCCCAAGACTACCACACGTTCGTCCCCCCGCTCCGGGACGTGGTCCATTCCACGGTCACGTACCACCGGAAGAACGACGAGATCCGCATCCACGTGGGCGATCAGTCGTGGCGGACGACGTCCACCGCCTTCGGGCCGATGACGATCGACTACAACGGCGTGAAGTACGTCATCAACGAGCGGCTGACGGGCCGCTTCGCGATCCTCCGCGGCACCGAGCCGGTCGGCGTCGGGCAGCTCGGTTTCCGGTCCTGCACGATCAACGACTACCCGCCCGAGCTCGAGCCGTTCCTCGCCAACCTCGCGCTCGGCTACGTCATCCGGACCCTGGCCTGGGAGATGATCTTCGCCTGAACGGTCACGGCGGGGGGCGGATCGCTCGCGGGGGGTGGGGAACGGTCGCCCGCGTGCTCCGCGCCAGGGGGTGCCGATGGCCGCTCGGATGGGCGACCTGGAAGATGTGGTACGGGATCGGGGCGAGGAGCAGTCCTCCGACGACCACAACGCCGGCGGCGATCGTGTACGTCAGATCGACGCCGTAGGTCGCGTACATGTACCCCCCCACGAGCGTGCCGATGAGGCTCCCCGCTCCGGCGACCGCGCTGTAGAGCCCGAGGGCCCGACCGCGGGCCGAGCGGCCGACGAGCCGGACCAGGAAGAGCGTGCTCGCGGTGCTGATGAACGCCCAGCTGACGCCCAGGAGCGCGTTCAGGAGCGTGAGCCATCCGAGGAGTGCCGGGCTGCCGAGGCCGAAGAGGATGTAGAGCGGCCCCCACAGGAAGAGGAGCATCAGGAGCACCCGGGCCCCGAGGGACTCCATGAAGATCCCCTTCGGCGAATGTCGGTCGACCGCCCGACCCGAGTGGAAGAACAGCGCCGTCGAAGCGGCGGCGGCGCCGAGGTAGACGATGAAGACGCCGGCATCGGTGAACTGGGCGTCCTGCCACAGGAACACGGGGAACGGTCCGTAGAAGATGTCGAACCCCACGCTCATGACGCCGAGGGCGGCGAGGAACAGGTACTCCTTGCCGGGGAGCTTCTCGGCGCTCGAGCGGGTCAGGTCGATCACGCCGACCACGCGGCTCCTCAACTGGCGGACCCGCTCGTTCACGCTCCGATGGAGGTGGAGGAGATCCGAGACGCCCCGACGGTCGATCCGTCCGTTCGGCTCCTCGATCCAGGCCCAGGCGATACCGGCGGACAGGAGGGCGAGACCGCCGGAGAGGATCAGCAGGGCGGTCATCCCTTGGATCACGCCTTCGTTCACGCCGAGGACGAACAGCCACACGAAGCCGAGACCGAGCCCGATCGTCGTGCCGAGTCCCGAGATCAGCCCGAAGAGGCCGATGTCCGTCGGCCACCAGCGCTTGTGGCGGGTCTCGAGCAGGAGCATCGTCCCGATCGGCGCGCTCGCGGCCGAAGCGAGGCCCTCGACGATGTTGAGCCAAAAGTACGTGAGGATGTTCTGGGCCAGGGCAATCGCGATGATCGAGATGCCGGTCGCGAGGAAAGAGCCGACCAGGAAGAACTTCCGATGGGCGACGCGGTCGGAGAGGTTCCCCCAGAGGATCGTGAACGGCACTTGGCTCATCGCCGACGCCGCGATGATGATGGTGACGGCGAACGCCGAGGCCGAGAACTTCTGAAGCGCCAGCAGGGGGATCAGGGGCGCCGCGATCCCGTCGGAGATCGCGAGCGGGAGGTAGGCGAGGAACCAGAGATCGTTGGTCGATGGCCGGATCTTGGCGTGCGCCTTGATGTCCATACTCGAGCGCGCGCCACCCCGGGGTGGCCGTCAGATTCCGGGGGGCGGAGGATAAAGCCGGCGTTCTTGTGGAACCGCCGGACGCCGGGAGCGGACCGGCCGAGGGCGGAGACGCCTATTTCGCAGGGACCTGGAGTTCGTCGAGCAGCTCTCGATGCTCGGCTTTCGAGATCCACTCGACCTTCAGATAGTCGCGGAGGAACTCGTTCGGCACCCCGAGCGACCGGGCCTCCTCGACCACGAACCGGTACGCTTCCACTTCGGTCCAGCGCTTGACGTAGCTCACCCCTGGCGGCCAGAGGTCGGCCCCGCCGGCCCGCTGCTGGACGTGGCAGAGTTCGTGATAGATGTCCATGAACAGCATGAGGGCCGGGCTCTCGCGCAAGTGGGCGAGGCCGACGACGATGCAGTCGGAGTTCGGTGCGACGACCGGTTTCCACCGCCCGCGTGCGGTCGGGGGAACTTCGTGGGGGGCCACGTACATCCACATGTCCGCGTCCACGAGCTCGACGCACGTCTCGTCGAACAGCTTCGCTCGTTTGGCCGGATCCGGCTCCATCCGCTTCGCGGGAGGAAGGCGATCGAGGTCGGGGAACACTGCCAGGAGCGGGTGGCGGCCCGGCGGCATCTCCCGGGCGACGCGGAAACCGGGCGGATCCCCGGGCTCCTTCGGCTGCACCTTGTGGACCGGCATCCTACGGAGAAAGGGAGCAGCGACGCAAGATAAAGCTCGCAGTTTATCATCCGCCCCGGCCCCACCGCCACGGCTTTTCGCACGGGTCGCCTGTCCCCTTCGATGCCGATCGCCAATCGAACCCTGACCGTGGTCCGGGGGGTGCGGGTCGGACAGGCCGAGACGCCGGACGGATCGAGCGGCGTCACCGCAGTGCTGTTCGACACGCCGGCGCCGACCGTTGTCGACGTGCGAGGGGGCGCATCCGCCACGTACGACACGGCCTCCCTCTCGCTCGACGCGACCTTCGGGCGCCGATGGGCGATCTTCCTTTCGGGCGGGAGTCTCTACGGGCTCGACGCCGCACGCGGCGTGCGGACGCGGATCCTCGAGATGGGGGGCGGCCACCGAGCGTTCGAGAACCCGAACCCCGTCGTTCCGATCACCGGAGCCGCCCTTTTCGACCTTCCGATGACCCGGGGCGGCTTGCCGGATTACCTACCCCTCGGGTACGAAGCGGCCCGCGTCGCGAGCCGCGCACCGGTGCGGACCGGTCGCGTCGGCGCCGGTGCGGGGGCGACCGTGGGCAAGTACCTCGGCCGGGCTCACGCGATGCGGGGCGGGACAGGGAGCGCGGGGGTGCGGCTCCCGGGATTCGGCGCGCTCGGCGTGCTCGTCGCGGTCAACGCGGTCGGCGCGGTCCGGGATCCCGCGACGGGCCACTGGGTCGCCGCCGCTCGAGGACGCGGGGGCCGGCTCGTTCCACCGGGGGCGGCGACCGTCGGCCGGAGCGGTTCGCGAGGGACCACCCTCGCGATCGTCGTCACGGAAGCTACGCTCGACCGGCCGAACCTCGCCCGGTTGGCGGCGATCGTTCACGCCGGGCTTTCCGCGGCGATCCGACCGTTCCACAGTTCGACGGACGGCGACGTCCTCTTCGCCGCATCAACCGAACGGCTGCGGCCGCGCGCGGACTCGCGTCCGGGCGAGTCGGCCGACCGACTCGGGCTGGAAGCCTCCCGACTGGCGGTCCTCGCCCTGCTCGGGGCGGTCCGAACGGCGAATCGCCTTCCCCGCTAGGGGGTCGGCGGACGGCGAAGCGGGGTCCCGCGCAGGCCGCGGATCAGATCGGCCTTCGTCACGATGCCGTTGAGCTCTCCGCGCGTCGCGACCAACACGGCCGGATATCGACCGAGGAGCGCGGGCAGGAGATCCGCCGGAAAGCCCGCGTCGACCACCGGATACGCGGGTTCGAGCACGTCCCGCACCCGAGTCCGCCGCGTCGCCGGGTCCCCCAGGGCTCGCAAGAGCGCCGTCTCGGACAGCGCCCCGACGACCCGGCCGGCGTCGACGACCGGAAGCTGCGAGAACGCCCCGCCTTCCATTCGCTGCGCGGCCGTGACGAGCGTCGCGGACGACTCGATGGTCACCAGTTGACGGTTCATGACGTCGGAGACGGTCATCTGGGGGGCGGCGCGGCCCTCTCGGTCTTCGAGGTAGGAAAGGATCCGCTGGACGAGGTCGTAGGAGGGCCGGATGCGACCTCGTTCGATGCGCGACAACGTCGCGTCGCTGCGTCCCACCGCCCGGGCCAGCTCCCCGAGCGAGATCCCGAGCGCGATCCGCCGCTTGCGGATCTCGGCGAACGTGTCCATCGTCCCACCCCCCCGACCGCCCCCGCGGGTTATGGCGCTTCGGGAGCGAACGCCCGGGCCGGCACGACCGAAAGGTAAAGGAGACGTCCCGCCTCTTCCCGGTCGACCATGGACTCCCCCGGCCGCCGGATCTCGTGGATCAGCCCGCCCCCCGAGATCTGCACGCTCTGCAAGGAACCGCTCGGACTGCCCGAGGAGACGAGTTCGTGGAACGGGAGCCCCGCGCATCGGGACTGCGTCCGGATCCACCTCCTCCAGCGCGACCCGGCGTTCCGGGAGTCGAGCGAGGGGGCGGAACCCAGCGACGACGGGAGCGACTCCCTGGATGGCGTCCTCCCCCGCGACGACGACGAAGCCGACTTCGAGTAACCCGGACGCCACTCCCGCCGAGGGTTGTCGCGACTCGCGAATCGCAACCGATAAGAAGGGGGGCCTCGTGCTCGACCCTAGCCCTCGAGGCACCAACTACAGGGACGCTCCATGCCCGAAGTCGTGATCACCTGCGACTGGACCATGATGAGCCACCACCACGGGAAGGAGTTCCTGGGGTTCGGCACCACCACTCCCGCGTACATCCTGCCCGAGGCCGCCTACCAGGCGATGTTCTACCCGAAGATGCCGTGCGACGAGAACGGCTACCCCCGGATGGCGCCGTACGGGATGCGGAAGATCGAGGCGTCCCTCATGGACGCTGGATTCGACGCCCGGATCGTCCACCCGAGCCACCTCTCGAAGTACATGCCCGGCCAGGCGAAGGTACTCCTCGTGTCGGGCCACGACTACTTCGGCCTCAATCCGCCGAGCTCGACGTTCGGCGGCGTGATGAAGAAGGAACCGCTCAACTCGGTGAATTTCAAGCGGATGCTGAGCCAACCGGCGGTGGTCGAGGCGCGCAAGCAGGGGTTGAAGATCATCGCGGGGGGGCCGTGCGCCTGGCAGCTGTCGCCCGCGACCCGCATGAAACTCCCGTTCATCCAGGAGTTCCTCGACTCGATCGGCGGGATCGACACCGTCGTGGAGGGGGAAGCGGACCTGTTCGTCCGCGAGATCGTCGCGAAGGCCCTGCGCGACGAGTTCCTTCCCCCGCACGTCGTCATGACCCCGAAGGACGCGCCGCGGGTCGACCAGATCTCTTCCATCCGGTTCCCGAGCGTCAACGGTCTCATCGAGATCGGGCGCGGCTGCTGCCGCGGCTGCTCGTTCTGCTCGGTCACGACCCGGCCCACGCGCTGGTATCCCCTCGACAAGATCGAGGAGGAGCTCAAGGTCAACGCGAAGATCGGGGTCCGGAAGGGACTCCTACACTCGGACGACGTCTACTTCTACGGCAGCCCGAACGTCATGCCCCACGAGGAGAAGCTGATCCCGCTCCTCCGGCTCGCGAAGAAGTACTACGAGCAGGTCGGCTGGAGCCACGTCGCGATCGCCTCGTTGATGACCAAGCCGAAGCTCCTGCAGAAGTGCGGCGAGGTTCTCCTCGACGAGAAGCAGAAGTGGTGGGGCGTCGAGGTCGGCGTGGAGACCGGTTCCCCGCGGATGATCACCGCGGCGATGCCCGGCAAGGTCGCGCCGTTCAAGGCGTCGCAGTGGCCCGAGCTCGTGGTCCAGGCGGCGGGCCTGATGAACGACAACAAGGTCTATCCGGCCTGCACGTTCATCGTCGGATTGCCGCAGGAGACCGAGGACGACGTCGCGAAGACGATCGACCTGATCGACGACCTGTGGGACTTCAAGGCGATCCTCGTACCGATGTTCTTCGTCCCCCTGGGGCACCTGAAGAGCCGCGACTGGTTCCGCCGGGACCGGCTCTCCCCGCTCCAGGAGGAGCTCTTGAAGCGGGCCCTGACGCACGGGCTGCGCCAGGCCCCGACCCTGCTCAACGACTTCTTCGACTGGGAAGGGAACCACACCCGGCTCTACCGCTCGACGTTCCGCGGCTTCATCGGATTCCTGCAGGGGCTCGCGCGGATGCACGGACTGTACAACCCGTCCCAGCGCCGCGGTCGCGACATCGTCGACCCGAACCGGTACCCCGACCGGCTGCCGTTGCCGACGATCCCCGTGCGCGAATAGCGGGCTACGCCTCGTCCTCGGGAAATTCATCGGGGGCCGGCGGCGTCGACTCCGAGGGCAGCGGCGCGGGCCGGTGGTACCGACCCGGCGCGCCGACGCGCGCGGCGCCGGCGTTCTCGATCACGTCCAGATGGGTCTCCCGGCCGTTCCCGTCGTAGGCCCGCCACGCCCCGGGCCCGAACGGGGCGCCGAGGATGAGGTGGCGGCGGCCCCAGCTGCGGAACAGCCGAAGGTCCGCGTCGGACGGGTGGAGCGCTCCCGAAGGGTGGGAGTGCACCGTGCCCGCGACGGAGAGATCCGCGTGCAGCATCCAGAGCTGGAAGTTGGCGTGCCGCCGGCCCGCGGTCGTTCCCGGAAGCAAGAGCAGCTCGCTGATCACGCCCGGCGGCTCGGCCCGCAGCACGCCGCCGAACTCGTTCGGATAGGCCGAGTGGGCGCTCGCGAGGGCGCTTTCGAGGGCCCGCCGGGTGATCGCGCTCGGCGTGTCTCCGAGGCGCGGTCCGCCCTCCGGCCGCCTACGATGGGGGCGAAAGATCGGCAAGCGACGGTCCCTCCTCCGCGAACTCCTCGGACCACGGGAGGATCCGCTTCCCGCGGAGCCGCTGGAAGAATCGGGATCCGAATCGCACGAGGACCGCGCGGCGCGGCGAGCGGTAGATCGTCACCGGCTCCGACGGGGTGAGCGGATACTCCTCTTCACCGTCCGCGACGACCACGGCGCCCGGCTTCGGCTCCACCGGGCGAAGTCGCACCGTTCGCATCGGTTCGAGCACGAGGGCCCGGGGATCCGTGCGGAACGGCGCGATCGCGGCGAGCACGATCGCGTCGATGGAGCTGTCGACGATCGGGCCCCGGGAGCTCAGCGAGTACGCGGTCGAACCCGTCGGGCTCGCCACGATGAGGCCGTCGGCGCGTAGACGCCCCGCGACGTGACCGTCGAACGCGAGCTCGAAAAGGCCCATCTTCGCGACCGCCGCCGAATGCACGACGAACTCGTTGGTCGCGTCGGGCAGGGAGCGGGAACCGATCTGCGCCGCGAGCTTCATTCGCTCTTCGAGGAAGTAGAACCCCTTCAACAGCCGCTCGACGGCCCACTCGAATTCCTTCGGCCGACGCGTTTCGATCTCGGCCAGCACCCCGACCGTCCCCGCGTTGATCGGAAGGAGCGGCGCGTTGGAACGGCGCAAGGCATGCAGGAACGTCCCATCGCCGCCGATCGCGACGAGGACGTCGCAGTCGATCGACTCGAGCGGAGTGTGGGGTGCCCCGGGATCGGCCCGGGCCGCCTCGTCGCTCAGCAGGACCTCGGCCCGGTGGCCGACGAGCCGGATCAGTTCGGAGGCGAGATCCAGCGCCTTCGGTTTCTCCGGGTGCGCCGTCAGTCCGATCTTCACGCGCGGTATTCCTCCGCCGCCTTCTTGAACTCGGGATCGCCCCAGGCGAAGATGCTCGTCCGCCGTTCGAGATGGAGCGGGAACGACTCGAGCGCCCCCCCTTTCGCGTCGGAGAGGCCCCCACCGGCCTCCCGGAGGATCCGATAGGCGGCCGCCACGTCGGTTGCTCGCAGGTTCCGCGACTCGGCGTCGTTCTCGAAGAGGAAGGCGTCGGCGCTACCCTGGGCGACCATGAGGAGCTCCTGGGAGGCGCAGCCGAGCGAGCGGACCCGACGCGCTCGCCCCGCGAGGCGGATGCTGCGCTCCGTCGCGTTGCGGCCGAGGTTGACGTACACGGTTTCGGTGCGCAGGTTCCATGGGCGTGTGCGGATCGGTCGACCGTCGCAGAACGCCCCCCCGCCGCGGGTCGCCCACCAGGTCGTGCCGTGATGGAGATCGCGAATCAACCCCGCCTCGACTCCCCCGAGGTCCTTCTTCCCAAGCGCCAGCGAGACGGTGAAGTACGGAAGGTTGCGCAAGGCGTTGTGGCTGCCGTCGATCGGGTCGACGACGAGCGTGCGGTCCCCTCCGCGCGCGACGTGGCCGATCTCCTCGCTGAGCAGGTCCCAGTCGACCCCCTCGGCGTCGAGGGTCCGGAGGATCTCGCCCTCGGCGAGCCGATCGAGCTCCTCGGTCGGGGTGCCGTCCGCCCCCATCGCGACCACGTCGGCGCGATGCGGCGAGCTGCGCGCGTCCCGGACGACGCGGTGGACCGCGACGCTGATCCGGTACAGCACTTCCAGGTCGGCAGCCGAGGCGCGGGGCACGGGGCGGCGGACGTACGGCACGCTAAAGACGCCTTCTTCACGGCGGCGGCGGCGGCTCGTCGGCATGACGTTATCTGGGGTCGCCGCTCGGCCGGACGATGGAGCTTCAGTTCCTCGGCGGCGCCTCCGAGATCGGGTCGCTCGGCCTGGTGGTCCGGGATCAGGGTCGCACCCTCCTGTTCGACTACGGGATGACCCCCACGGACCCCCCCACCTACCCGCGTCCGGCCCCGACGAACATCGACCTCGCCTTCCTCTCCCACGCGCACCTCGATCACTCGGGCATGACGCCCGTGCTGAGCCGGCTTCCGAAGGCCCGCCTCGTCGCGACGCCGGTGACCATCGCGGTCGCCGACCTCCTCACGCGGGACGCGCTCAAGATCGCCCGGCTCGAAGGCTACCTGCCGCCGTACACGCCGCAGGACATCCACTCCGTCGCGGGGCGATTCACCGCGGTCGATCGGCGGGCCACCTTCCGCCACAAAGGGATCGAAGTGCAGTTCGCCTCCGCGGGCCACATTCCGGGGGCTTCGATGATGCTGTACAAGGGCGCCCAGGACGTCCTGTTCACGGGCGACCTTCAGACCCTGCCGACGCATCTGGTCAGCGGCGCCGAACCGCTCGAGTGCGACGTCCTGGTCATCGAGTCGACCTACGCCGGCAAGGAGCACCCCGACCGCAAGGAGACGGAACGTCGGTTCCGCGACAAGGTCGCGGAAACGGTCCAGCGCGGCGGGAAGGTGATCGTCCCCGCGTTCGCCGTGGGCCGCGCGCAGGAGGTGCTGATGTCGCTCGCCGCGTCGGGCTTCGAAACGTACCTGGACGGCATGGCGCGGAAGGTCAACTCGATCTACCTCAGCGCCCCGGAATACCTCGCGGACGCCCGACGCTTCCGACGCGCGCTCGAGGGTGTGAACGTCGTCGAAAGTCCGGGGGACCGGAAGCGGGCGCTCCGGGAGGCGGACGTCATCGTGACCACGGGCGGAATGCTGGACGGTGGACCGGTCCTGTACTACATCGGGGAACTGTACCGCGATGCGAACAGCTCGATCTTCCTCACGGGCTACCAGGTCGAGGGGTCGAACGGGCGGCAGTTGATGGACGAGGGCACCCTCACCATTGACGAGACCACCATCCACCCGGTCTGCGAGATCGAGAAGTTCGATTTCTCCGCCCACGCCGGACACTCGGATCTCGTCCGGTTCATCGAGGAGAGCCGCGCCAAGACCGTGATCCTCATGCACGGCGACCATCGCGAGGCCCTTCGCGACGCGTTGCCGTCGTCGCTCGATGTCCGCCTCCCCGAGAACGGGAAGCCGTTCACGATCTGACGATCAGGAGCGGGGCGCGCGCCGCGGCCGGCGCGGCGCCGGCTCCACCCGTTCTTCTTCGGCTTCGTCCGCGATCGGCGCGAGGTCGTCTTCGACGGTCGCCTCCTGCATCGCCGGCAGTTCTCCGCGCGGTGTCACCCGGTTCCGGAGCGCCGCCCACAGCTCGTCGAGGCCCTCCCCGGTGAGCGCGGAGACCCGAAGTCGCTCGGTCGTGCGCCGCCCCAGATCCGACTTCGTCTCGACGTCCACGATAGGCAGCTGGGGGAATTCCTCCCTCCACCTCGCGAGCAGCGCCTCCTGCTCTTCGAGGGTGTACCCGGAGCTCCCGGTCGGATCGATCACGAACAGCACCACCGTCGCGGCCCGACCCACGGCGGTGGTCGCTTCCTCCTCCGCGAGGTTGGCCCGGTGGGTGCGTCCGAGCACTCCGGGTGTGTCGACGACCTGGAGTCGATCGAATCCGAGATCGGCGTGCCCGACGGCGATCGAGAGGGTGGTGAACGGGTAATCGGCGATCTTCGGCCGCGCGCTCGAGAGGCGACCGACGAGCGAGGACTTCCCTACGTTCGGGAATCCGGCGATGACGAGCGTCGGGGCGGCCGGGTCGAGCGCCGGGCGTCGGCGGAGGAAATCGGTGATCTCCCGGAGGTGCTCGATGTCCCGGTCCACCTCCCGCACGAAGCTCGAGAGGCGACCGTAACAGGCCCGCACCGTGTCGCCGAACGCCTCGGCCCCCGACCCACGGCGGACTTCCGCCTCGGCGTCGCGCGAGAGCTCGCGGATGCGCTCCTCCGCGCGCCGCAACCGCAGCAGCGAGCGGTCCAACGTTCCGTCGCCGAAACGACCGGCGACGAGCGCCCGCTCGAACTCCGTGAGCCCGGGCTTCTGGAACCGCCGCGTCTCCAGTCGCAGATGGCGGACGACGGTGGCGCAACTCCGGACGACCTTCAGCTTCGCTCGGAGGCGATCGCGCTCGGGTTTCGTGTCGCCGTGCGGCGTCGCAAGAGACGCGCGGTGGAACGCGGTGTCGAGGATCCCGACCGAGGGGGGAGGGCGGCGAGGGGTGGAGGCTCGGCGGCGGGGTGGGGGAACCGCTCGCGGCATCGCCAACCTCGGGCCGGGCAGCCCCGGCGCTCGAATACGTTTGCCCCGCGCCGCTTCCGGCTCCCGAATCGCTAAATCCCGGCCCCGACTCGGTGGCCGCTCGGGGAACGATCGTGCCTCGCTGGATTCCCAACGAACCCGGAGAGGAGGCCGCCCTCCTCGACGCGCTCGGGATCAGTTCGGTCGAACAGTTGTTCACCGACGTGCCGAAACGAGCCCGAATCGGGCGGCTCGGGGTCGGAGCGGGTCACGACGAAGCCGAGGTCGTCCGCCAGATCGACAAGATCCTCGCGCGCAACAAGCCCCTCGGGAGCTTCGCGAACTTCCTCGGCGGGCGGTTGACGAGCCGGTACTCGCCGGCGGCCGTGGACGCCATGGTCGGTCGGAGCGAGTTCTACACGTCGTATACGCCGTACCAACCCGAGGCGAGCCAGGGGATGCTTCGGGTGCTGTTCGAGTTCCAGAGCCTCTGGGTCGAGTTGACCGGCATGGATGTGGCGAACGCCTCGCTCTACGACGGGGCTACGGCCGCCGGGGAGGCGCTCCTCTTCTGCCGCCGGATCCACGAAGGCCGCCGCTTCCTCGTTCCCGCGAGCCTTGCCTGGGAGGAGAAGAGCGTCCTCGCGAACTACGCGAGCGGGCCCGGACTCACGCTCGAGGAGGTGCCGTTCGACGATCGCACCGGTCGCCTCGATCTCGACGCCGTTCGAAAGTCGGTGGCCGCCGGCGACGTCTTCGGCATGCTCGCGGACGTCCCGAATGGCTTCGGCCACGTGGACGAAGGGGTCGCCGACCTCAAGGGGATCCTCGGAACGATCCCGCTCGTCGTCTCGGCCGATCCTCTGTCGCTCTCGGTGCTCGAGGCACCGGGAGCGTACGGGGCCGACGTCGTCGTGGGAGAAGGTCAGGGTTTCGGGATCTCCCCGTCGTTCGGGGGCCCTCTCCTGGGCCTCTTCGCCTGTCGGGCCGCCGACGTGCGATCGGCCCCCGGCCGCATCGTCGGGGCGACGCGCGACGTGAACGGGCTTCCGGCGTTCGCGCTGACCTTGCAGACCCGGGAGCAGCACATCCGACGCTCCCGGGCGACATCCAACATCTGCACCAACCAGTCCCTGATGGCGCTCGCGTTCGTCGTCTACGCGACGCTGGTCGGCCCCCGGGGCCTCGCCGAACTTCAGGCGTCGATCGCCGAGAGGTCTCGAACGCTCGCGAGCGCGCTCGGAGGGGTGGACGGGCTCCAGGCGCCCCGCTTCGATGCCCCGTACCTCGGATCGTTCACCGTCGAGCTCAAGCGGGGAACCGCCGCCGAGTTCCTGGACCGGCTGCGTCGCAAGAAGATCTTGGGCGGGGTGCCGCTCGCGGACCCTCGGCCGAACGCCGGCTCGACCCCCGAACGCGTGCTCGTCTCGGCCGGGGACGCGACGACGGATCGCGAGATCCAGAAGTACGCCCGGGCGGCTGCGTCGGCGCTCGCGGCGGTGGGGAGGTCGGCATGACGTTCCGTCAGGCCCGGTGGGACGAGCCGGATGTCTGGGACCTCGCCGCGGTGTCCGAGCCGGTGGCCCCTCCCCCCGTCCCGGGGATCCCCGAGCGACTGCGTCGCAAGGCGGGAGTCCGGTGGCCGGAGCTCGCCGAGCTCGAGGTCGTCCGCCACTACACGCGGCTCTCGCAAATGAATTTCGGCATCGACACGGCGCCGTACGCGCTCGGTTCCTGCACGATGAAGTACAACCCCAAGGTCTCCGAGATGCTGGCCCGGCGGCCGGGCGCGGCGTCCCTGCATCCCCAACAGCCGGAGGAGTCCGCCCAGGGCGCGCTCGAGATCCTCTGGCGCCTCGAACGGATCCTGACCAAGGTCACCGGATTGCCCGAGGTGTCGCTCCAGGCGGCCGCCGGCGCGCACGGCGAGTGGGCCGCGCTCCTGATGGTCCGCGCGTACTTCCGGGACCGGAACGAGCTCGAGCGGCGCACCGAGGTCCTCCTTCCCGACACCGCACACGGCACCAACCCCGCCTCGGCGATGATGGCGGGATTCACCACCCGGGAGATCCGCTCGAAGGACGGATGCGTCGATCTCGCCGCGCTTCGTGCCGCCGTGAGCGAACGGACGGCCTGCTTCATGTTGACCAACCCGAACACGGCGGGGCTCTTCGAGAGCAACATCCTCGAGATCGCCGAGGTCGTGCACCAGGCCGGCGGGATGCTCTACTACGACGGGGCCAACCTGAACGCGATCCTCGGGATCACGCACCCCGGTCGCATGGGGTTCGATGTGGCCCATCTGAACCTCCACAAGACGTTCGCGACCCCTCACGGCGGAGGTGGACCCGGTGCCGGCGTCCTCGCGGCGGGCGAGACCCTCGCCCCGTACCTGCCCGTCCCGCGGGTCGTCAAGGTCGGGCGGAAATTCCGACTCGACTACGACCGGCCGAAGTCGATCGGGAAGATCAAAACCGCGTACGGCAATTTCGGACTGGACCTGAGGGCGTACGCCTTCGCCCTCACGCACGGAGAGGAGGGGCTCAACCACGTCTCCCGGCGCGCGGTGCTCAATTCGAACTATCTGGCGTCGAAGATGGGCGCGTTCCTGCCCCGACCGTTCCGGGCGCTCGTGAAGCACGAATTCCTCCTGTCGGGCGCGCCGCTCAAGGCGAAAGGGGTCCGGACGCTGGATCTCGCGAAGCGGCTGCTCGACGAGGGCGTGCACGCCCCCACGGTCTACTTCCCGTCGCTGGTCGAAGAGTCCCTGATGGTCGAACTGCCCGAGACCGAGTCGAAGCGGGAACTCGACCACTACATCGCCGCGTTCGAACGGGCCGTCACGGACTCCCCAGAGAATCTCCGCGCGGCGCCGCGCTCGCTGTCGGTGGGCCGGATCGACGAGGTGCGCGCGGCCCGCGAACCCCGCCTCTCCTGGAAGGATCTGAGGGCCGCGGCCGCAAAGGTTGAAACCCCGCCGCCGGTGCGCCCGACGCCATGAAGCCCCGCGTGCAGAAGCTGTTCGCCCAGTTCGATCCGAAGCCCGAAGCGATCCTCGTCGCGAACTCCATCGACCCGCATCTCGATCAGACGTTCTTCTACCTGTTCGACGTCCCCGCGGGTCTTTTCGAGGGATCGATCGCCATCGCGCACCCCGACGGCGAGCTCGACGTCTTTTCCTCGCCGCTCGAGGCGGAGACCGCCTTCGAGGCCGCGAAGCACGACCCGCACGTGAAAGTACACGTCGCGGGACGGGACGAGATCGGGCCGGCGGCCCGCAAGCTGCTGGGACCGCGGACGAACCTCGGGCTCAACTATCGCGAGCTGACGCACGAGTGGTTCCTGCGACTCGATCAGTCGTTCTCGGGCGCGAAGTGGATGGACTGCTCGAACGGGATCCGCAAGGCGCGGGTCACGAAGGACGCGAACGAGATCGACCTCCTCCGCCACGCCGCGGAGATCGGGTCGAAGGTCGGCCGCGAGATCCCCGGGGTGCTCCGGGCCGGGATGACCGAGCTCGAGCTCGCCGCGGAGATGGAGCACCGCATGGGGCTCCACGGGGCGAGCGGGCGATCGTTCGCGACGATCGTCGCGTTCGGCCCGCACAGCGCGGAACCGCATTACGCGCCGGCGGAGACGAAGCTCAAGGCCGGCGACTCGATCGTGTGCGACTTCGGGGCGTACTATCACCGGTACGCGAGCGACATCACGCGATCCTTCCACTTCGGCCGCCGCGACGACGAGATGAAGAAGGTCCACGAGACGGTCCTGAAGGCCCAGGAGGCCGCGCTGGCGGCCGTCAAGCCCGGCGTTCCGTCGAAGGAGGTCCATCTCGCCGCGCTCCGGGTGATCGATGCCTCCCCCTGGAAGGGACGGCTCACGCACGGCGTCGGACACTCGATCGGACTCGTCGTGCACGACGGGTGGGCGTATGGCCCGACCGCGGAGGACCCTCTCGAGGTCGGGATGGCGATCACCGTGGAGCCCGGCATCTACCTCCCCGGCCACGGCGGCGTCCGGATCGAGGACGACATCGTCGTCACCAAGAACGGCTACGAGTTCCTTACGACGGCTCCCCGGGAGTACGTCGAGGTCCCCGCGTGAAGTTCGGCGTCCTCACCGGCGGCGGGGACTGTCCGGGACTCAATCCGGCGATCCGGGCGGTCGTGCGTCGCGCCGCCCGGGCGGGTCACGAGACGATCGGGTTCCTCGACGGCTGGAAGGGGCTGCGGGACGACCGGAGCCGGCCGCTCGATGCGGCCGCGGTGCAGGGGATCCTGTCCCGGGGGGGCACGATCCTGGGGACCTCCCGGACCAATCCGTTCGCGAACGAGGCGGACGCCGCCAAAGTCCGCGCGACGCTCGAGCGGCATCGGATCGACGCGCTGGTCGCGATCGGGGGCGACGACACGCTGAGTGCGGCGCGCGAGCTGACCCGACGCGGCGGTCGGGTCGTCGGCGTCCCCAAGACGATGGACAACGACGTCGCCGGCACCGACTGGACGTTCGGTTTCCATTCCGCGGTCGCGGTCGCCGTCGACGCGCTCGAACGACTCCGGGACACGGCCGACAGCCACCACCGCGCGATCGTCCTCGAGGTCATGGGGCGGAACGCCGGCTGGGTCGCGCTGGCCACCGGCCTCGCCGGCGGGGCCGACGCGACGTTGCTTCCCGAGGAAGCGTACGACGAGGCCCGACTTCTCGATCAGGTCCGACGGGCGGTGGCCGCGCGGGGGTACGCGCTCGTCGTGGCCAGCGAGGGGGTCGATCTCGGGGCCCGTCGGGGTTCCGCGGGCGCCCAGGACGAGTTCGGCCACGAGCTGCTCCGCGAGCGCGAGGTCGGCGCCGAGCTCGCCCGGCGCATCCAGGAGCGCACCGGCGTGGAGTCCCGCGCCGCTCAGATCGGCCACATCCAACGGGGAGGCGCCCCCGAGCTCTTCGATCGGATCCTCGCGACCCGTCTCGGCGCGGCCGCGGTGGATCTCGCCCTCGCCGGGAAGTTCGGTCACGTCGCGGTTCTCCGAGGGCCCGCCGTGGTCGGGGTCCCGTTCGATGAGGCCCTCGCCCGACCGAAGGTCGTCACCGGCGACTGGCTCGACCTCCTCCACACGTTCGACGCGTAGGCGATGCCGGTTCGAGCGCTGTGGTACCGCAACGGCACCCTCTTCCTGCTGGACCAGCGCGTCCTCCCGGGTCGTACCGTCGTCCGGCGGTTGCGCACCCTCGCGGAGACGGCGGAGGCGATCCGGTCGATGGCCGTTCGAGGCGCGCCGGCGATCGGCGTCGCCGCGGCGTATGGCATGCTGCTCGGCTACCGCGAGGGTCGCTACACTCCCGCGTCCGCCGCGGCCGCGCTCCGGAAGACCCGCCCGACCGCGGTCGACCTGTTCGTCGGGATCGAGACGGTCCGCACCGCCTGGGCGGCCGGTCGCGACCCCGAAGCGGCCGCGGAGGCCTACCGAGCGATGATCGTGGAGGAGTGCCACCGCATCGGTATCGAGGGCGCGCCGCTCCTGCGGCGGGCCCGTCGGGTGCTCACGCACTGCAACGCCGGGGCGCTCGCCACCGTGGAGTGGGGCACTGCGCTCGCGCCGATCCGCGTCGCCCGGGAGCAGGGAACGCCGCTTTTCGTCTGGGTCGACGAGACGCGGCCGCTGCTCCAGGGCGCCCGCCTGACCGCCTGGGAGCTCGCTCGCGAACGGATCCCGCATGCGGTCATCGCGGACAACGCGGCGGGGCACTTCTTCCGTACCGGCCAGGTCGACGCGGTGGTCGTGGGAGCCGACCGCATCGCGCGCAACGGCGACTTCGCGAACAAGATCGGCACGTACGAGAAGGCGGTGGTCGCGCGGGAGAACGGCGTTCCGTTCTATGTGGCCGCCCCGTGGAGCACGTTCGACACGGGGCGTCGCACCGGAGCGGCGATCCCGGTCGAGGAGCGGGCCGAGGAAGAAGTGCTCGGGTTCGGCGGACGCCGCACGACCCCGATGCGCTCGAGGGCTCGAAACCCGGCGTTCGACGTGACCCCGGCCCGGTACGTCACCGCGTTCGTCACTCCGGGGGGAGTGGTCCGACCGGCCGACCTCGCCCGGACGCTCGCGCGCCGCGCGCGACGACCCCGCGCTAGAACGTGATCAGCGGTCGACCGAGGAAGTGCTCGGTCCCGTGCAGCAGATTGCCGATCGTCGCCATCACGTCCACGCCGAGATGGTGGAGGGCCAGGACGAGCCCCATCACCCCGATCACCACGAGAAACCAGCTCATCATCGCGGTCATTGTCGACCTCCGCGTACCCGATCGCCCATCTCCCCGCTCGCGTACATAAATCGGAACTTCGACTCGCAGCATCGGTCTCCCGCACCGGCCTTCGGCCGCCGGTCGAACGCGCGCGCAGCGCGCGCGCCCGGGCGCGAGCGCGGGCGCGCCGGCGCGGGCGCGCGGCGGCAAGTTTCATAGCGTGCGGCGGCTAGGTGCGCGGGGTTGCCCTGGTAGTCTAGCGGTCTAGGATGTAGGTCTGTCGAGCCTGCGACTCGGGTTCGAACGAGCGGAGGGGCCCGCCCCCTCCGGCCGGAACTCCCGACCAGGGCGCCTCCCCCTCCCGGGGGTGGGCCGCTTCCCGCGGCGGCCCCGACGCCTTATGCGCGGTGCCGCCTCTCTCGGTCGTGGCCCCCGAGAAGACGGCCCGGAAGGACCGATCCTCGCCGTACCTCTCGCACATCGTCGGCGACACGCTGCGCGACCTCACCGAAAAGCGGCTTGCCGAGCTCGTCCGGGCCGAACCGGTGCCGAACCACCTCGCGATCATCATGGACGGCAACCGACGGTTCGCCGGCGCGCATGGGATCGGCGTGAACGACGGCCACGCCGCCGGACGGGACACGCTCGAGGAGCTCCTGGACTGGTGCCTCGACCTCCAGATCAAGATCCTGACCGTCTACGCGCTCTCCACGGAGAACCTCTCCCGCTCCTCCGAGGAGCTCGAGGGGCTGATGGACCTCTTCGACCGGGCGCTCCGCGACATCGCGACCGACGCGCGGGTCCACCGCCATCAGATCCGGGTCCGGGTCATCGGGAACCGGGCGGCGCTTCCCGCGCGCGTCCAGGAGGCGATCGAGATCGCGGAGCGCGCGACGCGAGACTACTCCGCCTACCAGTACAACGTGGCCCTGGCGTACGGGGGCCGCGACGAGATCGTGGAGGCGATCCGGACCCTCGCGCGCGAGGTTCGGGACGGGACGATCCTGCCCGAGGAGATCGATTCCGGCGCGGTCTCGCGCCATCTGTACACTCGGGACCTTCCGGATCCCGACCTGATCTTCCGGACGAGCGGGGAGGAGCGGATCTCGAACTTCCTTCTCTGGCAATCCGCCTACGCGGAGCTCTACTTCTCGGACGTGATGTGGCCCGGGCTCACCCGACTCGACTTCCTCCGGGCGATCCGGGCGTTCCAGCTTCGTCGTCGGCGCTACGGGACGTAGCGCCCGCGGGGACGCTCAGGTTCCATAGTGCCCGCGGGACGAGGAATGCCACGCCGACCACGATCCAGACGATCGCGGCGATGAGGAACGTCGTCCGCACGCCGAAGGAGTCGACGCCGAACAGCCCGATCAGGAAGGCGCCGATGAGTTCCGCCGCCGGGAGGATGGCGGCGCTGCCGAGGGCGTCCACCCCGAAGTACCGACCCTGCATCCCCGTTGGGACCAGGAGCTGGGCCGCGGTGAGCCAGGCGGTTCCGGCGAATCCGGCCAGCAGGCCGAGCGTGAAGAACGTCACGATCGATACGGGAACGTTGGGAACCAGGGCCAGCGCGAGGGCCACGCCCCCCGAGACGGCCCCGTACGGCACCACCCAGGCCTTGCCCGCGTATCGCGCGGCGCCGAGCCGGCCTACGAGCAGCGAGCCGAGGGCGGTCCCCGCCACCTCGGCGGCGAGCAGGCCGGAGTAGACGAGCGCCGAACCGTGCAGCACGTAGGTCGCGTAGAAGACGACGAACGTCGCGATCAGGGTCGAGGCGAAGTTGAAGAAGAGCGCGGAGATCGTCAGCTGGAAGAAGCCCTTCGCAGCGTACAGCCACGCGAATCCGGCCCGCAGCTCCGCGAAGTAGCTCTCCTTCTCTTCGAGCGCCCGCGGCGAGGCGAGCCGATCGGAAACGGCGAGGCCCGTGAGGAGGCTCGCCGAGAGGGCGAAGGTCGCGGCGTTGGCGGCGATCCCCCAGACCGGGCCGACCACGACGACGAGCACGCCGCCGATCGCCACCCCGACGAACTGGAGCGACGAGCGGCTGGAGCGGATGAGCCCATTCGCGTCGGCGACCTGCGGGGCCGGGACGAGCGCCGGCACGATCGCCTGCTCGGCCGGGTTGAACAGGACCGTGAAGGCCCCCAGGACCACGGACGCGAAGAGGAGGACGGGGAGGTTGAACCCGTAGACGGCGAGTACGATCGCGGCGAAGGCGAGCGCGCCGCCGCGCGCCAGATCGGAGATCACCATCAGGCGCCGCCGGTTGTAGCGATCGACGAGGGTGCCGCCGAGCGTGCTGAAGACGATCGCCGGGATGAGCTGGGCGATCGCGAGGAGGGCCACGTCGAACGGCGAGCCCGTCACGCTCGCGGTGATCCAAACGATGCAGACGCTCGCGATCGCGGAGCCGGCGATCGAGCCCAGGCCCGCGCCGAAGACGCGCAGATAGTTCCGGTTCCGGAACAGTTCCTGGTAGCTGGTCGGATTCATGGGGGAATGACGCGGCCGCCCCACTTAGGACGGCCTTATCAGTCGGCCGCCCGAGCGGCTCGAGGCCCCGGGGCGTGGGGAGGGTCCGCCGAACGGGGCTGGTCGGTTTTAAATAGAAGGGCTTTCTGACCGAAACTGGTAGCCGAGAGTACTCTCGGACCTCAAGACTATGATGGCTGGGAACACGCCGATTCTGGTGCTGCGAGAAGGGACGAAGCGGGAGAAGGGGCGCGGGGCGCTCAACAACAACATCCAGGCCGCGAAGGCGATCGCCGACGCGGTCCGGTCGACCCTCGGGCCGCGCGGGCTCGACAAGATGCTCGTCGACTCGATGGGCGACGTCGTCGTCACGAACGACGGCGTGACCATCCTGAAGGAGATGGATGTCGAGCATCCCGCCGCGAAGATGCTGGTCGAGGTCGCGAAGACCCAGGACCAGGAAGCGGGCGACGGAACCACCACGGCCGTCGTGCTCGCCGGGGAACTCCTCAAGCGAGCCGAGTCGCTCATCGAGCAGAACATCCACCCCACGATCATCTCCCAAGGCTACCGGCTGGCCTCCACGAAGGCGCTGACGATCCTCGACCACGTCAGCCACCCGGTGGGGATCGGGGACCATGAGACCCTGCTGCGGATCGCGAACACCTCGATGGCGTCGAAGTCGGTCTCCTTCAACCGGGACCTCCTCGGCGAGATCGCGGTCAAGGCGGTCACCGCCGTCGCCGAGAAGAAGGGCGAGGGCTACTACGTCGATCTCGACAACATCCAGCTGATCAAGAAGCAGGGGGGCCAGATCGCGGACACCCAGCTGATCGAAGGCGTGATCGTGGACAAGGAGAAGGTCCACTCCGGGATGCCGACGCGGGTCGAGAACCCGAAGATCGCGCTCCTCGATGCGGCGCTCGAGATCAAGAAGACCGAGATCGATGCGAAGATCGAGATCAACGACCCCTCCCAGCTGAACGCCTTCCTCCAGGAGGAGGAGAACATGCTGCGGCGGATGGTCGACCAGGTCAAGAAGTCCGGCGCGAACGTCGTCCTCTGCCAGAAGGGGATCGACGACCTCGCCCAGCACTACCTCGCGAAGGACGGCATCTACGCGGTCCGGCGCGTCAAGAAGTCCGACATGGAGAAGCTCGCGAAGGCGATCGGGGCGAACATCGTCTCGAAGGTCAGCGAGCTCACCCCGCAGGACGTCGGCACGGCCGGCCTGGTCGAAGAGCGGAAGATCGGCGACGACGCGCTCACCTTCGTGACGGGCGCCAAGAAGGCGCGCGCGGTCTCGATCCTGATGCGCGGCGGCACCGAGCACGTGCTCGACGAGATCGAGCGATCGCTCGACGACGCCCTGAACGTGGTCGCGGTGGCGGTCGAGGACGGCAAGTACGTCATCGGCGGCGGCGCGACCGCGAGCGAGCTCGCGCTGCAGCTACGGGACGAGGCGGCGAAGATCGGCGGGCGCGAGCAGATCGCGTTCGAGAGCTTCGCGGAGGCCCTCGAGACGATCCCCCGGACCCTCGCGGAGAACGCCGGGCTGGATCCGATCGACATCCTGATCGAGCTGCGCAAGGCCCACAAGGGCGGCCAGAAGAGCGCGGGGGTGAACGTCACGTCCGGCAAGGTCGATGACATGAGCCACCTCCACGTCATCGAGCCGATCCGCGTCGGGCGCCAGGCGATCGAGAGCGCCACGGACGCCGCCGTGATGATCCTGCGGATCGACGACGTCATCGCGTCCAAGTCGAGCCCGCCGCCGTCCGGCGGCCCCGGTGGACCGGGCGGACCCGGCGGCATGGGTGGCATGGGCGGAATGGGCGGCGACTTCGGCGAAGACTAGCCGAGACGCTCCTCGCGCACCGAACCTCTTCATCCCCCTCGGCGGGAATTCCGCCGAGGGAACTTCGCTTCCCGAGCGCCGGCACCCTTTTGGCTCCGACCGGACTCGGGCGGGCGCAGGGATCTCGCGTGGTAGGGCCGACCCGGATCTTCTTCGTCGCGGATGTGCACGGGTCGGCGGTATGCTGGCGGAAGTTCATCAACGCGGCCAAGGTCTACCGGGCCGACGTCCTCCTGGTCGGGGGGGATGTCGCGGCGAAGACCCTCACGCCGATCCTCGAAGCGCGGGGAACCTGGACCGCGAAGCTCAACGGGAGCACCCGGACCGCCGCGTCGCCCACGGAGCTCGACCAACTCGAGACGTCCCTGCGGGACAGTGCGACGATCCCGTTCCGCACGACGGTCTCGGAATGGGAGGAACTCCAGGCCCGACCGGGCGCGCTCGACGCGCTGTTCGAAGAACGGGCGAGTGACGAGCTCGGCCGGTGGCTCGCGTGGGCCGGCCCACGGCTCGCCGGAACTCCGACGCGCCTCCTCATCGGTCTGGGCAACGACGACCTCTCCTCCATGGAGCGCGTGATCTCCGAGGACGAGCTCGCCGAGCTCACCGACCTCGAGATCCTCCGTCTCGACGACCATCACGAGCTCCTGACCCTGCCGTACAGCAACCCGACCCCCTGGCACACGCACCGGGAGCTCGCCGAGGAGGCGATCACGGCCTACCTCGAGCCGCGCTTCGCGCAGCTGGAGCATCCCGAAACGGCCGTGCTGAACGCCCACGTCCCGCCCCGGGGGACGCCGCTCGATCTCGCCCCGCGGCTCGACCCGGCGTTGACCAAGGTCATGGCGCCGGGCGGCGAGGCGGACCTGATCCACGTCGGAAGTTCCGCGGTCCGCGCGGCGCTCGAACGGCACCACCCGCTCCTCGGCCTCCACGGACACATCCATGAGTCGCGCGGGAGCACGACGTTCGGGCGAACGATCTCGATGAACTGCGGAAGCGCCTACGCGGAAGGCGCGCTCCTCGGCGCCCTGGTCGATCTCGGGAAGGATGGGGTGCGCTCCGCCGTGCTCACGAGCGGCTGACGACCGCTAGCCCGCCCGCGCGGTGACGTCGACCGAGGGCTGGGCGTCGACCTCCTCCCACCACTCGCCGCCCAGGAAGGCGAGGCGGCGCTTGGGAGAGAGCCCGTCCAGGAGCTCCGCCACCGCCTCCAGCTGCGCGAAGGCCGTGGCGCGGAGGCTCTCGGGAAGGCCGAGGAGGATCGGCGACCGGCGGATCGTCGCGACGTTGAGTCCGACGGTCTTCCACAGCCCCCAGTCCTTCCCCAGCACGGCGATCAGGCGGGAGGGTGAGATCCCCCCCGCCGACTCGTCGAGCGGGTGATCGATGAGGAGCGCGAGCACGTCCTGGACGTCCTTCGCCTCCGGCCCGATCAGGACGTCGGATCGGCCGAACGGCTCGAGGACGCGCTCGGCGACCGGGCCCGCCGACTCCTTCGGAACCCGCTGGATGTACTGGAGCTTCGCGAGCAGGAGGAGCGGCAGGCTCAGCGTGCCGTGCTGGCGCGCGGCCGACGCGACATCCTCCCGAAGGTCGAACCGGTGGCAGAATCGGAACTCGTCCGCCAGGAGGTCGATGGAGCCGAGCGAGATGCCGGAGCCCTGCTGCCCGAGGACCATGTGGAACCGCAGGCGCCGCCCTTCGCTGAGCGAATTGAAGATCTGGTCGCCCGCGGTCTCGAAGACCCGGAGCCCGCTGCCCTCGCGTTCGTGGAGCGACTCGAGGAAGGCCCGGACCGTGCGCAGCTCCTTGTGCAGGCAGGCAAGGTCGAGGTCGTGGAGCGAGCGCCGCAGCGGGCTCGTCGGCGCGTTGCTCGTCGGGCATCGCATGCGGTTCGCCACGCCGCCGAGGATCGCGAGGGCCGGTGCGGGGCTCGCCCGGCGGGCCGCCCGGAGCAGCAGGAGTCCCCGCGCGACGATCGGGTCCCGCACGTCGACCCACTCGGGAAGGCCGAGCTCCTCGCGCGCGCTCTCGGGGGGCGTCCGCAGCGAAAGGGGCAGCTCGAGCGAGATCTTCTCGCCGCGGCGGGCGTCGATGACCAGGTCGACGACCTCGCCCATCCGCTCCGGGGGAGCCGGCGGGCTCCCTTAAGGAGCCCCCGTCGCCCCGTTCAATCCGGGGGCAGCTCCTTGCTGATCAGATCCACCGGGACGCCGCGGGCCCGCTGGATGGCGTAGGAGACGAAGTAGAGCACGACCCCGATCACGAAGACCACCGGCAGGAAGATCAGGTACGAGTACGGATACGGTCCCGAGATCTCGAGGTACTGGGCCGTCGACGCGGCGTAGCTGACGAACCACGCCGCGATCCAGGAGGCGATCCCGACGACGGTGAGGATCGGGATCGGTCCGATCTTCGCCTGGACGACCCGGGGCGCCTGCGCGAACAACTTCGGACGCAGGAACGGGAACAGCGCTCCGCCGAGGCAGACGATCCCGACCGCGAGCCAGAACCCGAAGTTCGAGTACGTCAGGTAGGTGAACAGGGTCGTGTACGTCGCGACGTACAGCGAGATCAGCGCCGAGACGAAGAGGATACCGACCGCGACGAACGGGACGCCCCCGCTCGAGACCCGGGTGAAGAACGCCGGGAGGATCCGGTCGAACGACCAGGCGAACAGGTTCCGGGTCGGGATGATGAAGTAGATGAAGGCGAACCCGAAGAACGTGAGCGTGAGCCCGAACGACAGGAAGGCGGCGAGGTAGCCGTTGGTCGTGAGGAAGGCGGCGAGGAAGAGCGGGGAGGGGAGGGCGTTGAGGGAAACGGTCCCACCGATGTACCCCTGGCTCACCCCGACGATGAAATCGCGACCGAACGTGTAGTAGCAACCCGCGTACAGTGCGCCGATCAGCGCCGCGAAGATGAGGGGAGCCCCGAAGATCGCGAGCCCCTGCGTTCGGGTCGGGCTTCCGCGGATCTCCCCCGCGAAGTACGAGCTGTTCGCGTAGCCGATGAAGCTCAGCATGGTGTAGACGATGCCGAGGAACGTGCCCGAGAGGGTGATCGCGTCGACGCTCGCGCCGCTCGCCGCCAGGGTCGCGTACGACTGGCTCGTCGGGTTGAGCGCGTTCCAGTGATTGGCGAACGTCGACTGCGGCGTGACGAGCATCAGGCCGATCATGATCACGTAGATGATCGCGGTGAGGACGAAGATCCCGACCGTGGCCCGGAAGACCCACTTGGTCGGCAGGAGGCTGATGAGCAACACGAGGACGAGCACGGCGGCGCCGACGAGGAAGATGTTCGTGGTGCTCGAGGTGAGCGTGGTGACCCATGCCGGCATCGCGGTGTTGGTCGCGACGGCATAGCTCGCGGCCATCATGGGGAGGCCGGTCGTCGCGATGTACCAGGCGAACAGTCCGGCCCACGAAATGAACACGACCGAGAAGAGCAGGTTCGTCCCAAGCCCGATGCTGGGGTGGAAGATCCGCCCCATGAAGACATAGTCTCCGCCGGAGCGCGGCATCGCGCTCGAGAGCATCCAGTAGACGTAGCCGACCCCGACGTTGATCAGCACGCCGATCGCGACGGTGGTGATCAGGTTCGCGTTGGGGTACCCGGCCGACGCGTAGACGATCCAGAAGTAGTTCACGATGATCCCCATCGCGACGAGATTGGCGAACAGCGCGGTCCGGGGACCGACGGTGCGGACGAGACCGGACGATTGCCGGACGTAGAGGTCGGTGCTGCTCACCTCGCGTCGCACCGACTCGGCCGCAGGGAGATTCACTGACGCGGTGGCTTGCTCGGTACTCGTCGCAGCGGTCAACCTCGTGTTCCCCCGAATTTTCGTGGGCCCCGCGCCGCGCTAGGCCCTGACACGCGCAAAATTTCCCGGGTTTTAATACCATCGAAACGGCGGGATTCTGTCCGAGCCGGCGACGAATGATTCATCTTCCCGCGGCCCTCCCGGGGCGCCGATGAACTGGAACACGCGACTCCTGCATGACGGTCAGACTCCGGATCCGTTGACGGGAGCCGTCAACGTCCCGGTCTACCTCACTTCGACGTACGCCGAGTCCGCACCGGGGAAGGCGAAAGGCTTCGTGTACTCCCGGACCGGGAATCCGACCCGTTCGGCGCTCGAGCGGGTGCTCGGACGACTCGAAGGAGGGGCCGGTGCGCTCGCGTTCGGCTCCGGTCTCGCCGCGACCTCGGCGCTCCTGATGGCGTATCCGAGCGGCAGTCGGGTCGTCGCGGGGGACGACCTGTACGCGGGGACCTGGCGTCTCCTGCAGGTGGCGAAGACGCACGGGGTGCACGTCGATGTCATCGACACCAGCGACCTCGCGAACGTCCGTCGCGCGCTGGAGTCGAAGCCCGGCGTCGACCTCCTCTACCTCGAAACCCCGACGAACCCGCTCCTGAAGGTCACCGACCTGAAGGGCGCGATCGGACTCGCCCGCCGCCACGGGACACGCGTCGCCGTCGACAACACCTTCGCCTCGCCCGTGCTGCAGCGGCCGCTCGAACTCGGGGCGGACGTGGTCGTCCACTCCACGACCAAGTACCTCGGGGGCCACAGCGACCTCATCGGGGGGGCGCTCGTGTTCCGGCGGAAGGCGCTGCTCGAGAAGTACCGGTGGTACCAGAACACGCAGGGAGGCGTACCCGGTCCCCTCGACTGCTTCCTCGTGCTCCGCGGCATCCACACGATGGGGCTCCGGATCCGCGCGCATTGCGAGAACGCGCGGAAGGTCGCCGCGTTCCTCCGCGGGCATCCCCGCATCCTGCGCACGCTCTACCCGGGTCTCCCCGATCACCCCGGGCATGCTGTGGCCCGCCGGCAGATGGACGACTTCGGAGGGATGGTCTCGGCGGAAGTCCGGGGAGGTCTGCCCGCCGTACGCCGGATCGTGCGTCGCCTCAAGGTGTTCACCCTCGCGGAGAGCCTCGGGGGAGTGGAGTCGCTCGTGAACGTGCCGGCGCTGATGACCCATCGATCGGTCCCTCGAGAGCTGCGGGAGTCCCAGGGGATCCGCGACGGGCTGCTGCGGTTCAGCGTGGGCGTGGAAGACGCCGAGGACCTGATCGAGGACCTCCGCCGAGCGCTCGCGTAGCCCCGCGCGGCGCGTCAGGCAGAAATACCGGGGGCGTGGTGGTTCGATCATGCCGTTGTGGCACGACAAGCCCGACGCCTGGCACGAGATTCTCCCCGGCGTGCAGCGCCGCATCCTCGCGCACGATCCCGGCGTCATGATGGTGCTCTATCGGATCGCCCCCGGGGCGAAGTTCGCGATGCACACGCACCCCCACGTTCAATCCGGCACGGTGCTGCAGGGCGGAGGGGAATTCCGCGTCGGATCCGAGACCTGGACCCTCAAGGTCGGCTCGTCCTATACGGTGCCGAGCAATGTCCCCCACGAGTTGACGGCGGACCCGAAGACCCCGACGATCGTGCTCGACGTCTTCACGCCGCGCCGCGAGGAATTCCTGCACGAGGCGCAGCGGCCGGACCGCGGGTAACGGCGCCTAACCGGTCGAGCGCAGGATCGCGCCGTCGACGGGAAGCATCGCTCCCGAGACGTAGCTCGAAAGATCGCTCCCGAGGAACAGCACCGCGCGCGCGAGCTCCTCGGTCGTCCCGAGCCGGCCGAGCGGGATGTCTCGCTCGATCTCCCGGAGCACCTGCTCGGCCGGGACCCCCCGGCGACGGGCCGCATCCCCCGTGACCTCTTCGACCCGGGCCGTGCGAATGTATCCCGGGAGGATCCCGTTCACCCGGATGCCCTTCGGGCCGAGCTCCCGGGCGAGGGTGCGAACGAGCCCCGCGACGGCGACCCGGCAGACGCTCGACAGCGCGAGGTTCGGGATCGGCTCGCGGATCGCGAACGACGTGAGGAAGACCATCCGCCCTCGGGTCCCGGCGGCGACCATCGCCTCGGCGGCCCGCCGCGCGAGGTACGCCGGGCTGACGACGAGCAGCGACGCCGCGCGCTCCCAGTCCGCGTACTCCTGCTCGAGGAACGTCCCCGGACGGGGGGAGCCCGTGACGTAGACCAGCGTATCGAGGCCCCCGAGGTGGCGGAGGGTCTCAGCGAGGAGGCGGTCGAGGTCGTCCTGACTCCTGAGATCGGCGACGACCCCATGGACCTCACCGGATTTCCCCAGGCGGGCGACGGCCGCCGCGGTCCGCTCCGGATTCGAGGAATTGACCACCACGCGAGCGCCCTCGCCGACGAACGCCTCGGCGGCTCCGAAGCCGATCCCCTGGCTCGACGCCGTGACGAGGACCCGCGCGCCGTCGAGTCGGGTCGCGAACGGCACGGCCTACCCTTCGAGGGCGAAGACGCGCGCCATCGCTCCGCTGCCGCCGGAGATCTTGAGCGGAGCCGCGACGAGGGTGTACTCGACCCCTTCGCTCAACTGATCGAGATGGTCGAGCGCTTCCAGGATCCAGATCCCCTTCTCGAGGAACACCTTGTGCGCCTCGAACTTCGCGTTCGAGAACGGATCGATCCCGAGCGTGTCGGTGCCGACGCCCTTCACGCCTCGGCGGACGATCGCCTCGGCGGCGGCGGGCTCGAGCCCCGGGAAGTCGTAGAGGTACTCTCGCGTCGCGGCGCGGCGCTGGCTCCAGTCGGTGCGCAGCAGGACGATCTCGGGATCGAGCGACTTCGGCCAATGCTTCTCGACCGCCGCGGCCGTGAGGATCGTGCCCTGGGCTTCGGACCTCAGGTCGAGGACGGCCATCGACCCGACCAGCTGGGCCGGGGGAATGCGGTCGACCGTGACCCCGTCCTCGAGGAAATGGTACGGGGCGTCCATGTGCGTCCCCGTGTGGGTCATGCACGTCACCCGCTCGATCGAGTACCCGTCGCGCGCGACGATCCCGACGGGCTCGAACACGGGCAGCGGCGAGGTCGGCCAAACGGGCATGTGGGTCTCGAGCAACGCGGTCAGGTCGTGGACTCGGCGCGGAGACGGCATGGTGCCGGCGAGTCGGTACGGGTACTAAAACGGTCGTGGTGCCGGGCCGGCGGCCGCGCGCCCGAGCGCGACGGGGCGCGCGAGAAATCGCTCCAGCCGCTCCACGCCCTCGTCCAGCACTTCGACCGGCGAGGTGTACGAGATCCGCACGTGGCCCTCGCCGTGGGGGCCGAACGCGATCCCCGGTACGAGGGCGAGTTTCTCCTGCTCGAGCAGGCGGGAGCAGAAGTCGACCGATGGGAGGGCGAGGTCGTAGCGCGGGAACACGTAGAACGCCCCCTCGGGGGCGAGGGTGGAGAGGCCGGACACGCGCTGAAGGCGGCGGACCAGGTGGTCCCGCCGTTGCCGGAACGCTTCCCGGAACCGGGCCTCGTCCGGCCCGGCGTGCTCGAGCGCCCAGACGCACGCCTTCTGGATGAACGGGGGGAGACAGGTCAGCGTGTGTTCCATGATCTTCACGAGGCGGCCGCGGAGGGTGGGCGGGGCGACGGCGTACCCCGCGCGCCAACCGGTCATCGCATACAGTTTCGAGAAGCTGCCCACCGTCACCACCGGAACGTCGGGCGGCGCGACGCTCGCCGGACTGACGTGCCGGCCTTCGTAGACCAGCGACTCGTACGTCTCGTCGCTCACGATCGTCAGGTGGTGGTCCCGGGCGATCTCGATGGCGCGGCGGACCTCGTCGGACCGCAGGATCCGGCCCGTGGGGTTCGCGGGCGAAACGAGGAAGAGGAGCCGGCTGCGCGGAGTCACCGCCCGCTCGAGCGCCTCGGCATCGAGCGAGAAGTCCGGCCGCAGGGGGACGTAGACAGGCCGCCCTCCGGCCAGCTGGATCGGCTGCTCGAACAGGTAGGTCGGGTCCGGCAACAGCACCTCGTCGCCCGGAGCGAGGGTCGCCAGGAGGGTCGCATAAATCGCGAATTTTGCGGACAGGATCACCACCTGGTCCGGCGCGGCGGGGATCCGGTTGCGCGTGGCGAGCCGGTGCGCGACCGCGGCCCTCAGTTCGGGGAGCCCCTGGGCCGAGACGTAGTGGGTCTGCCCCTCGTTCATCGCCCGATACGCGGCGTCCCGGATCCCGGCCGGCGTGTCGAAGTCCGGTTCGCCGATGTGCAGCCCGAGGACGGTCTGCCCCTCCTGGCGGATCCGGAAGATCTGGTCGATGAGGGTCAGGATCGGAGAGTCGGTGAGCCCTTCGATCGACATCGCGTCCCCGAACGCGAGGGGCGGATTAAGCCCGGCGACGGGCCAGCACCGCGCCGGCCTGGCGGAGCGCGCGCGCCCGGTGCGAGATGTCGTTCTTCGCCTCGGGGGACCCCTCCGCGAAAGTCTCGTCCCAGCCGCGCGGGATGAAGATCGGATCGAATCCGAACCCTCCCCGACCGGCCGCCCGGGGCGCGATCGAGCCGCGCACCTCCCCGGCGAACGTCCAGCGGCGACGTCCGCGCTGGAGCCCGACGACCGCGCGGAAGTACGCCCCCCGGCGCCGCGTCTTCAGCAACTCGAAGATCGGTCCGAACTTCCAGATCCGGAGGAAGTGGGCCGAGTACACTCCCGGAAAGCCCCGGAGCGACGGGATGAACAGGCCCGAGTCCTCGACCAGGACGTATCCGCGAAGATCCCGAACCGCGTCGAGCTTGGCCGCCACGACCTGTTCGAGCGTCTCGGCCTGAGGCTCCGGCAGCTCCCGACGGGTCCACCGGACGCGAACGCCGAACGGGCGGAGGACGTCCCGGACCTCGCGGAACTTGCCCGGATTCGTGCTCACGAACGTGACGTCGATCACGGAGCGCGCGTTACCAGGGGTACTCGTCGTACGCGATGATCTCGTCCGGGCTCTTGCGGCCGTCGTCGGGCCCCTTCGCCGAGCCGTTCCCGTCCGCCGGATAACCGATCGGGATGATCCCGATCGGGTGGATGCCTTCCGGGACCCGGAGGACCGTGCGGACCTTCTCGTCGTTGAACTCGATGATCCAGTTGCTGCCGAGACCCTCCGCCGTCGCCGCCAGCTGCAGGTGGTCGACGGCCACCGCGACGTCCAACGGGTAGGCGGAGATGTACCCCCCGATCGTGACCGGGATGTCCTCCTCGATCGCGAACGCCACGATGACCGCGGGGGCCTCGGCGATCAGACGGCCCCGGTTGGACGCTTGCGCGAGGAGGCGCTTGCGCTCGTCGTCCTGGATGACGACGAACCGCCACGGTTGGAGGTTGCGCTGACTCGGAGCGAGCCGGGCGGCCGCCAGCACGTTCTTGAGCTTCTCGGGCGGGATCGGCCGCGACTGGTACTGGATGCAGGGGCGGTAGGAGCGGATAGCGTCGAGGACGTCCATGGGGTCCGACCGCGAAAAAAAATCGTCAGAGGGTGGGTGCCAACGTCGGCTACCCCTCGGTCGTACGGCGACGCATTCGAACTTGCGAGGGTCGTCCCAAATAAAAGGGTTTGTGGCGACCCCGAACCGGGCGGCCCCCGATCGACGTTTCTCTCGCCGAGAGACGCCCCGCGGCCGTGGGGAGAGCCGGAACCGCCGGTGAGGACGGCCGGAGATCCACCCGGCGGGTCAGGGGTCGTAGCGTCGCCCGGCCCCGACCTCGGCGAGCGACCGAATTTTAAACTCCCGGGTCGCTTCGGGAGGCGGGGGAGTGGAGTTGGCGGAGCCGGACCCGGCCGGCAATTCGCGGCCCGAGGCCCTCCGTCATGCGTGGGCCCATCTCGCGACGATCCTCGCGGTGTTTTCGGGAACCTCCTTCGTGATGGCTACGGTATTGCTGGTGGACTGCACTCCGATCGTCGTGGACGGGACCTCGACCGGGTGCCCGGCCCCGAACGGAGTTGAGGGCTGGGTCGTCCTCGTGCTCGGCGTGGTGCTCCTGTTCGCCTGCCTCACGGCCTACGCGGGCGCGTGGCAGGGGCTACCGATGATCGGCGGAGAACCCACAGCCGATCCGCCCGCTCCGCCACGAGACCTCACCCCACGACCGATGCCCGTCCGTTCGAAGTGCCAGTACTGTGGCGCTTGGTCGGAGGCGGGCGCGACGTACTGTCGGCGCTGCGAGCGACCCCTCTCCTGGTCGAACCCTGCCTAAGCCCCGCTCCCGGTCCTCGAAGAGCCCTCGAGAGCGTAGGGCCAGCCCGCATCGGGCCGACGCGTAACGTCTCCTCCGCGACCGTCCCGGGGGTCAGACCGGGCCGGAACACCCCGGCCCGACCCTACCGGAGGCCTCTGCCGGCAGTCGAACCATGCTGTTAAATATGGCGGACAGGGCTCGGAGAGCGCTGCTGACGGCTGTCTGACAAACGGGCAGACGTCGGCGACGGACGTCGCAGAACGGAACCGGGTAGGGGGGTTCGCTCGATGTATCTCAAACGGCTCAAAGTCCGAAATTTCAAGTCGTTCGCCGGGGCCACCGAGATCCCATTCCAGCCCGGATTCACCGGCGTCGCCGGCCCGAACGGCATGGGCAAATCGAACATTTCGGACGCGATCCTCTTCGTGCTCGGGCCGACGAGCTCGAAGGCGCTGCGGGCGGAGCGCTTGACGCACCTGTTCTTCAACGGGGGCTCGTCGAAGAAGGCCGCCACGGAATGCGAGGTCTCCCTCGTGTTCGACAACGCCGACAAGATGCTTCCCGTCGACACGGCCGAGGTCGAGATCACTCGGTACGTGAAGCTCGCGCCGAGCGATCCCGACGGCTACTACTCGTACTTCTACGTGAACGGCAAGCGCACGACGCAGACCGAGATCGACGCGCTGCTCGCCCACGGGCGCCTCTCGGGCGACGGGTACAATCTCGTCCAGCAAGGCGACGTCAACAAGATCGTCTCGATGGGGCCGGTGCCGCGACGCGGCCTGCTCGAGCGCCTCGCGGGGATCAGCCAGTACGACGACGAACTCGGGAGGGCCGAGACCAAGCGGGCCGATCTCGATCAGAACCTCGACCGGATCCAGACCCTGCTCGGCGAGATCAAGACGCGGATCGCGTCGCTCGAGGGACAACGCCTCCAGGCGATCCAGTACAAGCAGCTCCAGGACGACCAGCACCGGACCCAGGCGCGCCTCGCCCGCGCCGGCCATCGGATGGCCGAACAGGAGCTTCTCACCTGCCGGAAGCAGGTCGAGACGGTGCGCGACGAGATCGCGAAGCTCGACACGGCTCGGAGCGAACTCTCCGCGCGACAGGACGAGCTGACCCGTTCGATCGACGCGGTCGATCGGGAGATCGCGGAAGCCGGCGGGGCGGCCGCGGTGAAGTTCAAGTCGGAGCTCGACGAGAAGCGGATGGCGTACGCACGGCTCGACCAGACCCTCGCCCACCTGCGGGACGCGCTCGAGGAGATGGCCGGTCAGGCGGACGAGCTCGCGAAGGCCGTCGACGCCGACGAGAAGCAACGCGCGACCTACACGAAGCAGGAGACCGCCCTCGCCGAGGAGCTCCAAGAGCTCGAGGCTCGGGCCGTCGACGATACGAAGGGGATCGAGGCCGCGACCGGCACCCCGGGACGGCCCGGGGAGAAGATGGCGACCGCGCGGAAGCAGCAACTCGAGCTCGAGCGCCAGCACGACGCCCGCCAGAAGGCGTGGCAGAGCGCGATCCAGGACCGGGAGGCCGCGAACGCCGCCCGGGACGCGGCGGAACGCACGCAGGCCCAGGCCGAGGACGAGCTCCGGGAACGCGAGGTCGAGGTGAAGGACCTCGAACTCCGCATCAAGGAGACCGGCCCCGCGAAGGGGTCCGGCGGCCCCGCGACCGGGGAGCTTCAGAAGGAGCTCTTCGCCCTCAAGAATCAAGAGAAGTCCCTGACGGCCGAGGCGGAACGCCTCGCCCGGGAGGTCAACGAGATCAACCGACGGTACCTCGCCCTCGATGCCCGGTTGAAAGCCCGAACGGAAGCCGGGGCTCGACCGAACCAGCTCGCCGCCGTGGACTTCCTGCTCTCCCAGCGAAACCTGGGGAAGCTCCCCGGGATCCGCGGCACCGTCGAGGAACTCGCAGAGTTCGACCCGAAGGTGAAGACGGCGCTGCAGGTCGCCGGCGGCAACCGGTTCCAGGCGCTCGTCGTGGAGTCGGACGAGATCGCCGAGCGGTGCATCCAGCTCCTTCGGAACGAGCGACGCGGGCGCGCGACCTTCCTCCCTCTGAACAAGATGCTCCCCGGCCGGCCGCACGGTAAGTCGCTCGTCGCGGCCAAGGCGGCCGGTGCGACCGGCTTTGCGATCGACCTCGTCCGCTTCGACGAGGAGCTCCGTCCCGCATTCTGGTACGTCTTCGGCGAGACGGTCGTGATGGACGATCTCGCGCACGCCCGGAGCCAGATGGGCGGCGTGCGGCTCGTCACGCTGGGCGGCGACCTGATCGAAGCGACCGGCGCCATCTCGGGCGGGTACCTCGATCCCTCGGCCCAGGGCCGCGGCGCCGACAGCGCCGTCGAACTGAAGCGACTCGGCGAGGAGCTGCGGGAGAAGAGCGCCGCCGAAGGCGCGGCCCGCGAGACCCTCTCGAAGAACGCCGAGCGGATCCGCGCGGTCAGCGAGGAGTTGGCCACGCGCTCGATCCAGGACCAGTCCCACCAGTCCTCCCGCCAGATCCTCGAAAAGGACCTGGTCGCGGCGCGCGGCCGACTCGCCGGCGCCCGGGAGCGCATCGACTCCGCCTCCGCGGAGCAGCGGAAGGCCGAGGCCGCGTTCGCGAAGGCGGACGCGACCGTCCGGGAGCTCACCGATCAGATCGCGACGCTGAAGGCGTCGATCGCGAAGGCCCAGGAGCAGTACCTCGGACAGTTGCCCGAGGCGCTCGGGGCGAAGCTCCGGGCGCTCCAGGAAGCCGCCCAGAAGACCTCGGAGGAGCGCGTCCGCGTCAACGGGGAACTCGAGTCGACGCGGGCCTCCCTCTCCGCCCTCGTGGCCAACCTCGACGGCCGAAAGAAGGAGCTCGACACCGCCCGGGTGGCGGTGACGGCGAAGAAGAAGGAGATCGCCCAGACCGAGAAGGCCGTCCTCGCCGCCAAGGAGGCGCTCGACGCGTTGAAGTCCGTCGAGTCGAAGCAGTCCGAGGCCCAGAAGGCGCAGGCGGAGAAGAAGCGCGCCTTCGAAGAGGAGCGACTGACGCTCACCCGGAAGCTCGGCGAGGCCCAGGCGAACCTCGAGACCCGCCGATCCCTCCTGACGCAGGAGGAGACCCGGCTCGCGGTCGCCGAGAAGCGGTTCCAGGAACTCGAGGAAGCGCTGAAGCAGTACCCCGAGCCCGAGGCCGGGGAGAAGCCGATGTCGATCGAGGAGCTCAAGCGCCAGCTGACCGGGCTCGAGCAGCAGTTGGCGGCGCTCGGCGACGTCAACCTCCGAGCTATCGAGGACTACGACGCCGAGAAGTCTCGCCTGGACGAGTTCGGCGGCGAGGTCACGCGCTTGACGACCGAGAAGACCGAGCTGACCGGTCTCGTCGAGGAGATCGAGAAGAAGAAGCGGGAGAAGATCAACGAGGTCGTCGTCCAGGTCAACGCGAACTACAAGGAGATCTACGGCGAGCTCTCCGCGGGCGGCGAGGGGGAGATCGCCCTCGAGAACCCGGACGATCCGCTCGCGGGAGGCCTCCTGATCAAGGCCCGACCGGTGGGGAAGACCGTCGCGCGCCTGGAACAACTCTCCGGCGGCGAAAAGTCGCTCGCGAGCCTCGCGTTCATCTTCTCGCTGCAGCGGTACGACCCGAGCCCCCTCTACGTCTTCGACGAGGTCGACATGTCGCTCGACGGGCTCAACGCGGAGTACGTCGGACGCATGCTCCGGCACAACGCCGAGCGGGCGCAATTCGTCGTGATCTCGCTCCGGAAGGTCACCCTCAAGTTCGCGAGCCAGCTCTACGGGGTCACGATGCACGGGGACGGATGTTCCCGCGTGATCGGGATCCACCTCGACGACATCCATGACGTGGAGAGCCGGGAGGGCGCCCACGCCCACGAGCCCGAGCCCCCCGCGCTGGAGGCGAAGTGACGACCCCGGCGCTCGAGGTCGAGGCGCTCGGCGCGCCGAACGCGGTGCCCCGGGAGGCGGCGGAGAAGGTCCTCCAGTACCTCGTCTTCCACCGCTCGCTGCTCGGCGAGTCCGAGGACACGTCCGTCCTCCTCGAGCGGTACCTGAATCTCGTGACCAATCTCAAGGAAGGCGTCCATCTCGTGATCCCCGACCCGTTCCAGAAGGCGATGGCCCTCCTCTTCGAGCTCGTGATGGAGGAGGAGTTCGATCCGTGGGAGATCGACCTCGTCAAGTTCACGCAATCGTACCTCGAGCGGGTCCAGTCCGACGGCGCGGTCAACTTCGCGATCGCGGGTCGGCTGGTCTACATGGCCTGGAGCATCCTCTACCTGCAGTCCGAGGAGCTGCTCAAGGCGCGCCAGGAGGCCGCACCGGGGGCTTCGGGCCCCGACCTCGAGGCGAGCCCGCTCGACGAGAGCTACCTGCCGCTCATGGACTCCCCCGAGGCCGTCGACGTCACCTCGGCGGTCCTCGACTCGATCGACGCGCCCCCGCTGCTCGAGATGGTGCGCCATCCCGAGACGCGGCCGGTCTCGTTGCTCGAACTCGTGAAGGCGTTCGGGGAGGCCGAGGCCGACGCCCGACGCGCCGTCCGGATCCAGGAGCTCCGGGACCGCCTGAGGGAGGAGCAGCGTGCTCCGCCCGAGGTGTTGGTCCACGGCGACCTGCCCGAGCACGACCTCGCCGACACGTGGGAGGCCGCGCTCCACCATCCGGTCGGGGAGCCGTTCCCCCTCCTCCACCTCTGGAATCCCCTCTCGGGACGCGACCGCCTCGTCGCGCTCTTCCTCGCCGCCCTCTTCCTCGCCCGCGAGCGCTCGATCGACCTTCGGCAGGAGTCCCTGGGAGTGAGCCCGGTGATGATCGTCCGATTGGCCGATGCGCGCCGGGTCGTGGTCGAGGAGGAGTAAGATGCCGTCGAAGCTCGATGACCTGGTCTTCCAGGTCGAGGCCGTGCTGTTCGCCGCCGGGAAGCCGATGAGCGTGAAGGAGATCACCGACGCCCTGGGTGTCGGCGACTACCGGCCCGTCCTCGCGGCGGTCCGCACGCTCGAGAAGACGTACGCGAACCGCCAGTCCGCCCTCGAGGTCCGGAAGGTCGGGGACCGGTACGCGCTCCAGCTCGAGGAGCGGTACGTTCCGACCGTCCATTCGGTCACCCCGGTCGAGATGGCGCCCCGGACGGTGAAGGCCCTCACGCTGGTCGCCTACCACCAACCGATCCTCCAGAGCCACCTGGTGCGGATGATCGGGGACGTTGCCTACGAGGAGGTCCAGCACCTCCGGACGATCGGACTCGTCCACACGGAGCCGAAGGGCTCGACCCTCGAACTCACCACGACCCGGCGCTTCGCCGAGTACTTCGGGATCGCCTCGACCCGACCGGAGGAGATCCGCCGGTTCCTCGAACAGAAGCTCGGCGTCCCGCCGGCCCCGGCGCCGGGCGAGCCGACCCCCGAGGCGGCGAGCCCACCCCCCGAGCCGCCGAGCGGCACCCCGGCCGAAGCGGCGCCGACCCCTCCCGACGCGGAGCCGCCCGCCGCGCTCTAGCGGCGAACGCCTAGAGCGCGCCGCACCGGGGGCAGCGCACGGGTTCCGCCGGGCGCAGCGCCCCGCAGTACGGGCAGAGGAACGTCGCCCCGTCGTACGCCGACGTGGGGAACGAGCCCGGCGGAGGCGGCGGCAACGGCCGGTACGACGCTCCGGGCGGCGGCGCGTTGGGGCTCCGCCCGGGCCGCGCCATCACGACGACGAGCAGGATCGCGACGATCGCCCCGACCCCGAAGATGATGTAGATCTCGACCCAGGGAACGGAGGCGGCCGGTGCGGGGACCGGCAGGACCGGGGTCGGGCCGGTGTACTCGTAGTTCCGGATCGCCGGGGTCGCGTCGGCGGCGTAGAGCAGCGGGCCGATCGGGATCCCCCACCCCGTGAGGGCGTCCCAGCCCGTCGTGGACGCGAACGCGTAGTTCGTCCCGTTCGTCACGTCGTAGTAGGCGTTCGTGGGGCTGGGATGGGCGGTGAAGTAGCTCGCGATGCGGTAGAGCTCCGGGTCGACGAACCCGAACCGGTGGGTCGCGACCGCGATGACGTCCGCGAGCAACCCCGAGAACGCCGGGGCCGCGATGCTCGTGCCCTCGAGCAGCGACGCGTAGATGTTGCCGTACTGGTCCGCCTCGACAAACGCGATCGTCGAGTTCGCGGGGAACGCGACGTCCGGCGCCGCCCGGCCGAGCGCGCCGGTCCCCTGCGTCACCGTGTAGTTCACGATGTTCGGCTGGGCGGCCGAGTGGAACTGCCAGCTGGGCTCGGGGTAGACCACGCTCACGCCGCCTTCGGTGCCCGAGTACGCGCCGGGCCCGCCGAGGGTGTCCCACCAGGCGGCCACGTCGGTGAGGTTCCCGAGGTCGTAGTCGTACCCCACCGAGATCGTCGTCTCGTTCACCCATCCGTTCGGCGTGCCGGTGAAGCCGAGCGAGACCCCGCCGACGGAGACGACCCCCGACGTGTTGAAGCCGACCGACGCGGGCCAGATCAGCCACGGCCCGTTGTCCCGACCCGAGAGGTCGTTGGGCGCGTTCCCCTGGTCCCCGCTCGCCGCCACGACGGTGACGCCGGTGACCGCGGCCTCCTCGAGTTCCTGATTCCAGGTCGAATCGTTGAGGTCGGTGATGCCGAAGGAGGCCGAGACCACGCCGAGGCGGGCCGGAGTGTAGTTGTAGGAGAGGGCGGCGGCGAGGTCCTGGTCGAAGAACGACGCGACGTCGGCGTCGCTCACCGCGTTCGTCAGAAGGCTCCCCGCGAAGTAGAAGTTGTAGAGCGGGGCGCCCGGTGCGAGGCTCCCGGCCATCTCGAGATCGAGGGAGTTCTCGAACTCGTCCAGCGAGGAGTCGTTGACCCCGCCGAAGGAGCCCGGAAGCGGCGGCAGGATCCCGGAGATGTTCACCGGCACTCCGGTCAGGTTCGAGATCGGCCAGGCCGTGGCATTCCCGCTGGTCGGGAAGGTGTCGTTGAAGTACGCGTCGATCACCGCGGGATCCCACGGCGGGGTGTTCGTCCCGTTGGTCTCGTTGTAGCCGCTCGCGAGGAGGGTGGCGATGGCGACGTGCGTCGGATAGGTGGCGTTGATCGGGCTGACCTCGCTCTCGTTGCCGGGGAACAGCTGGACCGCTTTGAACGCCTGCGTGAAGTCCGAGCCGACGAACCACTGGGTGCCCGTGGAATTGTTCAGCGCGAACTGGCCCGGACTCGCCGCGGGCCGGACCGGAGTGACCGGGCTCGCCGCGAGATCGAGGGAGAGGCGCACATCGGCCGCGTTGCTGAGGCCGGAGATCCCCGAGACGAGCCCGGCGAGCAGGCCCGGCACCTTCGGCGTGCCGATCGCCGTGTAGAGGGGCGCTCCCCCCACCTCGGCGAAGTCGACCATCCGAACCCCGAACAGGGAATCGACCGATGCGGCGGGCAGGGTCGCGAGCACGCTGAGCCGGTCCGGGGCGACCGTGACCGAACCCGCCCCCGCCGCTTCCAGGGTCCCTACGACGGCGGAGACGCTCGGAGCCGTCGGCGCGAAGGTCGCTTCGAACTCCGAGTGGGTCAGATAGGCGCGGTAGAGCGGGGAGGCGGGATCCTCGATCGCGGCGAGGTATCGCTCGAGTCCCCCCGGATCGGGGTAGGCGAGCGTCAGCGAGACCGTAAGCGGGGTCGCGCCGGGCACCGGCGTCACCAGGCTCCCGTACGGCACGGAGACGGCATCGGTGGTGAGGGCGAGCGGTGCCTCCGTGCGGGGCGCGGCCGGCGAGGCGGCGGCACCGACCGCGAGAGGAGACCCGAGGACGAGCGCCGCGACCACCACCGCGAGCACCGCGATTGGGGTGCGCATCGGGAAGAGAAGGCCCGGCACTCCTAATGAGGGCGACTCACCGCGGGGGGACGTACTCAAGCCTTTATCCCGAAGCGAGGTCGGGGCCGGAAATGCCACTCCCCTCGGAGCCGGGGCCGAAGTGCGTCTTCTGCGACATCGTCGCCGGCACGGCGCCGGCGTACAAGGTCTTCGAGGACGAGAAGACGCTCGCCTTCCTGGACCTCTTCCCGTTCACGCGAGGACATCTTCTCGTGATCCCGAAACGGCACGGGGCTCGATTGACGGATTTCGGACACGCGGACCAGGCGGCGGTCATCCAGACCCTCGAGCGGATGGTGCGGCGCGCGGAGCGCCTCGCCCCGGATTACAACGTGGCGCTCAACGCCGGCGCCAAGGCCGGCCAGATCGTCTTCCACCTCCACTTCCACGTCATCCCGCGCTACGGCGAGGCGAATCCGTTCCATCCGTCGGCCCGGGTCAAGCTCACCGACGACCAGGCTCGGGACGTCGTGGCGGAGCTCTCCGCTCCCTGAGGGGGAGATGGCGGCGACCCCCCGTCCCCCCGCGGTCGCCGGCCAATTCTACGAGGCGGACGGCCAGGCGCTCGCGAAGCAGGTCGAGTCGTGCTTCCTCGACGCGCGGGGTCCGGGGGCCTTGCCGCCCCGCCATCGGAGCGCGCGTCGACCGCTCCGCGCGGCCGTCGTGCCGCACGCGGGGTACCCGTACTCGGGACCGATCGCGGCGCTCGCCTACGCCGAGCTCGCGGCGCAGCGGGCCCCGGAGACGGTGCTGATCCTTGGCGTCGACCACCACGGGCGCGGGGAAGCGGCCCTGTCGGATCGGGCGTGGTCGACCCCGCTCGGGCCCGTCGCGACGGATCACGATCTCGTGCGGGCGCTCGACCGCGCCCCGCTCGGGGTCGACGAGGAGGCCCAGCTCGCCGAACACTCCATCGAGGTACAGCTTCCGTTCCTCCAGTACGTGCTCCCCGACCCGAGATTCGTGGCGCTGCAGGTCCGATTCGGACCGTTCGCGTTCCTCGAGAAGGTCGGCGAGGTGGTCCGGGACGCGATCCGCGGCCGCGACGTCCTGGTGCTCGCCTCGACCGACTTCTCCCATTACGTGCCCGCGGCCACCGCCGAGCGATTGGACCGGATGGCGATCGACGCGATCCTCGCCCGCGATCCGCGCCGCCTCTACGATACCGTGGTCGCGAACGACATCTCGATGTGCGGGATCGCCCCCACGACGGCGTTGCTCTGCGCCCTGAGGGACGAGCAGCTTACGCCCCGACTGCTCCGATGGGGCCACTCGGGCGAGGCCGAGCCGATGCGCGAGGTCGTGGGGTACGCCGCGATCGCGATCGAGTCGTCGGAGGCGCCCGCGCCGCCCGTTAAATAACCAGTCCGGCTCGGCGCGCCCGGCTCGGCATGATCCTCTCCGACACGAAGATCCTCGACGAGATGCGCCGGGGCCGGATCGTGATCCGGCCGTTCCGCCGGGATTGCCTCGGGACGAACTCCTACGACGTGCATCTCGGGCCGTATCTCGCGACCTATCGGACGGGCGCGCTGGATGCCCGGTCGGCGAATCCCGTCGACGAGTTCCGGATCCCGAAGGCCGGGTACGTCCTCGTCCCGGGCCAGCTCTATCTCGGGGTGACCCAGGAGTACACCGAGACCCACGGCTTCGTACCGTTCCTCGAGGGAAAGTCGAGCGTGGGACGGCTCGGCATCGACATCCACTCGACGGCGGGGAAGGGCGATGAGGGGTTCTGCAACTACTGGACGCTCGAGATGAGCGTGAAGCTCCCCGTGCGCGTGTACGCGGGGATGCCCGTGGGCCAACTGATCTACTTCGAGATCTCGGGCGCGGTCCGCCGCAGTTACTCCGCGAAGCGCTCCGCCAAGTACCGCACCGTGTCGGCTCACCCGACTCCGTCGCGGATGTTCCTGAACTTCCCCCGCGGGGGGAAGCGGCGCTAGTTCCCGGGACTCCTGCGGGGCTCGTCCGGGAGCGGCGGGCGGATCAGGTAGAACGCCGGCCGGCCCGGTCGCGCCCGATCCCTCCGGTTCATCGGATCGTGCGCGGCCCCTTCGGCCTCCGCGTACACGGACACCGAAGAGAATCCGAATCGGCGCACGAGGTACGCCTCGGCGGCGCGCAACGTGTCGGCCTCGTCGAGCGCGAGCGGCGAGGTGGACGGCTCCGAGCGCAGCATCGGTGCGACGCGCTGGACGAACTTCGGGATCTCCGATCGAAAGCCGGTGAGCTCGGGGTGGGCGGCGACCCGGGCCATGATCGCGCCGACCGTGGGGGTCTCGCCGCGGGCGAGGGCCTCCCGCATCCACGCCTCGATCGGCGCTTTCCACGGCGCGGCGACATAGAAAACGGCCGCCGAGGGGAGCGCCTCGCCCCGTTCTCGCCCGGGCCGCAGCACCGCGCGCAGGTCGTCCTCGACGCGCTCGAGATACTCTTCCCGGGCCTCCGCCTCGGGCGAGCGGGGGAACGCCTCGGGATCCGGGAACGGCTGGAGGGCGACCAGGGAGTCGAATCGCCCCGCGCCGAGCTCCTCCGCGAGGTGCGGAGTGATCGGCGAGAGCAGCACCGTCCAGGCCCGGCCGACGCGGTCGGTGGCCGCCGACGCGGCCCCGCCGCGGGCGTAGTACCGCCGCAGGAGCGCCGGCAGGGTGACGTAGATCTCCTCGGCGACGGGGCGAAGGTCGGCCGCGGCGAGGCACTCCCGCACGCGACGGATCAGCGCGTGGAGCCGAGAGAACAGCCAGGCGTCGAGCTCGGGAGAGCCCCGGGCATCGCCGCGGGTCTCCGCCACCATGCGCTCGATCTCGGCGAGGCGGTCGCGGGCCGCGTCGACGCTCTCCGAGCTCCACTCGACGTCCGCCGACGGAGAGGCCGCGCTGACGTAGTACAGGCGCAGGGCGTCCGCGCCCCATCGCTCGAGCGCGCCGTCGATCGGAGGGATCTTGCCGCCCTTCGAGCCGACCTCCTTCTTGGAGAGCTTCGAACCCGTCGTCCCAGTGATCCAGCCGTTCACGAAGATCGCGCGCGGCTGGAGCTCTCGCGCGACGAGCCGGGCATGGGTGTAGAGGAAGACCGGGAAGTGGACGCTCTTGTGCTCGTGGCCCCCCATGTTGATGTCGAGGGGGTACCAGTAGAGGAACTCCTCCCGCACTTCGGACTGAAGCGCGGCGGGCACCGTGGGCTCGCCCGGGCCGATGCCCCGGAACACATGGTCGAAGAACGCATCGGTGAGCTGCCCGGGGAGGAGTCGTCCGGCGCTCACGAACCGTCGCACGAGGAAGTAGGCCATGTAGAACGTCGAGTCGGCGATCGGCTCCACGATCCACGCGGGATCCTGGGGGAGCGGCGTTCCGAGCCACGGCCCCTTGCGCGCGCAGGGGCGGTCGCCGAACCACTCGACGATCCCGGGCAGTTCGGCGGCGTACTCGGGCGGCCAGGTCGAGAGCGCGCGCACGACCTCGAGGGTTTCCCGCTTCCACTCCGGGTCGCTGTACCGGAGGAACCACTGATCGGGCACCTTCCGGATCACGACGCGATGGCCGTTGCGGCAGATGACGGGCTTCGAGAACTCCTGCAGCTC
>DATJNY010000062.1:0-7505 GCA_035507575.1 Thermoplasmata archaeon | reverse complement strand
CGCGGTCTCCCGAAGTACGCCCTGATCAAGGAGAAGGCTCCGTGCCCGGTCGCCCAGCGAGACGCGGTGCTCGCGCACCTCACGGAACGCCTGTCCCAAGATGCGTCCCGGGTCGTCACCCTCGACGGGATCAAGGTCTACCGCGACGGCGGCTGGATCCTCGTGCGTCCGTCGGGCACCGAACCCCTCTTCCGCGTGTTCGCCGAGTCGAAGGACCCCGCGCGGGCCCGCGCGCTGGCGGATGCGGGGCTCGACGCGCTGCGCGAGGCCGTCCGGGCCACGGCCCCCGCCGCGTAGTTTTCGGTCGGCTCAGTGGATGAGCGGGCCGATGACGAGGATCCCGAGCACCAGGAGCACGAGCACCGTCAGGGTCACGGCGGTCATCACCCGCTCCCGGCCCTCCGCGAAGTAGTACGAGCCCGTCGCGACGCGGACCAGGGGCGTCGCGATGAGGACGAACGTGCCGAGCGCGAGGTATGCCTCGGGAGCGCCGGAGGTGAGCCCGCTCGCGAGCGTCGGCAGCGAGAGATACTCGACGAGCGGGTTGGTGGCGATCGCGGCGTTCGAGCTCTCCCCCGGATGTTCCAACAGGAACGCCCCGAGGGCCACCAGCAGGATCGCGACGGCGGTCAGCAGCCCGACGCGCAGGACGAGCGTCATGCGGGCGTAGGCGACGTCGGGGAGCGGACCCGGGGCGCGGTGTCCGGCGGGCGGAGGGGACGTCGGCGTCACGGCAGCCCCACGCCGCGCAGGATCGTTTCCACCGCCAGCGCCACGATCACCGGGACGAAGATCCAGCGGACGGTGCGGTTGTGCAGGCTCGGGAGGATGCGACTCCCCGAGAACGCGCCGACGACCGTCCCGACAGCGACGGGGGCGGCGATCAGGGGGTTGATGTATCCCGCGGCGAGCAGGACCCCCGCCCCGGCGGCCGCGGTCACGCCGATCATGAAGTTGCTGGTCGCCGTCGCGACCTTCATCGGCAGGCGAAGGTACCGGTCGAGCGCGAGGACCTTGAAGATCCCGGCCCCGATCCCGAACATGCCCGAGACGACGCCCGCCCCGAACATCACCCCGAGGGCGGTATCCGTGTCGGCGGCTTGATACTCGATCGTCCGGCCGAGCGCGGCGTCGCGGTACGACCCCGAAAATCCGAGGCGGACCGACCGGGCGTCCGGAACGACGCCCGAGGGCAGCTCCTCGTTCCAGCGCGCGATCGATCCGGGGACGATCGCGAGGAGCACGAAGCCGAGGGCGATCAGGAGCGCCTGGTCGAGGTCGGCGTGGGTCAGCACGACGGTCAGCCCCGCCCCGAGCAGCGCGCCGGGCACCGTCGCGATCTCGAGGAACATGCCGATCCGCAGGTCGGTGAGGCGATCGTGGACGTAGGCGGCGCCGGTCGTCGCGGACGTGGCGAGGATCGTCACGGAGCCGGCGCCGACGGCGATGGGGAACGGGACCGCGAAGAAGATCACGAGCACCGGGATCATCACGACACCGCCGCCGAGACCCGTCAGAGAGCCGATGAACCCGGCGACGACCGCCGCGAGCGCGAGGATCAGGACGAACAGTCCGAGGTCCACGGCCGCCACTCAGGCGCGAAGGGAGAAAAGTCCGGTGGCGCCGGGACGCGCCGGCGCGGGGCCGCGAAGCTTCAAGGCCGCGAGCGGGGTGCGCGCGCGGGCGTTTCGATGAGCGTCGTGCCACGAGGAGACCGGATCGCGCCCGGCGCGCCGGGGATGGCTCCCCGGTGGTCCCACAGCGACAAGGACGGTGTCGGGACGGCGTACTCCGCCGACTCTCGCCTCTGGTTCACGCTGTGGCGAGGCATCGTGACGGAGGTGTACTTCCCGACGATCGACCGTCCCCAGCTTCGGGACCTCGAGTTCCTGGTCACGGACGGTACGACGTTCTTTCACGAGGAGAAGCGCAATCTCTCCGCGACCACGGAGCGCCCGAACGATCACGCGCTCGGCTACCGGATCCGCTCCGAGGAGCCGGAAGGGCGGTACCGCATCCTGAAGTCGGTGATCGGCGACCCCCACTTGCCCTGCCTGCTGGAACACGTTCGAGTCGAGACCCGCAACCCCGAGCTCGCCCAGCACTTGCGGCTCTACGTGCTCGCGGCCCCGCACCTCGACGTCGGAGGCTGGGGCAATTCCGGTCAAGTGGTGCAGATGCTCGATCGTCCGGTCCTCGTCGCGCAGCGGAACAACGTCGCGATGGCGATCGCGGCGTCGACACCGTTCCGGCGTGCGTCGGTCGGTTACGTCGGCGCCTCGGACGGGTGGACGCAGGTCTCGGCGTATCTCGGCCTCCCGGAGGAATACGACCTGGCGCCGGACGGCAACATCGCCCTGACCGGGGAGCTCGTGGGCTCGGCCGCGAAGGAGTTCACCCTCGGCGTGGCGTTCGGTGAAACCGTCCCCGCCGCGCTGACGACGCTCTTTCAGTCGCTCGCGACCCCCTTCGACATCCACTATCGGCGGTTCCTCGAGCAGTGGGGCCGAACCGTCGCGCATCAGCTTCCCCTCGCGGGATCGCACGGCGATGGGGGACGGCTCTATCGCGCGAGCCGGGCGATCCTCTTCGCCCACGAGGACAAGATCTATCCCGGGGCGTTCATCGCCTCGCTCTCGATCCCGTGGGGGGCGAGCAAGGGCGACGAAGACCGCGGCGGATACCACCTTGTGTGGACCCGGGACCTCTTCCACACCGCGAACGCGCTCGCGGCGTCGGGGTCCGTCGACTCGCCGCTTCGGGCGATGGTCTACCTCGCGACGCGGCAGCGGCCCGACGGGGGGTTTCCGCAGAACTTCTGGGTCGACGGGACGGCGTACTGGCAGGGCATGCAGCTCGACGAGGTCGCCCTCCCCCTCCTGCTCGCTCGCCGCCTCCGGCACGGCCAGGCGCTCGCCGATTTCGACCCGTATCCCATGGCGCGCCACGCCGTACGTTTCCTGATCGAGCACAGCCCCGTCACGCAGCAGGATCGCTGGGAGGAGGTGAGCGGCTACTCGCCGTCGACGCTCGCGGTGTGCATCGCGGCGTTGACGTTCGCCGCGACGATGGCCGAGGAGCACTCCCGCTTGGCCACCGCGCAATTCGTCCAGGAGTACGCGGACTTCCTCGAGAGCCACGTTGAGCGGTGGACCGTGACCGACCGCGGCACGCTCCTGCCCGGCGTTCCTCGCCATTACGTGCGGATCCGTCCCGTGGCGGTCGACGATCCGACGCCCAACGAAGGTCCGGACATGGGCCTGATCACGCTGCCGAACCTTCCGCCCGAGACTCCGAATCGGTTCCCCGCCGAGGAGGTCGTCGATGGAGGCTTCCTCGATCTCGTGCGGTTCGGGATCCGGGCCCCCGACGACCCGACGATCCGTGCGTCGCTCCGCGTGATCGATCACGTCCTCAGGGTCGACACGCCGTACGGTCCGGTCTGGCGCCGGTACAATCACGACGGCTACGGCGACCGGGAGGACGGCGGCCCGTTCTCTCAGTGGGGGCAGGGTCGCGCCTGGCCGCTCCTCACGGGCGAGCGGGGCCACTACGAGCTCGCCGCGGGACGCGATCCGGCGCCGTACCTCCGCGCTCTCGAGGCGCTGGCGAGCGGGACAGGCCTGCTCCCCGAGCAGGTCTGGGATGAGGCGGATCGTCCGGGCTCCCACCTCCGACTCGGACGTCCGACGGAGGCGGCGACGCCGCTGGCCTGGGCGCACGCCGAATACATCACGCTCCTCCGATCGGCGACGGACGGTTCCGTCTTCGACCTCGTTCCCGAGGCGTGGGAACGGTACGTCGCGCACCCCCCGGCGCGACGCGCGTTCGAGGTCTGGAAGTTCAGTCGACAGCCGGCCACGGTGCGGGGCGAGGAAACGCTGCGGGTACTCGCCGATCGACCGTTCCGGCTCCACGCCAGCGACGACGAGTGGGCGTCGACCGTCGACCTCGACGCGATCGACAGCGGCCTCGACCTCTACTACATCGACCTGCTGCCGCTCGGCACCGTCGGCCGCGCCTGGACGTTCACGTTCTATTGGACCGCCGAGAACCGCTGGGAGGGTCACGACTTCCGGGTCGCGGTCGCGGACCCGGCGTCGGACGTCAGTCGACCTTCAGCCAGCGGCCCGTGACGAGCCAGCCGATGACGAGCATCGCGCCGGCGAAGCCGGCCAGGTAGCCGAGATTGATCCACGGCACCGCGGTGCCGAGGACGAAGGAGCGGCCGAGCAGCGCGGAGAACGTGATCGGGTTCACCGCCGAGATCGCCTGCATCCACGCGGGGAAGTACTGGCCGCCGAACAGCGCCGTGCTCGCGAACATCAGCGGCATCGTGATGAAGTTCGAGACGACCCCGGGGGTCTGCCAGTCCGTCGAGCTCGCCGTGATCGCGAGGAAGAGGCTCGAAAAGCCGATCGCGAGGCAGAACAGCGCCGCCACCCAGGCGGCCCACTCGATCGCCGAGAGGTGGAACGCCACCCCGAAGACGGTCGCCGCGACGATCATGATCGGGAACTGGATCAGCCCCCGTGTTGCCGAACCGAGCGCCTTCGTCAGGAAGATGACGCCCTTCGAGGTCGGCGTGATGAGGATGCGCTTCATGAAACCGAACCGCTTGTCCTGGATCGTGCTCATCGACCCGAACATCCCGACCGAGAGCATCGAGGTGGAGAGGGTGCCGGGCAGCAGGAACGCGAGGTAGCTGTTCCCCTCGGCGAACGCCTGGATGATCTGGGGTGGCGCGTTCGCGAAGCTCGAACCGAAGAAGGCGAGCCACATGAACGGCTGGACGACGGTGATCAGCAGGACGAACGGATTCCGGAACGTCCGCAAGATCTCACGGACGTACAGCCCGGCGAACTGGCTCCTCATTGGCGGGCTCTCCGCACCTGGGCGTAGAACCGGCGAACGTCCCGCATCGGCTCATCCTGTCCGATGCGCCGGCCCGTGAGCTCGAGGAACACCGTCTCGAGGCTCGGCTTCTCCACGCTGATCCGTCGGAGGGACTCGACGGGCACGGCGGCCAGCACGGCTGGCAGCGAGGCTTCCGCCGAGCCGACCCGCACCGTCCATTCGTTCGCGAGCGGGGTGACCTCCTGGACGCCCGGGATCGCGCGCACGCGCTCCGCGTCGATCGGCGCCCCGGTCTCGAGGACGATCAGATCCGCCTTCACCCGTGCCTTCAGCTCGGACGGGGTCCCTTGCGCGATGACGCGGCCCTGATCGATGATCGCGATCTGGTCACACAAGGCATCGGCCTCCTCGATGTAGTGGGTCGTGAGAAGGACCGTCACCCCGAACTCACGGTGGACGCCGCTCACGATCTCCCAGAGCATCCGCCGGGTGCTGACATCGAGCCCGATCGTGGGCTCGTCCATGAAGATCACCTCGGGCTGGTGCAAGAGCGCGAGGGCGATCTCGAGCTTCTTGCGCATCCCGGTCGAGAAACGGCTGACCTTGTCGTCCGCCCGATCGGCGAGCGAGAAGTAGCTCAGCAGCAGGTCGGCGCGCGGTTCCCAGTCGCGCAGCCCCTGCAGCTTCGCTTGTAGCCAGAGGTTCTCCCGAGCGGTGAAGTCGTCGTCGAGAATGACCTCGGCCGCCACCCAGCCGATGCGCGCGCGCACGTCCATCGACTGCGAACGAACGTCAAAGCCGGCGACGGTGGCATCGCCCGAAGTGATGTCGCTGATCCCCGTGAGGACCTTGATCAGGGTCGTCTTGCCGGCGCCGTTCGGCCCGAGCAGGCCGAACACCGTTCCCGATGGGATCTGGAGATTCACCCGGTCGAGCGCCAGCACGCCCTTCGACTCCGAACCGTACCGCTTCGAGAGGTTCCGCACGTCGATGGCGAGGGTGGTCACGAGGGCCTCCTCGCCCGGCGGGGGCGAACCGGCACGGATAGGGCCGACAGCCGAAGCTCCGTCGCACGCAGTTCCGCGCTCAGTTGGCTCGCGAGGCTACCCGCGCCGGTCCGCGTGGCGGGGTCCCGCTCGACGAACGTCACGATCCCGTCCAGGTGCCGCTGAAGGTGGCGGAGCAGGTGCCGCCCGACGTCGCTCTCGCCCGCGATCTCGGACCAGAGCATGCCGAGGTCCGGCCCGGAGCGGCCGAGGCCTGCCCACTCGCGCCGGACACGACGGAGAAAAGTCCGCCCGGTCGGAGTGATCCGGTAGATCCGCCGTCGCCCCTTGCGCGCGGCACGGGCCAGGCCGCGCCGAACGAGGCCGCCGAGGGCGGGATAGACGGCGCCCGGCCCGGGCCGCCAGCCCCCCTCGGTCCGACCCGCGATCCGCTCGGCGAGCGAATACCCGTAGATCGGTCCGTCCCGATCCATCACGGCGAGGGCGTACAGCCCGAGGACCCGGCCGGGACGGGGGGAATGAGGACCGCCGATGCGAGGCATGTCGAGTTATGCATCGAATTCGATATAACGGCATCGGGCGGGGCACGATCCGCGTCCGACGGAGGACCTAGCTCGGGGGGGAGCCGGACTCCGAGCGTTGCCGGAGCGTGAGCTTCGAGACCTTGCCCGTCGAGGTCTTCGGGAGCTCCGCGACGGCGCGGAACTCGTCGGGCACCCACCACTTCGGGAAGCGGCGCTCGAGGAGCGCCCGCAGCTCCTCGGGCGGCGCGGTCGTGCCGTCCCTGAGGACGAGGAATGCGATCGGACGCTCCCCCCACTTGGGGTCGGGCCGCGCGATGACGGCCGCCTCCCGAACGGCGGGATGCGCCACGAGGGCGTTCTCGACCGCGACCGAACTGATCCACTCGCCTCCGGACTTCACGAGGTCCTTCGCGCGATCCACGATCTCGACGTATCCTTCGGGGTCGACGGTCACGATGTCGCCGGTGCGCAGCCACCCGTCATCGGACCACTTCCCGGCGGAGTCGGCCTCGTCGAAGTACGCCCGTGCCGCCCACGGGGCGCGGACCTCGAGTTCGCCGGCGCTCTCCCCGTCCCAGGGGACCTCCTGATCCCCCCGTCGAACGCGCAGGTCGACGAGCGGGAGCGGGGTACCCTGCCGCGCGACCAGCGGGTAGAACCTCTCGGGAGGCCACGCCTCCATGCCGGCTTTGGGATTGCCCAGGGTGATCACCGGGCTCGTCTCCGTCATCCCGTATCCGTGGACGACGCGGATACCGAGCGCGTCGAAGCGACGGATCATCGACTCCGGTACCGCCGAGCCTCCGACGATCATGCGAAGCCCGGGCGCGAGCTTCCAGCGCGTCGGCTCACGCTCAAGGGCCTCGACGATCCCGAGCCAGATCGACGGAACGCCCCCGGCGAAGGTCACCTGCTCCCGTTCCATCAGATCGAGCAGGCTCTCGGGGTCCAGGTGTGGGCCGGGGAACGCCTGGCGTCCCCCGAGGAGGGCCAACGTGTACGGCAGGCCCCAGGCGTTGGCGTGGAACATCGGCACGACCGGCAGCACGCAGTCCGTCTGACGCAGCCCGATCGCGATCGCCTCCGCGAGCGAGTGCAGCACGAGAGAGCGGTGGGA
>DATJNY010000061.1:0-16964 GCA_035507575.1 Thermoplasmata archaeon | reverse complement strand
AAGGGCTCGCTCAACGTCGTGACGTCCGCGGCTCTCGGCAACGACACGGTGATCGCGAACCTCCCGAACGCCTCGATCGGCCAGATGTGGGCGCAGCTGGGCCTCGACTTCAACCACCAGACGTCGTTCCCGAACACGATGCTCTCCCAGTTCTTTGCGTGGGAGAACCAGTCGGGACCGTTCTTCCCCGCCGTCCAGGCGGGCGCGACGATCAACGGCACCGGATTCATCGCCCCGAGCTCGGGCACGACGCTCGCCAGCGCCGCGTCGACCTGCGCCTCGGCGAGCCCCGGATGCGGCCTTTCGAGCGCCGCCACGATCTCGCTCGGCTGGAACCAGACGTTCACCCTGAACGGGACGCTCGCGCTCAACTCGAGCGCGTACACCCTCTCGTTCGGGTTCGCGCACCCCACGAGCTCGGACACGTACAACTATACCGTCGTCCTCCCGACCGGCTACTCGCTCGCCGCGGGCACCGCTGCCCCGGCGCAGTCCCGACTTGTCGCGGCCGGGCCCGGGAACAGCTGGACGAAGTTCACGCTGGTCGCGCTCCCCTCGGCGAACCCGTCGGGCACGTTCTCGTTCTCGATCGTCAAGTACGCGAGCCTGACGCCGAACGTCAACGTCTCGGTCGCGAATTTCGCCTTCTCCAAGGCGAACGTGCTCAACGAGACCCACGGCAACTACACCGTCGTGGTCGGGCTCGGCCAGAACGCCACCTTCAGCGCCCTCAACTCGACGTATCCCTCGGGGACGAACGGCACGAGCTTCACCTGGGTGTTCGGGGACGGCAACTCGACGACCACGAGCCAGCCGACCACGAACCACACGTACACGGTCGCCTCGGGCGCGACGCCGTACGACGGGACGCTCACCGTCACGAGCTCGGGCGGTCTCGTGAACTCCACCGCGTTCCACGTCTGGGTCGCGATCGGACCGGTCACCGCGGCGCTCTCGTGGAACGCCACGGCGTCGCAGAATCGGACGAGCGGCGGGGTCCCGTACGTCTTCGTGAATTGGGGCACGGTGCTCCAGTTCAACGCGACCGCGAGCACGGCGCAGATCTCGCCCACGGCCCCCGTGGCGAACGTCCTCTCCGTCGCGTCGTACGTCTTCTCGGCGAAGGGGTTCACCGCGAAGCAGAACTTCTCGGTCGGCCAGGGCGGCCAGTTCTGGGAGAACTACAGCTACCAGTTCCTCGGCGCCGGGGTCTATTACTCCAACTCGACGACGATCGGGGGCTCACCGGTACCCTTCAAGGGCTGGCAGTACAATCTCACGCTCACCGCGTGGGACGGGACGGGCCAATCCGGCACCGCGAGCCTGATCGTGCTCGTCAACGACACCCAGAAGCCGGTCTCGAGCTTCCAGATCCTCAACTCGGCCGGTAAGCCGGTGTCGGGGAGCGGCGTCGTCGCGGCGAGCAACCTCACCGCGAAGGTCTCGCTCAACGGCGCGAACGCGACGGATCCGAACAACGGGAGCGTCACGAAGTACTACTGGCTGATCACGAACTCCGGCAACAGCTCGGTGCACGCGGGCATCAACCAGTCGACGGTGAAGCCGTACCCCGCGGTCTGGCTCGCGCCGCAGGCGAAGCCGTACACCGTGAACCTGACGGTCTGGGACCTGAACGGCAACAAGGGATGGACGACCCAGTCCCTCGCCGTGACCGTGAACTCGTCGACGAGCGTCATCATGGCCGCGAACAACCTCACGGGCCCGACGAGCGTCAACGCCGGCACGACGTACACCTTCTGGGTGAACGTGACGGCGGGCGGCGGCTCGAGGTCGGTCGCCCAGGGCGTTCAGGTGACGTTCTACCTGACGAGCCCGACCGGCACGAGCCGGACGTACATCGGCGGCTCGCCGGCCTCCGTCCAGTGGTTCAACTACACGAGCGGGGCGGTCAACACCGCGCCGTTCGCCACGGGCACGCTCGTGAACATGACCTACAACACGACGTACCGGGCCCTGATCACCTGGTCGCCGGGGACGACGGGCAACTTCGTGCTGTACGCGAACGTGACCGCGACCAACGAATGGTCGGGGAACTACAACCACGGCCCCCAGCAGATCTCGCAGTCGATCACCGTGCACCCGAACCCCACGACCCAGCTGCTGGAATACGTCGCGATAGCGGCCGCCGTGATCATCGTGATCTTCGGGATCATCTTCCTCTACCGCCGCCGGACGCGCCGCACCACGGCGCCCACGCGGGCGGGCCGCTCGGGCATCGACCGCAGCCGGCCCAAGGACGACGACGAAGACGAGGACGACGACACGGCGTGAGCCCGGAACGGGCCGTCCGACCGGCGGCCAGCGAAGGGTACACCCGCGGGTGACGCGCCGCCCCACCCGCGGAGTGGCCCCCCCGTCTCCCTCCGCGCCCGCGCGACGGTCGGCGCTCCCCCGCGCGTGCGGCTAGATCGGCCGTCGCCACCGGAAGGGGTCGACCCCCGTCGAGCAGCCCCAGCCTCCGCGATTCGCAGCGCCCGGCGTGAACTTCGGCCTCGACCGAGTCTCGATGGGGCGGCCGCCCCCATCCTCCGTGCACGACCTCGGAGGGCGGCGCCGCACGTCGAACGCGGAAGGGAACGGACGGCCGCGGGTCCGCCGGAACTCCATCCTTCCTCGAGCGGACGGGAGCCGCATTCGAAACGCCCCCGCCGCCGGCACGGGACGATAAGTCAATATACTTGACTGTCTATGGGCTTTACTGATGACCCGAGCTCCCGACGAGCGAAATCGGTCCGACCCCGTCCCTCTGTCCGCCCTGCTGTACGCCGTCCGAGGGACGTACACGGCCGCGGTCCGCCGAGCCCAGGAGAAGGTGGGGTTCCCGGACGTCCCCGCGTCCGGGGAGTTCATCCTCAACGCGATGGAGTGGAGCGGGGCTTCCTTGGAAACGATCGTCCGATTCATGGGAGTCTCGAAACAGGCGGCCAGCCAGTTCGTCGAGATGCTCGTGGATCGGGGCTACCTCGAGCGCGGCCAGGACCCGTCCGACCGCCGCCGGATGACCCTCTCGCTGACGGAACGGGGTCATGCCGCGGGCCGAGCCGGGAAGGCCGCCATCGAACAGGTGGACCGTGAGCTCGAAGCCCGCGTCGGCTCCCGGGCGATCTCCCACACGCGCGCGACCTTGAGGGCCTTGCTCGAAATCAAGCGCCGGAACGAGACGCTCGATGCGCCCGACTCCTCGAGAGTCTCGACTCCGGCGCGGGAGCGCTCCCAGGGAGACCGTTCGGCCCGGTTCGGGACCGTGGTCCGTCCGGCGACCGCGACGTACGCGTCCTCCGCGACGGAGAGCAAACCGAGAGGGGAACCATGAGCGACCTCCGCCTGGCACGATTGGCCGACGACGACGCCGATTACGCGCGGCTCGGCCTCCAACGAGGTCGCGTCGCGCCCTGGGAGGATGGGATGCGCACTTCCGGCGGGCGGGGGAGTTACGAGTGGTGGTACTTCGACTCCCATCTCGAGGATGGGTCGTCGCTCGTGATCACCTTCTACACGAAGTGGATGCTGCAACCGAAAGGCCCCGAGGCTCCGATGGTCATGGTCAACCTCGACCGGCCCGGTAAGCCGACCCAGCAGGTCACCGTCCACGGCACTCCGGACGAGTTCCGCGCAAGCAAGGAGAGCTGCGACGTCCGCCTGAAGGACTGCTACTTCCGTGGGGACCTTCACACGTACCACATCAAGGTCGTGGGCGAGGGCCTCACGGTCGAGGCCGAGCTCGTCGGGCAGGTGCCGTCCTGGCGTCCCGGGACCGGCTTCAGCTACTTCGGAGCGCACGACGAGCACACGTTCGCCTGGATGCCGGCGGTGCCTCAAGGGAGCGTGACGGTCACGCTGACCGAGGGGAACTCGGCCCCCCAGACCCTCACGGGGATCGGCTACCACGACCACAATTGGGGCGACGTGGTGATGTCGAAGCTGCTCAACCACTGGTACTGGGGGCGGGCCCAGGCCGGGCCCTACTCGGTGATCGCGGCGTACCTCTACGCCACCGACGAGTACGGACGGACCGAGCTACCCCAGATCCTGATCGCGAAGGACGGCCAGGTCGTGGCCGATCAGGCCACCAAGGTGCGGCTCGTGCTCGAAGACGTCTCCACCGACCCGAAGAGCCGGAAGCCGGTGGCCAACCGAGTGATCTACGACTACACCCAGGACGAGCGGGTCCGCTACCGCGTGATCTTCGAGCGCAGTCAGACCATCCTCGACTACCGGCTCGCGGACACGGTGACGGGGATCAAACACCTGCTCGCCCGCCTGGCGCGGGTGGACGGAGCGTATCTCCGGTTCAGCGGGACGGTCACGGTCGAGAAGTACGAAGCGGGGCAGCGCGTCGAGCAGGCGAGCGATCCGGGGATCTGGGAGCTGATGTATCTGGGCCATGTCGAGTGAAGAGCAAGCGGGCAGAATGGGCCGAGCGAGCGCCGAACGCAACGACTCCCGACCGGAGGCGCGACGATGACGCCACCGTCCCGCCCCTCGCACCCGGGGTCGAAGGACCTCGACTTTCCGAAGGAGCTGGAGCGCTTGCTCGCCGGAACCGGCGTTCGCCCGTCGGATACCGGAGGGAAGATCGCGTTCGCCGGGCAGGATCCGATCTTCCCGAGTGCGATCCGCCTGGGTTCCGTCTTCGCGCTCGCCGCGATGGCGGCGGCGGTCGGTGCGGCGTCGATCGGGAAGCTGCGCTCGGGTCACGGCCAGGACCTCTCCATCGACCTGCGCCGGTCGTCGCACGGGATCGACCCGGAGCTGACTTTCGGGCCGACGATCAACGGTTGGCCGTACCCGAATCCGATCGGGAACTCGCACCCGTTCTCGGTCTTCCCGTTCGCGACGAAGGACGGCCGATGGGTCTATCCGTCGGCGGTGTACCCGGCCCAGCAGTTCGCCTGGACGAATTTCTTCAACTGCGGGGCGAACCACCACAGCGTCGCGAACGCGATCAGCAAGTGGGACGCGCTCGAACTCGAGAACGCGGCGAACGAGGCCGGCCACACGATGTGCATCGCCCGGACCGCCGAGGAATGGGCCCAGCACCCGCAAGGCCAGTATCTGGCCGCCGAGCCGGTGATCGCCGTGCGGAAGATCGCCCAGGGCGACCCTCAGCCGTTCGGTCCCGGGGACCGCCCGCTCAGCGGGGTACGGGTGCTCTCCGCCACGCACGCGGTCGCCGGGCCCGTGGTCGGGCGGACGCTCGCGGAACAGGGCGCGGAGGTGCTCCAGTTCAATCGGGTCAACGATTTCGAGCATGCGTGGGTGTATGACGATGCGAACGTCGGATTCCGGTCCACGTACCTCGACCTGCGGCGGCCGGACAACGTCGCGAAGGCCCACGCCCTGGTGAAGCAGGCCGATGTCTTCGTCGACAACTTCCGCGGCCGCAAGCTCGCGAACTTCGGCTTCGACCCCGAACAGCTCGCCGCGAACCACCGCGGACTCGTGGCGGTGAGCGTCCGGTGCTACGGGTGGGGCGGTCCGTGGTCGGAGCGGGGCGGCTTCGACATGCTCGGCTCGGCCGCGTCGGGGGTGGCGATGGCCGAAGGAGAGAACGGGAAACCGTCGATGCCTCCCACCGCGCTGATCAACGACTACGTGACGGGGTACATGGGGGCCGCCGGGGCCGCGGCCGCCCTCTACCGCCGGGCGAAGGAGGGAGGGAGCTACCACGTCACGGTGAGCCTCACCCGGAACGCGATGTGGTATCTCTCGCTCGGGCTCATCCCGCCCGAGGAACGGACGTTCGCCACGAATCCGTTTCGCCAGTTCGACTCGCTCGTGACGAAGCCGGCGGAGCTCGTGCCGATCGTGATGAAGCTGCGGCAACGGCTGCTCCCGCCCGAGGTGATCGAGCGCGACACCGCGCTCGGGCGGGTCCGACGGCTCGCCCCCGCGGTGCATTTCTCGCGCACGCCGGGCGGCTGGAGCGATCCGATCCTGACCCCGATGGGCGCCGCTCCTCCGGCGTGGCTCGATCCGGGTCGCCGCTAGCGCCCCGCCGGGGGTACGGAGGCCGAACTCGGCTCAGCCGTACGGGCCGACCTCGTCCAGGAGGTCGACGTGCGTCAGGAGCATGCGGCGGCAGCAGTAGCGGTGCAGCCCCAGCGCGTCGAGGACCTGGCCGGCGGGCTCGCCGCGGCTCGTGCGCTCGCGGTACTCGTCCCAGCACTGGCCGATGACCGTCCCGCACGTGAAGCAGCGGACCGGCACCATCATCGTCATCGCTCGTTCCCTCCCTCGCCTAACGGTACGACTTCTGCCGTCGGGCGCGCGCCCCGCGCCCGCCCGGGCGCTTCGGCAGCTTCCGGCGCGGATCGTTGACGATCAGCGACCGGTCGTACTTCTTGAACATCTCGCGGAGCTCGGGGTCCTTCAGCCAGTCGAGCAGGCCCCGCGCGACGGCCGTCCGCGCGGCGGACGCCTGACCGACGATCCCTCCGCCCCGGACGTGGACCGAGATGTCGAGACTTCGGCTGCGGTCCCCGATCATGAGGAGCGGCTCCTGGATCTTCTGCCGGACGACCTCGGGTTCGACGAGCTCGAGGGGCCGGTCGTTCACTCGGACGAGGCCGGCGCCCTTGCGGACCGTCGCGCGGGCGACCGCCGCCTTCCGCTTCCCCGTCGCGAGGACGATGGGCGGGCTCTTCATGCGCGCGCCCCCAGGAGCACCGTGACCTCGGCGAGCGTCACGGGCGGGCGCAGGGACGGGCGGGCCTTCGCGTCCTCGATCGTCTGGAGGGACGACGCCTTCCACTCGTCGGGGACCCCCATGTGGACGACGAGGCGCCGGAACGCGGTCTTGCCGCCGGTCTTCAGGTGGGGCAGCATGCCCCGGACCGTGCGGCGGAAGATGCGGTCCGCGTACCGCGGGAAATGGGGGCCGGATCGGACCGACCCGCGCGCGCGGGCGGCCGTGTAGTGGGCGATGATCTCGCTGCGGGAGCCGGTCACGACGCTCTTCTCGGCGTTGACCACGACGATCGTCTCCCCCGAGAGCAGCCGCTTCGCGATCACGCTCGCCGCCCGCCCGAGCACGAGGCCCGTGGCGTCGACCACCGTCGGGGACGCGGGCGCTTCAGGCAAGGAGACGCACTCCCGCCCCGTCGGGCTTCGCCTTGATCAGTTCGGAGATCGTGAGGGCCGTTCCCCCCGCGGCATGGACCTTCTCGCGGGCCTCGCGCGAGTAGGAATAGGCGGCGACGGTGATCGGCTTCGAGAGCGGGCCATCGGCGAGGAGCTTCCCCGGGACGACGACGGTCTCCTCGGCCTCCGCGAGCCGTTCGAGCTGCCCGACGTTCACCGGATCGGAGAGGTGGCGCGCGCGCTCGAGGCGATCCGCGACCGATCCCCAGATCGGGGCCGAATGGGCGCGGGCGGCGCGCCGCAGCTCCACCACGACGCGGTGGAGCTCGGGATTCTTCTCGCGAAATGAGACGGGCATGGGCGGGGAGGCCTCGACCTGTGTCGCCGATATAAGCATTGCCGCCGCCAGAATGCGGCGCGTCGCGCCGTGCGTCCACCGGCGGTGAACCGGGTCGCGAAATCGCTGCCCATACTTACGAACGATTAAATACGCCACTCCGCCATCGCCGGCCCCGAGGCTCTCCTCATGCGCAAGTTCCTCACCGAACTCCGGGGCAAGACGGTCATGACCAACGACGGCCAGATCCTGGGGGCGATCGACAATTTCGTCGTCGACACGGTGACCGGCGGGATCGCGCACGTGCTCGTCACCCCGAGCGAGGACGTCGAGCCGCGCCTGTTCCAGAGCGACGCGTCGGGCCGCCTCGTGCTCCCTTTCAAGAGCATGCGCGCGGTGAAGGACGTCGTCGTGATGGACATTGGGAAGTGACGACGCTCCGCGCCCCCTGATCTCGGTCGTCGTTACCGTTCGCAACGAAGCCCGCCACCTCGGTCAGCTGCTGGAGAGCCTCGCGGCCCAAGAGGGCCCGTTCGAGGTCGTCCTCGTCGATTCCGAGAGCCGGGACGCCACGCTCGAGATCGCCTCGGAGTACGCGCGCCGGCAGCCGGCCGTGTTCCGGGTCTACGAGCAGCCGGGCTCGCGCGGGATCGGCCGGAATCGCGGCGTCCGCGAGGCGCGCGGGGAGTTCGTGGCGTTCATCGACGGCGACTGCTTCGCCGACACGGGCTGGCTCCGGTCGCTGCGGGCCGGCCTCGCCGGCGCCCCGATCGTGGCGGGCCGCACGCTCGCCGTCGGAAAGTCCGCGTACGGGCATCTCGAGCGCGTCGAGCTGTTCCAGAGCGGCTACGACGTGACGTATCCGTCCTGCAACCTCGCCTACCGCCGGGCTCTGTTCGAGGCGCTCGGCGGCTTCGACCCGCGGTTCATCACCGCCGAGGACATCGACCTGAACCTGCGCGCGGTCCGCTCGGGCGCCGCGATCCGGTACGCCCCCGACGCGATCGTCTACCACCACATGCGCTCGACGTTCGTCCGCTTCCTGTACCAGGCGTTCTGGAACGGCTACGGACGCAAGCAGCTCACCGAGAAGCACGGCAGCCTCTGGGGCCGGTACCGGATCCGTCGGCTCGCCTCGGGCCAACGGACGGTCATCGCCTGGACCCGGCTCCTCGCCGCGGTCGCCGGCTACCTCACGCGGGTGGTCACCGGAGGAGGAAGCCGGTTGACGCCGACGCCGGACGCCCGGGGCGGCGCCTAGTTCGCCTTCAGGAGCTCGGCAACCTTGACGACCTCGCCGAGGACCTTCGTCACGTCCGCGGTCTGGTCGACCACGGCGACGAGCAGCGCCTTCTTGCCGCTGCCGACGATGATCGTCTTCGAGTCGTTGCCCTCGATGACGATCCGCTCGGGCGGGGCGCGGTTGAGCTCGGTGTTCGCGGTCGCCGCGGCCCCGAGGATCGTAGCGCACATGATCGCGAACGTCTCGGTGTAGACGCCCGCAGGAACGTCGGCATAGAGGACCAGGCCGTCCCGCGAGACCAACGCCGTGGCGATCCCCGAGATGCGGGTCTTGAGGTCCTTGATCACGGCCCCAACGTTACCCGTTGCCATCATCGACGCCCCCCTCCCTACATCTCCTCAATACGGAATCGGCATTCGGGGTGCCCGGTGCTGGCACACATCTCTTCGGTACACTTAACGCGCCCCCCCTTAAAACGTTCGTAGAACTCGCGGAGGATGCCCCGCAACCGGTGGCAGGTCGGTATATCCCCCGGGGCGACCTCGATCGACCCGCGGACGACGACCTCCGAGTCGGTGAACGTCATCTCTTCGACCCAGCCACGCTCCTTCAGGATCGTCGCGGCCCGCTCGAAGAACTTCGGCCGGTCCTTGAGCGCCTCTTCCGCCATGTCGGTGCCGATCACCGACCCTTCCTTGAAGAACAGGCCGTGGCAGGCGTGCGACATCACGCCCTCGTAGAGCTCCTTGATCTGCCGGAGCTCGGCCTGGTCGATCTTCACGTAGCGCATGGCCGGGCGGGGAGCGGAACCCATCGTATATAGGTTCCTCGGAACGACGGCAACGCTCACGCGCTGTCGCCGTCAGCCCCCGATTCCGCGACGTCGGCCGAGCCGCCCGCGGCGAGGCCCGGCTCGAGCTGGTCGAGCGTCACGATCCGGCCGGCCTGCACCTTCGGCCAGACCTCGAGCCGGTCCACGAGGAGCGACGGAAGCCCCGCCCGGGCCGCCGCCCGGACGTCACTCCAGAAGAGATCGCCGACGAACGCCGTTCGTTCGACCGGGGCCGAGAGGGCCGTCGCGGCCGCCCGGAACGCCGCGCGGTCCGGCAGTCCCGGAGCGGCCTCGCCGGTCATGAGCAGGCGAGCGGGGTCGATCCCGCTCCGCTTCAGCAGCCACTGGGCGGACTCCGCGGGAAGGGGCGTCGCCACCCCCCAGCGGATTCCGGCGGCGGTCAGTCGGGCGAGCGCCGGGGCGACGTCCGGGTACCGCTCGACCTCACCCGCCGGGTGCTGGATCCGTCGCACGACCGCCTCCGTCTCGGCGGGCGGCAGCGGGTGACCGGCCACGTTCGCGAGCGACTCCTCGAGATGCCGGCGGAACGCGGCGAGGTCCGCCGGCGGCTCCCGTCCCGTGACCCCGTGCCACCGACGCCGATCCCAGCTCTTCAGCGACCGCCGGATGGCGGCGAGGACCCGGCGCTCACCGAGGACGGGACCCTGCGGCCGCCAGGCCCACTGCCAGGCGGCGACGGTCTGGAACGGGACGAGGACGTCGTCGAGGTCGAAGACGACCGCCTCGACCGCGGCGGATCCATACGGCAGCGACACGGCCCGACCCGCGCTTAGGCGCGCCCGCTCTTCTGGAGTTCGAGGAGATCCTCGGTGGAGACCTTCTCGCCCTTCTTCAGGCGAGCGAGGAAGTCCTCCTCCTTGGGAGGCTGGGCGTCGGCCCAGCTCGGCGGGGCGCGCCCTCCTCGGGCGGCATAGAGCATCTTCTCGATGTCACGGACCTCTTCGATCGACGCGATGTGGGCGCGGTGCGCCTCGTCGGCGGCCGCCTTGACCTCGATCAGCTTCGCCTGCACCTCGTCGGCGCGCCGGCGGAGCTCGTCGACGGACTCGTAGAGCCGCACCATCGCCTCGTGCTCGGCCTGCGCCTCGAGGGCGAACTGCCCGACGGCGGCGTGGTGCTTCTCCGCCTCCTCACGGGCCTCGGCGAACGCCTTCATCGTCTGCTCGACCTCGGGATCCTGCCGGAGCTCCGCGTCCTGGTCCCGGATCGCCGCCTCCAGCCGCTTCATCTCCTCGATGAGCCGCTTCTCCTGCTCGCCGGTGAGGGCCGTGGTCATGTGGCGGAACTCGAGCTCCTTGAGCTCCTTGCGCAGCCGCCAGACCGGCACGGCGCCGGGCCGCGGGGCGCGGGCACGCTTCAACTCCTGGACGCGGTCCCCCAGATCCTGGAGCTTCCGGTTCCACTCCTCGCGCAGGCGCTTCTCTTCGCGCACCTGGTCGTTCAATTGATCGCGATGGCGTCGGTGCTCCTGGGCCTCGGCGCTCTTCGCATGGAGCTCGTCGACGATCCGGCCCCGCTCGTCGGCGGTCGTACGGGCTTCCGCGTTCAAGCGGTCCCGCCGAGCGCGGTGCTCGTCGGCGCGGACGTTGGACTCCGCCCGCTTCTGCTCAAGTTCTTCGGTGGCGTCGGTCAACGGGTCCCGCCTCGACGGAAACGCTCAGGGTCGGGGGTCGTTCGACAGGAACGGCCGATATAAAGACTTCCGAATTCCGCGCAACCGCCGTTGCGTCTCCCGCGTCAGCCTCATATGCGGGGGGTCGGATGAATCGCCCCGTGGAAGAGGTCGGCCGCATCTTTGGCGACGTAGGGCTCGGCCAATTTCACCTCAGTTTGTCGAGCCCGGTGGAGCGGGGCGACTACCTCACGGTCGTCGACGAACTCCACGGCAAGGTCCTCTGCCAGCTCGACGACCTCCGCCGCAAGAGCGATCTCGACTCCGAGGCCGCCGGCCAGCTCCGACCGTCCGACGAGGCGCCGGTCCACGAGAGCCTCCTCGGAATCGCCCGGATCATCGGCTACCGCGACGGGCAGGGGCTGGTCAAGATGCCGACGATCCCGTTCCGCCCCGGCGCGCACGTGTTCCGCGCGGAGGAGCCGCTGATCGCGGAGGTGCTCGGGCTGAAGCACCACGCCAACACCGGCGCGTACGTCGGACTGCTCCGCAACCACAACCTGCGGGTCGAGCTCGACATCAACCAGCTCGTCCAACGGCACGTCAGCGTCCTCGCGAAGACCGGCGGCGGGAAGAGCTACCTCCTCGGCGTGCTCATCGAGGAGCTGCTCCGCCACAAGGTCACCTGCGTGATCATCGATCCCCACGGCGAGTACGGGTCGCTGCGCGTGGCGGCCGAGAAGAACGGGGTGCACGCCCGCTTCGGCGTCGAGTCCCAGGGATTCGGCCGTCAGGTCCAGGAGTACTCGCCGGACGTCTCCCTGAATCCGTCCGCGAAGCCGCTCACGTTCTCCCTCCGGCACATCGACCCCCGCGACCTCCTCGTCTTCATGGGCCTCACGAACGTCAAGACGTTCCTGGCCCCCCTCAAGGGGATCATCGAGGCGGTCGCCGCCTCGAACCCCGACTTCGGCGTCCACGATCTCGTCCGGGCGGCGGAAGGCGGCGAGGGCGCGATCGCGGAGACCCTCCACGAGCGACTCGAGTACCTCGAGCAGACGAAGATCCTCGGCCCGGTAGGGACGAGCCTCAACGACCTCGTGAAGAAGGGGGAGGCGACCCTCGTGAACCTCCGGGGCGTCGCGCCGGACGTCCAGGAGCTCGTGGTCGCCCGCATCGCGCTCACGCTCTTCGACAACCGGAAGAAGGGGAAGATCCCGCCGCTCTTCCTCGTGATCGAGGAGGCGCACAACTTCGCCCCGCAGCAGGGGAGCGCGACGTGCTCGCGGATCCTGAAGAACATCGCGAGCGAGGGCCGGAAGTTCGGCCTCGGCCTGTGCGTGGTGACCCAGCGCGCGGCCCGCATCGACAAGAGCGTGCTCTCGCAGTGCAACACCCAGCTGATCCTGCAGGTGACGAACCCGCTCGACCTGAAGGCGATCGCGCAGTCGATCGAAGGCCTCACCGCCGGCATGACGGAGATGATCCAGTCGCTCCCCGTCGGCACGGCGCTGATCACGGGCGGCGGGTACCACACGCCGCTCTTCTGCGAGGTGCGCCCGCGCGCCACCCGACACGGCGGCGAGAGCGTTCAGATCGTCGCCGCGTGAAGGGGGGCGCCGCTCAGGTCGAGCGGCCCGCGTCGAGCAGGTAGCGCGTGATCACGCGCACCCCGAACGCCGTCGCGCCGGCGTTCTGGTACGCCGGTTGGTACTTCCGGGTCGTGGGCGTCGTGTAGGCCGCGCCGGCGATGTCGAGATGGGCCCACGGCGTGCCGTCCACGAAGTTCTCGAGGAAGGCCGACGCGGTGAGCATCCCGGCGACCGGGATCTCCGTCGAGTTGCGCACGTCGCCGATGTCGCTCTTCACGAGCTCGCGGTGGTAGTCGGTGATCGGCATGCGCCAGAGCGGCTCCCCCGTCGTTGCGGAGGCGGCGAGGAGCGCGTTCGCGAGCTTGTCGTCGTTCGACATCAGCCCCGCGGTGTCGTCGCCGAGCGCGACCACCTCGGCACCGGTGAGCGTCGCGAGGTCGACGAGCTCGTCGGGATGGTACTGGGCCACCGCGTAGGCGAGGGCGTCCGCGAGGACGACCCGGCCCTCGGCGTCCGTGTTCAGGACCTCGATGGTCTTGCCGTTGTACGTGCGCACCAGGTCGCCGGGCCGGTAGGACGTGCCGCTCGGGACGTTCTCGGCGCAGCCCAGGATCCCGATCACCCGGGGCGGCACCTTGAGCAGGGCCGCGGCCCGGAGGATCCCGAGGACGGCGACCGCCCCGGATTTGTCGAACTTCATGTTCGCCATCGCGGGGGCGGGCTTGATCGAGATCCCGCCGGAGTCGAATGTGATCCCCTTGCCGACGACCGCGACGGTCTTCCCCCGTCGGGCGCCGCCGGGATACTCGAGGACGACCATCCGAGGGGGATGCACCGTCGAGCCGCCCCCCACGGCGAGGATCCCGCCGCAATGCATCTCCGCGAGCTTCGTCTCGTCGAAGACGGTGACCTTGAGCCCGAGCTCCTTTCCGAGGGCCTTCGCCTCCTCGGCGAGCCGGGCCGGCGAGGCGGTGTCCGCCGGGAGGTTCGCGATGTCCCGCGTCCAGACCACGGTCTCGGCGATCGTCCGTTCCTCCTCGAGGGCCTTCCGGAGGAGCGTCTCGTCGCGCTCCAGCTCCTCCCCGAGCGCGATCGTCGTCTCCTCGACGCCGCCGTCGGACGTCGTCTTGTACTTCGTGAACTCGTAGCTGCCGAGGTAGACCCCGTCGACGGCCGCGCGGACCGCCGCCTCGCTGGTCACCGACTCCTGGACGAACGACGGGAGGCGGATCGCGACGGTGCGCGCCCCCTTGCCCTTCAAGGCCCGAACCGCCTCGGCGGTCGCGCGCCGCGCGACCTCCGCGTCGTACCGGGGCCGGGCGCCCAGCCCGACCAGGACGAGACGTCCTCGGCCGTCGGGTCGATGGATGACCGTGAGCTCCTTGCGCTTCCCCTTGATCTCGCGGCGCTCCCACGCGGCCTTCACGAGGCCCTTCGTGAGCGCGTCCTCCTTCGCGAGGGCGCGGGGGAGCGCGGTCTCCTTCTCGCCGCGTTCGAAGACCCCAGAGAGGATCGCGTCGGTGGCGGCGGCCGTCGCTTCGCGACGGTCCAGGAGGGCCTTCATGGAAGGCTCGCGCGCCTCAGAACGAGGGGCGAATCTTCTGCCGGTCGATCCGGATCCCCGCGGGGGTGATCGCGAGGAGGTTCTTCGCGATCCCGGCGACGTCGCCGCCGGTGTCCTTCGCGACGTTCTTGAGATCGATGCTCATCCGCTTCACGGCGATCGGGTCGTTCGCGATCGACGTGTAGTCCAGGAGCACGATGTCGCCCTGGTAGGCGAGCTTCGAGATCTGGTGGAGATCCTCGAACCGGAGGATCTCGGCCATTCGAACGGTGCCGCGGGCGCCTGCGAGCGCGCCGGCCTCGTCCTCGAACGACATCGTTCCGAGATCGAGGAACGTGCCCTCTTCTAGCGTGTCGGACCCGTGATGGCGCCGGAGAATCCCACTCTTCGACATGCGGCGAACCCTTCTGTCGAGGGCAAAAATGGGGGATTGCTTCTTAAGGCTATGGTTCGAGGGGCGCCGAGGCGGCGGCCCCGGCGGGGGCGGCGGTCTCGCTGCGCGGGAACCGCAGGCAGAGCGTCACCCGGTAGATGTCCTGGCCGTCCTTCCGCCCGAACAGGGTCGCCGACTCCTTGATCGTCGCCCCGAACTTCAGCTTCGCCACCTTGGCGACCGCCCGGGCGGCGAGGGTCTGCGTGAAGAAGACGTCGTATCCCTCGGGGAGCTCCTCCCGCCACGACATCGCCTTCCGCCAATCCGGGCGGCACTCGGCGAGGAGGCTCGTCCACGTGCGGTCGAGCCGGGCGTGGAGCGCGGCGGATTTCTCGTTCGCGCGTTCGAGCCCGCCTCGTAGCTGCAAGACGGCGGTGTAGTAGCGGCCGCTCTTCCGACTGCACTCCGTGCACGTCTGATGCTCGGTCCGGACCGAGAACCGCACCTCGACCGGCCGCTCCTCCCCCCGGAAGATCGCGTCCACGGTCCCGGTCAGCTCCCGCACGGTGCCCGTCGCCGACGTCTCCTCCCAGCGGACGCGCCGAACCCCGACCTCGGGACCGATCCGGAGGAACGGCGCGAGGTCCTCCGCCGTCAAGAGGGGGCTCGAGCCCTCGCGGTCCCACGATGCGCCGACCTTGCGGGCCCCGCAGTGCGGGCAGATGACGACGACCGCCCGCTCGGGGACCGTGACCAGCGTCGTCCGGTCTGCCGCGCAGGCGGCGCACACGCCGTCGGTGAGCGGACGGCCGGTGGCTCCGCAGACGACGCAGAATTCCTCGTCCATCGTTCCTCCCGCGTCAGCTGTGCATCGCGATGATCTCGGCGTGCGGGATGCCGCCCAGCAGGCCGGTGCCCCCGGGACCGACAAAGCCGCCTTCCTGGGCGAACCGGAGGACGCGTTCGCCGAGCAGGTTGGCGATCGTCGCCCGCTCGAGGGCCCAGAGCAGCTCTTCCTTGCTCACCGTGCGCTCCCCGTAGAACTGCTCGGAGATCCGGACCGTGCGGCCCGCCGTGCCGACGGGGAGGTCCCGCCCCAGGAGCTCCGCGTCGCAGGCCGCGACGACGAATTCCGCCCGGACGCGGTGGACCCGCATGACCACCCCTGCCTCGTCGACCATGGGAACTTCCCTACCAGCCCGACGGGGGAATATATCGGCCGCACCCCCGGGGGACGGAGCTCAGAATCGGACGAGCTGCAACCGGTTGGGTCGGGACTCGATGATCTCGCCCTGGTTGCGCAGGGTCTGCAGGAGGGCGTCCGCTCGGTTGGACGGGACCCCGGCCCGCTCCGCCGCCTCCAGGAATTCCTCGTGGGTGAACGTGCCCTCGGGCCGGTCCTGCAGCTCGCGCATCACCCGCATGACGATGTCGAGGCGTTCGCGCTGGCTGTGACTCACGCCGGATTGGACGAGGTCGACGTCGAGCTTCCCTCCTTCCGTCATCGCGACGCGCCGGAGGAAGTTCTGCATGATCTGGATCGCCCGCTGCGCGTCCTCGGCCCCGACCTCGGGGGAGAGCCGGGCTTTCGCCGCGGCTTCGCTCAGGCGGACGAGGGCTTCGAGCTGGCGCGCCGTGATCGGCACGGGGGCGTTCGGCTCCTCGCCCTGGGACCGGACCTTGACGTAGTACTCCTGGAGCGCGGAGAGCGCCGCGTCGGAGAGGACGGGGTGGATCGTGCGCTTGGCGTAGGCGATGTACTTCTTGAGGAGGTCCGGGGAGAACGGAGCGCCTCCGGATGGGCTCTTCTCGCCGGGCAGCACCGACCGCGACTCCCCCTCCCGGTGCGACGCGAGGATGCCGGCGGCCAAGCGACGGTCCCGGTCCTGGTTCGGGAGGTCCTTGATCGAGAAGATGACGTCGAACCGGGACAGCAGGGTGGGAGGGAGGTCGATCTGTTCGGAGATCGTCCGGTCGTTCGTGAACCGACCCCATTTCGGGTTGGCCGCCGCGAGGACGGGGCAGCGCGCGTTCAAGGTGGAGGTAATGCCGGCCTTCGCGATCGAGACGGTGTTGTGCAGGACCAACCCTTCGGCCACGAAGGTGTGCGTCGGTTCCACCGTCACGTCGTAGACCCACGCCTCCCCCCGATTCGGCACCCGCTCCACCTGCTGGATCCGGTCGAACCGGATCGGGGCGTCGAGGAGATCCCTGAGCGCGCGGTGCTCCGAGCGCAGGCGGGCGACCGTCTCGGGGGCGAGGGCCTGGGCCGCTTCCGGCATCGGT
>DATJNY010000060.1:0-98400 GCA_035507575.1 Thermoplasmata archaeon | reverse complement strand
GCGCGACGTGACGAACTGGGCTTCTGCGAGGATCGCCATGTGATGGCTGACGGTGGCGTGGGTGAGTCCCGTGGCGGCCTGGATCTCGCAGGCGCAGAGTTCTCCTCGTCGCTTCAACAGGGCCACCGCCAGCATCCGGTTCTCGTCGGCGAGCGCCTTCGCGCGGCGGAGCGCGGCCTCGAATCGCGAGGAAGAGGAGACCGCTCGCGCGAGTTCCTCGTATTCGGGCACGCAGCAACTCTCTCCGTCGCTCGCCAAGCGTTCGAGGCGGTCCGCGAGCACCGAGTCGGGGTCGGTCGCGCTCATCATGTAGACCAGTGTCGACACAATATATGTAGATGACTATCTACATGAGTGCGTCCCACAAGCACCGGCTCCAGCGGTCTTGCCGAGAGGGCCCAACCCCGGCCTGACGCGGGCGTGCGGAGCCGCGGACCCTACGACCGGGTGAGGCCGAGCGCGCGATCGGTCTGGGCGATCGAGGTCGGTCCGTCCGGGGCGAGGTCGAACATCGCGCGGATCGCGTCGATGTTCTCGGGGACCGTGACCGACTCCTGGTGGATCGCCTGGAAGAAGTAGGCGTCGCGGCCGTCGACCGTGACCCCGTCCGACCAGAGGACGTTCTCCATGACGTCGTCGAGACCGATCCCGCGACCCCGACCGTACTCCATGACCTGCGGCGTGCCGTCGGCATGCTCCCAGGGCGCGAATACGCGGAAGCGAGGGGTCGCGCGGAACGCCGCGACGAACTCCTCGGCGCTCGCGGGGGAGTCGCGCAGGCGCACGTGGTTCACGTGGACGTGCATCAGCGTGGTGGGAACGACCACGGCGGCGGTCGAGATCGCGAGCTCCGGGAAGATCGTCTGCACGTCGGGACCGTGGTGGGACGGGATGTGGAGCGAGGGGACGATGCCGTTGATCGGACCCTTCTTCGACTCGGCCGGATCCGCGGCCCGGCGGACCAACGTGACGTCCCACCGTTCCGCGCCCCAGCGCGGAAGGATGACGGCCGCGGCTCGGGCGATCCCGGTCGTGTTGCACGACACGACCCGCACGCGACGCTTTCCGCGAGCGGCGGAGAAGTTCCCGAGCGCATTGAACGAGACCTCGGCGACCGACGCCTTCTCCCCACCCTGGAAGATCGCGCGCACGTTCGCCGCGTCGTACCGTGCGCGATTGGCCGCCCCGACCTTGTCCGGGGTCGCGTCGACCACGACATCCGCCCGGGCGAGCATCTCGTCGACGGTGCCCGCGACCTTCAAACCCGCGGCATCGAAGTCCGCGCGCCCCGCATCGCCCGCGACGTAGAGCGGGTACCCCCGCTGGATCGCGCGCTCCGCTTCGAAGCTCGGGCGGGTCTTCGCCACGCCCACCAGTTCGAGATCGGATTGGCGGGCGACGGCGTCCGCCACGCGCTTTCCGATCGTCCCATAGCCGTTCACCGCGACGCGGACGCGCACCGACGAGCCTCCCGGTCGGCGTCGAGCGAGGGCCGGGTTAAAGGCGTTCCCCGCACGGCGCGCGGCCGGGGTCCGCCAACCTTTATCCCCGGGTGCCCGTCGCCGCCCGGTTCCCGATGGAGTTCCGCCTGAGCGACGAGGAGGAGGCGTTCCAGTCGGCGGTCCGTCGCTTCGGGGACCGAGTGCTCCGGACCCACGAGCGGCAGATCGACGCCGAGGGCCGGATCCCGGACGAAGTGCTCCACGCGATGGCCGAGCTCGGCTTGCTCGCGATGCCGGTCGCCCCCGAGTACGGGGGCATGGGCGCGTCGGCCGTCCTCACGGAGCTCGCGGCCGAGGAGATCGGACGGGGCGACTTCTCGATGGCCACCGCGGTCTTCTTCCTGCTCGAGGCCGGCTGGGGGTATGTCCTCGGCCGCCACGGTACCGAGGAGGCGAAGCGCGAGATCCTCCCCCCGGTCTGCCGGGGCGAGGCGTTCCTGGGGATCGCAACGACCGAGCCGACGGGCGGCAGCGACCTCGCCGGCATGCGCACGCATTCGCACCGCGACGGCGATCACTTCGTCGTGCGCGGCGAGAAGGCGTTCGTCTCGGGGGTCGAGGAGGCGAAGCGACTCGGCGGCGGACACCTTACGCTCTCGAAATCCGAGAGCGGCGGATTCAATTTCGTGTACGTTCCGACACGGTCGGACGGCCTCACGACCCAGCGGTTCGAGAACATGGGCCGGATGGGGATCTCCACCGGGGGCCTCACGTACGCCGACGTCCGCGTCCCCGCCCGGTACCTCGTCGGGGAGGAGGGGAAGGGGTTCGAACGGGCGATGGAAGGATTCTCCGTCGCGCGCACCTTCGTGAGCGCCGCCTGCATCGGGGCCGCGGAGCGGGCGCTCGAGACCGGCATGAAGTATATCCGGGAACGGCAGGCGTTCGGCCAGCCGCTCGGTAAATTCGAGGGGATCCAGTTCGAGCTCGTGGACCTCTGGACGCAGGTCGAGGCGGTGAAGTGGCAATGCCGTCGGGCCGCCTGGCTGCTGGACACCTACCCGCTCCGCGGCGATGCGTCGCATCGGCGCGAGGTCGACCTCGCCGTGGCGAGCGTCAAACTGACCGCCCCGCCGATCGCGTTCGAGTGTGTCAAGCGCGTCATGATGTGGTTCGGCGCGGCCGGCTACACGAAGGACGTCGGGCTGGAGCTCGGATTCCGGGGGATCATGTCATACCTCGTGGGGGCCGAAGGAGGGCTCAACATCATGCGGATCATCCTCGGCCGGGAGCTCCTCGGGAAAGAGTTCCTCCCGTACAAGTGAGGGGCCGATGACCCGCCCCGCCCGGCGCGGCCCGACCCCCGTCCGAGAGCGGGCGTTCCACGAGAAGCTCGCCCGCACCCTGCCCGCGGGGCGCACCGGCCTCCTCCCGATCGGCGACGACGCGACCGCGCTGAAGCCTCCGCCCGGCCGGGTGGCGGTCGTGTCGACCGATACGCTTGTCGAGGGGACGCACTTTCTGCCGGATTCTCCCCCCGAGCGCGTCGGGGGCGCGGCCACCGCGGTCAGCCTCTCCGACGTGGCGGCGAAGGGCGCCGCCCCGGACGCCATCCTCCTCGCACTCGTCCTGCCCGTCGGGACTCCGGCCGCGTGGGCGGAGGCCGTCGTCCGGGGCGCGGAGCGTTTCGGCGCCCGGTTCGGGGCCCACGTGGTCGGGGGAGACACCAAGCCCGGCCCGGTCCGCGCGGTCGTCTCGACCGTCCTCGGTTGGGGACGGGAGGCCCATCTCGCCCCCCGGACCGGCGCCCGGCCCGGCGACCTCCTCGTGACGACGGGGACGGTCGGTCGCGGCGGGGTGGCCGCCGCCCGGCTCGCCGCCGCGGGTCCCGGGGATCGACGGGCGATCGTCGAGCTCCTCGACGTCCGGCCGCGCGTGCGCGAAGGGATCGCGCTCGCCCCCCTCAGCCACGCGCTGATCGACACGTCGGACGGACTCGCCGAGGCCGCCCGACTCCTCGCTCGGGCGAGCGGAGTCTCGATCCGGATCGACGAGGACCGGTTGCCGTGGGCCCCGGGGCTGCGCGCGCTCGCCGGCTCGGGCGCACGACGCCGGGAGGTCGGCTTCTACGGCGGCGATTACGAGCTGCTCGCCGCGATCCCCGCCCGCGCGTGGCCCGCGGCGTCGCGCGCGGTGAGGCAGGTGCGGGGGCGCCTCACGCGGATCGGCGTCGTCGGTCGGGGACGCGGGGCGTGGCTCTACTCCGGCCGCCGGCGCTCGCCGATGCCGAGTCCGGGCTGGCAGCCGTTCGGACCCGAGCGCGCCCTCGACCGGTGAGCCGTCTCGGCGGTTCGTTTCCTGTCGAAACCCGTGCGGTGGCGTCGCAAGGTTCGCGCTACTCTCAAGTAGGGGTGCCCGGGTCCCCGCGATGCCCCGCGAGGGGACGAAATATGGCGAACACCTCCACCATCAATCCGTTCGAGACGGCGAAGCAGCAGGTCGACATCGTCGCGGACCTCATCGGGATCGACGACGGCGTGCGCGCGGTGCTGAAGCACCCGAAGCGGGAGCTGACGGTGAACTTCCCGGTGCGCATGGACGACGGGTCGTACCGGGTCTACACCGGCTACCGCGTGCAGTACAACATGGCGCGCGGGCCGACGAAGGGCGGGATCCGCTACCATCCGCAGGTGACCCTCGACGAGGTTCGGGCGCTCGCCGCGTGGATGACGTGGAAGTGCGCGGTCGTCGACATCCCGTACGGCGGGGCGAAGGGCGGGGTCGTCTGCGACCCGAAGGCGATGTCGCGGGGCGAGAACGAACGGCTGACCCGCCGCTACGCGAGCGAGATCGCGCCGATCATCGGACCCGAGATGGACATCCCCGCGCCGGACGTCTACACGGACAGCCAGACGATGGCGTGGATCATGGACACGTACTCGATGATGAAGGGCTACTCCGTGCCCGGAGTGATCACGGGGAAGCCGATCAGTCTCGGCGGCAGCCAGGGCCGCGGCGAGGCGACGGGCCGGGGCTGTGCCTACGTCATCCGCGAGGCCGCGAAGGACATCGGCCTCAAGATGAAGGGCGCCACGGTCGCGATCCAGGGGTTCGGCAACGCGGGCAGCGTCGCCGGCAACATCCTCGCCGAGGAGCAGGGCGCGAAGATCGTCGCCGTCTCCGACTCCCGCGGCGGCATCTACAAGGCGGACGGCATGAACCCCCGCGCGATCGAGGAGCACAAGCAGAAGACCGGGTCGGTCGTCGGCTTCCCGGGCGCCAAGGCGATCTCGAACGACGACGTCCTGGAGATGAAGGCGGACGTCCTCGTTCCCGCCGCGCTCGAGAACCAGATCACGAAGAAGAACGCCGACAAGATCCAGGCGAAGATCGTCGCCGAGGCCGCCAACGGCCCGACCGTCCCCGAGGCGGACGCGATCCTCTTCCAGAAGAAGATCACCGTCCTCCCCGACGTCCTCGCGAATGCGGGTGGCGTGACGGTGAGCTACTTCGAGTGGGCCCAGGACATCCAGGGGTACTTCTGGGCGCTCGACGAGGTCAACTCCCGGCTCGAGCGGACGATGGTGCGCTCCTACAACGACGTCCACAAGGTCGCGGTCGAACGCAAGGTCCACAACCGGACCGCCGCGTACGTCCTCGCGATCCAGCGGGTCGTCGACGCGATCAAGATCCGCGGCATCTACCCGTAAGGCGGATCGGCGGCGGGCGATGGCGGACCTCCCGCGGTGCCGCGTCGCGACCTGGGCGGACGTCGACCGCTGGGCGGACGCGGTCGCCGCCCGGGTTCGGGAGCGCTCGGCGCTGCCGTCGACGATCGTCGGGTTGACGCGGGGCGGCTGGGTGCCGTCCCGCGTCCTCGCGGACCGGCTCGGGGTGAAGCGCCTCGTCTCCCTGCGCGCCCAGCACTGGGGGATCACGGCGACCCCGACGGGCGCGGCCGAACTCACCGAGGGTCTCAGCGGCCGGATCGACGGGGAGCGGGTGCTCGTCGTCGACGACATCACGGATACCGGCGACAGCCTCGCGCTCGCCGTCGCGCACGTGAAGGACGCCCGGCCGAGCCGCGTCGAGAGCGCGACGTTCCTCCACATCGCCCACTCCCATTACACGCCGACGTACTACGCCGAGGAGATCCCGCGCGACGCCTGGGCGTGGATCGTCTTTCCGTGGAACTACTGGGAGGACCTCACCGCGCTGGCGCTCAAGGCGGCGGTGCCCGGCGGAGGGATCGAAGCGGTCCGCGCGACCCTGTTGGAGCGGTGCGGCTGGGACGTCCCGCGGGCCGATCTCGAGCGCCTCGCCCGGTACGTCCCGTTCGGCTGAGGCCGGACCCGACTACCCCGGCGCGGCCGGTTCGAGCACCGCGCGCGCCGCGGCGCTCTTGAAGTACTGTTGGAGGACGCCGGCCCCGATCACGAGCCCGAACCCCGCGACGAGCAGGCCGACCATGACGGGCAGCTGCGTCGCCGGGCTCACTCCCTGCAGGTACTGGACCAGGAGGAGGATCCCGAAGCTGACGAAGCCGATCCCGACGATCGACGTGGTCGCGACCGCGAACGAGCGGGGGAACCTCCCGCGCGACAGCATCCGTCGGATCGCGCGGCCGCACTCCCAGACGATGGCGCCGATCAGCCACCAGATGAGCGCCGTCTGCAGGAAGAACAGGACGCGGTCGAGCGGCGGGGCCGCGCTCGCGGCGTAGGCGTTGTAGCCCGTGAGGAGCCCGACGCCGACCAGCGCGATCGCGAAGAGGCCGAAGCCGAACGCGACGGAGCCTTGCCGGATGTCGCTCGAGGCGCCCTGGACGGAGTCGATGATCGCCTCGTCGATGTCGAACGTCCAGAAGATGAGGTAGACGCCGAGCACCACGGCGAGGCCGATGATCCCCCAGGTGACGACGTTCGCCGCCGCCGCGATCCCGAGGATCAGGAGCACGAGCGCGATGGGGAGGACGGTCTTCGCCCGCAGCTTCGGGTCCTTGAGCGCCCGGACGACGGTGTAGTACGTCGACTCGATCGATGCGCTCTGGCGGACGTAGACTCGACGGACTCCGTCGACCTTGACGCGGGAGGCGAGGATCGGGAAGAGGAACTCGTCCTCCGCGCCGTCGCTGACGAGGTACGCCGACTTCGCCGCGGTCCGCCCGAGGACGTCGTCGAACTGGTCCGCGATCCGCCGGTCGGAGTGGACCCCGACCTTCCCGGAGCCGGTCAGGACGCAGACCTGGCACTCCTCGCCCGCGCCCACGAGCTCGTCGAGCAGGTTCACCGCGGCGAGCATCGCGTTGGTGTCGGAGTCCTCGGGGTCCGCGGTGCCGAGGCGGACCGCCGCATCGAGAACGGCGGCGCGGCCGACGACCGGTCCGGCGACGGACGCCTTCCGGCCGAGGTCGTCGTCGCGGTCGATGCAGACGACCAGGCGCATGGCCCGCGAAGTATGACCGGCCGACCGCATAATCTCTCGGGTGCTCGGGTCGTCCCCGCCGACCGACCCCGAGGCCGGGGGCACACGCTTTTACGGTCCGGACCCCCCCGGGACCGACCGGCGATGGCGGAGCTCCCCGACAAGCGAACGGCATTCATCGACTGGTACCTCGCGGTCGTCGAGGCGGCCGATCTCACCGACAAACGCTACCCGGTCAAGGGGATGAACATCTGGACCCCGTACGGGTTCCGCGCGCGACGGAACCTGGACGCGGTGCTGATCCGCGAGATCGAGGCGACCGGCTCCCAGGCGGTCGAGTTCCCGACCCTGATCCCCGCGACGGAGTTCGCGAAGGAAAAGGAGCACATCAAGGGGTTCGACGCGCAGGTCTACTGGGTGACGAAAGGCGGCCTTTCGGATCTCGACATCCCGCTCGTCCTCCGCCCGACGAGCGAGACGGCGATGTACCCGATCTTCGCGCTCTGGGTCCGCTCCCACCGGGACCTTCCGCTGAACGTCTACCAGATCGTGAACACGTTCCGCTACGAGACGAAGACGACCCGGCCGTTCCTTCGGGTGCGGGAGATCCACTTCTTCGAAGAGCACACCTGCCAGGCGAACGAGGCGCACGCGACGGACCGGGTCCGTTCGAACCTCGCGGCCTTCCGGAAGATGGCGGCGGCGTTCGCCCTGCCGTACCTGCCGATCCGGCGCCCGGAGTGGGACAAGTTCCCCGGCGCATTCTACTCGGTCGCGCTCGATGCGCCGCTCGGGGAGGCCCGTACCCTCCAGCTGGGCAGCATCCACCACTATCGCGAGAACTTCTCGCGGCCCTACGAGATCCGGTACGAGGCGGCCGACGGGAGCCAACAGTACGCGCACCAGACGACGTTCGGCCTCTCCGAGCGCCTGCTGGGCGCGATCGTGGCGGTCCACGGCGACGCGAAGGGGGCCGTCTTCCCGACGGCGATCGCGCCCTACCAGGTCGTCCTCATCCCGATCCCCGGTCCCGACGCCGGCGAGGGGCCGCTCCGCACGGCGACGGAGGCCGCCGAGCGGCTGCGCCGACACGGCGTGCGGGTCCACCTGGACGGCGGCGACGAACGGCCCGGGGCGAAGTACTACCGCTGGGAGCAGGCGGGCGTGCCGCTGCGGATCGAAGTGGGGCGCCGCGAGGCGGAGTCGCGGGTGCTCACGACGGCGAACCGGCTCGGGACGAAGGGGAAGGTCGCCTTCGACCGGCTGGAGCACGAGGTCGAGGAGCGGCTCGCGGAGTTCGATCGGGCGCTCTCGGAACGGGCCCAGGCGGCGTTCGCCGAGTCGTTCGCCGTCGCGCATTCCGTGAAGGAGCTCGCCGGCTCGACGCGGGTTCGGATCGTCGCGTGGTGCGGCGCCGAGGCGTGCGGCCACGAGATCGAGGCGGGGATCGACGGGGCGCTGTTGGGGACCCCGGAGGAGGAGCTCCCGATCCCGCTCGGTGCGCCCGGCCCGTGCATCGCGTGCGGTCGGACGGACGGGGCGCGCTGGGCGCTCGCGGGACGTCCGCTCTGAGTCGGCCCGGGCTCACGGGGGCGGCGCGGCGACGGGCGGATTCGGCAGCACGAGCCACATGCCCGCGAGGCCGAACAGCAGGAGCGTGATCACGACGGCATAGACGCCGTTGTCGATCCAGACACCGAACGACACGCCCCACCAGACGTAGAAGGCGACGGCGAGGACCACGAGCGACGCGAACCCCCAGAACGAGAGTCGGCGGGGGAGGGACATCTCCCGGAACCGCACCGGTTCGGGAGGGGACGGACCCGGCCCATCGTCGGCCATCGGAGCGCTTCGAGCCGGACCTCGTTAGATAACCCTTGCGGCGCCGACCGCGCCACGACAGAGCCGGCGCCGAGCCACAGTTTTAACCGATATTCGGGGTTAGAACGTCGCCGATGCCGGACGCCCCGCCCGCGGAGGACGCCGCCGGTCCGGATCTCGCGCAGTTCGAGGAGCTGACGGCCGAACAGCACCGGATCCTGGCGTACGCGAGCGCGATCGGCTCCCAGTTCGACTTCCCGCTGCTCGTGACGGCGATGGGGATCGAGGAGGAGCGGCTCGCCGAACAGCTCGAGCAGCTCGTCCACGCGGGGATCCTCCGCGAGCGGATCGGGGGCGACCAGTTCTCCTTCGCCCACGAGGCATTTCGGGCGCGGATCTACCGGTCCCTGACCGAGAGCCGGCTGCGCGTGCTGCACCGGAAGATCGCCGAGGCGATGGAGCGCATGCACCCGGCCCCGTCGGCCGAGGTCGTCGCCGAGCTCGGACGCCACTACTTTCTCGGCAAGCTCCCGGAGAAGTCGCGGCTCTACAATCGCCTCGCTTCGGAGAACGCGCGGGCCGCGGACGATCCCGAGTCCGCGGCCCACTATCTCGAGCGCGTCCGGGTCGACCTCGAGGCCTCCCCTGACGATCGCCGGCACGACCTCGCCGAGGTCGACGAAGCGCTCGGGGAACTGTACTTCTCCACGGGGAACTTCGTGGCGGCCGACCGGTACTTCACCGGGGCGCTCGAGCGGCTCGGCAGCGACGAGCCGCGGCTGCGCGCGCGCCTCCTGCTCGCCCGCGGGGAGGTCGCCCGGGAGAACCTCGATATCGAAGCGGCGACCCGCCAGGCGACCGAGGCGCTGCACCTGTTCGAAACGGCGGACGACCGGTTCGGGCAGGCGCAGACGTACCGGCTCCTCGGCCGCATCGCGTTCCATCGCGGCGCGTATCGGGAGGCCCTCGACGAGAGCATGCGCTCGCTGGATGCCCTCGGGGAACTCCGCGACCCCCGGTTGATGGGCGAGCTGTCGATCGACATCGGGAATTCCTTCGCCCTCCTCGGCCCCGAGGTGTCGGCGGAGGCGATCGACTGGTACGAGCGGGCGATCGATCGCCTCACGCAGGCCGGGGACTGGGTCGAACTCTCCCGCGCGTACCACAACCTCGGCGTCTCGGTCGGCGAGCAGCGGCCGATCGACGGGCTCGAGCAACTCGAACGCGCCCGGGAGATGGGGGACCGGGCCCACGATCCCCGCTCCGTGGGGCGCGCGCTCCTCTCCGGCGTCGAGCTCCGCCTCTCGCTCGGCCAGCTCGAGGAGGCGACCCGCGACAACGAGCAGGCCGGCCGCCTGCTCGAGCGGCTCCAGGACGAGCTCGGCCTCGAGCAGGTGGAGGTCAACCGCGGGCAGATCGCCGAGAAGCAGGGCCAGTGGGACGACGCGGAGCGCGCCTACGAGCGCGCGCTCGGGACGTGCCAGAAGTTCCGGCTCCGGGCCGACGAGGCCGAGGTCTGGTTCTACCTCGCCCGACTGCGCTTCAAGACCCGGAACCTCGAGGGGGCCCGCCACGCGCTCCAGGCGGCCGGGAACCTCGGGCTCGCCGACCTGCGGCCGGCGATCCGCCCGCAGCTCGACGAGCTGCGCCGCCAGCTCGACGCGTCGACCCCCGCCACCGGCGGTCCGTCGCCCGCTTCCGGATCCGCGCCGCGCTCCTAAAAGGGCGCATTGAATTATCTACTCGGGGCCGCGTCGTTCCGCGAGGATGCCGGCGGTGGAGGCGTCGAAGGCGACGGTCCCGCCGATCTTCGGCCGCTCGGACGCGGTCATGGAGGTCGAGCGCACTCTCGACCACGCCCGGACGGGCGCGGGGGAGGGCCTCCTGCTCTCCGGGGAGGATGGGTCGGGCAAGAGCGTCTTCGTCCGCACCGCGATCCATCGGGCCCGCCACCTCGGGTTCCGGGTGCTCGACGGTCGGGCGCTCCCCGAGGAGATCCCGCAACCGTTCTCGCTGCTCCGCGATCTGCTCCGATCGCTCGAGCGCGGCGTCCGTCCGGAGCGGCCCGAGCGGGTTCCCGACCCGCTCCTCCCCGCCTTCTTCGCCCCGTACCCCGCGGACGAGGGCGCCCTGGCGGCGCTCGCCGACCGCAGCGAACCGACCCCGGAGTCGGAGGGCCTCGCGACGATGCTCACCCCGCTCGACGCGCCAGGAGCGGGCCTGGGCGCCGCCCGAGGCGAGCTGTACGTCACCACGATCCAGTACCTCACCGATCTCGCGAAGGACGTCCCGCTCCTGCTCGCGATCGACGACCTCCACTTCGCCGACGGACCGTCCATCGAATTCCTGGCCCGCCTCGCCCCCGAGTTGAGGGGCCGTCCGATCGCGCTGATCGCGACGGTGGCCACCGGGACCCGGATCCCCGCGGGCGTCCGCGAGCCGATCGAGTCGCTCGCGCGATCGACGACGTTCCGCACCGTCCCGCTCCGCCCGCTCTCGACGGCCGAGGTGGCGGAGTTCGCGCAATGGGTCCGCCGGGGAATGCCCGCCGACCCGGCCGACGTGCTCCGCTGGCACGCGCAGACCGAGGGGAACCCGCTCTTCGTGGAGCAGATCGTGCGATCGACCACCGGGGTCGGGCTCCGTCCCGCCACGCCGGCGGTCGGGGGCCGGAGCGACCTCAACGAGATCCTGCTCGCCCGCGTGCGCGAGCTGGGGGAGGCGGAGCGGCGGACGCTCACGTACGCCGCGCTCCTCGGGAAGGAGTTCGCGTTCTCGAACCTCGTGGCGATCTCCGAGATGGATGAGGAGCGCGTCACGGAGACGCTCGACCGCCTGGTCGCGGGAGGGCTCCTCCGGGAGAAGGGCGACGAGATCGTGGAGTTCGTGACGGAAGGAGTCCGGGCCGGCGTCTACGGGGATCTGACCGAGACGCGACGGCGCCTCCTGCATCGGCGGGTCGGCCGGGTGCTCGAGGAAAAGGGCCTCGCGGGCGAGTACGAGCTCGCACGCCAGTTCTACCTCGGTCGCGACGACGCGAAGGCGGCGGAGTACAACTACCGGGCCGGGGTGAACGCGATGCGCGGCTTCGCGTTCGAGACCGCCGTCCCGCATCTGGAACGGGCGCTCGAGGCCGAACGGCGGAGGGCGGACCGCACCGCGGCCCGGGAGGTCCATCTGCTCATCGAACTCGGCCGCTCGTTCGATGAGCTCGGCGAGCTCCATCGGTCCGAGGTCGCGCTCGCCCAGGCCGTCTCCCTCGCGCGCCAGCAGCCCGACCTCGATCCCGAGCTGGGGCGCGCGCTCCTCGGTCTCGCGCAGACGCGCCAGGACCAGGGCGAGTTCGCCTCCGCGCAGGCCCTCGCCCAGGAGGCGTTCGAGCGGCTCGAGCGGGGCGGGACGCCCCGCGAGGTGATGACCGCGCACCGGGTCCTCGGCCTCGTCTTCTGGCGGCTCGGCCGACTGCCCGACGCGGAGCGCCACCTGCGCCTCGCGCTCGAGATCGCGGAGCGTGAGGGCACGCCGATCGAGCGCGGGCACGCGCTCGTCGACCTCGCGAACTCGATGCTCCTGCGCGACGAGGAGCAGTTCGCGCGGGCGCTCGAGCTCTACGAGAAGGCGGCCGAGCTGTTCGGCTCGGGACAGGACCTCCCCGCCCGGGCTCGCGTGCTGATGAACCGCGCCGTACTGCTCTACTCGGCGGGCCGTCACGAGGACGCGCTCCGGGGCCTCGACCAGGCGATCGAGGCCGCCGAGCGATCCCGGTCGCCGATCTGGATCGGTTACTGCTACCTCAACCTCGCGCTGATGCACGCAGAACTCGGTCACGCGGACCGGGCCCGCCCCGCGGTCGAGCGCGCCGAGACGCTGCTCACCCCGCTCGGCGATCGCCTCGCTCCGGAGCAGCTCAGCCTTGCCCGGGGCCTCCTGGCCGAAGCGGAACACGACTACGACCAGGCGGAGACCCACCTCCAGGACGCCCTGCGCCGGGCGCGGGAGCTGAACGCCGAGCCCGAGGTCTCCGAGATCCTGTTCCGGCTCGCCCACGTCGCGCTCTCGCGCGGCGACCGGCCCGCCGCCCGAGCGAAGCTCGCGGAGGCCCGGGAGGCCGGACTGTCGACGAACCGCAGCGACCTCGCCGTCCGGGTCTCCGAGCTCGAGACCGCCCTCGCCGCGCCCGACCCGCCGCCTTAAGGTCGGGAACCGGGTCGCCGGGCGATGGGCGTCCCGGCGGCGCGCGACGGCTCCCCGTTCCCCGATCGCCGGGATCCGGGATTCGAGCGGGACGTCCGTCGGATGTTCACCCATATCGCGCAGCGGTACGAGTGGTTCGACCACGTCGCCTCCCTCGGGAACGACCTGTTCTGGCGTCCGCGCGCGCTCTGGGACCTGGACCGGTTCCGCTCCGGGGTCCCGATCCGACGGATCCTCGACCTCGGGTGCGGCACCGGCGAGCTGAGCCGTCTCCTCGCCCGGCACTTTCCCGCGGCCGAGGTCGTCGGCGTCGACTTCACGGCCGCGATGCTCGGCGTCGCCCGCCGGCGGACGGGGTCGCGTCGTCCCTCGATCGCCTACGGCCGGGCGACCGCGATGCGCCTCCCGTTCCCGGACGGGGCGTTCGATCTCGTGGCGAACGCGTTCCTCGCCCGGAACCTCGTCGATCTCGAGGCGGCCCTGCGGGAGATGCGCCGGGTCCTCCGGCCGGGAGGCGTCCTCCTCATCCTCGAGATCACCGAGCCGGAATCGCCGGCGTTCGGGGCGCTGTTCCACGCGTACTTCGACCACGTGGTCCCGTGGCTCGGCGCGGCGGTGGACAGCGCCGGCCCGTATCGCTACCTACCGGAGTCGCTCCGCCGCCTTCCGCCCCGCCCCGCCTTCCGCGCGGCGCTCGAGCGTTCGGGATTCCCGCGGGTCGCGCTGGTCCCGCAATCGATGGGGATCGTGACGACGTTCCTCGCCGAAGCGGGCGGGACCGACCGCAGCCGTTAAGGGAACCGCCCCCGTCGAAGTCGGAGGGGCCGCGATGCCGTTCGACGCGTTCCGCTATGCGCACCAGCACCGGAGCGAGGTCGCCTGGCTCTCCCAGAACACGAACCACCTCGTGCCGCCGGAGGTGATCCGGGGTGCTCTCGAGGCGGCGATCGCCGAGCGGCGCTACGAGGGATACCCGTATGCCCCGGGCGACCCCGAGCTGCTCGAGCTCGTCGTGCGCGACCTTGGCGTGCCGGGCCTCACTCCGTTCCTGACCGCGGGCGGCACGGAATCGCTCTACATGATCACCCGGGGCTTGCTCGCCGCCGGCGACGAGGTCGTCGCCTCCGACCCGAGCTACCTCATCATCCACCGCTTCGTCGAACTCTCCGGGGCCCGGACGCGGAACCTCGACATCTACGCGCCGCCGTACCGCCTGACCGCCGACCGGGTCCAGGAGGCGATCGGTCCGAAGACGAAGATGATCCTCCTGATCGATCCCCTGAACCCCCTGGGATCGGGGTACCCGCGGGAGGAGGTCCGGGCGATCGCCGAGATCGCGCACGATCGGCACCTGATCCTGCTCAACGACGTCACGTACCGCGATTTCGCGGATGCTCCGGCCCTCGCGGCGGAGTTCGCCCCCGAGGAGACGATCACGGTCTGGTCGGTCTCGAAGAACTGCGGGATCGCCGGGTTGCGGATCGGCGGGTTCGCCGCCACGGCGGAACGGGTGAAGGCGCTCGCCCGGTACAACACCAACGACCTCGGCGTCAACATCCTCGCGCAGGTCGCCGCCCTCGCCGCCCTGCGGACCAAGGCGACGTGGTTCCCCGAGGTCCGGCGGCAGACCCGCGCGAACGGGGAGCGGATCCGCGCGGTCGTGGAGGCCGTGCCGGGCGCCTCCCTGCCGGTCTTCCCGTCCCAGGCGAACATGATGGTGATCGACCTCGCGCGCCTCGGTCTCTCCCCGGAGGCGCTGCAACAGGAGCTGCTCGAACGTCACGGCGTCTTCGTCCGGGCCGGGAACTATCTCTCTCCCGCCCACGGCGCGCGGTTCGTGCGGGTCTCGTTCTCGAACCCTCCCGCGGACATCGAGCGGTTCGCCCGCGCGTTCCCGACGGCCGTCCGCGCCGTCTCGGGCGCCCGGGTCCCCGCGCCGACCGCCTAGGCTCCGGGCCGGACCCGCACGTCGACGACCACGTGGGTCCGACCGGGCCCGTACGGTTTCACCTCGCGCCCCCGCGGGCCCTCGTCGACCCGACCGCCGGCCGCGCGCACCTCGGCCGCCACGTGACGCTCCGACGCCGAGACCGCCTCCCGGGCGTCCGCCACCGTGTGGACGTGCAACCAGCCGCCTCCGGTTCGAAGGAGCTCGAGCGCGCGGGGGATCCACGGCATCGCATCGGGCAGGTAGCCGAGGAAGATCCGGTCGGCGATCCCCGGGTCGATCGCGACCGTGCGGTTCTCGCCGAGTCGGGCGTCGATCACCTCCGCGACCCCGTTGCGGTCGGCGTTGGCGACCAGATAGTGGAACGCGAGAGGGTTCTTCTCGACGGCCGTGACGCGCGCCGCGCGGCCGACGACGGCCGCCGGGATCGCGAAGTAGCCGATCCCGGCGAACAAGTCCACGACCGTCTCCCCCGGCCGGACGAGTCGGCCGGCCCGGGCCCGCTCGGTCCGGTTCCCGGCGGCGAACATCAGCTCCGCCGCGTCGAACCGCCAGCGGATCCCGTGCTCCACGACCTCGGTCTCGGTCACCCTCCCCGCGATCCGCTCGACCGTCGGACGGCGGAGTTCGCCCGCGACGGGCCCGACCTGCGTGAGGACGGTCACGACGCCGAGCTCTTCCTGCCAGGCCCGGCCGAGGAGCGGGAAGTACGGACGTAATCCCGCGGGGAGCCGCAGCAAGAGCACCCCGCCCAGTCGCTGGTAGCCGGCGGGCATCGCGTCGGCGACCTCCGCCGATGCCGCCGCACGCAAGCGTGCGCGGACCCGTTCGGCGGGCGGGCGGCGCGGACCCCGGACCGTGCGGGGGGCCGCCATCGCGCTCCCGCCTACGCGGGCGCCCGGCTCGCGCCCGCCTCGAGGATGACCTCGAGGAACTGCTTCAGGTGGGCGGTGAGGATCGGGTTGTCGGTGAAACCGCACGCCTCAAGGCCCGGGGCCGCGAGGAGCGCGTGGGCCCCGTCCGCGAGGACTTCGGTCGCGAGCAGGTTCTCCCGCGCCACGTACTCGACCCCCTCGGGGACCCGCTGCAGCGGTGAGGTGACGAACGTCACCCGCACGTTGCGCTTCACGGCGTGCTGGATCTTCTTGGTGAGCTCGTCCCGGACCTCGGAGACCTGGGGCGTCGTGAGGATGAACGTCTGCGTCGACTGGTCGAGCAGCTCCCCGATCTTCGCGACGACCTTGTCGTGGCCGGAGAGGAGGTAGACGAGCTGCGGCTCCCCGTGCTCGCCGACGACGCGATGGAGGTGGGCGAGCTTCTCGAACACTTCCTGGATCGCCGCCTTGAGCTGGTCGGCGACGTCGAGCGGCGCGGTGGGACGGAACAGGATCGGCTTTCCCCCCGTCGGCTGGGCGTACCCCTTCTCGGCGAGCGACTCGAGGACCTTGTAGGCGCTCGTGCGCGGGATCCCCGCGGCGGTGGCGAGGGTGGCGGCGTCGCCGACGCCCCGGGCGACCAGCGCGATGTACGCCCGGGCCTCGTACTGGGTGAGGCCGACCTTCCCGAGCACCTCGGTGGCGCGCCGGAACTCTTCCGACGTCTGGTTGCCCAGCGCGACGGCCGCCTCTTCGATCGTCGACATGCGGGTCGAAGGGTCGGACGACGTGCGCCCGTCTTAACGCTGCCCCCGGCGGGGTCGAACTACGGCACCGGCTCGGCGAGCTTGAGGAGGGCCGCGCGGCCGAGCAGTTCCTCGACCTCCGCTTTCGAGAGCAGCCCCTTCTCGACGAGGAGCTCCGTCACGGGACGTTGCGCCCGTTCGGCCTCGTGGAGCACCTCGGCGACCCGCAGGTACCCGAGCTTCGGCGTGAGGACGGTGGCGAGGGCGGCGGACTCCTGGAGGAACCGCTCGAGCCGGGCGGCGTTCGCGGTGATCCCGTCGACGCACGTCCGGGCGAAGACCGGGAGGTAGCGCGTCAGGATCTCCGCGGCGAACAGCACCTCGAACGCCGCGAGGGGCGTCATCACGTTGATCTCGAGCTGGCCGGCCTGGACCGCGTAGGCGGTCGCCGCGTCCGCCCCGAGCACGTGGAACGCGACCATGGAGAGGCACTCCGCGGCCGACGGGTTCACCTTCGCCGGCATGATCGAGGAGCCCGGCTGGATCTCCGGGACCCGGATCTCGTCGAGCGCCGTCGCCGGCCCGCTGGCGAGCAGCCGGAGGTCGCCCGAGATCCGTACGAGCTCGAGGGCGAGCGCGCGCAGCACGCCCGACGCGGCGCCGAGCGGCCAGCGGCTCTGCATCGTCTCGAACGGGTCCCGCGCGACGGTCAGGGGGAGCCCGGTGAGTCGCGCGTATTCTTCGACGGCCGCCGTCCGGAAGCCGGGGACGGAGTTGACGCCGCTCCCGACGGCGCTGCCACCGAGCGGGATCTCGGCCAGCGCGCGCTCGACGGCCGGGAGGGTCTCCGCCACGTGCTCGAGCGCGGATCCGTAGGCGTGGAATTCGGCCCCCAGCGTCACGGGCATGGCGTCCTTCAGGTGCGTGCGGCCCGACTTCGGAAGGCGCGCGAACTCCGCCCCCTTCCGGTGGAGGCTCTCGGTGAGCGTCGTGAGCGAGACGCGCAGTTCCCGGAGGGCGAGCAGGGTCGCGACCTGGGCGGCGGACGGGAACGTGTCGTTCGTTGACTGGCCCCGGTTGACGTGGTCGTTGGGGCTGAGCTCGGCGTGGTCGCCGCGGGGCTTGCCGAGGATCTCGAGGGCCCGGTTCGTCAGGACCTCGTTGACGTTCATGTGGAACGACGTCCCCGCGCCCGCCTGGAAGACGTCCACGACGAACTCCCGGTCGAATCGCCCCGCCGCCATCTCCTCGGCGGCCTGGGCGAGCGCGCGGCCCCGCCGCTCGTCGAGTCCGCCCAGCCGGACGTTGGCGCGGACGGTCGCGAGCTTCAGGTACGCGTACGAGCGGATCAGGAGCGGGGACTCCGTGAGACCGCTCACCGGGAAGTTCTCCCGGGCGCGCAGGGTCTGGATCCCCCAATAGACGTCGTCGGGGACCTCGCGCGCACCGAGCGAATCCTTCTCCGAGCGGGGCGGGGCCATGGCGGCGGGAGCGGGGCTGGCGACAAAACCCTTTACTCCGTGCGGGGTCCCCGGACGACCCCCTCTCGGGGCCGGGGTACAGCCGCATGATCGATCCCGGGACCCTCGCGAACGACATCGCGGGGAACGTGACCTTGCTCGCGTTCCCGGCGGTCCTCTGGGCTCTCCTGTACCTCCTCGCCTGGGAGCACGGGCCGTTCGCCACGAGCGTGGGGTTCGGCCGCCGCACGTTCTGGATCCTCCTGCCGGGGGCGCTGCTCGCGACGCTCGTCCTGCTCCCGATCACGCCGATCGGCGACGACTGGCTCGCCGTGAGCTTCTCCGGAGCGCTGTTCCCGATCCTCGTCGGCCTGCTGGCGTTCGAGCGGTTCGCGCCGCCCGCCCTCCGGAACGCGCTCCGGTTCGTCGGGCTCCTCACGCTCGAGACGGCGGGCCTGCTCCTCGTCGTCGTCTTCGTGCCCGCCACGACGATCCAGACGATCGCCGTGGTCGCGGTCGCCGCCGCGGTCCCGATCGCGGTCGGCGCAGCGTCCCGGACGACCCAAGACGCCGCGATCAAGCGGATCGCGCTCGTGCTGGCCCTCACCTCCGGGGTGGCCGTCCTGACGTTCCTCACCGCGATCTCGATCCCCGGCGTGGGCATCGAGGAGACGTTCCCCGCGTACCTCCTCCCGCCGATCGGCGCCGGGGTCGTCGCCGCCGCCCTGGCCGAGTCGGTCTTTCCGGGCGAGGAAGGGTTCGCCCTGCCGGTCGCCTTCCTGGCGGCCACCTGCGGCACGCTCGTCGGCGCCGACGTGCTGCGTCAGCCGCCGCTCTACGCCGCCGGGACACCGGCCGGCCTCTACGCGATCGGGGGCGCGGGCGTGCTCGACCTCGTCTACCTCTCCGGGCTGCTCGCCCTCGGCGCGGCCTACGTGATCCATCGGGCGCTCGACCGAGGATACACCCCGATCGGCACGCCGATCCCGCCCTCGGAACCGACCGCGCTCGCCCGGCTGGGCCGCGCGTTCCGCTCCGGCGCCGACGGTCGCATCCCCGAGTCCCTCGCGGAGTCGGCGGCCGCGAGCCGGGAGGCGGCGGCCGAGGCCCATCGGCTGCTCGCCCTGCCCGACGCCCCCCCCGATCGGCCGTGGGACGGGCTCCCCGTCCCCGGCTGGGTCGTGAGCGACCAGGCGAACCTGGACGCCGTGGCCCGGTCGGGCGCGACGGACGGACGCGAAGGGTTCCGGGGATTCCTCACGGCCCGATGGCTCGTCCTCCTCGGCCGGGAGTTCGGGCTCCGACGGTTCGGCTCGATCGGAGCGCGGGTGGCGGCGTTCCTGGTCGATCTCGCGATCGTGACGGCGCCGGCGGCGCTGCTCTGGGTCTATCTGATCGAGACGACCCCGGGGTCGCTCTCCGATCTCGCCGCCAGCATCCCGCTCAACACGGCGATCTACGGGTACGCCGCCGTCGCCTTCCTCTACTTCGTCCTGTTCGAGAACCTCGCGGGACGGACCCCCGGTAAGGCGCTGCTCGCGATCGCCGTCCGGGATCGGCGCATGGACCCGCCGCCGTTCTCGTCGGCGCTCCTGCGGAACGCGTCAAAGCTCCCGACCCTCACCGTCGTCGGGCTCGGCCTCGCGATCGCGCTCCTGTTCCTCCTCCGGGGCGGGCTCACCGGGAGCCTCTCGATCGCGGGCGGGGTGCCGATCCCCGCGAACCTCGTCGATTTCGTGGGCGTGCTCCTGTTCGTCGTCGGGGGCGTGGGGATGCTGGGCGGGATCGGGGTCCTGGGGATCCTCCTGACCGCCGAACGTCAGCGGTTCGGGGATCTCGTGGCGGGCACCTGGGTGATCCGGACTAGCCGCCCGCGGGAGGAGCCGCCCCCGCCGCCGGCGGGGGGCCGATCCGGGTGAGCGGGATCGCGATCGACGAGACGTTCGCGTCCCGCCCGTCGCGGTTGACGAGCCGCTCGGTGCCGATCGCGATCGCCCCGATCTCGACCTGACCCTCGAGGAAGCGGCGCCGCACGACCTCCACGACGTCGACGGCCTTCGCGATGGCGTTCCCCCGCGCCTTCACGACCACCGGACCCGCTCCCGAGTTGAGCTGCGTCACCACCTGGAAGACGTAGGTCATCGTCGGCTTGAGGCCGATGAAGACCGTCGCGGTCGGGGCCTCCGAGCCGCGCGCACCGGTCGCCGGCATGGGACGGGCTCCACCGCGCCTCCGTACAAGGCTTTTTGCGCGCGGCCGTACCCTCTCGGTGCCCGTGAGCGGTCGCGTTCGCAAAGGTTATCGCTCGGGCCCCGTAGGCGCGGCCGGTCGTGCAGGGGTGGCCCAGCTTGGTCAAAGGCGCCAGGTTGAGGTCCTGGTCTCGTAGGAGTTCGTGAGTTCAAATCTCACCCCCTGCATACCCCTCGCGAACGTCCATGGCCGACCCGATCCGCTCCTGTCCGCATTGCGGCGCCTCCCTGCCGGAGGACGTCCTGCTCTGCCCGACCTGCCACAACCCCGTCGATCTCCCCGCGATCCCGGAGGCCGCCCTCGGCGGACCGGGAGGCGCCGACCCGCCGGCGGAGGGGGCGACCGACCCGGTCTCCCCCGTCCCGACGAGGGCGGAACCGGCTCCCGAGGACGACGACGCGGTGGTCGCCCCGGCCCCGACACGGGTCCCGGCGAAGCCCGCCTCCCGGCGGGGGACCGCCCCGCCCGCGAATCCGTTCGCGGCGGAGCTCGCCCGACGGCTCGCGCGCGTCGCGCAGTGGGCCGAGGGGGCCGTCCCGCTCGGCGTCGAGATCCCGCGTCTGCCCGCCTGGGCGGAGGAGGCCGCCCGCGCCTCGTGGAACCCCGAGCCGTGGGCCGAGGCGGTCCGCGGCATCGAACGGATCGCCCAGAAGCGGATCGTCGTCGGGTTCGAGGAGTGGGCGAAGCGGACGAAGGCGCGGCTCACCCGGCTCGAGGCGTACGCGGTCGACAGCCGGCTCGAGCGGGACCAGATCGAGGACACGCTCCACGCCGCGCGCACCGGCGACATCGCCCAGGCGCTCTCCACGTTCCAGCAGGTCGACCGGGTCGTCGCGCTCAAGGAGCGGCACCTCGACCAGGCCCGCGAGGAGCTCGAGCGGGTCGTCGCGCTCCTGCGCGACATGCAGGCGCTCGCCGTCGATCCCCCCCAGGATCCCGCGACGGTCGAGGACGATCTGGAGAGCGAGCTCCGGGCCGGCAAGCTCGCGCCCCTGAAGCAGCAGATCCGCGCGCTGCGCCTCCAGGCGGTCAACCGCCTGAAGGCCGGCCTGCCGCGGTACATCGCCGACTACGGGGATTACCTGCTCGACGAGCGCGCCCACGGGATCGCGACGGAGCTCGAGGCGACCGAGCTCGCGCGGGGCGCGCGCGAGTTCTTCCGGGGCCACCCCGAGGAAGGCCTGCGGCGGCTCCGCGCGCTCCAGCAGCGGCACGGGCTCCCGCCGAACCGCGTCCCCCACGGGGGGACGCGCCGCTAGAGGATCTGCTCGAACAGGCGGACGTCCTCGTTCCACTCGTGCCGGTGGAGGACGCCGCACTCGGCGAAGCCGAGGTGCTTGAAGAGCGCGACCGCCGCCGGGAACCCGGCGAGCGCGTCGGCCCAGACCTCGCCGGCGTTGGCGTGACGGGCCCATTCCACGCCGGCGCCGACGAGCGCGCTCGCGACCCCCTTGCGCCGGTGCTCGGGATCGACCGCGAGATGGACCAGGTGGCAGTTGCCGCGCGCGACCTCGCAGCCGACGACGCCGAGCAGGCGGCCGCCCTGGCGCGCCGCGAAATACGTGACCCCTTCCATCCAGCTGGTGAACTCGAGCGGGGTCGGCTGCCAGGATTTCACGAGCTCGACGGGGGCCGGCGGATGTCCCGGCGACTCCCACACCCGGCGATAGAGCGCGCAGATCTCGGGAACGTCCTGGTGGGTGATCCGTTCCACGGTGATCGGCGTCTCGGCGGCCTTCGCGGCGGCCGACGGCGGGCGCTCCCCTCCCCGGTCCGTGCCGTGCATCGCCGCCAAGCTCGATTCTCCGGTCCGGATCGGTGGAGAGTCCACGCGCGAGCGCGCTCTTGAACCTTACCCCGCGATCGCGCGCGCCGGCTCACGGAGTGTGGCGCGACGGGGTCCGGGGGAACGGCGTCGTCTCGCGGATGTGCTCCCGGCGCAGCATCCACCGCAGCATCCGCTCCACGCCGAGGCCGAAGCCGGCGTGGGGGACGTTCCCGTGCCGGCGGAGGTCGAAGTACCACTCGTACTCCTCGGGGTTCGCGCCGATCGCGCGGACGCGCTCCGTGAGGCGGGCCAGGTCGGTCTCGCGGCACGACGCTCCGACCATCTCGCCGTATCCTTCCGGCGCGAGGAGGTCGGCGGCCTCGACGGTGCGGGGGTCGTCGGCCGAGCGGAGCATGTAGAACGCCTTCAGTTCGCGCGGGAAGTGGGTCACGAACGTCGGCACGGACGCTTCGAGCGTGAGCGCCCGCTCCTCCGCCGTCCCGAGGTCGCTCCCCCACTGGACGGGGAAGCCCTGCCCGGCGAGCCGCGCGATCGCGTCGGCGTACTCGAGGCGGGGGAACGGCGCCGCGAGGGCGAGCAGCTCCTCGGGCTTCCGTCCGAGGGCGCGGAGCTCCGCGGGCCGATGCGCGGCGACCGCGTGGGCCACCGCGACGACCAGTCGCTCTACGAACGCCATGAGCCCGGCGAGATCGGTCCACGCGAGCTCGACCTCGAGGTGCTGGTACTCCGTGAGGTGGCGCGGCGTCCGCGACTTCTCGGCCCGGAACGACGGCGTGAGCGCGTAGACCCGCTCGTGCGGGGCGAGCATCGCCTCGAGGTAGAGCTGCGCGCTCTGGGAGAGGTATCCCGGGCGGCCGAAGTAGTCGATCGTGAACGCCTCCGCGCCGCCTTCGGCGGGGTTGCCGGTGAGGATCGGCGGCGTGACCTCGAGCACGTCCTCCGCGTCGAGGAACGCCCGCAGCGCGCGCAGGAGCTCGGCCTTCACGCGGAACGTCGCCACGTGCTCGTCGGAGCGGATCACGAGATGCCGCTTGTCGAGCCGGAACTCCTCCGTCTGCTCCTGGAAGATCGGGAACGGGAGCCCGGGGTCGACCACGGTGATCGACCGCGCCCGGATCTCGCGGCCCCCGGGGGCCCGGGGATCCTCCGCCACGGTCCCTTCGACATCGACGACCCCCTCGACCTGCACGTGCTCGGCGGCGTCGAACGACGCCGCGCCGAGGACGTCCTTCTTGCCGGTGACCTGGACGGTGCCGGTCCGGTCGCGGACGTGGAGGAAGAGGATGCCGCCCGAGGATCGAGAACGCTGCAGCCAACCGCGCACGCGGACCAGCGTGCCGACCGCCTCCGCGGCGAAGACCCGGGCGATCGGGACCGCGGGAGTTTCGCTCACTGGTATTCCCGCCACTTGTAGCCGCACTTCGTGCACTCGAAGATGCGCGTCTCGGGTTCGTCCGAGCCCCGCGTCTGACGGAGGACCCAGTACGCCTTGGTGTTCCCGCACTTCGCACAGAGCTCGTCGGCGGTCGGCAGCGTCACGGTCTTCGCGTCGACGACCGCCATCTCGCGCGCCGTCGGCGTGGATCGTCCGACCTCGACCCCCCGGCCGAGCGGGACCTTCTGGCCGCAGGCGGAGCACTTCCAGACCCCGGCCGCGCGGTCGGGGCGCATGAGCCGCTTGCAGTTGGGGCAGAACATGGGAACCTCGATGACCGGGAGGACCGTATTTAACGATGGGCGGGGCGGTCGACGGGTCGCGCGCTAGATCGTCGCGCGCACCTCCGGCGGGAGTCGCAAGAGTCCCGAGCGGAGCGAGATCGCGCCGGTCTTCCGATCGATCTGACCCCGCACGCCGAAGGCGCGACGCAGCCCGCCGCCCCCGATCATGAACCAGAACACTTCGTAGACGTCCCCGCGCTCGAGGGCGGCGCCGGCATGGTAGTTCTCGGCGAGCCACTCGTTCTTCGCCATCGCGGCGAGATACGTCCGCTCCAGCGCCGCCTGCGGCGAGTCGACCGGCCCGGACGCCGTCGGTTGCTTCCGCACCTCGAGCCGGTGCTCGCGGCCGGTCGGCCCTCCCCCGAGTTCGAGGTCCCGGAATCGGATCCGGTAGCGGTCGGGCTCGTCGACCTCGTCGACGAGCAGCCAGCTCCACGGACTCGGGTTCGGCAGCACCGCTCCGTACCCCTCCCGCCGCGCGGCGATCCCCGCCCGCCACCGGGCGACCGAACGGAGGACGAGGTAGCCGCCGTAGATCGCGATCAGGATCCAGACCGTCTCGACCCAGACGTTGAACGCGACGGTTCCGTGTTCCGCAACCAGGACGACGAGCGTCCCCGCTGTGAGGACGATGGTGACGAGGTTGACCGCGATGTCCGCGTCCAGCTTCAGGAAACGGCGGGAGAACGGCTCGAACGGCGCGACGGCATAGTTCGTGAAGCCGTCGAGCACGAGGTGGGAGAGCCCGCCGATCTCCATCGCGACGAAGTAGAGGAGCGTGGACGCGGGGGTGAAGTACGGCAGGTACGGCACGAGGACGCTGCCGACCGCCGCGATCACCGTCACGCCGAGCACCGTGTGCACGATCCCGCGATGGTGGAGCCGCGGGAACCACCGTGTGAGGGGGAACAGGAGGATGTCCGCATCCGGGAGCCCGCCCGCGAGCGCGCCCGCCGCGATGTACTGCGGGGCCGCCGGGCCCCAGATGACGAAGGAGAGCAGGTAGGCGAAGATGACGTGGGTGAACAGGTCCATCGATCCGCCCCGGAGGCTTCAGTCGAGCAGCTGGTCCGGCGTTCCGGCGCTCGACGGCGGGGCGGAGGGCGGCGCGACGCTCAACGGCAGCGGCGAGGGCTTCGCGCCCGGAGCGCGGAGCTGGCGCAGGTGCTCGACCCGGCGGGCGAGGTCGTCCTTCGTGCCGATGTCGTGGCGGATGTAGTACTCGCCGCGCACGTACTTGAGCGCCGCTTCGACCCGCGCGCCGGCCTCATGGATCGCGCTCGCTTCGCCGACCAGGGCGACCCCGCGCGACGCGCCGAGCCGGACCACGCCCGGGCCGGCCTCTTCGACGCCGCCGTAGACCACGTGGACCCCGTCCGCCTCGATCGCGTTCGCGTCGATCTCGAGGAGCCCGCCGGGCTTCGGCCGGTCCCCGTATCCCGGCGGCACCAGGTACTTCACCACCGTCGAGCGCAGGCGGAACCGAACCAGGTTCGGGTCGACGCGGCCCGTCGCGACGCCCGCGAGCAGCTCCGGGAAGTTCCCCTCCTCGTACAGCGTCAGCGCGTTGATCCCCTCGGGGTCGCCGAACCGCGCGTTGTACTCGACGAGCACCGGCCCCCGGGCGGTGAGCATGAATCCCCCATAGAGCACCCCGCGGTACGCGAACCCCTCCTCCCGCAGCGCCCCGACCGTCTGGCGGAGGATGTCGATCGCCGCCTCCCGGTCGGCGGACGGCAGGAACGGAAGCAGGTGGTCCCGCTGGGAGTACGATCCCATCCCACCGGTGTTCGCGCCCTGGTTCCCCTCGCGGGCCCGCTTGAAATCCTGGACCGCGGGCATCGGATAGACGCCGTCGTCCGTGACGAACGCCATCTGGCTGAACTCCTCCCCCTCGAGCTTCTCTTCGAGCAGGACGCGGCCTCCCTGCAGGAGCAGGGACTTCGCGTACACCGCCCCTTCCTTCGGGTCGACGAAGTCGGATCCCTGGACCCAGACGCCCTTGCCCGCGGTCAACCCGTCCGGCTTCACGACGAACGGACCGGTGAAGCCGGCGACCAGGCGGTCGACCTCTTCGACCGAGGTCGGCGCGACGACCCGGGGAGAGGCCGGGATCTGGTGCCGCGCCAGGAGCTCCCGGCAGAACAGCTTCGACGACTCGATGCGCGCCCCGTCCTTCCCCGGGCCGACCGTCGGGATCTCGGCGGCCCGCAGGGCGTCCGCGACACCGGCCGCGAGCGGCGCCTCGGGGCCGATCGCGGCGAAATCGGCCCGGAGCCGTCGCGCGAACGCGACGACCTTCTCCGCATCGGTCGGGTCGACGCGCAGCGACTCCGACGCGAGGTGTTCGAGACCAGGGTTTGCGTTCGCGCTCGCGACGACGACTTCGGCACCCGCCCGCGCGAGGGTGAGCCCGAGGGCGTGCTCGCGCGCGCCACCCCCGACGACCAGGAATCGCATGACGACCCGGCTCCCGGAGGCGGCGAGAGTTATATCCACGTCGGACGGGAGCGGCGCTCCGGCGGCGACCCCGTTCCGCCACGCTTAAGAACCGACCTTAGGTGGGCCGAGCCCCGAGGCCCCCCGATGGAGTTGCGAGTCGTGGAGAAGGCGAACGACTTCCTGCGCGTCGAGCTCCCGCGGGGCGAGGAGACCCTCCTGATCCCGCTCGTCGAAGCGTTGCAGAAGGAGGAGAAGGTCGTCGAGGCGCGCTACTACCTCGGCCACCCGTACCTCGAGCGGCCGACGCTGGTCCTCAAGACGAAGGGCGAGAAGCCCCAGCAGATCCTGAAGCGGGTCCTCAAGGACCTCGCCGACCTCTACGGCGACCTCCTGACCGACTTCGAGAAGAAGGCGGACAAGGTCAAGGCGTAGGAGGTCGGGACGCGATGCTGAAGGAGTGCGCCCAGCACGGCTACTTCCGCGCGGAGACCTGTCCGGTCTGCGGCCAACCCGGCAAGTTCCTGATGAACGATCGGGAGCTCGACCACCTCGGCCGGATCCTGACCGGCATCCTCCGGCACTTCCCGGATCGCTACCAGTTGCCGATCGACGCGCACGGTTGGGTCTCCCTGCCGCAGATCGTCCGGGCGATCGGGCAGAAGCACCCCGCGTACCACTGGCTCCGCACGCAGCACCTCGTCGCGATCGCGGAGACCGACGCGAAGGGGCGATACGAGGTCCGGGAGGACCGGATCCGCGCGACGTACGCCCACACGGTCGACGTCGAGCTCGACCTTCCGACGACGAACATCCCGGATCACCTGTATTACCCCGTGACCGAGGAGGAGGCCGCGATCGTGCTCGAGGTCGGTCTGAAACCGTCGGACCGGAAGAAGGTGCACCTCTCGAAGACCGCGGCGGACGCCCATTCCGCCGGCTCGGTCCGCACGCCGTCGCCCGTCGTCCTCGAGGTCGACGCGAGCCGGGCCCGCGAGGACGGGATCGTGATCATGCAGGCCGGAAAGACCGTCTTCCTCGTCGACCAGGTCCCCGCGCAGTACCTGCGGCGCACCGAGTACGCCCCGCCGCCCGACGCCGCGGCGCCCGCGGACGCGGCCGACTAGATCCCGCCGTCCTCGGCGACGTCGGACTCGTAGACCGTCGAGACGTAGAGCTCGATCGTGATGCCGCTCGACGCGGGGAGCGGGTTCGTGAACACGAAGTAGAACGTGTCGGTGTACGGGGCGGCGAAGACGATCGCGCCGTGCCAGGTCGGGGTGTTGTTCCACTGCACGCCCGGGGTCCCCGTGCCGTTCGCGAACCACGACCACTGGCTGGAGTTGTAGATCGCCACGTCGACGCTCATCCCCGGAGGGGTGATCGCGGAGTAGTTCCCCTGGATGTAGTCCCCGCCGGTGATCTCGCCCCAGAGGACGGTGAAGTTCCCGGGCGCGAGGGAGTACGCCCCCGAGGTCGTGAGCGGATCGGGGGCGGTCGGCGGGCCGGCGAGCACGGCCGCGATGAGCGTGTAGGCGAGCCCGACGACCGCGGCGATGACGATCGCCGAGCGCAGGGTCGCCGTCAACCGAACGCGACGGCGGACCGGCCGGGACGCGGTCGCCCCCGCGGGGATCGGATGCGCGGCCCCGCAGATCGGACAGTGGGTGGCGCCCGCCGGCACCGCGACGCCGCAGAAGCTGCACGTCCCCCACGTGGACGGGGTCGGAGAGGCGGACACGAGGTTCGAACGACCGGGAGGGTGCCTTTTCGGCTTTCGTACGAACCCGGGGCGCTCCGGCCTAACCCTTACGCTTCGGGACCCCGAGATTCAGGAGCACGTTCTTTCGGCGGGTGAACGGCTCGAGCGCGCGCCGACCCTGCTCGAAGCCGAGGCCGCTGCCCTTCACTCCGGCGAACGGGGATTGCGGGAACGTGAGCGGCGCCTCGTTCACGACGACCATGCCGGCCTCGAGGCGCCGGGCCACGGCGTGGGCGGTCCCGAGGTCCCGGGTCCAGAGCGCGGCGAGGAGGCCGTAGGGGGTGTCGTTGGCCGCCCGGATCGCCTCCTCGGTCTCCGCGAACCCGGTGACCGAGAGCACCGGCCCGAAGATCTCCTCCTGCACGGCACGCGAGCGGGCCGGGACGTCGGCCAGCACGGTCGGCCGGACGAAGTTCCCCGCGGCGAGCCGTTCCTCGGTCGCCTTCTCCCCACCGGTGACGACCGTTCCGCCGTCGCGGCGGGCGACCTCGACGTACTCGAGCACCCGTTCGGCCTGTTCCGGGGAGACGAGCGGGCCCATCTCCACGCCGTCCTCCGTGCCGGGTCCGAGCTTCAGGCTCTCGGCGATCGTGCGCACGCGCTCGACGAGCGCCGCGCGCAGGCTTTCGTGGACGATCAGGCGGGACGCGGCCCAGCACATCTGGCCGGCGTTGCCGAAGATCCCGTACCCGATCGCCTTCGCCACCCGCTCGACATCGGCGTCCGGGAAGACGACGACGGGCCCCTTTCCCCCGAGCTCGAGGGTCGCGGGAACGAGGCGCCGGGCCGCGAGCTCCGCGATCCGCCGACCGACCTCCCCGCTCCCCGTGAGCGTGACCGAGGCGCAGCGGGGGTCCGTCACGAGCGCCTCGCCGACCTCCGGGCCCGGACCGGCGACGACGTTCAGGATGCCGTCCGGGATCCCCGCCTCCTTTGCGAGCCGAGCGAACGCGATCGCCGTGAGCGGAGTGAGGCTCGCTGGCTTCAGCACCACGGCGTTCCCCGCCGCGAGCGCCGGGGCCACCGACCGGACGGCGAGGAGGAGCGGATAGTTCCACGGTGCGAGATGGACGGTCACGCCGAGCGGCTCGCGGAGCGTGTAGTCGAAGCGGGGACCCGGGACGGGGATCGTCTCCCCCTCGACCTTGTCCGCGAGGCCCGCGAAATACTCGAGCGTCCGCACGATGTACCCGAGGTCGCCGCGGGACTCCCGGAGCGGTTTGCCCATGTTCCGCGTCTCGAGGCGAGCGAGCGCCTCCGACTGGGCCTCGACGAGCGACGCCAGCTTCTGCAGGGCGCGGGCCCGCCGGGCGCCGTCGTCGGCGGCCCAGTTCGACTCCCGGAACGCCCGGTCGGCCGCCTCCATCGCTGCTCCCGCGTCGTCGCGGGTCGCGACCGCCACCTGGGCGAACGACGCGTTCGTGGCGGGGTCGCGGACGGGCCGTCGGGTCCCGTTCGCGGACGGGACCTCGTGGCCCCCGATGATCAGGTCGTACGCCGGCTCCGACGCGCTCGCCATGTCTCGGCGTTTGAGGCGACCCGACCACTTAGCGGTATTCGGGCTAGCCGTGGAGGGAGTACCGGCGGCCCTTCCACGTCACCGGCCGCCCGCGGACTCCGAGCGAGAACGACGTGAGCGCGAGCACGACGTAGAAGCCGACGGCGACCGGGTAGAGCAAGCCGTAGACGGCCGGGTCGTCGAGCACCCGGCAGAACGCGACGTGCTTCCCGAAGAGCGCGATCCACAGGAACGCCCCCATGCCGGCGAGCACGACCGAGCCCGTCGCGATCCCGAGCGGGAGCAGCCCGAGCGGGAGGAGATAGAACCCGACCAGGCCGACCGCGAGGGCGAGCTGCCGGGCCGCGGAGAAGTCGAGCCCGTGGGCGTTCTTCAGCAACCCCTCGAACATCTCGTGACGGTCCCGATACATCCGCGTCCGGCCGAGCTCGGGAGCCCAGGCGAAGCGCAGGCGCAGCCCGTGGTCCCGGTACCGCTTGCCGATCGCCACGTCCTCGACGATCGCGGTCCGGACCGCCTCGTGGCCGCCCATCGCGTCGTACGCCGCGCGCGTCGTCAACCAGAACTGCCCGTTCGCGACCGCGACCCGGCGGCCGGGGCGATCGAGGCTCGGCGGCCGGTAGAACAGGAGGATGCGCTGGACGAAGAGCGGCATGACCACGCGTTCCCAGAAGCCGACCATCTCCACGCGGATCCCGATCGTCGCGAGATCCGCGCGTTCTCGGATCGCCCACTCGAGGACGGCGCGCACCGCGCTCGGGTCGGTCCGGACGTCGGCGTCCACGAAGAGGAGCCACGGTCCGGACGTCGCCCGCGCCCCGTTCCAGCACGCCCAGCTCTTGCCGACCCACCCGGCGGGGAGGGGCGGTTCCTCCACGCATCGGACTCGGGGGCCGCGGGCGGCGATCACTTCGCGCGTTCGGTCGGTCGAACCGCCGTCCACCACGACGATGTCGAGATCCGGATAGTCCTGCGCGAGCAGGTCATCGAGGGTCGCGCCGAGGTCGTCCTCCTCGTTCCGCGCGGCGATCACGACGCTCACGTGCCCGCGGGGGGACGGGGGCCGAGGTGACGGGTCCGGTACGAGGCGCGCGACCAGATACGCGAGGAGGATCGCCGCTCCCTGGTACAGGAGCACGAGCACGGCGCCGACGAGCAGCAGCACCGTGAGCCAGAGCGGGAGCATCGCCGTCGCGTAGACGGCCCCTATTAAATCCGTGCCCGCTGCCCCGCCGGGAGGGGCGGCGGTGGGGACGGTCGAGCACCCGAGGGTCCGGCCGGGCGTGCTCGAAGACCGGCTCTACCAGGAACGCATCGCCGAGACCGCCGTCGGCCATAACACGCTGGTCGTCCTGCCGACCGGCCTCGGGAAAACGGCGATCGCGCTTCGCGTGATCGCGGAGTACCTCCTGCGCGAGCCGACCCGATCGATCCTGTTCCTCGCCCCGACCCGCCCCCTCGTCGTCCAACATGCCCGCAGCGTCGCATCGTCGCTCTTCGCCCCCGAGCCCCTCGCCCTCACCGGTGCGATCCCTCCCGAGCGACGGGCGCAACTTTTGCGGCCGCCGCAGGTGGTCGTCGCGACCCCCCAGGTCGTGGCGAACGACCTCGCGGACGGCGGATTCCCCCTTTCGACGTTCTCCCTGATCGTGTTCGACGAAGCCCACCGCGCCGTCGGCGACTATCCGTACGTCGGGATCGGTCGGGCGAACCGCGACGGGCCGGGAGCCCGGGTGCTGGCGATGACCGCCTCCCCGGGGGGAAGTCTCGCGCGGATCCGCGAGGTGTGGAACCATCTCGGGATCGAGCGCTTCGAGTACCGCACCGATCGGTCCCCGGACGTCCTCCCGTACATCCACGGGATCGGGGTCGAGACCGTCGAGGTCCCGGTGCCGCCCGAGGTCCGTGATCTGGCGATCCGCCTCCGCGCGGCGGTGCAGCGCCCGATCGACACGCTGCGCGAGCTCGGGCTGCTCTCGGGGAACGACGCGAACCGTCGCATCCTACTCGAGGTCGGGGCGGTGCTCCACCGCGGGATCGAGGGGGGTCGGGCCCGGGGCGAAACCGCGCCGAACCTGTGGAAGGCCGTGACGGCCCAGGCGACGGCGATGAAGGCCCTCCACGCCCTCGAGCTCATCGAGAGCCAGGGCGTCGACTCGCTGCGGGAGTTCCTGGCCCGGCAGCGTCCGGCGCCCGGCCGTCGCATCACCCCCGCCCAGCGCGCTTTCCTCAGCGACCCGGACGTCGTCGAGGTCGAGCGGCGGCTCGCCCAGCTCACCGTCGAGCATCCGAAGCTCGCGAAGGTCGTCGCGCTCGTGACCGAGGAACTCCGGGGAAAGCCGAACGCGCGGGTGATCGTCTTCGCGCAGTACCGGGCGACGGTCGACCGGCTCGTCGAGGAACTCGAGCGGGCTCGCGACCCGGCCGTCCGCCCGGCGCGGTTCGTCGGCCAGGCCACGCACGGCGAGGACGTGGGCCTCTCCCAGAAGGAGCAGGTCGCGCTCCTCGACGGGTTCCGGGCGGGCCGTGTCAATTGTCTCGTCGCGACCTCCGTCGCCGAGGAAGGGCTCGACATCCCGGCGACCGATCTGGTGATCTTCTATGAGCCGATCCCCGACGTCATCCGAACGATCCAGCGTCGCGGCCGGACCGGGCGCGCCCGGACCGGCCGCGTGCTGGTGCTCGTCGCCGAGGGGACGCGGGACGTCGGCCTCAACCGCGCCGCGTCCGCCCGCGAGCGGCGGATGCACACGATGCTCGAGCAGGTGGAAGCGGACGCCGCCGGCGGGCGCGGGCTGGCCCCCCCGAAACCGAAGACGGTCCAGACGACCCTCTCCGAGTCGCCCTAGCGGCCGGTGCTGCCGAAGCCGCCCGATCGGGTCGGGAGGAGCCGGACCGGGCCATCCCGAAACGCTCCGCCGAGATCGTCGACCAGGCGGAGCTGGCCGATCCGGTCGCCCGGGCGGATCGGGTACGAGCCCGAGAAGAGGAACGTGAGCGGGACCCGGACCTCGCCGGAGTAGTCGCGGTCGATCGTGCCGGGGGCGTTCACCATGAGGACGCCCTTCGAGCTCAGGCCGCTGCGGGGCCGCACCTCGAGGAAGGTCCCCGACGGGGCGCGCATCTTGAACCCGGTGCGGACCAGCGTCACCCGTCCCGGAACGAGTTCCGCCGCCTCCGCCGCGGCGAGGTCGAAGCAGGCCGAACCGCGGGTGGCGCGCACCGGGAACGGGAGGTCGGGGAACTCCGGAAGCCGCTCCACGACGATCGTGCGACGGCGCGGCGCGGGCACGGCCCGGCGGAACCTACCCCGCTCTTTACGGTTCCCGCACCGGGGACGCTGCCGGTTCCTCGGGCGGGACGCCCTCTGCCGAGAGCCATCGGGCCACGAGACGGCCTTCCGCGCGACGCAGGAGTTTGCCGAGCCCGGGGGCGCTCCGGCCGGATTGGCGGGCAAGTCGGTGGAGCGTGATGCGACGCGGAACGGAATAGTAGCCGAGCACCCAGGCGCGCGCGAGCTGCTTGGCCTGCAGGGGGGTCAGGAGGGGCGACGCCTCCTCGGGGACGAACGGACGGCCCGAGGCGCGGACGATCCGATACGGGAACTCCTCCCGATCGAGTCGCTTCAGGACCCGGCGCAACGCCCGTTCCTCGCCGCGGAACGAGGCGACCACCTTCTCCGCGTTCAGCCGGAACGGCGCGGTCGGAGCGATCTCCCCGCCGGCGAGCGACAAGAGGCGACGCAGGCGGTCGGGATTGCGCTGGCGCACGAGCAGGATGTAGTCCCGCGTCCGCGGGCGGCGCTCCACGAGCTCGAAGCTCTCGAGGCCGTAGCCGGCGCGGATGCGGCGCGACTCCCGCTCGAGCTCGCCGGCGGTGCGGAGCGGACCTTTGCGGCGCACCCGCAAGAGCTGCAGCCGCCAGCCCTGCTCCAGCCGCAGCGTCTCGAGCAGTTCGATCTCCTCGTACTTCTCGAAGAGGCGGGGCGGAAGGAGGCCGAGGAGCGCGAGGTCCTCGGAGCGGAACTCGAGGGTGACCGACTGCATCCGCTCCCCGCGAGCCGGGGTTACGATATGAACCCCGCCCCCGGGGGTTCGGGCGCTTAAGTAAGCGGACGCGCTCGGACGCGCCCATGCCGTTCCGAAACCTCGGGGAGTTCCTCGAGCGCCTCGAGTCGACCGGCGAGCTCCTCCGGGTCCGCGGGCCGATCTCCCGGGACCTCGAGATCACGGAGGTGACGCAGCGGGTGCTCGCGGCCGATGGTCCGGCGCTGCTCTTCGAGAACGTCACCGGGGCGTCGATGCCGGTCGTGACGAACCTCCTCGGCGCGCCGCGACGCATCGCGCTCGCCCTGGACGCGGAACGGCTCGACGCCGTCGCCGACCGCGTCGCGCGCCTCGTCCGTCTCCGGCCGCCCGCCGGCGTGCTCGGCGCCGTCCGCGATCTTTCGGGAACGATCGAGACGCTGTCGACGCTCCGCACGCTCGCGCCGAAGCGAGTCCGCTCCGGGGCGTGCCAGGAGGTCGAGGAGCCGGCGGTCGACCTCGATCGGATCCCGATCTTGAAGTGCTGGCCGAAGGACGGGGGCCGAACGATCACGTTTCCCGTCGTGATCACCGCTGACCCCGAGACCGGGGAGCCCCACACGGGCATCTATCGACTCCAGCAGTACGGCCGGGATACCCTCGGGTTCCACGCCCAGATCCACCGCGTCGGGGCGAACAACTACCGCAAGTGGGCCGCGCGGGGAGAGCGGATGCCCGTCGCGATCGTGATCGGGGCCGACCCCGCGACGGTCTTCTCCGGCCTCGCGCCCGTTCCGGAGGGGATCTCGAACTTCGTCTTCGCGGGCTTCCTCCGCTCGGAGCCGGTCGAGCTCGTGCGGGCCCGCTCGATCGACCTCGAGGTCCCCGCCCAGGCCGAGATCGTGCTCGAAGGGTACGTCGACCCGACCGAGCGGCACGTCGAGGGTCCGTTCGGGGACCACACGGGGTACTACTCGGCGGCCGAGGCGTTCCCGGTCGTCCACGTGACCCGCGTCACGCATCGCGCCGCCCCGGTCTACCTCGCGACGGTCACGGGCAAACCCCCGACCGAGGACGCGGTCCTCGGGAAAGCCGTCGAGCGGATCTTTCTCCCGGTGATCCGGCTCGTCCTCCCCGAGGTCGTCGACCTGAATCTTCCCGAGCCGGGGCTGTTCATCAACGTCGGCGTGGTGGCGATCAAGAAGTCGTACCCGGACCATCCGCGCAAGGTGATGCACGCGCTCTGGGGGCTCGGCCAGATGATGTTCGTGCGCTATCTCGTGGTCGTCGACGAGGACGTCGACGTGCACGATCTCTCCGAGGTCCTCTATCGCGTCGGGCTGCAGGCGGACCCGGCCCGCGACCTGGAGCTGGCGCAGGGCCCCGTCGACCAGCTGTCGATCTCGAACCCGGTTCCGAACCTGGGCGGGAAGGTCGGGATCGACGCGACGCGGAAGCGGCCCGAGGACGGCTTCCCGCGGCCGTGGCCCGAGGAGATCCGCTCGGACCCCGGTGCCGTGCGGGCGGCGGAGGCGCTGATGCGGGCGGACCCCGCGCTGGCCCGCCTCCTGGGCCGGTCGGGCTCGTGAGCGGCTCGGACCCGGCGCGACCGCTCCGGGCGCGCGATCTCGGCCGATTCCTCGAGATCCAGAACCTCGGCCTCAACCTCGGGTTCGCCCTCGCCTTCCTCTTCCTCGCGGCAGACGGCCTCCCGAACCTGTGGACGTTCGTCCTCGTCGTGATCGCGTTCGTCGCCGCGCGGAACGCCGGCCACAGTTTCAATCGCTGGGCGGATCGCGCGCTCGACGCGCGGAATCCGCGCACCGCCGATCGGCTCGTCGCGTCGGGGCGCGCCGCCCCGTCCTTCGCCCTCGGCTTCGCGTTGGCGAACGCGGCCGTCCTGATCGCCGCCGCCTACCTCCTCAATCCGCTCGCGTTCGTGCTGGCGCCCGTCGCGCTCGCGATCGTCTTCCTCTACAGTTACACGAAGCGGGTCACGACGTTCACGACGGCGTTCCTCGGGCTGGTGGAGGCGATCACGCCCGCGGCGGTCTTCATCGCGGTCGACGGGACGCTGCCGGCCGCGGTCCTCTTCGCGGTCGCCGGCCTGCTCGCGTGGGGAACGGCGTTCGAGACGATCCACAGCCTCGGCGACCTCCCGAGCGATCGGGCGCTCGGCCTCTACTCGGTGCCGGTGCGCCTCGGCCCGCAGCGGGCCGCGAGGCTCGTGCCCGCGCTCCACGCCGTGGCGCTCGTGCTCCTCGCGCTCTTTGGTCTCGCGCTCGGGTTGACGAGCGCGTACTTCCTCGGGCTCGTGGCGATGGGCGCACTGGCCGCCTGGACCGATCGCGCGCTGCTCGCCCAGCCGACGTCCACCCGCGTGCCGTTCGAGCGTCACTTCGCGATGGGGGCGATCTATCTCGTCGGAGTGGCCGTTTCCGTGTTCTGGCCGCTCGGTCCGGTGTGGATCGTGCACGGAATCGCCTGATCCGGCGCTCCGAACGGGCTAAATCGTGCGCACCGGTCGCGGATTTCGATCGACATGCCGCAGGTGATGATCGGACTCTCGGCCCGGGACCATCGCACGACGAACGAGGTCTGGCGCCTCGCGAAGCGCCATCTGAATCCGGCGGTCCGCCGGCGGATCGGCTGGCGGGGCCAGTCGAGCTTCCTGCGCCAGTTGATCCTCTACGGATTCGAGAAGGCGAGCGAGGACCCGACGGCGTTCCTCCGGGAGGTCCGCGAGACGCACGACCCGCTCTTCGGTCGTCGGGGGCGGGTCGAGGCGGGCGCCGAACGGCGGGCGGCGATGCTCGCGGCGTGGCAAGCCGTATTCCCGTCCGCCCCGGCGGCGCGCCCCGGACGCACGCGGGCTCGCGCCGCGGAGTAACCCCGGCGGAGCCGCGATGCCGTTCCGACGCCGCGTGGAGGGGCTCGACGGGCTCGCGCTCGTCGGCACGGCGCGGATCGGCCCGCTGACGGTCCCGACCCCCGGCCTCCTCGAGAGCGACACGGAGCCGTCGGCGGGTCGGTGGACCCTTCGGAGTGCCCCGGCCCCTTCGGGGATCCGCCATCTCACGCTGGCGGGGCCGGAAGGACAGGTCGATCTCGCTGTACCGATCCTCGCCCCCGAGGTTGTCGGCCCTCCCGACGCGGGGATCCCCATCGGCGACCATGCCGTCCTGGTCCACGCGCCACTTCGTGACGACGCGGAACGCCGGACCGCCCCCGTTCCGGAGCTCATCATCCTGGGGAACGCCCGGGCGCTGTGGGCCGACGGCGAGCCGTTCGTGCGCGCGATCGGCGCTGTGCGCCGGGCGTACGGCGGAGCCCCCGTCCTCTGGGCGCCCCGCGTCGCGCTGCCCCACCGCCTCCCGCTGCTCGCCTACCTCGGCGTCGACCTGGCCGACTCCACCGAGGGGCTGCTCCGTGCGGCGGACGGCGTCTACCTCGATCCCGAACTCGGGCCGTTCCCCGGCGGGGCCGCGCGGGCCGAGGGGCGCTGCGACTGCGGCGCCTGCGCGGCGGGCCCCGACGGGCCGCTCGCCGTCCATACCGTCCACGCGTACCGCCGGGCGCTGGCCGCGACGCGCGCGGCGGCTCGGGCGGGCCGGCTGCGGGAGCTCGTCGAGTCCCGGCTCCCGTCCGAACCGGCGCTCGCGGAGATGCTTCGGTATGCGGACCGGGAGCTCGCGGACCTGCTCGAGGAGCGTACCCCGGTCGTCGGGGCCGCCTCCCACGACTACGTGCTGCTCGAGTCGTTCCGACGGCCCGAGATGGGGCGGTTCCGCCGTCGCCTCCTCGAGCGCTACCGGCCCCCGCCGTCGAAGAGCGTCCTCCTGCTCGTCCCGTGCTCCCGCACGAAGCCGTACCGCCGCTCGCGATCGCACCGGCGGTTCGCGACCGCTTGGGACGGCCTCCGCGGCGCGGAGCGGATCCACGTCGTCTCGGTGAGCTCGCCGATCGGGCTCGTTCCGCGGGAGCTCGAGGACGTTCCCCCGGCTCGCCACTACGACATTCCGGTCACCGGGGAGTGGCTCGACCCCGAGCGGACCGCGCTCTCCGACGGCCTCGCGCACCTACTCGCCCACGGAGCGTACCGATCCGTCGTCGTCCACCTGGACCCCGGGGAATACGCGTTCCTTCGGCCCCTCCTCGATGCGCGCCCGGCGGTGCGATGGAGTTGCTCGGACGAACACTCGACCTCCTCGGAGGCGATCCGGCAGCTCCGGGCCGCGCTCACCGACGCGCTTGCCGACACGCCCTCCGTCGCGGGCGGACCGCTCGCGGTCGTCCGCGAGGAACTCCGGGAGGTCGCCGCGTTCCAATTCGGCCGGGCCGCCGCGGAGCGACTCGGCGCCGCTCCGATCCGCCTTGCCGGACGACCCTGGTTCCAGCGCCTGACCGACGGACGCACGGAGCTCGCGACGCTTCGGGAGGAGCGGGGCCTCTTCCATCTGACCGTGGCCGGAGCCCGTCGGCTGGGCCCGCAACCCCCGCTGGCGGTCGCGGTCGACCCGGGGCTCGGGCTCGAGGGGGACCTCTTCACGCCGGGGGTCCGGTCCGCCGATCCGGCGATCCGGGTCGGGGACAGCGTCGTCCTCCTCCGGGACGGCGCGCTCGCGGCGGTCGGCGAGGCCGCGCTACCGGGACCGCTCATGAGCCAGCTCGACCACGGGCTCGCGGTGCGGGTCCGTCACCGGGCCGCCCCGGCGACCGACACGCCCATGACGGAGGAGCGGTCTCCTACCGATGCGGGGCCGGTCGTCTAGCGGTGAGGACGCCGCGCTTACAACGCGGAGATCGGCGGTTCGAATCCGTCCCGGCCCATCCCTCGCCCCGCCCGCCCCCAGAGGGCCATACCTATAGTTCGGTGTATAGTCTAAATTGAATTTCTATATATCTCGGCCCCGCCCTGGTACCCGCGATGACCGAACCGATCCGAACGGAGGGGCGGGCGGAGGCCCGTCGCGCCTCCGCCCCGCGCCGCCGGCCGCCCGCCGCGACGCTCGCCCCGCGCCGAAACCCGACCCCCGAAGCCCGACCCGCGTCCCGGGGACGACCGCGGCCGACCCGCGTGGCCGCGCCGTTCGGCGCCCTCCTGCTGGGACGGCCCCCCGTCGCGACGGTGACCGTCGGGCGCCACGAGTCCTCGGAGCACGTGTTCCGACGCCTCCTCGGCGCGTACCTCGGCGGGGCCCGGGAGTTCATCGTCGTCGATCGCCACCCGCGCGGTGGCGCGACCCGGGACGTGGTCCGGACGTTCTGCCGGCGCACCCGCCAGCCCGAGATCGTCTCGGAGGAGGAGGGGGTGCTGCGACTGCGCGACCTCGCCTACGAGAGCCCCGTCCCCCTGCCGGAACGGCTCGGCCGGATGGGGCGGATGGTCGTCGGCGTCCACCGCGAAGCGGTGGAGAGTTGGGCGCACCTCCCCTTCGGCGACGATCGGTACTGGGAACGCCGCGATGACGAGATCGACCGGGAGGCGTGGTACGTCCAACGCCTCGCCGCGCTCCACCTCGGGCTCGACGGCCCCGGGGTCAACCTGCTCGGCCCGTGGACGATCGCGCGCAGCCTCGAGCGGATTGCCGATCATGCCACGGTCCTGGGCGAGTACGGCCGGCGGCTCGTGGAGCTCCCCGACGGCGCCGGGCCGCTCACCAGCCTCAAGCAGTTCCACTCCCAGGCGATGGAGCACCTCGAGGGGGTCCTCGCGGCCCGCGACGACGCGGAGGCGAACGATCTCCTCGACGTGGGGGACGCCCTGCTCGCCTCGGGCCGCGCCCTCTCCGACCGCCTCCTTCCCGCGGTGGGAGGCGGAACGATGCCGCCCGCGACCGCCGCGGCCGTGACCCGCATCCTCGAGTCGATCGGACGCACGATCGCCTACGCCCAAGACATCGCCCAGGTCACGCTCGACCGCGCGATCCCGATGTCGTTCGCGGACGCTCCGGCGACGGACGGCGCGCCGATCCCGCTGTGAGTCCCGCCGAGGGCAGGGTCGCGCACAAGCGCTTTCGGGCGTGGCGGCTCCCGTCGCGCCACCCGACCCGAGTTCGATCGTGACCGAACCGACCCGTCCCCCGCGCGTCATCGTGGTCCGCCATGGACCGGCGGAGCTGCGGGACGCCCGCCGCTGGCGCGACGACCGCGAGCGACCGCTCTCCCGGAAGGGGGTCGAGCAGACCCGACGCGTCGCGGCGGGGCTCGCTCGACTCATCGGTCCCGTGGCCACGCTCGCGTCGAGCCCGGCGGTGCGCGCCCGGCGCACCGCGGAGCTCCTTCGGGCCGCGGTCGATCGTTGCCCGAAGCCGGTCTATTGGCCCGAGCTCGACGTCGGGAGGCTCGCCGGACCGATCTTCGACCGCCTCCGACCCGTCGCGGCCGTGAACGAGACCGTCGTCGTCGTCGGCCATGAGCCGACCCTGGCCGAGTTCGTGGGGCTCGCGCTGACGGGCGACGGCGTGGCGATCGTCCGGCTCGCGAAGGGGGGCGCGGCGTGCCTCGAGTTCCCCCGGGCGATCCGGCCCGGGGCCGCGCGGCTCCGCTGGCTGCTCACCCGGCGGCAGCTCGCGGGCGCGGCCGACTGACGGGGGGCCGGGGGCGGGCGGCGCTCCGGCTCCCGCCGTAGAGCGGGGCGACGAGCGCCCGCACGTCCTCGTGGACCTGCTCCGGCCGGCGGTTCGCGTCGACGCGGTGGAAGCCGTACTCGCTTCCGACCCAGGCGAACTCCTTCGAGAGCCGGTCCTGGTAGGCGAAGAAGCTCTCGAACAGGTCGCGGGACAGGGACAGATCCATCCCCGACTCCCAATAGTCGAGCGAGCCGTACTTCGAGATCGCGCGGTGGAGCAGGATCTCGGGTCGGGCCTCGAGGAAGATCACGAGGTCCGGGCGGAGCGCGAAGCCGTAGAGGCGTCGGGCCCACTCCCGCGACGCGCCCCGCACGACGGCGCGCGCCATGAGCGTGTAGACGTACCGGTCGGCGAGGACCGTCGAGCCGGCGGCGAGCGCCGGGACGATCTTGTTCTCGAGCTGGTCCGCGAAATCGACGGCGTAGAGGAGCGCCATCGTCGTGGCGCCGAGCGTGTGGCCCTGTTTCGCGCGGTCGATCTCCTCCGCGACGAGCGTGGAGCGACGGAGTCCGGTGTCGACGACCGCGTGCCCCTCGACCTCCAGCCACTCGCGCAGCAGCGCCACCTCGGTCGTTCGGCCCGAGCCGTCGGCGCCCTCGATCACGATGAGCTTGCCGCCGAGCGACTCTTCGGTGAGGCCCGGCAGGCGGGTGCCGTACGTCCTATCCGTCATGCATCAGGGTCTCCCCGGTCGGGAAGTTCTGGAGGATCGAGCCGACGTACCCCCGGAGCTCGGACTGGATCGTCTCGACCGTCCGCCCCGAGTCGATGACGGTGAAGCCGTCCGTCCGGGCGATCCGGTCGTACTCCTGCTTCAGTCGGGTCTGGAACCGCTCGTAGCTCTCGTGCAGGTCGTCGGAGAGGCCGAGGTCCATCCCCGCCTCGTAATAATTGATCTTCAGGCGCGAGGCGATCTTGCGCCGGAGAGTCACCGAGACGGGGACGCGGAAGTAGAACACCATGTCCGGGCGCGGCGCGAACGAGTAGATGTTGCGGACCCACATCGGGTCGCATCCCCGCGCCGCGTCGCGCACGAAGGCAGTGTAGGCGTACCGGTCGCAGACCACGACGTACCCGGCGCGGAGCGGCGGGAGGATCTTCCGCTCGAACCGGTCGGCGAAATCGGTCGCATGGAGGAGCGAGAACGTCGTCGGGGTCAGCAGGTTCTTCTTCTTGCCCCGTCGGATCGTGGCGGCGGTGAGCTCCGACGAATTCCACTCGGTGAAGAAGACGCGGTACCCCTGGGACTGGAGCCACTTTCCGAGCAGGGCCGCCTGGGTCGACTTCCCGCTCCCGTCGAGTCCCTCGAAGACGAAGAGCCGGCCGGGGAACCCGTGGGTCGGACTCGGGCTCTCAGCCACCACGGATCCGGACCTCCAGATCGAACTCCCGTTCCATCGGCTTTCGAACCTTCTCCTCCCAGTGCGCGGGGAGGGACGTATCGGTCGGACCAGAAAAGGCCAACGTAAGGTGCTTCCCCCCGCCGCCGAGCGTGAAGCGGGGCCGGGCCGCCGCGACGAGCTCGGCGACCTCGAGGATCGCGCCCAGCCGGCGAGCGGTGTCGATGTCGGACCCACGGAGAATCGGGAGGAATCCCTTCTTCCATGCGGACGGGAGGTCGCCGCCCTCGTGCATCCGCGCGGCCATCGACGCGAGCAGCATCTCGCGCTGGTCGAGTCCCCAGATCGGATAGTTCTGGATCAGGTAGGCGGAGTGGTTCGCGTGGCGCCACAGGTCGATCGCGGTCCCCGCGTCGTGCATCCAGCCGGCGACGCGCAGCGCCAGCCCCTCGCTGCGGCTCCACTGGAAGCGGGGAGCGAGCACCTCGAACAGGGCGAGCGCCGCGTCGGCGACCTCGCGGCCATGATCGATCCGGAAGGCGAACGACTCGGCGGCGGCCGCGGCCGATCGCTCGGCGAGCTGCTCCGCCGAGACCGGCAGCTTCGCCCCGATCGCTTCGAGGGCGAGCCCCTCCCGGATGCCGGTTCCCGCGACGACGATCCGTCCGGCCTCCGTCGCCCGGACGAGCTCCTGGAGGACCACGATCCCCGCGATCACGACGTCCGCGCGGTCCGCACCGATCCCGGGGATCGCGCGCCGCTTCTCCGCGGGCATCTCTCCGAGGAGCTCGCCGAGCGCTTCCAGGTCGTGATCCCAGAGCGGATAGCCGTGGACGCGCTCGATGGGATAGTCGCGGATCTCGATCGCGGCTCGGGCCAGGGAACGGACGGTCCCGCCGATGCCGAACAGCCGGTACTTCTTCCCGCCGAATGCCTCGAAGACGGAGCCGAGGGTCTCCCGGATGTGGTCGCGGAGCTCCTCGACCTCGCGCCGCTTCGGCGGGTCGTGATCGAAGAACCGCTGCGAGAGCCGGAGCACGCCGAGCGGCACGCTCACCGAGTTCCGCAGGAGGCCCCCCCGGACCTCCGCGAGCTGCAACGACCCGCCGCCCAGGTCGCTCACGATGTCGTGCTCGAGCTCCCACGCGCCGGCGATGCCGAGGTAGGCGTACCGCGCCTCCTCGGCGCCCGAGATGATGCGGAGCAGCACGCCGGTGGATCGCTCGACCCGCCGCACGAAGTCGGCTCCGTTCGGCGCGTCGCGCACGGCGCTGGTCGCGACCGCGATCGTCCGGGCGAGTCCGAGGGCCCGGATCGTGAGGGCGAACCGCTCGACCGCGGCGATCCCGCGGTCGATCGCCGCGGGAGCCAGCCCCCCGTCCGGGCCGGTGCCGAGGCCGAGACGGGGCGACTCCTTCGTCTCGTAGAACGCGCGGACCGTGCCCGACGCCGACGCTTCGAACGCGACGAAGCGGGCCGTGTTGGAGCCGACGTCGATCACCCCGATCGTGCGGTCGGCGCGCAAACGGGGTCCGGAGACCGGCGCCGCGATCTCGGCCGCCCGGCCTCGGGCCATGGCGTCGGACAGGAGGCGAAGTACATAGAACTACAGCGGTACGCGACCCCCGAGAGGAGGCCTTACAACCCGCCCGGGGTCTCGACGGGACGAGGGGGGCGCCGTGGCGAAGGCTTCTGCGCGACCGGTCCTGCCTCCCGGCGCGCTGGCCCAGGAGCTCGATCGGCTCCTCGCTTCGGTCGCGGGCTCGGTGGATATCGTGATCGAGGAGACCCACCCGGCTCCGGAGAGCCTCCATGAACTGCACCGCGAGATGCGCCGCCTCCGCCACGCCCTGGCGTTGTGGATGGAACTCTTGCCGAGCCGCCAGCGCGCGCTGATCCGGCCGCTCGACCGCCGGTTGAAGCGGCTCGCGCGCCTCGTCGGCCGGGTGCGCGACCGCGACGTGGTTCTCGGGCTGCTCGAAGGCGGTTCGCTCCCGCGGCCGGTCCGGGAGGACGTCCCGCGGGTCGCCCGCCTGCGGGCGCGGTGGCGCGACGACGCGCGGACCGGTCGGGAGCTCTTGCGGGTCTACCTCCGTTCCGAGCGGGATGCCCACCTGTTCGAGGGATTGCGGGAGCTGCTCGAACTTCCGACGCGCCCCGCTGCGGGATCGTTGCTGGGAACGATCCTCGTGGAGGAGCAGGAGCGACGCCACGACCGCGTGCGCGCGGCGCACCGCAAGGCCCGTCGAAAACCGACCGCGGACCGATTCCACCGGCTGCGCATCCAGGTCCGGCGGCTCCGTCACCTGAACGAAGTGCGGAGCCGGCTCGATGGGCTGACGCTCGCGCGGTTCCCCCCCTCGGCGCGACGCCTGCAGGAACAGCTCGGTCGGCTCCACGACCTCGACGTCGTGCTGGCGGACCTCGACCGGGAGCTCGAGTCGAGCGCCTGGGCCCGCGCGCTGCGCGACGCGCGACGTGCGGTCCGGGATGCGATCCGAGCGGAGCTCAAGGACGGACGTTGGCCGAAGCTCGAGCTCGTCGACGCCGGCCCTCGGTCGAACCCCCGCGCGCGACACGCAGGGTCTTAGCCCGGGCGTGCTGTCGGACGCGCCGTGACGGCGACGCCCCGCGAATCGTTGGACGCGGCGCTGCGGGACGCGCTCGGAGAGACGGGCGCGGTCGGGGCCACGGCACGGCAACTCGCGAGTCGCATCGATCTCGCGCCGGAGCACGTCGAGGTCGCGCTGTCCGAGCTCCGCACTCGCGGGGACGTCCTACGGCTCGGTCGCGGGCTGTACATCCTTCGCGCGTTCGAACACCTCAACGCGCGGGACGACTTCGTGGATCCGGCCGAGTACGTCGAGCGCTTCGCGCGCGAGGACGGCATCGCCCTCGGGGCGTATCGCGGTCCGATCACCTCCCGCTCCAACGAGGCGCTTCCCGTCCACCGCTGGTGGCCGTATGTGCAGGGGTACTCGGCGGAGTTCGTTCGGGGCGTCCTCGACACCGCCGAGCTTCCGCCCGCCGCGCCGGTCCTCGATCCGTTCGCGGGCAGCGGCACGACGCTCGTGGAGGCGCGTCGCGCCGGTGCGACCGCGTGGGGTTCGGAGCTGCTCGCTCCGGCGGTGCTCGCCGCCCGAGTCAAGACGGCGTTCGAGCTCGACCCCGAGGAGTTGCGCGTCGCGGCGCGGAAGACGGTCGCGCGGGCGAGGCGGCGCACGGACGGCGCCCTCCCGTTCCTCCGCGAGACCCGCCAGCAGTTCGACCCGGAGGTGCTGGGAGCGCTGACCCGGCTGCGTGACGCGCTGCCGCCCGGGAAGACCGAGGTCGGCGCGGCGGTACGGCTCGCCTTCGGCCGGATCCTGATCCCCTCGAGCCGACTCCATCGCTCGCCGTGCCTCGGGTACAACCGCCGGTATCGACCCGCCGGGACGGATCCGACCGCTCGGTTCCTCGCCGCGGTCGAGGAGATGGCGGGCGACCTCGCGTTGCTCGCCCGGGAGCGGGACCGGTGGGGGCCGGCCTCTCGGGTGGTGGCCGGAGATGCCCGCCACCTGGAGTGGCCCCGGGGGAAGGCGGCCCTCGCCGTGACCAGTCCGCCGTACGTCAACGGGCTCGACTACGTGATGAACTACAAGGTCGACCTCGCCTGGCTGGGGTTCGCCCGGTCCTACGCCGACCTCGCCGCCCTCCGCAGCGCGGAGGTCGCCTGCGACAACCTCCCCCGCACGGAGACCGCGGCGTATCGCGCGGTCCACGGCACGGGAGACCCCTGGCTCGACGAGCTCCTCGGCCGCATCCGGGAGAACGTCACGCGAAAAGGCACGTACCGGCGGGACGACGTGCACGCGGTCGTCCGACGCTACTTCGCCGATCTCGTCCCGGTCCTCGCCCAAGTCCGCTCCGCGCTCCGGCCCGGGGGACGGTTCGTGCTCGTGGTCGGAGACTCCCTGCTCGCCGGAGCGTACGTTCCGGCGGACCTGCTCACCGCCCGCCTCGCGGCCGGACTCGGCTTCCGGATCGCCAGCGTGGAGGTCGCGCGCACGCGGAGGAGCGGGCAGCGCCGATCGTTCCTCCTGCGGGAATCCGTCGTCACCCTCGAGCGTCCCCGCTCGACGGCGTGAGCTCGAACGGCAGGTTCATCGCGGGCGATCGACCTCGTTGGTCCGATGTACTGTCCGGTCTGCGGGCGCGCGATGACCGGTCCGCCGGGTCCCGGCGTCCCGTACCCGATGTACGTCTGTCCGCACCACGGCGTCGTCTACGACCGTCGCCGCGACGCCTGGCACGGCCTGCCCGAGATCGGCAGCAAACTCTGCTGCCCGATCTGCGGGGGGGCGATGGAATTCGAACCGAAGGAACCGCCCGCGCGGATCTTCTTCTGCTACCAGTGCGGAACGACGTTCGACAAGGAGCGGGGGACCTGGTACGGCCTCACGCCCCACTTCGAACGGTAGCGGGCGCCGGGTCTCGACCGGGCGTTCCGTTGGAAGCAAACCCTTACCTGCCCCTCGCGCGGGTCCGGTCGCGGAGGGGAGATGCCGCCCCGCGACGCCGAGCCGCACTTCCTCGAGCCGTTGCTCGGGGTCGTCTTCGACCTGGACGGTACGCTGGTGCTCTCCCACCACGACTTCGGGCGGATGCGCGCGGAGGTGATCCGCCTCGCCGAGCAGCACGGGGTCGTCCCCGGCCATCTCTCGGTGCACGAGCCGATCCACCGGATCGTCGAGACCGCCCGGCAGGAGCTCGCGAGCTCGGGCCTCCCGGAAGGGAACCTCTTCCGGTTCGAGGCGGAATACCCGAAGCGGATCGATGCGATCGAGGCCGAGGCGCTCCCGCACACGGTCGCCCGCGCGGGCGCCGAACCGCTCCTTCGCGCCCTCGCCGACCGGGGGTTCCGGCTCGGCGTGCTGACGCGCAGCTCGGAGTACTTCGCCCGCAACGCGCTCTCCCGGACCGGCCTCGCGACGTTCTTCCCGTATCTGCGCACGCGCAGCGCGCCGGGGCCGGCGAAGCCGTCGCCCGAGGCGCTGCACTTCCTGCTCCAGGAGATGGAGGTGCCGCCCGAGCGCGCGCTCTACGTCGGCGACCACCTCATCGACGCGGAGTGCGCCACGCGCGCCCGGGTCCGATTCTACGGCGTGCTCGCGGACCCGACCGAGGCGCACGCCGACGGGCCGATCTCGGAAGAGCGGTTCCTGGCCGCGGGCGCCTCCGCCGTCGCCAGCGATCTTCCGGACCTCGCCCGCCAGCTCGACGCCGCCGGGTCCGCGCGTCCGACGCCGGCGCACTGAGCGACCGGTTCAGAGATAGTACCCGTACGCGTGGATCATCGCCCGCTCCGCGGTTCCCCACGCCTCGGGGATCTGGTTCCACCCGTTCCGCTGGTCCCCGACGCAGTACAGTCCGGGGATCGGCGCACCGGTCGCCTCCGAGATCGCCCGGCAGTCCTCGTCGGTCACGACGTACCCGTCGGGGTCGAACCGGCACCCGAGGCTCTTCGGGAACGCCGCGTGCATCTCGTACCACCCGAGGGCGCTGAACCCGCGATCGTAGCTGCGGTGGCTGCCGTCGGCGAACCGCACGCCGAACCGTTTTTCCCGGATCTCGTCGAAGCCCGCGATCTCGAGCTCCGTCGCCCCGATCGCATGCTCCTTCAGCGCCGCCGCGAGCGTCGAGCGGTCCGGTTCCGGAGTCGCGCCGAGCAGCGGCTTCCCGTTCGTGAGCATCTCGAGCGACGTGGGCCGGAAGTGCACGAGGTCGAGGGCGGACCGGACGGCGAACGCGTCGTCGCCGATCACCCCGACCGACTTCCCGCGGAGCTCGTGGCCGTCGCACAGGATGCAGAAGTCGACGAGCCCCTGGTTCGCCCAGGGGAAGATCGGATCGATCTTGCCGCCGACCTCGGGGATCCGGTCGACGACCCCCTGCGCGAGCACGAGGACCCGCGCTCGGGCGGTGAGCGACTGCTTCAACCAATCGAATCCGACCGTGAAGCCGGACTCCGTCCGGGCCACCGACCCGGCCCGGGCGGGCGAGAAGTAGTCGACCGACTCCGCGGCACGGACCGCCGCGATCTGCTCGTCGAGGAGCTTGTGGCCCGAGATGCCGTTCGGAAAGCCCGGGATGTTGTCCATCCGCGGGGCGTAGTACGAGCGGGAGTACTTCGCGCCGCGATCGATGATCGCCGCCGTGTAGCCGAGCAGCGAGGCCTTGAGCCCGGCCTGGAGACCGGCGTGCCCGCCGCCGACCACCACGACATCGTAGGCGTCGCGCAAGCGCGGAAAACCCGGCACGGCCGGACCCACCCGCCGGAGGAATTTCAGGGCTCCTTCGCGCGTCGCGGCCCGGACGGGCCCGATTTTTCGCGTCGGGCGCGCTCGCGCGACGGCAAATCTTAAGCACGCACCTCCTCCTCCTTCTCGTCGGGTTCTTCACGCCCGTGCCGTCTCGCGCCACGAGGAGCGCGCTCGGGGCGACGCTATTTCTCGAGGACGGCACCCGGTTCGACGGCGAAGGGATCGGGGCGGCCGGTCGTCGCGTCGGTGAGGTCGTCTTCACGACCGGGATGGTCGGGTACCCCGAGTCCCTCACGGATCCTTCGTTCCGAGGACAGATCCTGACGTTCACCTACCCGCTCATCGGGAACTATGGCGTCCCCGAGAACCGTCCGGACGCCGACGGCCTGCCTCCCCTCGAGAGCGGGGGGATCCAACCGCGCGGCCTCGTCGTGCGGGGGACCACCACCCCGAACCATTGGGAGAGCCACGAGCCGCTCGACGCCTGGCTCCGGGCGGAGAACGTACCCGGGATCCAAGGGGTCGACACCCGCCGCCTCACCGAGCATCTCCGCGCCCGCGGCGTGGTGCGGGGCGTGCTCGACGTCGGTCCGGCCGACGCCCGGCCCTCGCCGGAGACGTTGATGAAGGCGATCCGCGCCGCGCCCGAATACGGTGAGGAGAACTTCATGACGGAGGTCGCCCCGAAGCGCCCCACGCTCCTCCCGCGTCGCGGAGGTCCGGTCGTCGCGGTGCTCGACTGCGGCATCAAGTCGAGCATCCTGCGCGCGCTCCTCGGCCGCGGCGTCTCGGTCCTCCGTCTTCCGTTCGATCACGAGGTCCCGACCCGGTGGGACGGGCGGCGGGTCGCCGGCCTGCTCGTCGGGAACGGACCCGGGGACCCGGTCCAGCTCGAGGCCGCGATCGCCGAGATCGGGCGGGTCGCCAACCGCGCGCTCCCGACGCTCGGGATCTGCCTCGGGCAACAGTTGCTCGCCCTCTCCCGAGGCGCGACGACGTTCAAGCTGAAGTACGGCCACCGGGGGCAGAACAAGACGATCTGCTTCGCCGACGGGACCGCGCTCATCATGAGCGAGAACCACGGCTACGCGGTCGACCCGGTGTCGTTGAAGTCGACCGACCTCGAGGTCTGGGCGACGAACCCGGACGACGGCACGGTCGAAGGACTGCGCGACGCGGGCGGTCGGGTGCTGGCGCTGCAGGGCCACCCCGAAGGGCACCCCGGGCCCCAGGAAGCCGGCTTCGTCTTCGACCGTTTCGTCGGGAAGGTGAAGCGCCGCGCATGACGCCCACGATGCCGTCCAAAGTGCTGCTCCTCGGAAGCGGGGCGCTCAAGATCGGCGAGGCCGGCGAGTTCGACTACTCCGGGAGCCAGTGCCTGAAGGCGCTCGAGGAGGAAGGGGTCTACGCGATCGTCGTCAATCCGAACATCGCGACCCTCCAAACGGACCCGCCGCGTCGCGGACGGGTCTACTTCCAGCCGCTCGTGCCCGACTTCGTCGCCCCGATCCTCGCGGCCGAGCGACCGGAGGGGATCCTCCTCTCCTTCGGGGGCCAGACCGCGCTGAACTGCGGCGTCCAGCTGTCGGACTCCGGAGCGCTCAAGACGTCGGGGACGCGGGTGCTCGGCACACCGCTCGCCGGCATCAAGGCGACCGAGGACCGGGCGAAGTTCGTCCGGACGATGGCCCGGGCCCGCGTGCCGACCTTGCCGAGCCGCGCGGTCTACGACTACGACGCCGCGCGCGCCGCCGCGGAGACGCTCGGGTACCCGGTGATGGTGCGCGTGGCCTACACGCTCGGCGGCAAGGGCGGCGGGGTCGCCCACGACCCCGAGGAGTTGAAGGAGGTCGTCGCCCGCGGGCTCCGTGCGAGCCCGGTCGGCCAGGTGCTGCTCGAGCGGTACGTCGGGTCGTTCAAGCAGCTCGAGTACGAGGTCGTCCGGGACGCGAAGGGGAACACCCTCACGGTCTGCAACATGGAGAACGTCCTCTCCATGCGCGTCCACACCGGCGACAACATCGTCATCGCGCCGAGCCAGACGCTGACGGACCACGAGTACCAGATGCTGCGCCAGGCGGCGTTGCGTGCCGCCGAGGCGGTCGGGATCGTCGGCGAGTGCAACATCCAGTTCTGCCTCGATCCGACGAGCGAGGAGTACTACGCGATCGAGATCAACGCGCGGCTCTCCCGGTCGAGCGCGCTCGCGAGCAAGGCGACCGGCTACCCGCTCGCCTACGTCGCGGCGAAGCTCGCCCTCGGCTACACGCTGCCGGAGCTGAAGAACCGCATCACCGGGGTGACGACCGCCTGCTTCGAGCCGTCGCTCGACTACGTCGTGGTGAAGCTCCCGCGCTGGGACCTCGAGAAGTTCGAACGCGCCGATCGGCGTCTCGGTCCCGCGATGAAGTCGGTCGGGGAGGTGATGGGGATCGGCGCGTCGTTCCCCGAGGCGATCTCGAAGGCGGTCCGGATGGGGGACCCTCGTGCCGACCTCGTGCCGCCGAGCGAGGTCCGCGAGCCGGCGGCGATCCTCGCCGATCTCGCCGCGCCGACCCCCGAGATCCTCTTCCGGGTGCTCGAGGCGCTCCGCGCGGGGATCGATCCGGCCACGATCGCGAAGACCTCCTGGATCGACCGGTGGTTCGTCGACTGCCTCGCGGAGATCGAGGCGAACCATCGTGCGATCGCCGCGACCTCGGGCGGCGAGCTGCCGCCCGGCCTGCTGCGCCGGGCGAAGGAGCTCGGCCTCTCCGACCGCGCGATCGCGCGGGCGGCCCGGCGGGACGAGGAGGAGGTGCGGCATCGGCGGCTCGCCGAAGGGATCCGACCGCGGGTCCGGATGATCGACACGCTCGCCGGGGAGTGGCCGGCCCGGACGAACTACCTCTACCTCACCTACCGGGCCGACTCGGACGACGTGCGACCGATGCCGGCCGGATCCGTCCTCGTGGTCGGAGCGGGCCCGTACCGGATCGGCTCGTCCGTCGAGTTCGACTGGTCCACGATGAACCTCGTGGACGGCCTGAAGGCCGAGGGCGTTCCCGGCGTCTCGGTGCTCAACTCGAACCCGGAGACCGTGTCGACGGATTACGACCGATCGGACCGGCTCTACTTCGAGGAGATCACGCTGGAGCGCGTCCGGGACCTCGTCGACTTCGAGTCGTTCGGCGGCGTCGTGACGTGCGTCGGGAGCCAGCTCGCCCAGAACCTGACTCCGCTCCTCAAGATCAGCGGCATCCCCGTCCTCGGCACCTCGGCCGAGTCGATCGATATGGCCGAGAACCGGGCCGAGTTCGCGCGGCTCCTCGAGCGCCTCCGGATCCCCCAACCCGCCTGGCGGGCGTTCACGACCGTCGACGAGGCCGCCTCGTTCGCGGACGAGGTCGGCTACCCGGTGCTGGTGCGGCCGTCGTACGTCCTGAGCGGCCAGGCGATGCGGGTGATCGCCGGTCGGAACGACCTCGGGCGGTTCCTTTCCGAAGCGACCCGCGTATCGCCGGAGCACCCGGTGGTTATCACGAAGTTCGTCGAGGGCGCGGACGAGGTCGAGCTCGACGCGATCTCGGACGGCGAGCGCGTGCTCGTGGCGGGGGTCCTCGAGCATGTCGAACGGGCCGGCGTCCACTCCGGCGACGCGATCTTCTGCCTGCCGCCGCGCCACACGTCGGCGGCCGTGCAGGCCCAGCTGATCGATGCCGCCGGACGGCTCGCGCGCACCCTCGCGATCCGGGGACCGTTCAACGTCCAGTTCCTCGTGAAGAACGCCGCGTATCAGATCATCGAGCTGAACCTGCGGGCGAGCCGCTCCCTGCCGTTCCTCGCGAAGGCGACGGGGGTTCCGCTCCTGCGCGAGGCGGCCCGCGCGATGCTCGGCCGCCCGATCTCCCGGGAGGGCGTCGCGCCGCTCCCGCCGGGACGATGGGGCGTGAAGGTCCCGCAGTTCTCCTTCCTGCAGCTAGCGGGCTCCGATCCCCTCCTCGGGGTCGAGATGCAGTCGACCGGCGAGGTCGCCTGCTTCGGGCCCACGTTCAGCGACGCGCTGGTCAAGGCGCTCGTCGCGACCGGGGTGAAGCTCGTCCCACGGCGGGGCGCGGCGTTCCTTTCGGTCGGCGGACCCGAGCTGAAGGAACAGCTCCTCCCCGTCGCCCAGCGACTGCGCACCCTCGGGCTGAAGCTCTCGGCGACCGAGGACACCGGGGCGTTCCTCGCGGCCCGCGGCATCCGCGGGGTGCGGATCCTGCACAAGGTCTCCGAGCCGGACCGGCACCCGAACATCACCGAAGCGCTCGAGCACGGGGAGATCGACCTGCTTCTGAACGTCCCGCTCTCGCTGACCCAGGAAAAGTTCGAGCGGATGCTCGAGGACGAGTACATCCTTCGGCGTCGGGCGATCGAGCTCGGCATCCCGCTGTTCACGAGCCTGGAGGCGTTCGCCGCCTACGTCGAAGGGGTGGCGTGGCTCGAAGAACACCCGCTCACCGTCGAACCGCTCTACGGGACCCCCGAGCCGGGCGCCGACGCCGGGGGCGCGGCGCGCCAGCTCCCCGTCGTCCCCGGGCGCCGACGACCCCGGGCGCGGCGGCGCTGAGACGTCGGCGGCGGCACGGACCGACGCGGAGCAAGGGGTAAACCCCCACCCGCCGCTCGGCCGTGGATGCGCGGCGCGGCTCCCTCCCCCCCGGACCGCGCGCGGGTCGGGGGGATCGTCGCCGCGTCCCGGTCGGTCCTGGACGGCGCGAAGGACCTCGCCCGCCGGAGTCATCGGCTCTCCTGGATCTGTTGGGGGTTCCTTTACGCCGCGTGGGGCGGGGTCGTGCTGCTCACCCTACTGGCCCTCGTGTACCCGAACTGGTCCGCGACGCTCGAGTCGGGGGGCGGCCTCGGGATGACCAGCTCGCCGCCGCTCGTCGACCTGCCGCTCGCGTTCGCCCCCGCGATCGCCCTGTTCTGCTGGGCGCTCCGCGAGCTGTTCGCGAGCCGCCGCGCGGCCCGCGCCGCGATCCGCGGAACGGCGGCGAACGGGCGGGCGCCCAGCGCGGGGGACGTCGCGCCGGGCTGGACCCAGCAGGTCGTGGACGCCCAGAAGCTCCTGACCGCAGCCAAGCTCGAGACCGACTGGTCGTTCCTTCCGCTCGGGATCGGGCTGCTCGGCGTCGACTCGACCGTCACGGTGGCGCTCAATCCGATCCTGGGAGGGCCGTTCTCGAACGCCCCTTACTTCGTGGTCGGCGTCGGCGCGGTCGCCTTCTGCATGGCGCTGTACTTCCTCTACCGCGTCGCCGAGTCGTGGATCGGGGGGTTCCAGCAGCACCTCGACCTCCAGGTGCGGGCGGTCTCCGCGCTCGAGGCGGAGTTCCTGTGGCGGTTCGCGGGATCGCCGGCATGATCGACCGGCCCGACGTGTTCGTGATCGGGCGGCTGCTCGAGGCGATGGCCACCGCGCCGGGTCCGATGCGGCGGACGCCGCTCCAGCAGCGGGCCGGGCTCAACTACACCGTCTTCCAGCGGTACCTCGACTACGTCGTGCGGCTCGGGATGGTCGCTCCGACGCCGGGGGCCGACGACCTCGTCCAGCTGACGCCGAAGGGCGTCGAGGCGTATCGATTCCTCGCGGACGGTCTCACCCGGATCTTCGGGCCCGTCGACGGTGGCCCCGTCCGGCGGGGCGCGCCGCGGTCCTAGGCGACGGGGAACTTCGTCACCGAGAACTCGGGGACGACGGTCGACGTGTCGAGGACCTCGGGGATCCCCCGGATCCGCTCCGTCACGAAGTCGAGCACGCGTCGCTTCGACGCGCCGCTCGCCGCGAAGTCGAGGACCACGAGGATGTCCCAATCCCCCGTGAGGAAGTGCAGCTCCTTCACCTCGGGGAGCGTCTCGAGCAGGTTGCGGATGCGGTCGAGGTCCCCGCCGCGGACCTTGAGGTAGGTGAACGCCCGGACGCTCTTCAGCTCGCTCGGCATCAGCTCGGCGAGCCGCTCGTCGGTGAACTGGTCCGTCCCCTCGAGGCGCTGACCCCGCGGGGAGATCAGGACGGGGAACGTCTGGACGCCGCGCAGGTGCTCGGCGATCAGCCGCTCCACGCGGCCGACCTTCGCGATGTCAACGACCTTGATGTGGTAGCCGCGCCGCCCCGCGACCTCTTCCGCATGGGCCGCCGCTCGGGCCTGGTCGTCGGAGAGGAACAGGACCCCCTCCTCGCCGAGGCTCGCTTCGTCGCCTCCCGTCTTCGGCGCGCCCGGCGGGGTCGTGCCGGTCGTCTCGTTCGCGATCGACGGGCGGTAGAACGTGGCGATCGCCCGCTTCGACTGGACGTACAGGGTCAGTTCCCGGGTCGGCTCGGCCATCGGCGAGCGTCCCAAGCTGGGCACGGTATTTAATTCAATACGGCACGCCGGCCCCCGCCCGTGAGGGCGGGGGAAGGGGTTCGGGTCGCGTTCGAGACGCGGTCGCGCTAGTAGCGCTTGTAGCTGTCCGAGCGCTCGCGTCCGCCCGAGCCGCCGCCCTGGCCGCCGCCGCCACCGGAGTAGCGTCCGCCGCCGTAGCCGCCGCTGCCGCGGTCGCGGAAGCCGCCACCGCCGCCGAACGACCGGCGCTCGCTCTCGAACTCTTGCTGGCTCATGTCCAGGGACTGGTTGACCTCGGGGATCGCCTCGGTCGACTTCGCCAGGTTCCCGTACCGGCCCACGTTCAGGCGCATGTGGCCGCGCACGAGGGAGACGTAGCCGTTGTCCACCAGAACGACCTCGTCCTTCTGGATCGATCCGATCTGCTCGTTCCACAGGGAGAGCGTGATCACCGCCGTGTCGTCGCCGACGACGGCCTCACAGACCTTTCGGGGATCCCCGAATTTGCCCATGACCTCCTTGGGTTCGCCGATGCTCAGCACCTTGGCGAGGACGTTCACTTGCTTCGAGTTCGGCGTCAGGTCGCGCACTTTTGTCAGGGGTTTGTCCACCATCGCTTGTCGCCTTCTTTGGTCGCGTTTCGCGTTGGGAATCGAGGAGCGACCCTCGTCGAGAGAACACCTGTCGAGAAAGGACGGGCGGGACGCTCGATTGGGGGGGCGCTTCGGGATTCCTCGGTCGGCGCATGACCGTGACCCGTAGATAAAGCCGCCGTCGCCGTGGGACGGCGACGCACGGCGGGGGCGTGCCGGTGGGGCGGCAGGCTTTTCCGCCGTCCCGGGCCTCGACCGGCCGGTACTCGATCGTGAGCCAGCGCTTCGACCTCGGCGTCCACCACTTCCTCCGCCGGGACTACGAACCCGCGCAACGGGCGTTCCGGGACGTCGTCCGCGAGCAGCCCAACGACGCGGGCGCCTGGTCGTACTACGGGATCTGCCTCGCCCACCTCGGCCAGGCTCGGGAAGCGGAGTCGGCCCTCTCTCGCGCCGTCGCGCTCGCGCCGGCGAACGCCGAGGCGTGGTTCCACTTGGGGGTCGCCCGGGCCCTCCGGGAGGAGTGGGGCCAGGCCGCGCTCGCCTTCCGCCGCACCGTCGCGCTCACCCCCGAGGACCTCGTCGCGTGGCACCGGCTCGGGGTCGCCCTCGCAGAGTCGGGCGACGAGACCGGGGCCTCCACGGCGTTCGAACGCGCGCTCGTCCTCTCCCGGGATGGACCCGGCCCCGACGCCGCGGGCCGCCCGTTCTCCCTGCCGTCCGCCGACGACCATGTCGACGAGACCGGCGAACGGGAAGGCTCGCGCGAAGCGAAGAGCTGGCTCGAGCTCGCGCTCTCCCTGCTCACGCTCGGCGAGGAGGAGGAGGCGGTCGCGGCCTACGACCGCGCGTACACGCTCGATCCCGAACGCGCCGCCCGGTCGCTGTTCCGCCCGATGCTCCGCCTGCTCAGCGCGGTCGAAGGGGCCGGCGCCCCCGAGCCCGCGATCGCCCTCGCGCTCCCGGGACGCCCCGAGGGACCGACGCCGCGTCGGCCCGAGGCCGAGCTCCCGTCGCCGCGCCCCGAGATCGGCTGAGCCGGAGGCTCAGAGGGCCTTCGGGGCGGTGGTCACGATCGTCGACTCCGCCCACGACTTCACCTTCTCGCGGGCGGCGGCGTGCTGCCGGTAGAAGGCGTGGACCCGCTCGATCAGTTGGCCCTTGCAGTCGCCGCAGAGGAGCTCGCCCGAACGGCAGGTACGGGTCACCTCGGTGAATTGGGCCTCGGACTCCGCGAACCGGGTCCGCCAGAGGGCCCAGATCGAGCAGATCTCGGGCGTGGCGCCGAGCCGTCGCTGCTCCTCGACGGTCGCCCGCCCGCCGGTGAACGCGGCGCGGAGCTTGCGCTCCACGACCTCGGGCGGGTCGTTCAGGAAGAGCGCGTCGTCGGTCCGGGGACCGGAGGTCGACATCGCCCCCTCCCCGAGGAGGCCCGGGACCATCTGGGAATGGATCAGCGCCGGCTTCGGGTAGCCCAGCCCTTCCGCGATGTCTCGCGTGAGGCGGAAGTGCGGGTCCTGATCGATCCCGCACGGGATGAGGCAGGGGATCGAGCGGCCCTCGGCCCAGGACGGCCAGAACGCGGGGACGCTCTGGAGCGCCGTGTAGAACACGAGGCCGATGTTCGTGCTGGCGGTGAAGCCGAAGACGGCCTTCACGTTCGAGTAATTGATCTTGCGCGCCACGCGGATCGCGAGCGGGTAGAGCGCCGCAATCGACTTGGAGTCGAAGAAGACGTGCGTCCGCTTGGGGTCGAACCCGAGCGCGAGGATGTCGTAGAGGTTCTCGAGACCCCAGTGGGCGGTCTCCTCTCGCGTGAGGCCGGATCGGGCCCAGAACTTCTCGTCGTCCGTGATCTGGATGTACATCGGCACGCCGAGCCGTCGCTGCAGCCAGACGCACAGGTCGAACGAGACGAGGTGGGAGGTGTGGAGCGGGCCGGACGGCCCGCGTCCCGAGTAGAGGAAGAACGGCCGACCGTTCGCGTAGCCGTCCAGGAGCGGGAGAAGGTCCCGGTGCGAGTAGTAGATCCCCCGCGCGAGCAGCGGGTGCAGCTCCCCGCCGGCGAGCCGGTGGATCCGGGCCAAGAGCTCGGGGGTCAGCTCCTCGGTCCCGAACTGCTCCCGGAGCCGTGCGTAGTCGATCTTCCCCTTGACCTCATAGGGAGTGACCACGAAGTCGTCGGGCGCCGGCATCGTCGCTCCCCCGCTATCCTTCGGGGAACGTGATCTTCGCGAGGATCGATTCGCGCTCGCTCATCGGGACGCCCGCGGTCGCGAGCGCCTCCGCGACGCACGAACGCGAGTGCTCGTGATGGATCGTGTGCCCGCACGACGGGCAGGTCGCCCATCCTTCGATGAGGCGGCGCAGGCCCTCCCGCGAGCTCGAGGAATCGCGCCGGGCGAACCGTTCGACGAGGAACGCCCCCCCGACCTGGTTCTCGAGGTTGGAGAGGGGCACCCGAACCGGCGTGTTGCAGATCGGGCATCGGGCGGGGTTCCGGCACGTGCAGGTCATCGCGACGGTACCGGCCGCTCCGGTCTAAAAGACCGCCGGGCCGGTCCGGGAACGCGGCGGATGGACGGATAGCCTCAAGAGCGGGGAGCCCCACGGACCCGTCGTGCCGGACACGCCGGAGGGCCAGGCCCGCGAGCTCCATCTCGAGATGCTCGAGGTGCTGAAGCTCCTGAACCGCACGGAAGAGGACTACGGGAAGTCCGAGGGGCTCGAGCGGGAGGAGGTCGTCCACCTCCTCGTGAAGGCCGGCTTCCCGAACGCTTCGGTCGAGCACGCGGGGGAGATCTTCGACGTCCTCGTCGGCAACGGCTTCGCCCGGCGGCTCACCGACTCGGAATACGCCTGGGACCGAGGCCGAGTCGTGGGCGAGCGCTTCGCGATCACGCTCGAGGGAAAGCGGCTCCTGCTGAAGGAACTCGAGAAGGTCGGCCGCGTCTGAGCCGACCGCAACGGTCGTGAACCCGGGCGGGCTCCGTCGAAGGATGGCCCGCGCGTCCGGCCGGGACTACTCGTTCGAACGTCTCGCTCCGGGGGTCCACGCCGCCCGCGCGATCGCCGGGGGAGCGGGGCTGTGCAACTCGGCGATCGTCGACCTCGGCGGGACGACCGTCGTCTTCGACACCGGAACGAGCCCGGCCGGGGGTCGCACGTTGTATCGCGCGGCGATCCGGCTCACGGGCCGCCCTCCCGCGTTCGTGGTCAACAGCCACTACCACGCCGACCATCACTGGGGGAACGCGGCGTTCCCCGGCGCCCATCTCGTCGCCACGCGTCGCACGCGCGCGCTCGTCCTCGCGCGGAGCGCCCGCACGTTCCGGGAGTGGCGGAAGGTCCTGCCGCAGGAGATCGAAGCGCTCCGACATCCGACGCCCCCGATCGAGTCGCGGGATGTCCCGGAGCTTCGGGGCTGGTTCCGTGCTGTGCTCCGGATCCCGTCGCCCCTGCGCGTGGTGCCGCCGGACCTCACCTTCTCGGGAGCGATCCGGCTCGAGGGCACGCGCCGCGCCGTCGACGTGATCTCGTACGGCGGCGGCCACACCGACTCGGACGCCTTCGCCTTCCTGCCGGACGAGCGGATCGTCTGCGCGGGAGATCTGGCCCTCTCCGGCTACCACCTGTCGATGGGGGACGGTTGGCCCGTCCCATGGATCGAGATCCTCCGTCGGATCGAACGGCTCCGGCCCACCGCGGTCGTGCCGGGCCACGGCGCGGTCGGAGGAGGGGAGCTCCTCCGGCAGAGCGCGGAGTACGCGGCGACGATCGTCGCGCTCGCCCGCCGCGCCCGGCGCGCGGGGCGCGCCGTGGGGGAGTTGCGTCGCACGGAGGTCCCCGAGCGGTACCGGGCGCTCCGATTCTCGCTGATGTTCCCGGAAAACCTCGTCCGGGCGTACCGATTATCGGGCCGTCGCGCTCCGCGGCCTCCGGAGTTCGGGTCCTTTAAGTAGAGGGACGCCGCGTAGTAATCGGCCATGGTCCCCGGAGACGGTCCCGATCCGGTCCGGGCGACGTTGGTCGCGATCCTGCAGCAGCTCAACCGCGCGGAGTCGATGCACGAGGGCCGCGCCCGCGACCAGGCGCTCGAGCTCGCGGAACTGGAGCGGATGCTCGGGAAGTTCTGGGCGATCGATCAGGGCCTCGTGAAGGTCCCGCTCGCGCTCGGCCTCCTCGTGCGGAACGGGATGGTCGAGGTCCAGGCGACGGGGAACTATCCGTCGGGCAAGGGTCCGCGGCCCGCCGCGAAGGCCCACTATCGGATCACCGCGGGCGGCAAGCAGTTCCTCGTCGACAACCTCCAAAAGAGCGACCGAATCGCCTGAGCCCGGGAGCGGCCGGGGACGCGCCGAAAAGAACCGTTAAGTACCGAGCGAGGGTGGGCGAGCCCCCATGTCGAGGATCCATTCCGGGAACAAGGGCCGCGCCGGGTCGCACCGGCCGTATCCCCTCACCCGGCCCGAGTGGGTCACGGTGACCAGCGAGGAGGTCGTCCAGCAGGCCGTCCAGCTCGCGAAGGGCGGGATGGGTCACGCGTCGATCGGACAGACCCTGCGCGACTCCTACGCCGTTCCGCTGTCGCGCGCCATCACCGGAAAGCGGCTCGGCACGCTGCTCGCCGAGAACGGCGTCCGGCCCGAGATCCCCGACGATCTCCAGGCGCTCCTGAAGCGCGTCGTCCACCTCCAGCGTCACCTGCAGGCCCACCCGAAGGACCTCGCGAACCGCCGAGGGCTCAACCTCATGGAGTCGCGGATCCGACGTCTCGCCCGATATTACCGGCGGCGCCGGCGGCTCCCCGAGAGCTGGCGGTACTCCGCGGCGGGCGCGGCGCTCCAGGTGGAGTGATGCCTTCGGGCCCCGACGGCTTCGTTCGCGACCCGAGCTACCGAACCGAGTTCGAGCGGGCCCGCGCCCTCGTCCTCGGCCACCCCGAGCGCTGGCGCGTCATCTACCACTACGACGCGGACGGCATCGCGAGCGCCTCCTCGGCGCTGCACGCGTTCGCCCGGTTGGGCTATCCGGCGCAGGCGACCGCGCTCGCCGGCGTGGAGCGGGACCGGATGCGGGAGCTCCAGCGGGCGACCCCGGGTCCGATGCTCGTCGTCGACACGGGAGCGAGCTGGCTCGACCTCTTCGGCGAGCATCCCCACCCGGTCGTCGTGCTCGACCACCACCAGTACCCCGGCGTCCCCCATCCCCCGGCGCTCCCCGAGCACGTGGCGTTCGTGAACCCGCTCGACTGGGGCGTCGACGGGATGAGCGAGCTGTGCGCGGCGACGCTCACCTGGCTGTTCACAATCTTCCTCGATCCCCGGAACTGGGACAACGCCCCGTGGGGGCTCTCGGGCGCCATCGGCGACCGCCAGCACGTCGGGGGGTTCCGCGGGCTCAACGCGACGCTCGTCGACGAGGCGACGGCCCGTTCCCAGGTCGTCCGCCGCCCGGGGGTGGCCCTGTTCGGCCCGACGCTCGGCGCGGCGCTCACCGACTCCATCGACCCGTACGTGCGGGGCCTCTCGAGCCGCCCGGAGGCGGTCGGCCGGTTCCTCGAGGAGGTCGGGCTCGACCCGGGTCGCCCCCCCTCGAGCCTCACCCCGGAGGAGACCGGGCGGCTCGTCGCCGGCCTGCGGAGCCGGCTCGTGGGCGCCGGGGTCGCGCCGGAGGCGGCGCAGGTGCTCGACCAGGACCGCTGGTTCCTCCCATCGCTCGGCCTCGACGCCGAGGAGGTGTCGAACCGCCAGAGCGCGGCGGGACGGGCGAAGATGCCCGGAGTCGGGGTCGCCTACGCCCTCGGGGACCCCGCCGCCGCCGAGCGGGTCCGCCTCGCCGAGGAGGCCTGGCGGGGCGGCATCCTCCGCGGGTTGCGGCGACTCGAAGACGAGGGTGTAAATTCGATGAGCGCTGTGCAATGGTTCGAGAGCCCGGACACGACGCTCGCGGGCACTCAGGCCGGGATGGCGATCCTGTATCTCCTCGACCCCGAACGTCCGGTGTTCGTCTTCTCCGACGGGACGGGACCGACGAAGGTGAGCGCCCGCGCCACCCTCGCGCTCGTTGAGCGCGGGCTCGATCTCGCCGCCACCTGCCAGGCCGCCGCCGCCGCGGTCGGAGGGGAAGGCGGAGGGCACCGGGTCGCGAGCGGCGCCACGATCCCCGCCGGCAGCCGGGAGCGGTTCCTCGACACGGCGAACCGCGTCGTCGCGCGCCAGCTCGGCCGTTCGGCGGAGGCCGCATGAGCGAGACGCCCGAAGCGACGCCCCCGCCGACGGCGAACGTCGACCGCGTGCACGACCGCCCGCTCGAGCGGGAAATGCACCAGTCGTACCTCGACTACGCGATGAGCGTCATCGTCGGGCGCGCGCTGCCCGACGGGCGGAACGGCCTGAAGCCGGTCCAGCGGCGCATCCTCTGGTCGATGTGGGAGTCCGGGGCGACCCACGACCGCCCGTACCGCAAGTCGGCCCGCACCGTGGGCGACGTCCTCGGCAAGTACCACCCCCACGGGGACCTCGCGGTGTACGACGCGCTGGTCCGGATGGCGCAGCCGTTCAGCCTCCGCTACCCGTTGATCGACGGACAGGGGAATTTCGGCTCGATCGACGGCGACTCCCCAGCGGCGATGCGGTACACGGAGGCGCGGCTCTCCGCGTTCGCCGAGGAGCTGCTCACCGACATCGAGAAGGAGACGGTCGACTGGACCGACAACTTCGACGGCTCGCTCAAGGAACCGCTCGACGTCCCCGCGAAGATCCCGAATCTCATCGTCAACGGTTCCGCGGGGATCGCGGTCGGCATGGCGACGAACATGCCGCCCCACAACCTCCCCGAGGTGGCGGACGCCCTCCTGCTCCTCCTCCGGGACCCGGACGCCGGCGTCGAGGCGATCCACCAGGTCCTGCCGGGACCGGACTTCCCGACCGGGGGCCTCCTCTCGGAGGAAGGGATCCGCGAGGCGTACGAGACCGGACGCGGAACGCTCCACCTGCGGGGGACCGCGGAGATCCGGGAACGCGACGGCCGCGACGAGATCGTGATCACCGAGATCCCGTACGAGGTCAACAAGACGGCGTTGCTCGAGCTGATCGCGGACCTCGTGAAGAACAAGCGGATCGACGGGATCACCGACCTCCGCGACGAGTCCGATCGGCACGGGACGAGCGTCGTGCTCGAGCTCCGTCGCGACGCGCCCGCGGAGATCGTGCTCAACCGGCTCTACGAGCACACCCCGCTCGAGACCAGCTTCGGCGTGATCAACCTCTGCCTCGTCGACGGCCGTCCGCGCGTGCTCCCGATCAAGGAGCTCCTGCTCCTCCACCTCGACCACCGGCGGACGGTCCTGACGCGCCGGACGACGTTCGACCTGCGGAAGACCGAGGAGCGCCTCCACCTCCTCGAAGGGTTCCTGACCGCGATCGACCACATCGACGAGGTGATCAAGATCATCCGGCGCTCGAAGGACGCGCCGACCGCCGAGACGAGCCTGATGGGGAAGTTCCTGCTCTCCAGCGAGCAGGCGAAGGCGATCCTCGACATGCGACTCGCCCGGCTCACCGCGCTGGAACGCGAGGCGGTCGAGCAGGAGAAGATCGAGAAGGAGGCGCTCGCGAAGACGCTGCGCGCGATCCTCGCGTCCCGCGAGAAGCTCGACGGCCTGATCGTCGAGGAGCTCACCGAGCTCAAGGGCCGGCTCGGCGACCCCCGGCGGACCCGGATCGTTCCCGCGTTCACGGCCCGGACGTTCGAGGACCTGATCCCCGACACCGACGTGGTCGTCCTCGTCACCCGGGACGGCTACATCAAGCGCCTGCCGCTCGATCAGTACCGGCGCCAGCACCGGGGCGGGCGCGGCCTCGTCCGGATGGAGACGAAGGAGGAGGACTACGTCATCCGGACGTTCGTCACGCGCACCCACGACGACCTCCTGTTCTTCACGAACCAGGGCCGGGTCTACCAGCTGAAGGCGTACCAGCTGCCCGAGGGGAGCCGCCACTCCAAGGGGAAGGCCGTCATCAACCTCCTGCCCCGCCTGAAGGACGGTGAGCGGGTCCAGACGCTCCTCCCGCTCCACGACCTCTCCGCGGCCGGGGCGCTGTTCTTCGCGACCCGTCGGGGCCTCGTGAAGCGCACCCCGCTCGACCAGTTCCAGAACATCCGCGTGAGCGGCATCCAGGCGATCCTCCTCGAGGCCGGGGACGAGCTCGTCGGCGTCGCCCACGTCACGGACGCGGCGACCGAGATGCTGCTCGCGACCCGCGCGGGGCAGCTCGTCCGCTTCGCCCTCAGCGACGTGCGGCCGATGGGCCGCGCGACGTACGGCGTCATCGGCGTCCGTCTCTCCGCGGAGAAGGGCGACCACGTCGTCGCGATGGCGCCGGTGAGCGAGCGGTACCCGACGCTCCTCTCCCTCACGTCGACCGGCTACGGGAAGCGGAGCCCGACCTCGGACTACCGCGAGACGAAGCGCGGGGCGAAGGGGGTGCGGACGATCCGGACCGGGGGCCGGAACGGCGCGGTCGTCGCGGTCCTCCCCACGACCGACACCTCGGAGCTGCTCGTCACGACCCGCAACGGCATCACGATCCGCGTGACGGTGCGATCGATCCGCTCGCAGTCCCGCAACACCCTCGGCGTCCGGATCATCCGGCTCGACGAGGGCGACGAGGTCCGCGACGCGGTGCTGCTCGAGCCGACCGCCGAAGGCGAGGGCGCGGACGGAGGCGCCGCGCCGCCCCCCGACGTCGGAGGGGACGCGGACGTCCCGGCCGACGCGGAGCCCGGCGGGGACGACGAGGCGCACGAGGGCGAGCTGCCGGACCCCGCCGAGCCCGAGGGCGACGACGACGAGGAGGACGACGACGATGTCGCGCCCGGTGCGGCGGACGAGCCGGGATCGTAAGCGGATCCTGCGCTGCCCGATGTGCGGCTCGGTCCGTGTCGACCTCACCGCGGGATCGATCGCCGGTCAGGTCTACCACTGCCACGACTGCCAGTACGTCGGGTCGCTGATCCTCGAGGTCGAGGTGGACGCGAGCGGCGCGCCGCTCCCCGAGTGAGGGATCAGTCGTCCGGGGCGTCGAGCGCCGCCGGCGCGGCGGGCGGTCGGGTCGACTGGTGCTCCGCCGCCGCGACGAGCGCGAGCGCCCGGACCGTCGGGGCGACGTCGTGGGCGCGGACCAGCGCGACGCCGCGTTCCGCGGCGAGCACCGCCGCGGCGAGGCTCGCCTCGAGCCGCTCCGCCGGTCCGGCGCCCCCGAGCACCGCGCCGAGGAACGACTTCCGCGACGCCCCGAGGACGACCGGGTAGCCGAGGCTGCGGAACTCGCCGGCGTGGACGAGCAGCTCGAGGCTCTGCTCCGACGTCTTGCCGAACCCGAGCCCCGGGTCGACGAGCAGCCGCTCGGGGTCGATCCCGTCCGCGATCGCCCGGTCGGTCGCCTCGGCGAGGAACCGGTAGACCTCGCCCCGGAGATCGTCGTACCGCAGGTCGGACTGCATCGTCGTCGGGTCCCCGCGCATGTGCATCGCGAGCGCGGCCGCGCCGCTGCGCGCCACGACCCGCCGCATCTCTTCCGAGCGAAGCCCCTCGATGTCGTTCACGAGGTCCGCGCCGGCATCGATCGCGCGGGCGGCGACCTCGGCGTGGCGGGTGTCGATCGAGATCGGGACGGGGCATCGGTCGCGCAGTCCGTCGAGGACGGGTCCGATCCGCTTCCATTCCGCTTCCGGTGAGACCGGGGCCGCCCCGGGGCGCGTCGACTCCCCACCCAGGTCGAGGACGCTCGCCCCCTCGGTCGCGAGGTGCATCGCCTCCGCCGCCGCGACCGTCGGGTCGAGGAAGCGACCGCCGTCGCTGAACGAGTCCGGGGTGACGTTGACGACCCCCATCACCCGCGGCACGTCCCCGAGGACGAACGAGCGGTGCGGACCCCGGATCTTCCGCGCCCCCCGGGCCGCGTACTGGTGGAGCGCCCGGTCGAGCTCTCCGGCGAGGGCCGCGAGCCCGAACGGCTGGCGCTTCAGCTTCGGCAGGAGACGTCGGTACTGCCCCCACGTGGCGAACAGCACGACGCCGCTCTCGGGGACCGAGTGGTCCGCGATCCCGCGGGCCTGGGCCGCGTCGCCGCCGACGGAGAGGAGCTCCTGCTTCAGCAGCGGCGACGCCTTCAGCGCGACGTGTTCGAGGCGCACGGGGAAGATGCGGCCCTTGCGCGTCATGATCCCGACGCCCTCGGGATCGCTGTCGGTGCGCTCGATCTCCCGGGCGATCTCGCTGGGTTCCGTCACGTCGAGCACGCGCGCGAGGAACCGGTGCGGCGGCGGGGTCTCCGACGGGGGGCTCACGGGCCGGGGAGCCGCCCGAGCGATAAATACCGCCGCTCTGCCGGGCCGGGACCGATGCCGGCGGGACGGGTGATCGCGCTCGAGGGCGCGTCGGGCGCCGGCAAGACGACGGCGCTCGACGCGCTCGCCCGGGGCGAGGGCTGGACGACGGTGCCCGAGGCGTACCGGCGGCTCGATCCGCCGCCTCCGCTCGAGGTCGGAGGGGCGTCGGATCTCCTCCAGCTCGAGGAGCGACTCCTCGCCGAGGAGGCCCGACGGTACGTCGAGTGCCGGGCCGCCGCGCGCTCGGGCGTCACCGTCCTCGCCGACACGGGGTTCTTCGGGCCGCTCTCCTACACCGCCGGGTTGATCGCGCTGGGAGCGGCCCCGCCCGAACTCCTGTCCGCCCTCGTCGCGACGGCGCGCGCCCACGCCGCGGCGGGGCGTTGGGGAGGCCCGGACGGGATCCTCTGGCTCGCCACCCCCGAGGCGGCCCGGTCGGAACGGGTCCGCGCGGACCCGGTCGGGCATCCGCCCGACCTCGCCCGGCGGCACGCGCTCGTCGGGGCGGTCGAGCGGGCGCTTTACGCGCGGCGGATCGGTCCGTTGTTCGGCCCGCGGTACCGCGAGGTCTCGGGCGCGGGGGATCCGGCCGCGGTCGCCCGACGCCTCGACGTCGCGGTGCGGACGATCGCGGCGGTGCGCACCCGCCTCCCGCCCCTCGCGACGGTCCTCGCCGCCTTCGAACGCGACCCCCCCGTCAGTCGCTCGCGGTAACCGTTAAGAAGGCGACCCGGCCTCGCCCCGAGCCCATGCGCCCCCTCGACGTCCTCCAGCAGAGCCTCCACAAGCGCGTGCTCGTGGAGATGAAGGGCGGACGCTCGTACCGGGGCGTGCTCGACGCCTACGACCAGCACCTGAACCTCGTCCTCTCCGGCGCCGAGGAGGTCGTGAAGGACGTCGTCACCCCGAAGAGCGGCCTCACGCTGCTCCGCGGGGATTCCATCATCTACATCTCTCCGTAACCGAGGTCGAGCATGACGAAGGGAACAGCCTCCAGTCGCGGCGGCAAGATCGTCCACGTGATCTGCCGACGGTGCGGACGCCACTCCTACCACCGCCAGAAGAAGGTCTGCGCGTCGTGCGGATTCGGCGTCACGGCCCGCCGACGCGGCTACGACTGGGCGAAGCTGAAGCGCTAGGCGCGCGGCGGCGTCACCGCCGGTTCGCCGGCGATCCAGAACCGGAGCGGACGCTCCGCCCCCTGGCGGATCCCGATCCGCCGCCCGACGCGGATCCGCGCGGGGCGTCGCCGTCGCCCGAAGAGCGCGACCCGCGCGTCCCGGGCCAGGTCGCGACCGTCGTCCGCGAGCCCAAGGCCGAGGAAGCGCGCGAGGCGGCCGGGTCCCGAGGTGGTCGCCGGCGACGCCGCGGGAGAGCGCCCTGCCCGGATCAGCACCGCCTCCCCCCGGCGCGCGACGACGTTCGCGCAGTCGACCTGGTGGATGCGGAAGAGGTAGAGGGTCCCGGGCGGGCCGAACATGGCGCCGTTGCGGCGGGTCGGCCCCCGAAAGGCGTGACTCGCGGGGTCGCCGCGGACGTACGCCTCGGACTCCACGATCTCGACGGACCGCGGCCCGTCGGGTCCGCGCACTCGGAGGCGGGTTCCGAGCAGCGCGCGCGCCAGCACCCGCGCCGGCCGGTCGAAGAATCGCCGGCCGAGGCGCGCCGGGGGGCTAGAGGAGCTTCCCGCGGTCGGCGAGCGGGTGGCCATCGACCGTGACCGTCGCCTCCCCGACGGTGATCCAGGAGAGATACCGGCACCGGTGGCGCCCGCCGTAGAGCGTGTTGCCGCCGATCGCGAGGGTGGCGGCCCCCGCCTCCTCATCCTCGGCCCGGGGCACCCCGCCGGGGAGCGACGGGTTGAGCCCGAGCGCGAACAGCCCGACGACCTCCCGGCCCCGCGGAGCCGCCCCGAACTCCGCCTCGAACGTCGGGGCCCCTTCGGTGTACCAGTAGTTGCGCAGGCGGCCCGACTCGATCTCCCATTGCGCCCCGGCGACACGGCCCGACGGAAGGAAGCTTGGACGGTTGCCGACGAGCGTCCCTTCGGCGCTCCCCTCGTCGACCGCCACGACGATCGACCCGGCCGGGCTCGCGGAGAGCGACCGGCCCCGGCGCTTGTCCTCGCGGTCGATCACCCCGTCGTCGATCCACGGCGTGCGGCCCCGCAGCCGGAGCGTGACGTCGGTACCGTTCGCCGCGGTCAGGCGGAGCGTGCGCCCCCGCGCGAGGAGCGTCGCGAGGCGACGGGCATCGCGGGCGAGAACGTCGTAGTCGGGCTCGGTGATCCCGCGGATCAGCTGGCTGCGCCACATCGCGGCCGGCACGCCCCAGCGCTCCGCCTCGGGCTCCGAGACGTAGCCGAGCAGGCACCGGATCGCCCGGTTCCCGGCGCGCCGGGTCCGGGCGAGCCACTCGTCGTCGGACCCGAGGAGCGGGTCCTGGAGCGACGGGGGCAACGCCCGCCATCGCGCGCGATCCGCCGGCCCCGGAAAGTACAGGAGCGCGTCGGAGCGGGCGATCGCGGCAACGACCGCCGATCCGAGGCCCGACCAGCGCCGCGGCGAGGGGGCGGACTCGACGCTCTGCCAGAACGCCGCTTCGTCCTCGAGGACCAGGAACGGTCGGGCTCCCCGGCGGCGCGCCTCCGCGACGCACGCCGCCGCCCAGGGGAGCGTGTGGGTCCAGGTCAGCACCGCCACCTGCTCGCCGGGCCGCAGGCGCAGCGCGCTCCCGATCAGCGCCCGGGCGACCGCCGTCGGACCGGCGTCGGGGGGCGGCATCGCTCCCCGGAGGGGTGGCCCGATTAAAGGGCGCGCGGCGCCGCGCGGAACCTCGCCACGACTCCCGGGGCATCATCCGGCGCGCGCGCGAGCGCCCGGGCCACGTCGACCAGGAGCCGCCCCGCGTCGTCGAACGGCGGGCGGAAGCCGGTGAGGGGCCAGGTCGACGGGAACCGCGCCCAGGGGCCGACCCGGCCGGCCGCGCGGCGGACGATCGACGCGACGCGCCGGCCCTGCGCGAACTCCGCGAGGTCGCGACGCAACCCCGGAGCGACCCCGGCCGTCCGCGCGACCTCGAGGAGCGCGCGAAGCTTCTCCGGCCGATGTCGGCGACGCCGACGCCCGGCGCCGAGCACGCCGTTGAAGTAGAGGAACGGCCCGCCGAGGGCCATCGCCTCGAGCAGGGTGCGGCTGCCGGTGACGATCCGCAGCTCGGCCGCGGCGAAGCGACGCTGCCACGCCCGGGCCGGGCGGGGACCGGCGAGCACCGTCGCCCGCGCGGCGGGCGGGATCCACCGCCAGGATCGGTCGGTCCGCACGACGAGGTGGATCGGCGGTCTCACCCCACGGAGCCCCTCGACCACCTCGGGGGCGATCGTCTCGGCGCTCGCGGGGCTTGCGTACCAGACCCACTCGCGGCGACCCGGGGGCGAGCCGCGTCGCGGCGACGCGACGCGTCCCGCCCGCCAGAGCGGACCCGTCACGACGGCCTCGGGGAACTCGCGCTCGAACTCCGGATCGGGCCGGAACGACGCGTAGAGGTGCAGGACGTTCGGCCGATCGAACCCGCGGAAGCGCCGATAGGCGGCGCGGAGCGCCGCCTGCTCCCCGGCCCGCTCGGACCGTCGGAGCCGTTCGGCGAGCGCCCGCGCCGGGACCCCGCCCTCGCGCAGCCGCTCCCGGTCCTCGGATCGCGCCGTCAGCGTCCGCGCGAACTCCTCGAGGCTGACGTGCAGGGTGGAGCGCGGGCCGTAGGCCGCCTCGATCGCGGCGGCCTCGGCCTCCCACGCGCCGCCGCGTCCGAGCGCCCCGGGCCGGCCGGGGGCCGCGCTGACCCCCCAGGACGGAGCGACGGTCAGAGCGGCCCGGCCGCGCCGGGAGAGCGTCGTCCGACGCGCGAGGCGCGGCCACGACCACGGTCCGTCGACCGAGCGAGGGAGCGCGCGGTCCCCGAGCCGCAGCAACCGCAGGCGGAAGCCGGCGCGAGCGAGGGCATCGCCCGCGGCGAGCACTTCCTCGATGTCCCCCAGCCCGCCGCCGACGACGGCGGGGAAAAGGTAGACGTCGACGTCGGCCGGGGCGCGGCGCCGGTTAGTCGACCTCGCGGTAGAGCGTCCAGTCGGTGAGCGCCTCACGGAACCCTCCCCCGGTGAGCGCGGCCCGGCCGCGCGTGTTCGCGAATGCGGCGCGCGCGAGGATCCGGGGGGCGCCCCGGGCGCTGCACCACTCGACCGCCGTCCGGACCAACGCGGCGACCTCGTCCGGTCCGACGCCTTCCCCGATGATCGGCTCGGAACAGTGCGCCGCGGTGCTGATCCCCCCGACCGAGGCGGACAGGAACGCCTCGGCGCCGTGGCCGCGGTCGACCACCCAGCCGCTGGACGAGGACTCCAGGGCCCGGTCCACCCACCCCGAGACCCGGATGCTCGACGGGTTCACCGGCAGGACCTCGAGGACCTCGGGCGGCGTCGCGCGGCGTGCGATCTCCGCGAGCCCGCGCGCGTCGGCCTTGCGGTACGGACGGACCGCTTCGGAGCGCCCGCCCGTCACCGGCACCGTCGCCTCGCGGGCGAGGAACGCGCCGCCGTCCGCGAGCCGCCGGTATCCGAGGCGCTCGTAGAGCGCGATCGCGGGGGCGTTCGGTCGCAGGACGTTCAGTACGAGGTACTTCCGCCGAGCGGCTCGGGCCGTCGTTCGGCACTTCTCGAGGAGCGCCTGCGCGTAGCCGCGGCGTCGGTACGCGGAATCGACCATCACGGTGCTGATGTACGCGGCGCGCTCGGGAAAGCCGAGGATCGTCGTCGCGACGATCTGGCCCCCGTCCTCGATGACGAAGAACCGGAAGATGGGCCGGCCGAACAGCCGCGCGAGCCGGAGGACGAACTGCACGTCCCAGCGATAGACCCGCTTCGTCACCTTGGCGAGGCCCTCGGGCGTGGAGCCCATGAGGGCCTCCTCCTCGGGGAACCCGATCTTGAGCAGATCGTAGAGCCGGGGGCCGTCGGACTTCCTCAGGTCGCGCAGGATCATCCGACGTCCTCGTCGTCGCCGGACGTCGCGATCGCCGTCTCGAAGAGCGCCCGGAGCGTCGGGGTCGGCCGTTCGTTGCCGACCTCGGGGAGCGGCAGCCGCGCGGCGCGATCGAGCTCCTCCTCGCTCAGGCGGCCCCGGACCTCGGCGAGCGCGCGCTGCACGAACGGGTCGGGGGCGCCGGGGGACAGACGGCCGAGCGCCTGGACCGCCGCGTCGAACAGGCGGCTCTCCGCATCGGATCGGAGCGGTTCCCCGGTGTCGGGCGCCGCGTCGGGGACGGGGTCGGCCGCGCCGGGATGCACGCCGTAGAGGAGGCGCACGAGCTCTTCCCGCGCCCCGTCGTCCCCGAGGCGGCCGAGCGCCCAGATCGCCGCGAGCCGCACCTCCGCGACCGGGTCGGCGAGCTCCTCCCGGATCCGGGGCGCCGCCTCGGTCAGGCCGAGCCGACCGAGCGCGTACGTCGCGCCCCGCCGGGGCCACGGGTGGGTGTCGTCCAGGAGCTCGAGCAGGGTCGCGAGCTCGTCGGGTCCGGCGGTCGCGCCGAGGGCGATCGCCGCCGCGCCGCGTACGGCCCAGGAGTCGTCATGCACGTGGGCGAGCGCCGCGGAGCGGGCCTCGGGAACGCCGAGGTCCCCGAGGGCGTGGATCGCGCAGACCCGCACCCAGTGCGCCGGATGCTCGCTCGCCGCGAGCAGCGCCGGCACGGCGGCCGCGTCCCCGATCCGGCCGAGCGCGACGAGGACCGCCGGCTTCTCCCAGGTCTCGGGGCTCGTGAGCCGCTCGAGGAGAAGCGGAACGCTCGCCCGGTCGCGGTGTCGCCCGAGCACGACGGCGGCGGCGACCCGCACCCGACGGGCGGGGTCGGCGAGGAACGGCCGGACGGTCGCGACCACCTCGGCATCGGTCCGTCGCCCGTAGCCGAGGACCGCTTCGCGCCGCACGCGATCGCTCGCGTCGGCGAACAGGCCGGCGAGCGCCCGCGCCGCCGCGTCGTTCCCGATCCCCCCGAGCGCCGCGGCCACGGCCTGCCGGACCTCGGCGGACGGGTCGCTCGCGCGCACGGCGAGCGCCGGCACGGACGCCGGATCCGCGAGCTGCCGGAGCGCGAGCGCGACCCGGAGCCGGACCGGAGCCTCGGGATCCCCGAGCGCCGCCTCGAGCGGCTCGCGGCTCTCAGCACGGCCGATCGCGCCGAGCGCCTCCGCGGCGCTGGCGCGGACGGCGGGGTCCGGGTCGGTGAGTGACGCGGCGAGCGCGGAGCGGGCGCGCGGGTCCTTGAGCATCCCGAGCGCGACCGCGGCCGTCTGCCGCAGGCCCGGCGTGGGATCGCTCAGTGCGAGGAGGAGCGGGGTCAAGTCCTCGAGCCGACCGCGGGCGACGCTGCGGCGGATCTTCTCCGCGCGGCGGGCGGGGGAATCCGCCGGAGCCCGGCGGGGCTTCGCCGCCGATCCCTTCGACCGGGACGCGCGCGTCGTGCGAGGGGCCACCTCCCTTCGACGCGGCCGGGGGCTAAAACGTCCGCCCGCTCGCGGCCGGGTCCTCGAGCGCACCCTGGGCGATCGCCTCGGGCGAGTGGTACGGCTCCCGCTCCGGGGGTGGGGCGACACCCCAGCGCGCGAGGAGATCGGCCCGATCGACCCCGAGTGGCGCGAGGAGCGTCTCCGCCGCCCGGGCGAGGAGCTCCAGGTAGGCGTCGACGTCGTACGACGCATCGTCCGCGAGGAGCTCGGCCGGCCGGACGCGGTGGCGGAACGAGCGGCTCCGCCGGTCGAGGATGACGTAGCGGACGAGCTCGCCCGCCTCGCGCGGGACCCCGGCGTCGGCGAGCTGGCGGATCGCCGCCACCGAATCGGTGAACGTGACGAACGTCTCGGGAGGCCGTCCGATCCGGTGCGCGATCAGGAGCTCGTCCGCCGGCCAGCTTCCCCGGCGGAGCCGCTCGGCGAAGAGGTCGGCCCGGGCGAGCGCCCGCGGGAGGAGGGCCCGGACCCCGTCCGCGTCGCGGGCACTGCGGAAGAGGTCGAGCACCTCCCCCTCGAACCGCCGGACGAGCACGGTCGTGTCGTGCCGCCGCGCGCCGATCCCGCGGAGCTTGAACTCGCCGTGCTCGTAGTAGCCGTAGTACCGGTTCGGCACGCCGAGGCCGTGGGTCGTCGCGGGGAGGAAGAGGATCCAGCGGTACCGTCCCTCGTAGCCGAGCGGAAGACCGTAGCGCGCGCTGACCTCCCGGGCGAACGCGGCCGGATCGGGCGTGCGGTCCGGGTCGATCGGCCGGAGCCAGAGCGAATCGACGATCCCGTGGACGACCCGGTACCCCCACGCCTCCGCGATGGGGACGAGGTCCGCGAGGAGCCGACGCGCGTAGGCATTGATCGCCTCGTGGCACTCGATCCGCCCGAACCGGGCGTTCCGGTACCCCTGGTAGCCGAACGCGGTGACGAGGACCCACTTCAGCATCTTCACCCGCCGCTTGAGCCGGGCCGCCTCCTCGGGCGGCGTTCCCGGCCGCTTCATTGCCGCCTTGTAGGCGAGCCGCCGCGCGAGGAGCGGGGCGAGCGTCCGCGGGATGAGGCCGACGCGCCGCACGCAGGAGCGATAGCCGAGGCCGGGGGTGCGGATCGGGCTCCTCGGGCAGCACCGGCACTCGAGCGTCTCCGCGGAGAGGTTGTTCCGGACCATGATCGAGGGGTAGAGGCTCGCGAAATCGAACTCGTCGATCCGGTCGTGCACGCCGACCGGCGGAAGGAAGATCGCGCCCCCTCGGTCGGCGCTCACGAGGTGGTCCCCCGCGCGGAACGTCTCGGGTCGGTTCTTCTTCCACGGGACGTGCGCCCCGAGCGCGAGCGCCTGCGCCATCTCCATCGCGGTAAAGCAGGTCCCGGGCGACTGGCGGACGACCGTCGAGAGGGAGAGCCGGGAGAGCCGCGCCGCGTCCACGAGCCCGGCGATGTCGGCGTCGTCGAACAGGAACGAGTCCTCGCGATCGATGTGGAACCGCCCGGGGAGCGGGTGCGCCGCGGCGCGGTGATGCACGACCCCGTACGACTCGAACGAGTGCGCCCGCCGGGCCGGACGGAACGGGACCGGCTCCCGGCCGAGCGCGAACTCCTCGGGCGCGAGCCCGCACGCCGCCGCGCGCCGGTAGAGCCACGGCAGGTCGAACGCATCGCCGCGTTCGGTGAGGATCACGTCCGGGTCCGCCCGGGCGACCTCGCCGACGAGGGCGCGCAGGAGGTCGTCCTCCGCGCCCTCGAGCGTCACCTCCCCGAGCCGCACCGAGCCGATCCGCCCGTCGGGCGGAGGGATCCGTCCCCGTCGCTCGCCGGCGATGTGGACCTCGAGCCGGGCGACCCGGAGCGGCGGCGTGACGTAGTCGATCGTCTCCGCCGGTTCGGTGACCGTGAGGGCGGCGCCGTGGCCGGCGACCGGGGCGAACGGGTACAACCCATGGGAGAGGTGGTAGAGTTGCGGCGGGGAGAGGTCGACATCATAGAGGCGGTACCGGACGAAGCCCCCGAGCGCGTCGACCGCGCGGGCGAGCGCGCGTCGCTTCGGGTTGCGGGCCGGGGTCACCGAGAGGACGGCGTGGGGCCGGCGATCGTAGAGCGACGGGGCGAGGACGCACCGCGCGACGGCCGCGACCGCCGGGTCGTCCCGGAGCCGCCGGGCGAGCCCGGCGAGGTCGCCCCGCGGACCCTCGACGAGGAACGGCGGACGGTACTCGACCGCCGTCCGGCGGACCCGGCCCGTGGCGCGTTCCTTCCGCCAGAGGACGACCGAGCGACCGTCCGCGCTCTCGGTGATGTCGATCAGCCAGCCGTCCGCCGTCGGGGGGTCCGCGGTCAGCGGGGCGCCGCCCGCGGGGCCGGCTCGGCCGGGAGCCGGCGTGCGAGGTCGAGGAGAACGGAGAGCAGGATCGACTCCAGGAGATCGGGGCTCCCCACGTACGTCGCCTGGGCGGCGTAGCGGCGCGCCCCGGTCCGGAGCGTCTCGAACGCCGCGCGCTCCTCGGGCGTCGTGAGCAGCCGGGCGAACTCGTCCCAGCGCTTCATCCGCTCCTCGAGCGCTTGACGATACGTCGGGGCGGTGCGCCCCACGCGACCACCTCCTCGGCCGTTCCGCGGCCGTACTCCTCGAGGCCATGCTGGCCACCCGGCCGTGGGACGAGCGCGAGGCGCGCGTCGTCGCGCAGGGCCCGGAGGCGCAGCCCCGTCGGCCCGCGGGCGAACGTGATGACATCGGCCCATCGCGGTCCCGCGTCGGCGAGCCCGGGGAATCGGTCGATCCCACCGGCGTCGAGCGTGAGGAGGAGCGGCACCCGCACCCGTTCGAGGAGCGTGCCGAGCGTCCGCGCCACGTGGGCGAGGAGCGCGGCGCGCTCGTCATCGCGGATCTCGTCGACCGCGAACATCGCGGGCAGGTCGTGCGCGACGAGGAGCGTCGACGGATGCCGCCGTGCCTCGGCGGCCCAGCCGTCGACGAGCGCGACCATCTGGTAGGCCGTGAACGCCCGGGCGAGCCGGAGGCGGTGGAGCGTCGTTCCCGGGTCGACCCCGAGCGACCGGCCGAGCTCCCCGATCCGGTACGGGTGGAACCGGTTCCCGCCTTCGAGCAGCGAGATCCGGCCCCGCGCGGCCGCGCTACCGGCGTAGAGCATCTCGAGCATCGGGTCGAGCGCGACCCGGGGCCCGACCCAGAGGGTCATCTCGCCGGGGACGAACCGGCGCGCGAGCCAGGGGAAGAGCGCCGGCGCCGTCGGGAGGATCGGGCGGACCGGACGCGCCCGGGAGCGCGAGGCGAGCCGGATCCGCGGGAGGGCGGAGGCCGCTCCGGGCGTCGGTGCCGGGAACGGCTCCGCGTCCACGTCGAACGGGAGCGGCTCGGTCCCGGCCCCGTCGTCCGGGGCGAGCGCGGGCTCGAAGTCGAGAAGGTCGCTCATCGGTCGCTGCCCCCCATCGACGGCCCGGACCGCTCTAAAGCGGCGGCTCGGGAGCCCGTGAAACAGGGTCGGGAACGGGCCGTTCCCGACTCCGCCCCGTCAGAGATCGAGGCGCGCGCTCCCCGGTGGAGGAGGGAGGCCCAGGAGCTCCGCGAGCGACCGCCCGTTCGTCACCGCGTCGCCCCGGAAGTGGTTGTTGAAGAAGCCGTAGACGACCGACGCGCTCTCGGCGAGCGTCTGGACCCGGGGCGCCCACGCGGTGATCTCCTCGGCCGAGTAGGTGTAGTCGTACCAGATCGGGTTCCCGTGCCCGTGCCAGCGGAGGTAGACGAACGGGGCGGTGACGCGGAGGTCCACCGGCAGGTGGGGACCGTCGACGATCACGTAGGCGAGCCCGAACTCCTCCAGGAGCGCGTACGACTCGGGGACGAGCCAGGACCGCTCCCGGAACTCGACCGCGACCGGAAGGTCCCGGGGCAGCGAAGCGTAGAACGTCCGGACCGTGCCGGCGTCGAACGGCAGCGACGGCGGCAACTGGAGCAGCGCGGCGACGAACTTCCCGGCGTCCCGGATCGGCTTCAGGACGGCGAGGAAGCGGGCGAGCTCCTCGTCGGTGCCGATCAGCCGCAGGTCGTGGGTGATCGTCTGGGGGAACTTGGCCGCGAACCGGAAGCCGCCGGGCGTGCGTCGCACCCACGACGCCGCGACGCCCGGCGCGGGCAAGCGGTAGAACGTCGAGTTGATCTCGACGATCGGGAAGAGGCTCGCATAGTAGCGGAGCTTGTCGGACGCACCGTGGGGCGGGTAGACCCGCCCGACCCACTCCGGGTAGTCCCAGCCGCTCGTACCGAGGAGGATCCCGCCCACGGCCGCTCGGCCCCGGAACGGCTTCGGCAGGTTAAGGCCTAACGAGAGGTCGGGAGACGGTGCCCCGCCGGCCGGCTTTGGGACCAAAATCGACCGGGAATTCAAGTTGTGACAGAAGTCGTGAGTGTGTGACAAAACTCCCCTGGTATTCCGAACTGGGAGTATCTGTGTCGTAAATCGGCCCACCATTCTTAAGCCGGTGACGCCCAATTGCCATCGCAGGACAGATGGCGGGATTCTTCCGAAGCGGGGTGGCCTTCTTCATCCCTCTTGGCGCCGTTCTCGCGCTACTCCTGATCGCGATGGGACCTAGCATTCAGCTTGCCCTCCCTGCTTCACCGGAGCTTTCGGACGTTCCACTATCCGAATCGTCCCTCCACAACCCAGCCCTCGCATCATCTCCACCTGATAGCGAGTCATTTCTGGGCGAGTTGGGGCTGTGTGCCCCGCCAGACCAGCGTGACAGCGAATGTGCAGTCTCTGTGGCCGCCACGAAGGTTCCCGCGGTTAGTCTACCGTACTGGACGAATCTCACGTCTTCTGAGAGCCCGGCCGCCGTGTCTTTTGCATCCATGACCTACGACGCCGCGGATGGGTACGTGGTGCTCTTCGGTGGTCTCAGCGCGTCGGGCTATCCAACCAACGACACCTGGATCTTCCGGGACGGCGGCTGGCAGAACATCACCTCCTCAGCGGGTGTCGCACCGTCGGCGCGGTATGGAATGGCCATCACATACGACGCCGCCGATCACTATGTTCTGGCCTTCGGGGGGTACACATTCGGGGCCTGCTCCTCCTATAGCCCAAGCTCGACGTGTAACGACACTTGGTCGTTCGTGGGTGGAAAATGGAGCCGAGTTGCAAATTCGTTTCCACTTGACATCCTCTCGGAACCTTCAGCAGCACAGATGACCTTCGATGCGGCCGATTCCTACGTCATGATGCTTGTAGGGGGATCCACTTGGAAGTATGTTGGAGGTATCTGGACGCAGTTCTGTTACGAGGGAAACTGCTCTCGGCAACTTCCCGGCCCGGGCGGGCTTCAGGGAGCCCTTGTGTTCGATCCCCAGGACGGCTACGTGCTGTTCGACGGGGGAGGTCAGACCTGGACGTTTGAAAGTGGGGTCTGGACCAATCTCACCGCTGAACTCGCGACCGCCCCCCCCGCCCTGACATACGCACAGATGACCTACGATGACGTCACGGGCCAGGTCATGCTGTTCGGCGGCCTAGAGGGAGGGCCGTCTGGCTCCGCCCTTAACCAAACTTGGACGTTTTCAAGCGGAGCCTGGTCTAACGTCACCCCGATACGCTCTCCTCCGGCCCGTTACGGCGGAGGGCTTGTTAACGACTCTGCGGATTCCAGCGTGATCCTCTTCGGTGGAGATGTTGAGGGTGGCGCCGCCGGTAATCTCAACGATACCTGGGCTTGGAGCGCAAGCCCGCCGATTGCCAATCTTTGGATTAAGGCAAACCCGGCCGAGCCCCTGCCGGAGTCGCCGGTGTCCTTTGAGGCGACTTTCGAAGGAGGGTCGGGGTCGTTCGTTTACTCTTGGAATTTTGGCGACGGGGTTCTTAGCACAACCCCTGACCCGACCCACGAATTCGTTGGGGTCGGGTCTTACACCGTCCAGCTGTGGTTGAACGACAGTGCCGGTCACAGGGCCTACGCATCGACCTCCATTCACGTGTTCGTGCCGCTGTCCGTCACGGAGCTGCGCGCCTCTCCGAACCCTGCCCTGCTTGATCGTGTCGTGAACCTTAGTGCGAACGCCGCCGGCGGGACCCCGCCCTACACCTACTCGTGGGCCTTCGGAGACGGTGGTACTGGAGGAAATCTCTCGAACATAACTCACATCTACACTACCAACGGCCCCTTCGCGGTCGAGGTAACTGTCACTGATTCAGTCGGGGGAGTTGCGCGCGCATACCTGAATGTCTCCATACAACTTCAGGCGCTGGCCGGATCCACCGCGACTTCCGGCGCTTCGCCATTGACGGTGACGTTCGTAGGTCAGGCGAATGGTGGTGTTCCTCCTTATGAGTTCACCTGGAATTTCGGTGATGGCACGCCGGCCTCAACCCTTCCAAGTCCCACCCACCGGTTCAACGCGTCGGGAACGTTCACGGTCGTATTGAATGTCGTTGATGCCGAAGGCGATCATACCACGAGTTCGCTAACGGTCACTGTTGGAGGTTCCTCGTCACCAAGTTCCTTCCCTTCTGGCTGGCTCCTTGCGTTCGTTCTCGTAGTCGGCGTCGTGTCGGTAGTGGCTGTGGCCTGGGGAGTCGACAATGCTCGCCAACGATCACGACGTGCCGAGGGCCGGCAGTGGATCGAGGAGCTGACAGTACCTCGAGAGCTCGGCGGTGATTCGGAACACCGGTGACATACTGTCCGCATCGTTCCGTCACGAACTCTTGCCGCCCCGAGAAATAAGCCGGCCCTCCACACTCCTTGATACTCTGTGCGGCCTGCACTCTGGGGGACCGCCTTGAACTGGCTCGATCTCGTTTTGGCCGGGGTCGCGGGAGCAGTTCTCGGTTGGGTCGCCAATGTACTTTACCGGAGTTTCGCTCGGCCCACTCCTGGTCCGACCCCGGCCCCCTCAACTCCACAGACAAACTCGTCATCCTCTCTACCTGCACGCCCCTCCCCCGTGACGGACCCCAGTACTCCTAGTTCCCCACCCAAAACCACATCGGAGAGAGCGAACACCGCCGGACGTGTGATCATGCACCTTGCGTCCATGGGCAGACTGGGTCACGACGACGTTGCCAGGCGCGGTTACACGCAGCAGGGTATCGTCGATGCCCTAGGCATTCCACAAGGAACAGTCGCCAAGGTCTTGGTCCGGTTGGAAGCGGCGGACGTCGTCGAGGTCGACCGACGGCACGTCTCCGGGGAGGCGCGTCGTCTGAAAGTATACCGACTCACAGGGTTGGGCGAGTCGGTGGCGAGAGACCTACGCTCCACTCGCCGCCAACCCACTTCGAGGTCTACAGCGATCTCGCGGGGAACAGCTGGCTATACTGAGCATCCGGAGAATCCTATCGTCCCCGGGTCCCAAGGCGAAACTTCGAAGCCACCTCGTTAACACTGCTCGAACTAGGCAATTCCGGGTGGACTCTCGGTTGCGGTCAAAGCGATTGCTTCGTCATCGTCGGTGCTACCGAGTACGTCACAGTGAGCGAGTCGCCATCTCGTAGAAGGAACTCGCCGGTCGTGAGCCCAGTAGTAGTTCCGTTCCGTTTGATAGCCGTTACGGTTCCACCCGACACGAGGACCACTTCATCGAACCCGTCTGTGTTGTAGTAAGGCGATCCACTAGCAGGAACCGTCACGGCAACACCCGGGTCGTTGGGACCTCGCCCGGCCAGGCTCCCGGAGAATCCGGTCGGATATGTTGCTGAGGTGGAGGGGGCACCGTCCGAGAATCTGAGGTATCCAAACTGGGAACCTGCGGATTGGAAGCTGATGGCGGTATTGATGAATGAGCATCGGCGGAACTCGATATCGTAAACGAATCCCGAAGCGCCGGTGCCATTGTTGTCATCGATGTACCCTCCGCCGGAACCGCCAACAACAGGCGAGGAAGCGCCGCTGTTAAAGATGCAGTCCTCTATGAGAACGAAGTGGAGATCCCTCCGTTGAGAAGGATTTGTCCCGGATGCGTTCCCTTGAATCTCCATAATTTGACCGCTCAGTCCATTCTGAATGAAAGTGCAGCGTGTCACTCGTATTTGCTCGCAATCTCCAGAGTTGGAGTGGACGAAGCAGTTGGAGCAATCTACCCCGGAGGTGAGTGCAGACGTATCTATAGTGCAATCCTCGACAACGACCTCACGAGCACTACCTTGAATAACGAACCCTGAGGCGCCTGTGGTGCTGGCGTTCCAAGTGGCGTGAATCCGAGAGACCTTTACGTTTCGAATCTGATTTGTATAAGAGATTCCTGATTCGTAATTCTGTACCGATACGAAAAAGGACGTGTTTGGCACGCCGAGGATGACGAAGTCGTCCACGATTATATCCTCGCCAGCCGCAGGAGGAGAGGCAGTCGTGTTGAATCCAACCTGAACGATTCCGATCACCACCGTGCCGTTGCCCGATAGCCCGGCACCGTTCACGTTTATGGTGGACCCGTTACCATACCAATGAACGTGGGAGTAGTTTTGGTACGTCGTAGGGCTTGTAGCAATGTTTGAGGCAACTGAGATCATGAGGGACTGAGTGCCGGGAGGAGCGTACGGGATGGTAGCCGATGCAAACAGAATGGTCGAATTTGGCTCGAACCAAATGGTTTGGTTGCTGCCTGTAGAAGTGATTGGGGATGAGCAGCTGTAAGTGCCCTTACGGCAGTAGACTGTGCCGCCACTTGAGGCGACTGCGTTGAGGGCCTCTTGAATTCCCGAAGTCGTGGATCCGTACGTGTCTGGGCCGAAATCCTCGCCGTCGTTGGGAGTGGACGCGAGGCCATTGACAAGCCCTCGCGGAGATACAGTCACGAACGGAGCGCCACCCAGGGTCGCCCACATCGAAGGCCGATAACTGGCCTGCTCCCTTAAACATTCCCTCGGGCAGATGGCTGTGAGACACAAGTCGATGAATGCGAGTCAGTGTGACAGAAGTCAATGGCGTGTGACAAACCCCCCTGCCGGATGGAGTTTGACTTGACGGTCTCAGGGCCCCCACCCGAATTCGACTCTTGGTAGACTCCAACCAAGCGTCCGATTTCGGCCTTTGCGTCGGCCTCGTTCCAGTCCTGTAATAGACTCGGGCTACGCTTCCAAGTCCTGGCCCGTTACCTCTTGACCCCCTCCTCACGTTCATCCGCCGGCCGTAAAGGGAAATAGGCCCCCTCGCTCCCGTCCCCCGGGCGCCGATGGTCCAAGTCGATATCGACGAGGCGAAGTGCACCGGCTGCTCGCATTGCCGCGACGTCTGCCCGGTGAACGTCTTCGAGCTCCGGCCGCGCGACCAACTGCCGGACGTCGTCGACGATCCGGCGGTGGTGGCGAAGTTCCAGATGCGCGGAGAGAAGTCGCTCGCGATCCACGGCCCCGAGTGCATCGTGTGCGAGGCATGCCTCTTCGAGTGCGAAGGCGAGTGCATCCTCATCGTGGACGACGAGAACCACGTCCACAAATCGACGTACAAGTGAGGCCCGGAGCGACCGCGTACCGGCGGGACCGGGGCGGTTTTTTCCGCTGCCCCCGGCAGGCGTTAAATAGGTGGCGGCCCCGCCGATGACGCCGTGCCCGAAACGCCGATCGTCGGAGGGCGCACCGTAGTTCTGGGCGAGCGGGAGCTCGCCATCGGATTCCGTCTGATCGGTCTCAAGGACGTCCTCGACGTGACGCCGGAAACGTCGGTCGCTGAGTTCCAGCGCGTGATGGGCGACTCCCGCTACAACCTCGTGATCGCGAGCCAGTCGATCCGCGCGCGGCTCTCCGACGCGCAGCGGGCCCAAGCGGACTCGTCGCTGACCCCCCTCGTCGTCTTCGTGCCCACTCCGACCGGTGAGTTCGAGGTCGAAAGCATCAACGCGCTCGCGAAGCGCGTCCTCGGTGTCACGCTCGCCGTTCCTAGCTGACGGGGGAGAGTTCGATGGGAGTCGTCGGGCGGGTATCCGGTCCGGTCGTGATTGCCGAGGGCCTCGAGGGCGCGAAGATGTTCGACGTCGTGCGGGTCGGCTCGCTCGGGCTCGTCGGGGAGATCATCCGGCTCGTCGGCGGGACCGCGACCGTCCAGGTCTACGAAGACACCACCGGGATCCGTCCCGGCGATCCGGTCGAGAGCACGGGCCAGGCGCTTTCGGTCGAGCTGGGGCCGGGCCTATTGAAGTCGATCTACGACGGCGTGCAGCGCCCGCTCGATGTGATCCAGAAAAGCCTCGGCGACTTCATCACGCGCGGATTCGTCGCGCCGCCCCTCGACGAGAAGGCCAAGTGGGAGTTCACCGCCACGACCCCGGTCGGAACCGAGGTGGCGGCGGGAACCGTGCTGGGTACGGTCCAGGAGACCCCGCTGATCCTCCACAAGATCATGGTCCCGCCGGGCGTGGAGGGGAAGGTCACCAAACTCGCGAGCGGGACCTACACGATCCGCGAGCCGATCGGCAGCCTCATGACGGCCGCGGGCAGCCAGCCTCTCTACCTCAGTCAGAAGTGGATCGTTCGCTTGCCGCGGCCGGTCGAACAGAAGCTCGCTCCCGACACGCCCCTGATCACGGGGCAGCGAGTCATCGATTCCTTCTTTGCCGTGGCCAAAGGAGGGACCGCGTGCGTACCGGGTTCCTTCGGGAGCGGCAAGACCGTCATCCAGCAGCAGCTCGCCAAGTGGGCCGACTCCGACGTCGTCGTCTACGTCGGCTGTGGCGAGCGCGGAAACGAGATGACCGAGGTGCTGGCGACCTTCCCCACCCTCGTGGATCCCAAATCGAAGCGACCGTTGATGGAGCGGACGATCCTCATCGCGAACACGTCCAACATGCCCGTCGCCGCGCGCGAGGCCAGCGTCTACACGGGGATCACCATCGCCGAGTACTACCGAGATATGGGCTACGACGTCGCGCTCATGGCGGACTCGACCAGCCGCTGGGCCGAAGCGATGCGGGAGATCTCGGGGCGACTGGAGGAGATGCCGGGCGAAGAGGGGTACCCCGCCTATCTCGGTCGTCGGATCGCCGAGTTTTACGAGCGCGCGGGGCGGGTGGTCACGCTGTCGCCCGATGGACGGCGCGGCTCCGTTACCGTGGTGGGCGCCGTTTCCCCGGCGGGCGGAGATACCTCGGAGCCGGTGAGCCAGAACACCCTGCGCGTCGCTCGAGTCTTCTGGGCGCTCGATGCCTCGCTCGCCTCGCGCCGCCACTTCCCGTCCATCAATTGGCTCCAGAGTTATTCGCTCTACATCAACGACCTCGAGCCGTGGTTCCGGGCCAACCTTTCGAAGGATTTCGTGCCGCTGCGGCAGAAGGCGCTCGAGGTACTGCAGAAGGAGTCCGAGCTCCAGGAGATCGTACAGCTCGTCGGGGTGGACGCCCTGCCCGAGCGGGAGAAGGCCGTCCTCGACGTGGCGAAGATGCTGCGCGAGGATTACCTGCAGCAAAGCGCCTACGACGACGTGGACACGTACACCTCGATCCAGAAGCAGTTCCACATGCTGCGGGCGATCCTCGCGTTCGGGGATCGCGAGCAGGAGGCGATCGGCAAGGGAGCCACCGTCGCCCAGATGCAGCGGCTCCCGATTCGTACCAAGCTCTCCCGGATGAAGTGGATCCCCGAAGCGGAACTCCAGAACCAGTTCGACCAGATCGAGCTCGAGATGGGCCAGGCGATCGGGGCCGTCACCGCCGCGGCCTCGGCGTCCGCGATCGCACCGAGTGTCGCCGCCACGCAGGGGGCCTGAGGGGATGGCGGCGAAAGGCGCGGCTCCGTCCAAACCGATGTCGGATGTCCCGATCGACTACCGAACGGTCGACCGGGTGACGGGACCGCTCCTGTTCGTTCGGGACGTGGCGAACGCCGCCTACGGAGAGATCGTCGAGATCGCCCTGCCCAACGGCGAGCGGCGGCAGGGCCAGGTGCTCGACTCGCGCAAGGGCCTCGCGATCGTCCAGGTGTTCGGACCTACGATGGGGATGAACATCGAGGCGACCAGCGTCAAGTTCCTCGGCGAGGTCGCGACCCTTCCCGTCTCGGACGAGCTGCTCGGCCGGGTCTTCAACGGCCTTGGAGAGCCCCGCGACGGCGGACCCAAGATCGTCAGCGAGACCCGCCTCGAGATCGTGGGGAACGCGATGAATCCGTACTCGCGCGAGGAGCCGAGCGAGTTCATCCAGACGGGGATCTCGACAATCGACGCGATGAACACGCTCGTGCGGGGCCAGAAGCTCCCGATCTTCTCGGGGGCGGGGCTTCCGCACAACCAGATCGCGGCCCAGATCGTGCGCCAGGCGAAGCTGCGGAACTCCACCGAGGGGTTCGCGGTCGTCTTCGCCGCGATGGGGATCACGAGCGAGGAGGCGAACTTCTTCCTGAAGGAGTTCGAGTCGACCGGCGCCCTCGAGCGCGCGGTCGTGTTCCTGAATCTCTCCTCCGACCCATCGATGGAGCGGGTGGTCACGCCGCGCATGGCGCTCACCGCGGCGGAATTCCTGGCCTACGAGCGCGACCTCCACGTGCTGGTCGTGCTCACCGACATGACGAACTACTGCGAGGCCCTCCGCGAGGTCTCGGCCGCGCGCGACGAGGTACCGGGTCGCCGCGGATATCCCGGATACATGTACACCGACCTCGCGACGATCTACGAACGGGCCGGAAAGATCCACGGCCGCAAGGGTTCGATCACCCAGCTCCCGATCCTGACGATGCCCGCCGACGACGTGACGCACCCCATCCCCGACCTCACCGGCTACATCACCGAGGGTCAGATCTACGTCAGCCGCGAGCTGCAGCGCCGGGGCGTCTACCCTCCGATCGACGTGCTGCCGTCGCTCTCGCGACTGATGAACCAGGGGATCGGAAAGACCCGGACGCGCGAGGACCACCGCGGGGTCGCCGACCAGCTGTTCGCGACGTACGCGACGGGGAAGGACCAGCGCGCCCTCTCCGCGATCGTCGGCGAGGAGTCACTGAGCCCCATCGACCGGCTCTACCTCAAGGCCGCCGACCGGTTCGAGACGGAGTTCGTCAACCAGCGCCCCGACGAGGACCGCACGATCGACCAGAGCCTCTCGATCGGGTGGGACATCCTCTCCGACCTTCCCGACTCCGAGCTGAAGCGGATCAAGCCCGAGTTCGTCGAAAAGTACCGGACCCACCCGAGCACGGTCGCGTAGGGCCGAGGAGACGACGAGCGATGCCCGCGGAAACCGTCCGGCCGACGCGCCTCGAGCTGTTGCGCACCCGACGCCGCATCGTCGTCGCGAAGAAGGGCCTCAACCTCCTCAAGCTGAAGCGCACGGCGCTGATCGTCGAGTTCTTCTCGATCTCGAAGGAGGCGATGAAGTTGCGCACCGACCTGCAGGCGCGCATCGCCCGCGGCTACGAATCGATCCGCATGGCCGAGATGATGGAGGGACCGACCCGCCTGGAGAGCATCTCGATGCTGCTGCCGGACGTCCTCCCCGTCCAGGTCGCGACCAAGAACGTCATGGGCGTGCGCACGCCGCGCGTCGACCGGGGGAACTATCGCCCGGTCGCTCCGCCCGAGCTGCTCGATCTCCCGACGTCCGTGAACGAGTCGATCCGCCACTTCCAGGGGATCTACTCGGTCGTGCTCGACATCGCCGAGAAGGAGAACGCGCTGCGGCGGCTGCTCAAGGAGATCGAGAAGACGAAGCGACGGGCGAGCGCGATCGAGAACGTCCTCATCCCCCGGCTCCAGGCGACGGTGCGGTACATCAAGTTCCGATTCGACGAGCTCGAACGCGACTCGTTCAGCATGCTCAAGAGCGTGAAGCGAAAGATGGAGGCGACGGAGGCCGATGCCGCAGCCAGCGCCTAATCTCGCGGTCCGGCGGTTCCGCCTCGTGTGGACCGTCTCCCTCGCGGTCAAGATCGCCGCCCTCTTCGGCCTCCTGCTGTTCGTGACGCTGGTTCTCGGAGGGATCGCGTGAGCGCGAGCGACGTGCCGCCCCCGCCGAGCCTCGGCTCGATCGAGGCGCTCAAGCGCGTCAAAGAGGCCGAGACCGAGTGGGATCTCAAGCTCCGCACGGCCCGCGGCGCGGCCACGGAGGCGCTGGAGCGCCTTCGGGCGGAGAGCGAGGCGGCCGTGAGGGCGGCCCAGGCGGCCGCCGACGCCGAACGAGCGAACACGGTGCTCGCGGCGCGGCAGGAAGCCGAGCGCGAGGCCGCGGAGATCCTCGCGGCCGGACAGCGCGCCGCCGAGGCGGCGGCGCGGGGCGACGGAAAACGTCCGGCGGACCGGCCGGACGAGATCCTCGCCGTCGTGCTCGCCGGATTCCGATAGGACGAACGGAGCGACCGGCGATGGGGATCCTGCGCCCGGAGCGGATGACCAAGGTCGGCATCCTCGGGCTGAAGGACGACCGCGAACGGATCCTCACCGTCCTCTACGACCTTCGGGTCGCCCAGGTCGAACCGCTCTCCCCGACCGCGCTCGCGGAGATGGTCCCCGAGCGCGGCACGGAGATGCAGCGGGCGATCGGGGACGAGGCCCTGCGCTTCCGGGGCCTGAAGACCGCGTTGCCCCCGGTGGCCACGGGCCCTCCCCGCCGACTCGACTCGCTCCAGGAGATCCTCGCGGCGGCGAAGTCCGTCCCGATCGACGACGAGGTCGGGGCGCTCACCCGGGAAGCCGACCAGCTGCTCTCCGAACAGCAGGCGACCGATGAGACGGTCGCGCTGCTCGAGAAGCTGGCGGCCTTCTACCCGGCCCGACTCGAGTACCTGCGGGCCCAGAGCTTCGTGAGCTTCTTGGGCGAGGGCGATCCGATCGCCGGCACCGCCCTGCGGGCGGCGCTCCCGGCGGACGCCGATGCCCAGTTCCTGGCCGACCCGAGCGGCTCGGGCCGGTTCCTCGTCAGCCTTCGGCGGAGCTCGGCCGACCTCCTCGCCCGGACCGCGCAGTCGAGCGGGGTCCGCCTGACGTCCCTTCCGGCGCTTTCCGGAACCGCGACCGACGAGCTCGCGATCCCACGCCGCCGTCGCGAGGAGATCGTGCTCCGGCGCGCGGCGATCGCCGAGCGGCTCGCCGCGATCGCCCGGGACTGGTTCCCGACGGTCGCGGCGATCGACGAGGCGCTCCAGGTCGAGAACCGCAAGGTCGAAGTCCTTTCCAAGCTCGGCGCCGGCCAGCTCACGTTCGCACTGGAGGCCTGGGTGCCCAGCCACGACGTCCCACGCCTCGCTGAGGTCATCCAGTCGGTGAGCGGCGGGCGGGCCTACCTCTACGAGGTCCCGACCACCGAGGAGCCGCCCACGATGATGAGCAACCCGAAGGGCGTGCGCCGGTTCGAGTTCTTCATCCGGTTCTACTCGCTCCCGCAGGCCGACGAGTGGGACCCGACGCTCGTCTTCGCGATCGTCTTCCCGATCTTCTTCGGGCTGATGCTGGGGGATTGGGGCTACGGGCTCGTGATCCTGCTGATCTGCCTGTGGATGATCGCCGGCTTCCCCGGCGCCCAGCACCTGCCGCTCTTCGGCCGCACGTTCGTCAAACGGATCATGGGCCCGCAGGGAATGCGGCAGCTCGCCTACGCGCTGCTGCCGGGGTGCGCCCTCGCGATCGGCCTCGGGCTCTACTGGGACGAGTTCTTCGGCTACCACCTGCTCGGGAGGCTCTTCGGCTACGTCGCCCCGATCGATCTCCTGCGCTCGAGCGACGTGGGCCTGCTCCTGATCATCGCGGGGTTCGTCGGGCTCGCGATGGTGACCCTCGGGTTCCTGTTCGGACTCCTGAAGGAGTACTTCCACCACCACCGCCGGGGCGTGGTCGGGAAGTTCGGCGGGATCCTGTTCGCCTGGGGGGTCGCGTTCCTGGGGCTCTCGGTGATCAAGGTGCGCTCGCTCGGGCCGCTCACCGCCTCGGACTCGATCACGAGCCCCGTCTTCGACGGCTACCTCGCGATCCTCGTCCTCGGCCTCCTCCTCATGATCGGCGGCGAGGGCGTGCAGACCGGGATGATGAGCCTCATCGAGATCGTGAGCCACATCCTCTCCTACACGCGTCTCCTCGGCATCCTGCTCGCGAGCGTCATCCTCGCGCTCGTGATCAACTCGGTCGGCGCGGGCCTCATCGGCGACGGGGCGATCGTCGGCATCGTCGCCGGCGTCCTGATCATCGTCGTCGGGCAGTCGTTCAACGTGATCCTCGGCGTCTTCGAGCCCGGGATCCAAGGGGCGCGGTTGATCTTCGTCGAGTACTTCTCGAAGTTCTACACGGGGAACGGCAAGCCGTTCCGCCCCTTCGGCGGCCCGCGTACGCACACCACCTCGAGCGTCACCCCGGACGGCCGGGCCGCCGGCCCGATCCTCCAGTCGCCCCCGACGTAGCGGACCCGCCCTACAGGCGCGGCGAGACGAGCAGCGGGTCGAGGCGTTCGGTCGGGATCCCGTAGAGCTTGGCGAAGGCGATCCGGCGCACGTCCTCCCGCTCGAGCTCCGCGAGGAGCAGGTACGTGAACACCACGGCGAGGGAGAGCGGGTACGTCCGCAGTCGCTGGAGCTCGTGCACCGCGCGGTCGCGCGAGAGCGCGGCCTCGTAGCCGGTGAGGCTCTGGGCGCCGGTGAACTCGGGCGTCCCCTCGGCGACGGACGGGAAGCGCGCCGCGAGCCGGTCGGCGAGCTCGGGGACGCCGCGGACGCCGTAGAGGTCCGGGACCTGGGCCGCGGCGAGCGTGCCGCCGTCGAACCAGCGGCTCGCGACCTCGTCCATCGGGAGGTCGGCCGCCTTCCCCTTCAGCAGCAGGAGGGCGTTCCGGACGTCGATCTCGCTCGCGAGGAACTGGCGCACGACCCACTCGTCGCCCTGGAAGAAGCGGGCCGCCTCGAGCACGCGGTGGTAGTACTCGACGTCGAGCGCGTGGAGGATCGGGAAGATGTCGTGGGTCCGCTGGAACGCATCGACCAGCGGCAGCACGGTGGCGCCGTACCCGTATCGCACGAGGGCGGTCGCGCTCGCCTCCAGGGTCGGCTGCGCGAGGAGCTGTCGGAAATCGTCGAGCGTGAGCACCCCGGCGTAGAGCCCCGCGGGGATCTCGCGGCTCGAAACGAGGTGGTCCTCGGTCTCGGTCACCGGGCGACCCTGGGCCTTCGCCGCGAGGATCAGCTCGATGTTCTGCAGGTCCCAGCGCGTGAGGTACGCGCCGACGACCCCGCGCCCGGCGAACGGGGTCGCCTCGTAGGCGTGGCGGTTGCGGCGCACGAACGTCCGGTTGATGGCGACCTCGACGAGCGCGACCCCCTGGTAGGCGGCGCGCGCGCCCTGCACGTCGGGCCCGTACGGCGTCTGGTCCAGGATCTTCGCGACCTCGTTCGGGTCCTTCGCTCCGACGAGCTGGCGGTACGTCTCCTTCGAGAGGAAGCTCGTGAACTCGGGCTTGAGGCGCCCGAGAGCGCTCGCGTAGGCGGAGGCGGCCACGTCGACCGTCCTAGGCGAGGAGCTCGCGGACCTCGTCCTCGCGCAGCCGCAGCAGCTCGTCGAACGAGAGGTTGAGGCGCCGGCTCTTGTCGGTGGTCTCGGCGATCAGCCCGCCGAGGATCGGCTGCGGGGCGGCGTCGAACGCCTTCCCCGCCGCCTTCGCGAGGAGCGCGGCGTCCTCGGCGCGCCCCGAGATGCGGAGCTGGCGGCCGAGCGTGGCGGTCGCGACCTCGACCATCCGCTTCAGTACGGCCGGGTAGCCGGGCGACGCGGTGTAGTCGGCGAGGAGCTGCCGGCTCTCGCGGAGCCCCTGCTCGAGGCGCTGCTCGCGGGCCTCGTAGAGCAGCTTGCGGGCCTGGAGCTTGGCGGCCGCGATCCGCTGCGCCCGTTCGCGAGCGGCCTCGGCCTCGGTCGCGCGTTGGGCGGCGGCACGGAGCTCGGCGATCCGGCGGTCGCGGTCCGCGACGATCCGGATCCCTTCGGCCTTCTGCTGCTCGATGGTCGCCCGGAGCTCGGCTTCGGCGTGCTGGCGGATCTCCTCGACGAGGCTCTCGAGGCTCATGGCGCTCGTCGGCTCACAGCACGTTCAGCAGGAGCACGACGCCCAGCACGAATCCGATGATCCAGAGCGTCTCGGGAATGACGAAGAAGAACAGGACCTGGCCGAACTTCTCGGGCTTCTCGGCGATGATCCCCATGCCCGCGGCGCCAATACCGGACTGCGCCATGCCCGTGCCGATGAGCCCCCCGGCGATGGCGATCCCGGCGGCGATGGCTTCGGCGGCGGCTACCGTGTCAGAGACCATAGGAACGACCCGGGCCGCCGAGAAAGGTCGGGTATATAGGGTCACGCACCGCCGGCCGGTCGAGGGCCGGACGACGCGCGCCGACCCCCCGGGAAAACCGCGTTCCGGCAAGCTCGTCGGACCGTTTTCCCGGCCGGCCGGAGCCGCCGACGCGCGCTAGGCGTCGCGCGCATCGGGCTCGTCGTCGTCCGCGTCGTCCCTCGCGGGACGCGTCCGTCCGAGGAGGACGATCGCGCCGACCCAGGAGGCTCCCCCGAGCAGGTAGGCGGAGGCGCAGACGATGCACAGCGCCCCGATCAGGGCGAGCTCCACGTAGAGCAGGTAGAACGAGACGGCGACCCCGATCGAGGTCACGCCGACAAGGGTCCACGCCCACGGACGGGAGTCCGGGTTCCGCTCGGCGAACGCGGCGACCAGGAGGATCGCGACGAACCCTCCGATCCCCCAGGCGTAGTCGGGAATGCCGAGGGTCGAGGTGAGGCCGCTCTGGTCGACCGCCGCGCAGGAGAGGAACGAGCTCACCGAGCAGATGTTGCGGAGCGCGACGTCGAAGAACTCGGCGGCCGCGAAGAGCGAGACGATGAGGCCGAGCCCGGCGACGAAGTAGACGTACGAGCGCCAGCTCCGCGTGCGCATCGCCGGTCCGTCAGATCTGGGCGAGGTCCCCGTTGACCGTCGACGTCATCGCCGACGTCCACTGGTACTTGCCGGGGTTGTTCAACGACGGGTTCGCCGTGAGGAACGCGGAGACCGACGTGTAGCCGTTCGCCTTGAGGATGTAGGCGCAGAGCCACGCGGCCTGGGGCTCGACCGACGACCAGGGCGCGGCGGATTCCTGCAGCACGTTGGTGGCGACCGTGTTGTAGCCCCCGTTCGCCCCGGCGGACCACGTCGCCATCACGCTCGGTTGGATGAGGGAGGTGCCGCCGTGGACGTACTGGCCGTTCACCACGACGAACGGGATCGCGCCGCCGGAGTACGCGGTGACGTACGCCTGCTGCACGCAATTCGAGGTCCCGGGGAACGTGCCCTCGGTCCCGGAAGTCTGGGTCCAAAAGTACTCGCTCACCTGGAACGAGACGACCGGCGAGCTGACCTGGGCCGAGGCGAGCACCACCTCGGGGGTGTACGGCCCGGCGGCGTCGTCCGAGGAGTACATGAGACTCGTACCGGGCACGCCGTTGGTCGCCCCATTGAAGCCGCTCTGGAACTCGGTGAGCGCCTTCCACAGCGCCCAGCTGCTCGCGGAGCAGTACGGGCACCACGTCGCGCCGTAGAAGTAGAAGACCGGTTTGCCGCCGTCCTGCCACGGGGAGGCGGAGGCATATCCCCAGCCCGGTGCGGGCTGGCTCCCGAGGGTGGGCGGCAGGTAGGGGCAACCGAAGGCGAGGTACCCCGTCACTCCGACGAGCCCGGCGATCACGAGTCCGAGGATGATCCCCGTGATGAGGGTGGACCGGAAGACGGGCGTCCATCGCTTGCCCGACGATCGAAGCAGACCGAAGAGGAGGATGAAGGCGGCGACCGCCACGGCGATCGCGAGCCAGGGGATCGCCGGCAGGAGGATCCCGACCGGCGACGGAGCGAGGTAGGCGAGGAGCGCCCACAGCCCGAAGACCGGGAAGAGGAGGTACCCGATCCGGGGCAGGGTCCAGATCCGTTCGCCGACGACGGCCGTCTTCCCCGACCCTCTCGTCTCGCCCCCGTCGCCGCCCGAGCGGCCGGAGCGGGCGCGCTGGCGGTGGTAGAGTCCCCGCAGCGCGCGACCGGGATCGCGCACCGAGCTCTCCGGGTGGAAGCCGACCTTCTCGTCGTCGGCGATCTGGTCCCAGTCCCAGCCCTTCGACCGGAGCTGTTCCACCCGGTCCCAGTCGACCATCGCCGTTCCCACCCCGCTACCCCTATTGGTCTTTACCATCGACCGGGCGCGCGGGAGGCGGCGACCGGGGGGCCCCTCGGGCTTTTACCCGGTGCGGGAGTGCGGCCCGCGTGCGCATCACGTTCCTCGGGACCGCCGGTTCTTGGCCGACGAAGGAGCGCTCCGCGAGCGCGATCGCCGTGGATCTCGAACGGGAACTCGTCCTGCTCGACTGCGGCGAGGGCACCCAGCGGCAGTTCTTCCAATCGTCCGCCTCGTTCATGCGCGTGCGCCGGATCTTCCTGACCCACTTCCATGGCGACCATTTTCTCGGCCTCCCGGGCCTGATCCAGAGCATGTGCCTCAACCAGCGGACCGAACCGCTCGACGTCTACGGGCCGCCCGATGCGAAGGAGATGGTCGGCCGCGCGCTGGCGATGGGTTACTTCACGTTGCGGTTCCCGGTCGAGGTCCATCCGCTCCAACCGGGCGAGTCGGTCGAGCTCGACGGGTACACCGTGCGGACCGCCCACGCCGAGCATCCCGTGCCGTCGATCTCCTACCGGATCGACGAAGCGGCCAAGCGGGGTCGGTTCGACGCCGACCGGGCACGGGCGCTCGGGATCCGCGGTCCGGATTTCCGACGGCTCGAGGAGGGGTCGCCCGTCCATGTCGGAGGGCGGGTGGTGCACCCGTCGGACGTGATGGGGGAGCCTCGGGCCGGGCGCTCGATCGTCTACTCCGGGGACACCGGGCCGTCCGACGAGGTTCGGAAGCTCGCGCACCGCGCGACGGTCCTGATCCACGAGGCGACCGTCGGCCAGGAGATCGAGGCGGAGGCGAACGCCTGGGGCCACTCTTCGGCGCGGCAGGCCGCCGAGCTCGCCCACCGCGCCGAGGCGCTCGCGCTGTTCCTCACGCATTTCTCCTCCCGCTACAAGGAGCTCGAGCCGCTCGAGAACGAGGCCCGGGTCGTCTTCCCGGGGTCGCGGGCGGCGCGCGACCTCCTCGACGAGCTCGTCCACCAGCCATGATCACCGCCGACCTCCTCGTCGACGACGCCGAGGAGATCGCGACCCTCGCCCGAGGATCGATCCCGCGTGCGGGACCCGCAATGCGCTCCCTCGGCCTGGTGCGCCACGCGGCGCTCGCGGCGGACCGGGGTCGGATCGTCTGGATCGGACCGGCCCGGCGCCGGCCGCGCGAGGTGCGCCTCCGTCCCGGTGGCCAGCGCGTCTCGGCCGAGGGGGGGATCGTCGTCCCCGGCTTCGTCGACGCGCACACCCACGCGATCTTCGCGGGCGACCGGGCGTTCGAGCTGCCGCTCAAGATCGCGGGAAGCAGCTACGCCGAGATCGCGCGACGCGGGGGCGGGCTGTTTGCGACGGTCCGGGCGACGCGCGCGGCTCCGGACGCGGAGGTCCTGGCCGAGACCGCGACGCGGCTCCGGGGGATGCTCGCGCGCGGTTCGACGACGATCGAGGTGAAATCCGGCTACGCCCTCGACGTCGAAGGAGAGCTGCGCCTCCTTCGCTTGATCCGGCGCCTCGCGCGCCGCCTCCCGATCTCCCTCGTCCCGACGTTCCTCGGGGCGCACGCGGTGCCGGAACGGTATCGGGGGGGCGCGGACGCCTATCTCGACCGGCTCGTGCGCGACGCGCTCCCGGCGATCGCGCGCGGGCGCCTCGCGCGGTTCTGCGACGTGTTCTGCGAACCGGGGTTCTTCACGGTCCGGCAGTCGGAGCGACTGCTGCGCGCTGCGCTCGCGATGGGACTCGGCGTGAAGATCCACGCGGAGGAGTTCCGACTCTCGGGCGGAGCCCGCCTCGCCGCGCGGCTCCGGGCGACCTCCGCCGACCACTTGCTCGCGGCGACCGCCGACGATCGGGAGCGGCTCCGGGACGCCGGCGTCACCGCCGTCCTGTTGCCGGTGACCGCCTTCGCCGTCGGACCCGCGCGCCGGAGCCCCGGACGGGAGTTCGTCGACGCGGGCGTCCCGGTCGCGCTCGGCACGGACTGCTCGCCGAACAGCTGGGTCGAGTCGATGGGGGTCGTCCTCGCTCACGCCGTGCACGGGGGCCGATTGACGCCGGCGGAAGCGCTCACCGCGGCGACCGTGAACGCGGCGCACGCGGTCGGCGAGCCCGAACGCGGCCGGCTCGTTCCGGGAGCTCCCGCCGATTTCTCGATCTTCCCGCTCCGGTCTACGGAGCAGCTGGGATACCGATTCGACGCCGTTCCGGCCGTCGTTTTCCGTCAGGGAAAACGCATTTCTCTCTCGGAACTCCGTCAGTAAATTCAAATAGGACCCCTTCTTTTCTCGCCGGTAGAGGCGCCAAATGGCCGAAAAAGTGGGCAAGGAGCAGATCAAGCGCGAGAAGGGCTACCTGTACTATCTGGGCAAGGACGGGTATCTCTGGAAGACGCCGACCAAGCTGAACAAGTCGGGCAAGAAGGGCCGGGTCGGCAGCGAGAAGATCACGCGGCAAGACGGATACATGTACTTCCTCGACAAGAAGGGGTTCGTCTCCCGCGCCAAGATGAAGAACGCCTGAACGGGCCACCCTTTCCGGGAACCTCCTCTCGAGGAGGTTCCCTCCCTCCGTTTTCCCGTCGCGCCGCGGGTCGAACCGCGCGCGCAAATAGCCGGACCGCGTGGCCGAACCCCGCGATGCCCTGCCGCAACGATCCCGACGATCCCCGGAAATGCGAGCGGTGCGGCGCCTTCCTCTGGGTCGCCGAGGAGGGACTCTACTGCGGCGAGTGCGGCAGCCTGATGCCGTGCACGATGCGGCTCCTGCCGCCGCCGGCCGAGTCGACTCGGCCGGTCACCGCGCCCCGCTCGGCACCGAGGGCGGCCCCGTAGACGCCCCGACGCCGTACATCCGACCCAGCCGGTAGAAGAACAGCGCGAACAGCCCATCCGCCACCGCGACGACCGGCACCGCGAGCTGCGCGAGGAGGCCGAACAGCGCGATCGGGAGGAGCGCTCCGAACGCGAGCACGACGAGATGGCCCTCGTTCCCGCTCCGACCGATCCCGTGGCGTACCGTGAAGAACAGCGCGCCCGAGGCGAGGAGCTCGAGGAGTCCGACCGCGACGGCCCCGAGCGGCGTGGACTCGAGGATCCCGGGGACGATCAGGAGGACCGGGAAGAAGAGAAGGCCGAGCACGAACGCCGTGCCCCGGCCGAACCGGGGCCGCTCGGAGGTCGGGTCGAGGAGACCGCGGGGCAGCCGGTACGCCACAACGACCAGGCCGGCCGCGCACCCGAGCGCGAGCAGCTGGAGGCCGAGCCCCGTCGGATAGTAATGGGAGAGGAGCGCGAGGAGGACGACATCGGCGGTGAGGAGGCCGAGCGCCACGCCGATCTGCCGGCGGTCGAGCAGCGAGCGGCCCCGGGTCTCGGGCAGGGCGAGCCCGAGGAGGAGGATCGGCAGCCCGATGCTGAGGACGATGTGGACCTGCAGGACGCCGATCGCCCAGATCCAGTTCACCCCGAGGTAGTGCCCGTACGTCCCGAGGCCCCCGACGACGCGGGCGTTCGGGTCGAACAGCGTGGAGAGCGCCGTCCCTTCCTCGAGGAGCCCGTACGCCGCGCCGAGGGCGAGGACGGCCGCCCAGCCCTTCTGCCAGCGGACCAGCGCCTCGCGGACGAGGAGCACGCCCGGTCCGTACAGCCCGAGGTTCAGCCCGAGAAAGAGCAGGAAGCCGAGAGGATTGAGCGCGAGCAGCGCGAACGAGGAGGATCCCGAGAGGTACTCGGGGATCCCCGGCGAGAAACAGAGCAATAGGAGGACCGGATGGCGCCGGAAGAACCCGACGACGCGCCCGAACGACGTCGCGGAGGGCGCCGGAGCGGTCGCCACGACGGGTTTTCCTGCGCCGGACTACTTAGATTGGCGCCAAATCCGGCAACGACGCAAGAATTCTTCCGGAGGAACGGCTGCTAGGCTTCGAGCGACGCGTTTCGACGCGACACGCGGGCAGTTCCGAGCGAGGCCAAATATACCACATCGCACTGAGTGCCCCTCGGAGGTTCTCGACGGGTGTCCCGAGCGGCACCGACGGCGTTCTTGAGCCCCGTTGGCCGGTGGGAAACGGCTCCCTTTCGGGGGCGTTCCTTCCCCTTGCTGACGGCGGAATAGGACCGCCCGGTGATGTCGCCTCGGCACGACGCACCCGCTCGCGCCCTCTAGCAAGGAGAGTGCCTCAATGGCCATCGCACGAAAACGCCCCACTTCCCCGTCCGAGGAGACGACCGGCCGGAGCCCGGCCCGGATCGGGAGAGAACCGATTCCCGTCGCCCGCCTGGTCCCCCGCGGCAAGACCGCGTTCGACACCGTACCGTGGCGCAGCCACGATGCGGTGATCAAGAACGCGGAAGGGACCGTCATCTTCGAGCAGAAGGGGATCCGGGCCCCCGCCACCTGGTCGGAGACGAGCGTCAACATCGCCGCGTCGAAGTACTTCCGCATCATCCAGGGCCGTCGCGAGACGTCGATCGACGGGATGATCCGGCGCGTCTGCCACTGGATCAGCCAGAAGGGGGTCGAACTCGGCTACCTCGACACCGCGGACGAGGCGACGACCTTCGAGGAGAGCCTCGCCTACCTCATGGTCCAGCAGATGGCGGCGTTCAACAGCCCCGTCTGGTTCAACGTCGGGGTCCGGGACCCGCCCCAGTGCTCGGCGTGCTTCATCCAGTCGGTCGCCGACGACATGGACTCGATCCTCGCCCTCGCGACCAGCGAGGGCCGTCTCTTCAAGGGCGGCAGCGGGACCGGCTCGAACCTCTCCAGCCTGCGCGGGAGCCACGAGAAGCTCGCCGGCGGAGGGATCGCGAGCGGCCCGGTGTCGTTCATGCGCGCGTTCGACGCGCTCGCCGGAGTGATCAAGTCCGGCGGAACGACGCGGCGCGCCGCGAAGATGGTGATCCTGAACATGGACCACCCCGACATCCAGGACTTCATCGAGTGCAAGGTCCGGGAGGAGGACAAGGCGCTCGCGCTGATCCGCGAGGGGTACTCCTCGAACTTCGACGGGACGGACCCCGATTCCGCCTACGCGTCGATCGCCTACCAGAACGCGAACCATTCCGTCCGGATCCCCGACGCGTTCATGGAGGCGGTCATGCGGGACGGGGAATGGAAGACCGTCAACCGTACCGATCACGCGGTCGCGGCCACCTACCGGGCCCGGGAGCTGTGGCGCAAGCTCGCCTACGCCGCCTGGCGATGCGGCGATCCCGGCGTCCAGTTCGACGACATCACGAACGACTGGCACACCAGCCCGAACTCCGGCCGGATCAACGCGTCGAACCCGTGCAGCGAGTACCTGTTCCTCGACGACACGGCGTGCAACCTCGCCTCGATCAACCTGATGAAGTTCCTCGACCCGAAAGGGGGATTCGACGTCGAGCTGTACCGCCAGGCGATCCGCACGATGATCCTCGCGATGGAGATCGTCGTCGACGCCTCGAGCTACCCGACACCCTCGATCGCCCAGAACTCCCACGACTTCCGCCCGCTCGGGCTCGGGTACGCGAACCTCGGCTCGCTGCTCATGCACTACGGGCTCGCCTACGACTCGGAGGCCGGCCGCACGCTCGCTGCCGCGGTCTCGTCGTTCCTCTCCGCGGAGGGGTACCACATGTCGAGCGAGATCGCGAAGCGGGTCGGGCCGTTCGCAGGCTTCGAGAAGAACCGCGCCCCGATGCTCCGCGTGATGGGCAAGCACGCGAAGGCGGCGGAGGCGATCCCGATCAACGACGCGCGCCTCACCCCGTTCGTCCAGGCGGCCGTCGATCGCTGGCACGACACGGCGAAGGCCGGCGAGCTGTGGGGGTACCGCAACGCCCAGATCTCCGTCATCGCGCCGACCGGCACGATCGGTCTCCTGATGGGCTGCGATACGCTCGGGCTCGAGCCCGAACTCTCGCTCGTGAAGGTGAAGAACCTCGTCGGCGGCGGGATCCTCCGGATGGTCAACCGGACCGTGCCGGACGGCCTCGCGAGCCTCGGCTACACGCCCGAGGAGATCCGCACGATCACCCAGCACGTGGAGACGGTCGGCTCGATCGAGGGGGCACCGGGCCTCGACGCCGAGGACCTGCCCGTGTTCGATTGCGCGCTCGCCCCCGCGGGAGGCTCGCGGACGATCGGCCCGATGGGCCATCTCCTCATGCTCGCGGCGGTCCAGCCGTTCCTCTCGGGCGGCGCGTCGAAGACGATCAACCTCCCGAACGAAGCGACCGTCGAGGAGATCGAGAAGATCTACCTCGAGGCGTGGCGCCACGGCATCAAGTCCGTCGCGCTCTACCGCGACGGCTGCAAGGCGAGCCAGCCGTTCGAGACGGGGAAGGGCCGGGCCGGCGCCCCCGCCGGGCCGCGCGGTCCGACCCGCGAGCGCCTCCCCGACGAGCGCCAGGCGCTCACGCACCACTTCTCGGTCGGCGGCCACGACGGCTACGTCACGGTCGGCCTCTACCCCGACGGCCGGCCCGGGGAGATCTTCTTCCGGGTCACCAAGGAAGGCTCGACGGTGAACGGCCTGATGGATTCCCTCGGGATCTCGATGTCGATGGCGCTCCAGCACGGGGTGCCGCTCAAGGACCTCGTGCGGAAGCTCGCGCACCTGCGGTTCGAGCCCGCGGGCGCGACGAACAACCCGAAGATCCGCTTCGCGAAGTCGATCCCCGACTACGTCGCCCGATGGCTCGCGATCGAGTTCCTCACCGAGGAGGACCGCCGGTCGATCGG
>DATJNY010000059.1:0-39585 GCA_035507575.1 Thermoplasmata archaeon | reverse complement strand
AATCTCGAACGTCGACGGGGATTCCAACTACGTCCGCGTGCAGGTGCTGACCCCCGTCGGAGTGCTCGACCGCGAAAAGCAGCTCGGAGTCGTCCGCGAACTCACCGACCTCGTCGCCGCGGCCGCGGGGGACCCCAGCCTTGCCCAGCGAACCTGGGTCCTCATCACCGAGTCGCCGAACGGGGGTTGGGGCATCAACGGGCACGCGAATACCGGCGACGACATCGCCCAGGCGGCGCGTGCTCAGATCGCCGCGATGACGAAACCCGCGTCCGGTCCGATCAAGTCCTAGACGCCCGACGCAGCGGCGCGACCTGGCGCGGTCGGCCCGTGAACAGGGTCCGTGCATCCACGAAGCAGAGGGGATTCCCGGACGGGTCGTGGGCGTAGAACGACCGCTCCCCCCAGGGTCGCACGCACACCTCGCCCATCGGGCTCTCGGGGTCGCCGTGGAGCCGCTCGGTCGAGAGGCAGCGAAGTCGGGCCGCCCGTCGGTGGAGCGTCTCGATGGCGTCGGTCGCGAAGTAGATCGCTTCCGTGGGCATCGAACGGCTAGCTCGGCCGTTCAGGGGTCGGGCGAGTACGCCCAGGATGACGTCGCCCGCATCGAAGTACACTCGCCCCGGGGCCACAAGCCGCCCCCGGCACCCGAGCAGCCGCTCGTAGAACCGGCGAGCCCGGGGAAGGTTGTCGGTCGAGACCAGAATGCGGAAGACCCTCGGACCCCGACGACCGCGCATGGGCTGAGGATCGGTCGCGGGCAGTTAACGGGACGGGCCGGATCTCATCCCGCGGGAGCGGAGTCCATCTGGAGCAGCTGCTTCCCGACGTTCTCGCCGGCGAAGAGGCGGGTGAGACCCCGTGGCGCCTGGCGAAGTCCGACGAGGAGGTCTTCCTTGGGGGTCAGCCGACCGGAGCGCAACAGGGGCAGCAGCGCGTCGACCGCTTCCGGAAGCCGGGGAAGATAATCCCGGGCCAAGAGACCCTCCATCCGACCATTGACCATCACGAGCGCGAGCAGGTTCGACGGCCCCGGCGGGACCGGGGTATCGGAGTATCGCGCGGTGCCGCCGCAGAGCACCACTCGACCTCCCTGTCGCAGCCGCTCCAGCGCGAGGTCGAGGGTCGGCCCCCCATCGTTGTCGAAGAAGATGTCGATGCCGTCCGGACAGAGCTCCGTGAGTCGTTGACCGACATCCTCGCGTCGGTGGTCGATCGCGCCGTCGATCCCGGCGCCCTGGAGGAGCCAGTCGCACTTCGCCGGCCCTCCGGCGATCCCGATGACCCGCAGGCCGCGAAGTTTCGCCAGCTGGACCGCGACCGAGCCGACGCCGCCGGCGGCCCCGGAGATCACGAACGTTTCGCCGGATTTCGGCCGGGCGACCTCCGTGACCCCGAAGTACGCGGCGAGCCCCGTGAGTCCGAGCGGGCCAAGGGACCAGTTCGGGCTCACGCCCTCCGGTACGCGATACGTCGGAGCAAAGCCCGTGCCGTCGCTCACCGAGTAGTCTTCCCATCCCATGTGACCCTGGACGAGCTCCCCGGGCCGGAACCCCGGGTGACGCGACTCGAGGACCTCGGAGACCGCGATCGCGCCCATCGGTTTCCCGATCGGAATCGCCGCTTGCTCCGACTCGGGCAGGTCCGCGCGTCCGACGAGGAATCGTTGCGTGGGACCGTAGTCGAACCAGAGATTGCGAGCCAGGAACTGCCCTTCGCCGGGCTCGGGCACCGACCCCTCTGCCCACCGGAAGTTCGCTTCCGTGATCGGGCCGTCGACCCGTTTCGCGATCAACCACTGCCGATTGACCCGGTTCGTCACGCGGCGCCTCGGAATTCCGTCCGGCGAGCGCGCAACTCGGGATATACTCGACCGCGCGCCGGGGCGTGGTGGAGGCGCGCTACGTGGTCGGAGCCGAGGTGGGCCGGTCGAAACGGATCTTCAGGACGAGGATCGCGAGCGCGAGGCCGAGCGTGAGGGTGTTCGCGGCGATCACCGGCACGGAGGACGTCAGTCCGCCGTAGACGACCCAGCCCACGAGGCCGACGGAGAAGACGGCGAAGGTGGTGAACGAGATGTCACGAGCATCCCGCAATCTCCAGACCCGGACCACCTGCGGCACGAAGGCGGCGGTCGTCAGGGTCGCCGAGATCGAGCCCACGATCGTGATCCACGTGGAGGTCGCGTCCATCGAACGTTCGGAGACGCGCGTTCGGATGAACTCGAGGGTCCGTGGCCCCGGCGCCGCGCCGGATCAGGCCTTCGCGCGGCGCCGGCGGATCGCGCGGGCGCGCGAGGCGAGGAAACGGCGGGTCTCCACCTCGTCCGCGATCACGAGCCGTTCGAGGTCCGCGATCGGCCGACGGCTGCGATCGACGCGGACGTTCACCCAGTGGTCGCCCCAGATCCGGGGCTCCCACGGCTCTCGGTGCATCACGATCAGCGCGGCCGACTCCATGCCGCGCTTGTCTCCGCCCTCGGCCGCCCCGGCCTTCAGCGCCCGGAGCATGCGTGACCCGAGCGTCCCCCGAGCCGACTCGAACGCTCGGGCCATCGCGGGAACGACCGACGCCGCAGCCAGCATGTTCCCCTGGCAGGTGTAGCCCTCCCCGACCTGATGGAGCGCGTGCTCGATGCACTTGCGACCGGTCCACGCCGCCGCCCGTCCGCGGCGGTCGACGACCCCGAGCTGGCGGTCATCCCGTCCGGGGTCCGATCGGGCGAGCCGACGGACGACCTCCTCCGCGGCGAGGCCCTTCGCGAGCAGCTCGATCCCGCGGGGTCCGAAGGTCGCGTTCGTCATCGCCTGGGTCGCGACCGCGCCGACGCGCCACCGGGCCCACGGGACGACGGCGCCGACGCTCGGCGGCTTCGTGGAGACCGCCACGCCCCAGAACTTCCGGTCCGGATCGGTCGCCACGATAGAGAACGTCCCGTGATCGTCGGGGCCGTGCACGAGGAACCTCACTACGCCCGAACCGGCTCCGCGGCCGGCGCGAGCCACTTACCGCCCCAATGGTCGAGCGCGTCGAGCACGGGGCGCAGTTCGCGGCCCTTGCTCGTCAGAGCGTACTCCACCGCGACCGGTTGAGTGGGGAGGACGTGTCGCTCGACGATCCCCTCTCCAACGAGGTACTTCAGCACCCGTGAGAGCGACTTTCCCTCGATGCCGGCCCCCGCGTGTTGCAACTCGTGGAACCGGAGCGGCCGATCCATGAGACGACGGATGATGATCAGCCGGCACTCGACCCCCACGCGGCGGATCGCGTCGATCGCCGGCGAGCCCGGGTCGGCCCGCATACGCCCGATCCGAGCGGAAGGCATCGGCGACACCGAGGGGCGTCGCGCCGTATAAGGGCGCGAGGTCGCGCCCGAACGACGGCGATCAAGGTGGTTCGGCGGGCTCCAGCCATGCGCATCGATCCGAACCCGAGCGCCGCGAAATCCGACCCCTTCCAGCTCGAGCCGGAGGCGCTGCTCGCGTCCCTCCTCCCCCGGAAGGGCGATCCGACCGCCCGCCGCGACGACGCGGTGCCAGGGGAGTCCATCATATCGGTGCAGCGACCACACCGTGAGTCGGGCCGCTCGCGGGAAGCCAACGGCTGCCGCCGCCTGACCGTACGTGATCACCCGACCGCGGGGGACCCGGGCGATCACGTCCCGGATCCGCCGGAGCACCGATGGTTCCTCCGGCACGGCGGCGAACCGGTCCGAGGCGTAATCATGGTTACGCCCTAAATCGGTGCTTCACGGCCGTGGATCCGGCGGACCGCCCCCGACTCGATACGCCTCCGGACGGAGAATCTCATCCTGACTGCGCATCGCAACTCCGAGAATCAGCGAAATCGAGCCGGCTATCAGGAGGGCCGGCCCGACGACCGTCAGACCCGTTGTGATGGAGTAGGTGAAGTTGACGGAAGTCGGAGGGTCAGTTTGTTGCGCCCATGCAAGGAAAATGGAACCTCCGTTTGGTTGTGTCAGTGAAATGCTACCGCTCAGTCCTCCCTCCACCTGCATGTAATTCGCCACCTGGCTCACATTGTCGCAATAATGCGAGCAGCCGGCGGCGTCCAGGTATACCTCTCCGCTCGAGGTCCAACTCACCGACACCGGGATCCCTCCAGTAATGGAGAAACCCGAAATATTCTCGGTAAGCTGATACCAACCCCCATTCGCAGAGTCCAATGCGATCGTCTCGTTGTGACTGCCCTGCGGTACGACTGGGACAAACAGGAGTACCGCGCCGGCCATCAGCAATACGATTCCGAGCACCACCGATACCGCTCTCACGGGGACAACTCCGGACGGGATCAGCCGTAACGCCTCACAGGCTGTCTCGATACATATCCTGTCTTGAAGTGGGAGTCGGAAGGGGGCCGGTATCCAGATACCCTCTCGGCAGAGATCGCGTCTGGCTCCGAGTCAGAGCGTGCGAGATCACTCTTGCACTTCGCCCACTGGGGCGGGCGCGGGCCTAGTCGCGGCGGTTCGACAGAATGAACTCGTTGCCGTCGGGATCCTCGAAGACGGCGCGCACGAACGTCCCCAGCGACGACTCGAACTGGGTCGGCTGGAGGGTCAACGAGCCGCCTCGGCGCACGATCTCGGCACACGCCGCGGCCGGATCGGAGTGGAAGAGCACGACCCCGGTCGGCGTGCCCGGATCGCGTCCCCCTTCGTCGGGACGCATCACGTGCATCGTGAGCAGGGTCTTCGAGTTCGGGAGCTCGAAGACGATCCGCTGTGCCTTCTCGTCGAACAACAGTTCCTTCAGCCGAAGCGTGTCCCGATAGAAGGCCCGGGACTTGAGCGGGTCGCGGATGTGCAGGGTCACGGCGTGGAGGCCCTCGATGACGTCGCTCACGGACGCCGTACGGGGCGCGGGCGATTAAGCGTTCGGCCCCGCGTCGGGGCGCCTTAATAGGCGCCGGGCGTTCCGCGCCCGGGAACGGATGGGCGCGCCCGGTGCGGCCGGTATAGAACCCCAACCCGTCGCGAGCCCCCTGACCCGATCGGCGATCTTCCTGGTCTCGACGATCTCCCGATTCCCGACGACCCGGGAGACCGTGCGGTCGCTCTGTGCCAATCTCGCCGGCTTGGTCCGCTCGGTCGGGTTTCGCGAGCTCGATGGATCCCTCTCGTGCGTGATGGGATTCGGCTCCGACGCGTGGGACTTCCTCTTTGGACCTCCTCGACCCGCCGAGCTGCATCCGTTTCGGGAGATCCGGGCCGAGGGCCGGGTCGCTCCCGCGACGCCCGGGGATCTCCTCTTCCACATCCGGGCGAGCCGGATGGATCTCTGCTTCGCCCTCGAGACCGCGATCCTCTCCCGACTCGGCGCCGCCGCGACCTCCTCGGATGAGGTCCAGGGGTTCCGATACTTCGACAGCCGGGACCTCATCGGATTCGTCGACGGGACCGAGAATCCGAAGGGCGGAGCGGCGGTCGCGGCGGCGATCGTCGGCGCCGAGGATCCCGAGTTCGTCGGGGGGAGCTACGTGATCGTGCAAAAGTACCTGCACGACCTCGCCGCGTGGAACGCCATCCCGGTCGAACAGCAGGAGCGGATCGTCGGACGGACGAAGCTCGATGACATCGAACTCGACGACGCGGTGAAACCGACGTACGCTCACAACGCGCTCACCACGATCGAGCGAAACGGCGAGGAGATCCAGATCCTGCGCGACAACATGCCGTTCGGACGGCCATCGCAGCAGGAGTTCGGTACCTACTTCATCGGGTACAGCCGATCGCCCGCGACGATCGAAGAGATGCTCCAGAACATGTTCGTCGGGCGCCCGCCCGGCAACTACGATCGGCTGCTCGACGTCAGTCGCGCCGTGACGGGTTCCCTCTACTTTTGCCCGTCCGCTTCGTTCCTCGACGGCGTGACGTAGCCCGCCTCGCGCGCGGCGACGCGCCGAGATCGGTGAGTGGCGGCGGACGGCCCCGGGGCGCGATCCAGCTGAGCAGCTCGAGCTGCTTGCCGTTCGGGTCGCGCAGGAAGACGAAGCGCACTTCGCCCTGGTCGAACGCGGCGACGGGTCGAGCGCCCAGGGCGCGGAGGCGACGGACGATGTCCGCCATGTGCTCGACCCCGAAGATCAGCGAGCTGTCGATCGCGACCGACCTCCGGAACGGCCGGTAGAGCGGTCCGCCCGGCGCCAGGCGGTACAGTTCGAGGATCTGCCGGGTCGCCGCGGCCCGCATCCACACGATCTGCGTGCCGTCCGCCATGCGGAAGCGGGAGATCGGTCGCAGGCCCAGGGCACGATAGAACCGGACCGACCGGGCGAGATCGTCGGTGCGAACGTCGGTGCACACGAGCTGCGCGCGGAGCGCGGCCACGGCGGCGGTAACGGCCCGCAGGGAAAAGCTTCGGTGGGCCACCCACGACCCGGACGGTTCCGTTCCACCGCCGCATTTTTTCTATGGCGTGGGCCCACCCTGCCTACATGGTCCCCCCGGCATCGCCCGCTTCCGGGGCGACCCGCCTGTGTCCCGTCTGCGGCTCGACGATCCCCGACCCGAGCTCCTTCTGCGAGCGGTGTGGCCACCGCATCCCCCCTCGGGTCGGCCCGATGCCGATCGGCCGCTACCCGTTTCCGCGGATGCAAGTCGATCCAACCGAGGACCTACCGTACATCGATGCCCGATGGGCTCTCCTTGTCACCGGTCTCGCGCTCGCCGTGGCCGGAGGGTTCCTGCTCGCGGTGGACGCCGTCGTGACTGGCGTCAGCCCGTCGACGGGAGGCTCCGTGTTCGAGTACGTGCTCGAGATCCCCGGAGCCGTGCTGCTCGTCGTCGGGCTGGTCCTCTTCCTCCTCGGTCTACTGAAGACGCTCTGAGCCGAGCGAGGGGCCGCTCGCGGGCTTGAAGAGCCGGACCTCGAGTCCGATCCCGTCGACCTTGATGACGCACTCACCGAAGGGGCTGCGCCGGGCCAGCAGCGCGAACTGCTCCTTCGTGTACGCGCGGCGACGCAGCGAGACGAGCGCGCGTCGCGTGAAGTACGCGCGCAGGGGCCGGAGCCCCATCGCGTCGACCTCCTGACGGATGAGCTCGTCGGGGGCGTCCCGACGCATGTCCTCGATCGACGCGCTCCGCCCCGGCCGCAGGACGCGATACATCTCGTTGACCGCGGCCTGGGGACGGCTGAAGTTCTTGAACGCCGCCTGACAGACGACGAGGTCGAACGAGTTGTCGGGGAACGGCATCCGGGCCGCGTCCCCCTGCCGGACGTCCAGCCCGACGCCGGCCAACGCGGCGCGTCGCTGCGCGATCTCGACGAACGTTCGGCTGATCTCGAGCGCCGTCACGCGGGCTCGGCCCGTCCGTGCGAGCTCGACCGAGAAGTATCCGGGACCGGGGGCGACCTCGAGCACCTGCGCGCCCGCGGGGAGGCTCGCCACCGTCTCCACGGCCTGGCGCTGCCAGGCGGCGACCTGCGTCGGCGTGCCTCGAGTCCGGTCGTACCATCGTGCGATCGCCCCTTCCATCGCCACCCCCCGATAGCCCTTCGTCGCGCTCTCGGGATCGGAACCCAGCGACTCCGCATCCCCCGGGGCGAACCGCGTGGTGCTTTCGGTCATCGTGCACTCTCCGATCCCTCCTACGGAGCGCGAAGTCGATAGACGGAGCGCACCCGTCGTGAGGACCACCGGTGAGCCGCCGGCCCCGTGCCGGTTAGAGCACGCCGAACCGGTCGAACTGAACGCGACTCGTCCGGATCGCGTCCTCGACGTCGATCGAGAGCCCGTATCGATGGAAGTACCGGTCGAGCGCCCCGAGGCCGTGGCGCATCGCGGCGAGCGCCTTCTCGAGGCGGATCCACGGGGAGGTTCCCAGCCGGTCGATCCGCAGCGCGGACGCGAAGTCGATGAACCACGGCTCCCCGTCGTGCACGAGGATGTTGAACGGACTCAGGTCGGTGTGGACGATCCCGGCCCCCGCGAGGTCTTCGATCCCCGCGAGGGTGAGGTCCCGGAACCGCGCCGGGTCCTCGAGGGCCACGTGCTGCAGGGTCGGCGCGGCGCCCTCGGCCGCGCCCAGGTACTGCATCGAGAACATGTTCTCGATCCGGCGCCCGGGTTCGGGCACCCGTGCGCCGCCCTCCCAGGCATAATTCAGGAGATCGAACTCTTCGAGCGCGCGCCGGCCCATCGACTCGAGCTTGATCGCGCCCCCGCCCCGGTGCGAGGTCCGATACTGACGGTAGACCTTCACCGCGACGAGTCGGCGCTCGTCACGGCACAGGTAGACGTCGGCTTCCTTGCCCGAACCGAGACGCTGCCCCACCTCGAGGGCGAGCCCGGAATCGGCGATCGCGTCCGCTACCTCGGCGTGCGTCGGTTCCGCGAAGGCGATCTGACCGCTGCGGATCTTCCAGCGCACGCTCTTGTCCAGATACTCCTCGTTGGGCACGGTGTCTTCCCGGCCCCGCGTCGGTCGGCCCCGGAGAACGAATCGATGCTGCGGCCCGGAGGGGGCTACCGGGAAGAGGTGGGCCCACCATGGGTTCGCGTCCGCATCGACGTCGTACTCACGGTGAACCTCCCGGCCCCAGGGCCGAGAGGGGGAACCCTCCTCCGGGGCTTAAGGCCCTCGGGCGACGCGTCGTCCGCCTTGCCGGGGCCCCTCCCGGGACGGCCGATCGCCGCGTTCTGAGTCGGGAATCCCTTCCCGAGTTCGTGACCCGCGCTTCATAGTTTTCATATAACTTGCCGGCGCAACATCTAGTACCATGACGCAGGTCCTCGAGGACCTTGCGGAATTGCCCCTGGGCTCGCATGCCCTGAGCCTCCACGCCGACGCGGACGAGGCCGAGGATCACGCGATCCGTTTCCTCTCCGGCACGCCCGAAGGGGGGACGGCGATTTACTTCGTGAACGACGAGCGCACCTCCGCCGAGTACAATGCCCGCCTCGCGGACGTATCGCCGGGGCACGTCGGATGCGTCGTGGCGCTCGGCCACGAACAGGTCGAACTGGTCGACGGGAAACTCCGGCCCGCGAGGGAGGTCCAGGAATTCTTCGCCGACCACCAGGACGGGGTGACCGCGGGCGGGGATACTCTCTCCATGTACTGGACGTCCACCAACGTTCCGGAGCACCTCGAGTACGAGCAGTGGTTCGACCAGCAGCCCCGCGTCGACTCCCGCTTCGTCTGCCCGTATGACCTGAGAAAGGTCCCGAGCGACCAGGCGACCGAGATCCTCGCCGAGCTCGGTCGTCACCACTCGCACGTGGTCCTCTCCTCGTCGCCGGAACCGGCGATCCGGCTCCTCCAGCTGTTCGTCTTCGAGACGGCGGGGGATCTCCCGCGCCAGCTCGCCGCCAATCTCCGATGGGCGGTCGAGCAAGGGTACGTGCATCCCTCCGGTCCGCTCGATCCGCTCCAGCTCACGCCGACCGGGCTCGCCCTCGTGCACGAGTGGGGCGACCGCACGACCGTCGACTGGTGAACGTCGGCCGGGGCCCGATCGCTCCCGGCACAACTCTTTCCGTCCGGGCCCGATGCGGGCCCCGTCCCCATGACGACGGTGACAGTCCTCGGAACCAGCGCGGCCTGGCCGGCCCCGGGTCACGCGTCGAGCGGGTATCTGCTCGAGGAAGGGGACGCGACGCTGGTCCTCGATCTCGGGTACGGGACGCTCGCGCGCTTGCTCGCGCTCGCCGACGTCCCGCGGATCGGCGGGGTCTTCGTGACCCACTCCCATGCGGACCACGCGGCCGACCTGCACGGCCTCTTCCGCGCGGTCACCCTCTCCCGGCCCCCGTTCGAACCCCCGGGCGTGTACGGACCCGCGGACGTGCTCGATCGGGTGGGACCGCTGGACGGTCCGGGAGGCGGGGAGCGGGTGCGTGAGGGTCTCCGCTACCGGTCGATCGACGCCGGGGCGCGGCTGGAGATCGGTCCCTTCCGGCTCCAGACGTTCTCCCTGCCCCACTTCGTTCCGAATCTGGGGGTGCGGATCGAGGTCGGGAGGAACGTGATCGCGTACACGGGGGACACGGGCCCATCGGACTCCCTCCTTCCGCTCGCTCGGGACGCGGACCTGTTCCTCTGCGAGACGACGTATCCGACGCCCCCCTCGGAGCCCGGCCCCCGCCTCCTCCTGTCGGCTTCGGAGGCGGGCCGGTACGCGCGCGAGGCCGGGGTCCGCCGGCTCGTGCTGACCCACTTCTGGCCCGGCGAGGAGCGCGAACCGTATCGACGGGCGGCGGCGCGCGAGTTCCCCGGTCCGATCGAGCTGGCGTCAGAGGGAGCCGTGCTCTCCCTCGATTCCAGTGCGTGAGGGGGCTTTTTCTGCCCCCCCGGCTCTCTTGGGGACGTGGCGCGACCGATCGGAGCGGGAGTACTGACTGTCATCGGCGGAATTTTCATCCTGATCGGCGGGATCGCGTTCGCCGTCATCGGGGCGTTCCTCTTCGCGTTCTTCGGCTTCCTGACCGCGTTCTTCTACCTCGGCCTCTTGGTCGGACTCCTGACGATCATCGTCGGCGTGCTGATGCTCGCGGTGCCGAAAGGTCACCTCGCCTGGGGCGCGCTCGCGATCGTCTTCTCGTTCCTCGCCTGGCCTTTCGCGCTCGGCGGGTTCTTCCTCGGGTTCATCCTGGCGCTGATCGGCGGCATCCTGGCGCTCGTCTGGAAGGACACCCCGGCCCCCCCGATGGCCTACACCACGACGGGGACCCCGGTCCCCCCGCCTCCCCGCTGAGCGGGTCGTCCCGCCCGCGCTCAGCCCAGCGCGTCGTGGTCCGACCGCAGATCGTTCCCGTGGTTGAGGAACGACTTCAGGTTCACGAGGTAGTACGCCCAGCCGGACTGGACCCCGCCGAAGAGGGCGACCCACTTCTTTCCCGATCTGAACCCGCGATGGGTGAGCGAGAGGACCGTCCCCTTGCCCTTCTTCGTGAGCTCGAAGGCGGCCTCGGTCTCGAAGACCTTGCCGTCGCCGAACTGGTCGATCCAGCGGAGCACCAGATGCCGGGGCGGTTCGATTTCCAGCACGCGGCCCCGCATCGTGTACGGTCCCCAGGTGAGTCGATACGTGCCGCCCTTCCGGGGGACCACGCGGGCCTTCCGCACGAACCACTTGGTCAACTCCCGCGGGTCGGTGAGCGCGGCGAACACCCGTTCGGGGCTCGCCGCGTAGTAGTAGGAGTGGCGGATCGGCCCGATCTTGGCCATCCGAAGGGCGACCGGGTTCCGGCTGATAAGTCCGCCGACGGCCGCCGGATCCGCACGGAAGCGCAGCGGTGCCCCGCGGGAGCCCTTAACTCGGAGGAGGACCGTTCGCGTCCGTGACCCCGTCGTCCCGCCGGCTCGCCGCGATCATGTTCACGGACCTGGTCGGTTTCACCGAACTCGGCCAGCGGGATGAGGAGGAGGCGCTCCGGCTGCGCGCCGAGCACCAGCGGATCCTCCGACCCCTGTTCGCCGCCCACAACGGTCGCGAAGTGAAGAGTCTCGGCGACGGCTTCCTGGTCGAATTCGCGAGCGCGATGGAGTCGGCCCGCTGCGCGGTCGAGGTCCAGAAGGCGGTCGCGGAGCGGAATGCCCGCCCCGACGCCGGGGGGCCGATCCGGCTCCGGATCGGGATCCACCTCGGCGACGTCGTCGGCGACGGCGACGACATCGTCGGGGACGCCGTGAACGTCGCCTCGCGGATCGAACCCCTCGCGGACCCCGGCGGGATCTGCGTGTCCGGACCGGTGTACGACCAGGTCCGCGGCCAGCTCCGCCTCCCGCTCGAGAAGCTCGGCGCGCGCACCCTGAAGCACGTCGAACATCCCGTGGACGTCTACCGGGTGCTCCTGTGGGGCGACGGGGCTCCTCCCTCGGCTCCGGCGGCCGCGTCCACCCCCCTCCGGCTGGCGGTGCTGCCGCTCGCGAACCTGAGCCCGGACGCGAACGACAGCTACTTCGCCGACGGGCTGACCGACGAGCTGATCACCCAGACCTCGAGGATCGCCGGCCTGCGCGTCGTGCCGCGCACCTCGGTCCGCCGGTACAAGGACGCGCCGAACTCGTTGCGGGACGTCGCGCGCGACCTCGACGTGCGGCTCGCGCTGGAAGGTACGGTCCGCAAGGCCGGTAACCGGGTCCGCATCACCGTCCAGCTCCTGGACCCCCGATCGGAGGACCGGCTCTGGAGCTCCCAGTACGATCGTCCGCTCGACGACATCTTCGCGATCCAGGACGACATCGCGGGCCGGGTCGCGGCGTCGATCTCGGTCCACGTTCGGGCGCCCGGAACTCCGCCGCCCACCCCGCCCGTCCCCGGGGGGCCGCGGGAAACCTCCGACCTCGCCGCGTACGCGCTCTTCCTGCATGGCCGAAAACTCCTCAGCGAGAAGGGATCCGAGGAGACCATCCGCCAGGCGCTCGCCCTTTTCGAGGGGGCGGTCGAGCGCGACCCGAACTTCGCGCGCGCCCACGTGGGGATCGCCGAGGCGACGGTCTGGCTGACGATGGAAGGAGCCTTGCCGCTCGACGAGCAGATGCCGCGCCTGCTCGGCGAAGCACGACGCGCCCTCGAGCTCGACGAACGGATCGCCGAGGCGCATTCGGTCCTCGCGGAGTACTATCTCGCCATCGACGATTTAGAGGGCGCCCGCACCGAGGCGGAGCGGGCGCTCGAGCTGAACCCGAGCCTCGGCGACGCCTACCGCTGGCTGGCCCAGATCGAGAGCGGGGACGGCCACATCGAGGAGGCGATCCGACTCCTCGAGACGGCCCGCTCGCTGGACCCGTACGACGTGAACGTCGCCGCCTTCCTCGGACGCGCGTACTTCTACGCCGGACGCGAGGGGGAGGCGGTCGCGCACTGGGATCGGACCGAGTCGCTCGTCCCGTTCCGGACCCGTTCCCACCGGGCCGAGTACTACCTCAGTCACGGCAGGCTCGACGACGCCGAGCGCATGGCCACCGAAATGGCGAAACTGCGCCCGACGAGCATCTACCTCCACGCACTCCGCGGAATCCTGGCCGCGAAGCGGGGGGATCGCGCGACCGCGGAGCGGGAGATCGAGAACCTCGAACGGCGCAAGGAGGCGCACGCCGTCGGCTGGTTCCTCGAGGCGTACGTCTACTACGCGCTCGGCGACACCGATCGGTTCTGTGCCCTGATGGAGCAATGCCGCACGGAAGGGATGGTCCCCGTCCTCGACCTCCTCTATTCCCCGCTCTACGCGGACATCCGGGACGACCCCCGCATCCAGCGGGCGATCGGACGACCCCGTGGGACCGGCGCCTGATCGGACCGCACCCCTGGCGCGCGGCGCCCGCTTCGGTGGAACCCCTCCCGACGTCCACGCGAGCGCGGAGCGGTGCCGGCCCGGTCAGTCGCCGGAGTACGGCTCGGTCGGACCCCGGGGTCGCGGCCCGCTCGCGAGGGCGTGGACCGCATATGTCGCGAAGGCGAGCGTCCCGACCCAGCTGACGATCGCGGCCTCGATGACCCAGGACGGCACCGGTGCCCCGAGCAACGGCGTCGAGCCGAAGAACCAGATCGCCTGCGCCGCGCTCACGATGACGAGCATCAGGAGGACCACCCCGACCACGAGCCGGAGTTCCCGCCGGCGCTGTTCCTCCGGGGACTCGAACGCCATGCGCCCTTCGCCGCGCCACGCGAACCTCTCCGATGCCTTGGCGCCTTCCCCGGGACGTCCCCGCCCAAACCTCATTAGCCCGACACCGGATTCTGGACGCTCGGCACCTCGCGGGGCGAGGAGCCCGGCTCCCGCATGGTGACGCATCGCCCGTTCCGCATCGGCCTCGTGCAGATGGCGTGCGGGCCGGATCCGGACGCCAACGTCGACCGGGCCGTCGACCGGGTGCGGGAGGCCGCCGGGCGCGGCGCTTCGGTGATCTGCCTTCCCGAGTTGTTCCGGACCCAGTACTTCTGCCAGCGGGAGGACCACGCGCTGTTCGACGAGGCCGAACCGATCCCCGGGCCGACCACCGAGCGGTTCGCGGCGCTCGCCCTCGAGCTCCGAGCGACGGTCTTCGTCCCGCTCTTCGAGCGGCGCTCGGCCGGCGTCTACCACAATACGACGGTCGTGCTCGGCCCCGACGGAACGCTGCTCGGCCGCTACCGGAAGATGCACATTCCGGACGACCCCCTCTATTACGAGAAGTTCTACTTCGCGCCGGGCGACCTCGGGTTCCCGACCTTCCCCGTCCCGGGCGGGCGGGCGGGAGTGCTGATCTGCTGGGACCAGTGGTATCCGGAAGCGGCGCGGCTCGAGGCTCTCGGCGGAGCGGAGCTCCTGTTCTACCCGACGGCGATCGGATGGCATCCGGCCGAGAAGGCGGAATTCGGCACCGCCCAGCACGACGCGTGGGAGACGATCCAGCGCGGCCACGCGATCGCGAACGGGCTCTACGTGGCGGTCCCGAACCGCGTCGGCCACGAGCACGGGGACGTGCGGGGCAACCGGGCGGACGGACCCGGCATCGAGTTCTGGGGGGGCTCGTTCGTCGCGGACCCGTTCGGCCGCGTGATCGCCAAGGCTCCCCACGACGAGGAAGCGATCCTCGTCACCGAGGTCGATCCCCGGGAGGTGGAGACGGTGCGGCGGCACTGGCCGTTCCTTCGGGACCGCCGCGTCGACGCCTACGGCCCGATCACGCACCGCTTCCTCGATCCGCCGTGACGGCGGTGCGCACGCCCCGCGGACTTCCGGGGACGCTCGGATTTCGGATGCCCGCGGAGTGGGCCCCGCACGCGGGAACGTGGCTGGTGTGGCCCCACGCCCGCGACGATTTCCCCGGGCGCTTCGAGGCGATCCCGTTTGCCTACGCCGAGATCGTCCGGCACCTCGCCCCGCACGAGCCCGTCCGGATCGTCGTCGGAACCGCCGCCCGCGAGGCGGCGGCCCGGGCGCTCCTCGAGCAGTCCGGGGTCTCGCTCGATCGGATCCAGTTCTACCGATGGCCGACGGACCGGTCGTGGGTCCGGGACTCCGGTCCGATCTTCGTGCGTCGGGAGGGACCCGCGGGAGCCCCGGGAGCGATCGGCGTCACGGCGTGGCGGTTCAACGCCTGGGCCAAGTACGACAACTATCGCCGAGACGCCCGCCTGGCCGCCCGCGTCGGGCGCACGCTCGGCGTGCCCGTCTGGCGTCCCCGCCAGGGGCCGGTCCCGGTCGTGCTGGAAGGCGGCGCGATCGACGTGAACGGTGCGGGGCTGCTCCTTGCGACGGAGGAGTGTCTCCTGAGTGACGTGCAGGCGCGGAATCCGGGGCTCGGGCGCGGGGAGATGGAGCGCGTCCTATCGGAGTACCTCGGCATCGAACGCGTCGTCTGGCTCGCGCGCGGGATCGTCGGGGACGATACGCACGGGCACATCGACGACGTCGCGCGTTTCGTGGGAGAGCGGACGGTCGTCGCGGCGCACGAACCCGACCCGGCGGACCCGAACCATGCGCCGCTCGAGGAGAACCTCGCCCGCCTGCGGGCCACGACGCTCCCCGACGGTCGGCCGCTCGAGATCGTCACCCTCCCGATGCCGAGCGCGATCGCTTACGGCGGGCAACGGGTCCCGGCGAGCTACCTCAACTTCTACATCGCGAACGGCGTCGTGCTCGTGCCGACCTTCAACGACCCGCGCGACCGGGAGGCGCTCTCGATCCTGGCGCGGCTCTTCCCCGACCGGAACGTCCGGGGGGTGCACAGCGGAGACCTGATCTGGGGGCTCGGATCGATCCACTGCCTCACCCAGCAGGAACCCGCGGCATGATCCCGGACGCCCTCGCCATCGAACGGGCGACGGTCCTCGCCGACCCCGACGCCCCGCCCCGTGCGGGGATGACGATCGTGGTCGAGGACGGTCGGATCTCGCGGATCGGACCCCACGTGGAGGTGCCCCGCGGTGCCCGCCGGATCGACGCGAACCAGGGGTTCGTCGTCGCGGGGTTCTGGAACGCCCACGTCCACTTCACCGAACCGAGCTGGAACGACGCCGCCCGGGCCGCCCCCGGACCCCTCGACTCCGCGTTGCGCGCGATGCTCACGTCGCACGGATTCACGTCGGTCGTCGATACGGGCTCGGATCCGAGGATCACGATCCCGCTGCGCCGGCGGATCGTCTCCGGGGAGCTCGCCGGCCCGAACGTCCGTACGGCGGGGCCGAGCATCTTCCCAGCGGACGGGATCCCGTACTACCTCGCCGATTCGTTGCCCGAGGAGGTCCGCCCGCTCGTTCCGCAACCGGCGACCCCCGAGGCCGCCGCCGAGACCGTGCGGGAGATCGTCGCGCTCGGGGCGGACGTGATCAAGATCTTCACGGGGTCGTATGTCGCACGGGGCGAGATCCGTCACATGCCCGAGCCGGTCGCGCGAGCCGCCGTCGAGGCGGCGCACCGGGCGGGCCGTCTCGTGTACAGTCACCCGTCGGACGGCGATGGGGTCCGCATCGCGCTCGGCGCGGGCGTCGACATCCTGGCCCATCCCCCCGACACCGTGGACGGGCCCGAGGGGATCCCGATCCGCGCGCTCGTCGAACGCGGGGCGCGGATGACCCCGACGCTCTCCATGTTCGCCCGCACGGTGCGGGACGACGACGCCTACCTCGAGCCGATCCGGGCCGTCGTCCGCGAATTCCACCGGCAGGGCGGGCAGCTGATCTTCGGCACCGATGTCGGCTACATGCCCGACCCGACGGTCGACCGGGAGGTCGCGGAGCTCGTGCGGTGCGGGCTCGCCCCCCGGGAGGTCCTGCGCGCGCTCACCACGCGACCCGCCGAGACGTTCGGAGTCGGCGAGGAGGTCGGCGCGCTGCGACCGGGCTTCCGCGGAGATCTCGCGGTGCTCGACGGCGACCCGATCGAGGATCCGAGCGCGTTCTCCCGCGTCCGGGCGACCGTGCGGTCGGGCGCCGTGCTCTACGAGCGGCCCTAGGACGGCGCGGCCCCCCGGGCCGACGCGATCGCCGCGCCGACCTGGGACGGCGTATCGCCCCGGGCGAGCCGGAACGCGACCCCGTCGATCGCGACTCCCGGGATCGCCACGCGATCTCCGTAGCCGATCGACATCGCGAACGACCGGCCTTCGACGGCTCGGATCGCCCCCAACGGAACGGAGAACGCCGGGCGGGTCTCCCATCGGCTCCCGAAGGGGCCGGCGCGGGCGAAGAATCGGCAGTGCGAGGTCGTCACGAGCAGTTGACCGGGGCGCGGGCTCGATTCGTCCGTCGGCACGAGTTCGGCGGACCAGCTCGCGACGATCCGTTCTCCGGGCCCGAGGGGAGGGGGGCGTACCACGGTCGACCTCAGTTGATGTCGAATTCGTTGCCCTCGGGATCCTGCATCGCGACGGCGTAGTGGCCGATCGACTCCAGCTCGTCCATCCCGCGGAGGCGGACGGCCCCGAGGCGCACGAGACGCTCCGCCTCGCCCTCGATCCGGCGCCGGCGCTCCTCGAGCGGCACGTCCGGCCCGCCGCTCACGTTGAGGTCGAGGTGGAGGCGATTCTTGCCGGTCTTCCGCTCGTCGACCAATTGAAACCAGATCCGGGGTCCACGCCCCGCGGGGTCGACGACCGCGTCGTCCCCCGCGGGGAGCTCGGACTCGGGGAGGCCCCGAGAGCGCCAGTAGGCCGCCCAGCTCGCGTGTCCGGCCGGGGGCGGCTCGATGGTGTATCCGAGCGCCGCCGCCCAAAAGTGCGCGAGCCGGTCCGGGTCGGCGCAGTCGACGACGATCGTGAACGGCGCCATGGATCCCCTCTCGGGCGCCGGGTCAGGCCCCGTCGCGAAATAAGCCCCCGTCGGTCCCGGGCCCCCGCGGTCGGTACCGGGCGTACCAGAGCAGGGCGCCCGTCATCATGGCGAGCGCTCCCCCGAGCGCCGTGTCGGCGACCCGCACCCACGCGAACGACGCGGCTTCCGGGTAGACCAGATTGAGCAGCAGGACCACGAACGCGGTGAGGGCGAGCGCGTACAGGAGGTAGTTCGCCCGTTGCAGGGCGAACGCGCCGAAGGCGAACGCGAGCAGAAGGATCGCGGGGCCCAGCGGCGGCAGCGGGGCGAGCACGATCGCCGCACCGACCCCGGCGCCGGCGAGCGTCCCGATGAGCCGCGCCGACCCCGTGACGATCGTCTCCTCGTAGTGGACCCGGAGCACCACGACGACCGTCAGCATCACCCAGTAGTCCCGCGCCAGCCCGAGGGCGAGGGCGATCGCAAGGCCGAGGGCGGCAGTCAGGCCCACCGCCAGGGCATGCGTCCATTCAGGCAGGCTCCCGTCCTGCCGGACCGGGGGCCACGGGGCATCTTCCCGGGGGAACGGGCGTCCCGCGCCCCGGGCCACGAGGGGCTGCGCCGCGAGACCCAAGAGGGCGATCAGCCCGCCGACGAGGGCGAGCTCCCCGCGCCCCAACGCCTCGGGGAGTGACGACCCCGGTAGTCCGACACCGATCACGTACATCGCCGAGGCGGCGAAGCCGAGGTTCCACGACCTCGGGATCCGGTTCGCCGCATGCAGCGCGACGAGGCCGGCGGCGACCAGCGGCACCTCGATCCAGCCGAGCGAACCGACCGCGGTCCCCGCGGCGATCGCCGCCGTGTTGAGGAGGAGTCCGAGTCCCGTGAGCCGCAGCCGATCCGCCGGCGTACCCGAGAACTGCAGCAGAAGGATGTTGAAGCACCCGATCGCGAGGAACACCCCGGTCGCTGGCGCGCCGGTGGCGAGGCCGTACGCGATCGGGACCCCGAGCACGATCGTCGATCGGACGGCGTCGGTCCACTGGATCCGGCTCGGGTCGAAGCGGACCAGCCGGTGCTCGAGCCGGGTGCCGGTCGCGCGGAGGCTCGCGTCGCTCACCCGTCCCCCCTGCCGGATGCGGCCGTCACGGGAGCGGGGATCTCCCGGTCGACGAACGGGCAGACCGGCCGATCACTTGTTGACGGTCGCCATCTGCGCCGCGGGGTACCGTTCCCCCGCCGCCGCCCCCGGCGGCAGGACCGCGTCGATCTCGCGCAGGTCCTCCGGCGCGAGGCGGATCCCGGCCGCCGCGACGTTCTCCTCGAGGTTCGCCCGCCGTTTCGTCCCCGGGATCGGCACGACGTGCGGCCCGCGCGCGAGCAGCCAGGCGAGGGCGAGCTGGGCGGCCGTGCAGCCCTTGCGGTGGGCGAGCGCTTCGATCCGGTCGACGAGCGCGAGATTGCGCCGAAAATTCTCCTCCTCGAATCGAGGGAGCGAGCGACGGAAGTCGTCCTCCTTGAGCCCCTCGAGCGATCGGAGCTTGCCGGAGAGGAACCCCCGTCCGAGGGGGGAGAACGGCACCAGGCCGACCCCGAGCTCCCGGCACGCGTCGAACAACCCGTTCTCGGGGTCGCGGGTCCACAGCGAGTACTCGCTCTGGACCGCCGTGATCGGGAAGATGGCGTGCGCGCGACGTAAGGTGGCAGCGCTCACCTCGGAAAGCCCGAGGTGGCGGACCTTCCCCGCTCGCACGAGATCCCCCATCGCTCGCACGGTCTCCTCGATCGCTACGTGGGGGTCGACGCGGTGCAGGTAGTACAGATCGATCGTCTCCACGCCGAGCCGCGCAAGGCTCGCGTCGCAGGCTTCCGCCACGTGCTCCGGGCGGCCGTCGATGCGACGGTCGCCCGAGATCGGGTCGTCGACGAACCCGAACTTCGTGGCGAGGAACACCTCCGCCCGGCGGTCGTGGATCGCCGAGCCCACGAGCCGCTCGTTCGCGCCGTCCCCGTAGATGTCGGCGGTGTCGAGGAACGACACGCCGAGGTCCAGGGCGCGGGCGATCGTGGCCCGGCTCTCCGCCTCGTCCCCCGTGCCGTAACTCTGGCTCATCCCCATGCAGCCCAATCCGAGGGCCGACACCGTCGGCCCGTTCCGTCCGAGCGTCCGTCGCTCCATGGCGATCGGCGCTCCCGACCGCCGGGGGAGGCTTGAGGGTTCCGGCTCACGCCGAGCGGCGGACGCCGCGCATCCGGTCGAGGAGCTCGGCGAGCCGCTTGTTCGCCTCGACCGTGATCGCATCGCGGTCCTCCGGGCGGCGGAGCATGAGCGTGAGGACGAGGTCGGTGGATTGCGGCGTCCGGCTCTTCGTCGTGAGCACCGGCGGGAATCGGGGATCGAGCCGCGTTCGGAGCTTCCCGAGCGACTTCAGGAGTTCGCTCTCGAACGCGGGGAGATCGACCGCGCTGCCGATCGACACCGGCACCACGACCTCCTTCCACGCCTGGGGCGACGTGTTGACGACCACGTCGCGGATCATCGCCACGTTCGGGACCGAGATCAGCTGGTCGCTGTCGGAGAGGAGGATCGTCGTCATCGCGTTGATCTCGATGACCTTCCCCGAGACGCCCTGGACCTGGATCGTGTCGCCGACCTTGAACGGGGTGTAGACGTCGGAGAAGTACTTCGCGCCGTAGTTGCTGAGCGGCTCGCGGAGCGCGACGAGGATCGTGACGCCGAGCAGCCCGATGACGAGCAGGAGCACGGTCGGGTCCACGCCGAGCGCCTGCAGGGCCAGGGTGCCTCCGATCAGGACGACGACCACCACGCCAAGGCGTCGCGCCGTCCCCGCCATCTGGGGGGTGCTCGGGCGCATGAGGCGGCCGAGGACCGCGTGGACGAGCCAGGCGATGACGATCGTCAGGACCACGATGACGACGACCGGCAGATACGGGACGAACCAGCCCCAGACCGTGTCGAGCGCGACCACTCAGGCCTCCGTCGCGCCGACCAACATCGCTTCCTCGGCCTTGGCCGCCGCGTCGAGCGTGCACTGCCGGGACGCGACGCGCCCGTTGCGCACGAGCCGGGCGCGGAGCCGGCCCGATCGGTCGTCGAGGAGCTGGCGCATCCGCTTCTCGAGCTCCTCGGGTCGGTCGGGGTCGAAGAGGAGCCCGCTCACGCCGTCGCGGATCAACTCCGCGACCCCGGCGCGTCGCGTGACGATCGCCGGCCGCCGGTGGAGCCAGCTCTCGACCGCCACGAGCCCGAATCCCTCCCGGATCGACGGCAGGATCGTGAACTCGGCCCGCTCGTAGAGCGCGTCGAGATCCTCCTGAGACACGTGGCCGGTGAAGAGCACGCGGTCGCGGACTCCCCGGGCCGTGGCCTCCTTCTCGAGATGCTGCCGCCACGTCGCGGACTTCGACAGCCCGAGGCCCGAGCGGGAGCCCGAGAAGCTCCCGTTCCCCACGAGAACGAGACGCAGTTCGGGATACTCCTCGCGGAGCCCTTCGAGGGCGCGGATGGCGAGGTCCTGCCCCTTCATCGGATCCATCCGCGCGACGACGAGCGCGACCCGATCCGTCGGACCGAGGCCGAGCCGCTTTGCAGTCGCCGCCACGGTGGATCGGGATGGCCGGCCGTAGTCCGCGGGATCGAGGTACGGGTAGAGCCGCAGGACGTTCGCCTCGGGGCGCCAGGCGAGCAGGGACTCCGCGTAGCTCGCCGTGCTCACGACGATCATGTCGTAGCTATCGAGGTACGTCGCGAGCAGCGCCCGCCACTGGTCGGGAAACACCGAGGCGTCGAACGGGATGTGCCAACGGAAGATCTTCGGCTTGACCGTCGCGAGCATGTGCCCGACGGGCATCTGCTGGAAATCGTGGATGTAGAACGCGTCGAAGTCGTGCGTGCGATCCAGCTGCTGGATCACTTCCGCCGTGCGGCGGTTGTAGTAGGCGTACTCGGAGAACGCCTCGCTCCAGAACAGGTCGTCCCGGGGGCGCGCGGCGTCGATCTCGTGGATCCGCCCCCAGATCGCCTCCTTGACCTCCCCGTACCCGGCCATTCGGTCCCCGTCGAGCGCGAGGTTGTGGAGCGTGATCTTCCCGAGGCGCACGGTGGGGGGCGCGTGCGGGTTGAGCGCGACCCAGTGCACCTCGCCCACGACCTGGGCCTCGAGCAGCCGGCGGACGAGCGGAAAGACCATCCGCGTGACCCCACCCGGCGAGTACTGAAAGTCGACGCCCTCCCGCAGGGTCGTGAGATCGGTGGGGTCGCGGCTCGCGGCTTCGAGCCGCCCGCTGTCGGGGTTCCCCAGATACTGCACGAGCGGCGTCTGGGTGTTCACACACAGAGAAATGGGAGCCAAGCGAAAATCACCCCGCGGGCCCGCGTCGGTTAGTCCGCGATGGGTCATATGGTCTACCGCCGAGCGGCGTCGTTCCGCTTCCGGTGCGCGGTCCTCGAGCCGATCGTCAATCGTGGGAGTGCCCGCGGCGACCGGGCCGCGTTCACCGGTCGCTCCGGGCGCGCACTGAGCTCGCGCTGCGGGCCACCGTTATATACGCCACCTCGGGTGAGGGGGCCTCTTGGGCCCGCGCCCACGGTGCCCGGAGACCAAAGTCGAAGCCGATCGCGCGAGGAGGACCGCACGTGGAGATCAAGATTCTCGAGGACCGACCCAACCCGCTGATGAAGCGGCACGAGTACCGGTTCGAGATCGCACATCCGAGCGCGGCGACGCCGAGCCGCGACGCCGTGCGGGGCGAACTGTCGAAGCTCGTGAAGGCGCCGAAGGACCGCGTGATCATCGAGCGGATGGGCGCCGAGTACGGCACCGCCACGACGCAGGGCGATGCGATGGTCTACGAGACCCCGGAGGCGGCGAAGTCGATTCCCCGCGGGCACATCCTCGTTCGCAACGGCCTCAAGGAGAAGGCCTCCAAGGCAGCGGCGCCCGCCGCGACGCCCGCACCCGAGGCTGCCGCGCCTTCGGCCGCGCCCGAAGCCCCGGCCCCCGAGGCGCCGAAGGCCGATGCCCCCGCCAAGGCCGAAGCGAAGGCCCCGCACAAGCCGAAGGCCCCCAAGGCCGAGAAGGACGCGTCCGAGGGAGCGTAGGGCGACATGGCCAAGGCGCGGGTCGGACTCTACTCCGTCCAGGGCGAGCAGCTCAGCCGGACGCACAAGGCGTGCCCCAAGTGCGGACCCGGCGTCTTCCTCGCCGAGCACGGCAACCGCCGCTCGTGCGGGAAGTGCGGCTACTCCGAGTCGAAGAGCGCGCCCACTCCCGCCCCGAAAGCGAAGGCCGGAAAGCCGGGCGGCGAGCCGAAGCCCGCCGCGTGAGCCCCCGGTCCCGGCTCAGGCGCCGATTGCGAGGGGCTTGCCGTCGATCTCCAGCGTTCCGCCCGCGTTCATCACCCAGCCGAAGAACCCGGACGGATTTCGGCCCCCGAGGATCCGATTCCCGCCGACGGAGACCATGATTGCCCCGCGTTCGACGTCCTCGAGCTGCGGCGTGTCGCGGAGGGCCGGGTTGAGGCCGATGCCCAGCATGCCCGGGCGGTCCCTTCCCTTTCCGCCGACCTTGTATCCCGCATCGAACCGGGCCTGTCCGGATTCGAACTCCGCGCTGGTCAGTTGGCCGTTGCGGAACCGGAAGACGCCGCCCGTCGCCGTGCCGTCCTCGTAATAGCAGGTGCGATTCGCCACGATCGTCCCGTCGGCGACCGCGGTATCGAGGGCCACGCGGATCGCCCCCGCGGGCACGTTCGCGAGGAGGTCGAACGGTCGCTTCGGATCTCCCACCACCGGGCGACCCGACGCCGGACGCGGCGCGGCGCCCGACAGGCGAAGGTGCAGGTCGGTGCCGTTCGGATGGCGGATCCGGAGGTCCCGGCCCCGGCCGAGCGCCCGGCCGATCCGCGCCAGCCCCGGTCGGAGCGCGTCGGGGTTGACGAGCGTGGCGCGAGCGACCTGTTCCGTCCAGCGGTCGAGATCCACGTCATACGCCTTCGCCAGCGCGGGATGCGGCCGGCCCAGCTCGAGCCGGAGCCCCCGCAGCCCGGCGGCGCGGGCCGCCCGGTACCACGCGTCGTTGAACGCGAACAGCCGTCCGGCTTTCTTCGGGGGGAGCCGGCCGAGTCGGACCCGATCGCCCGGACCCCACATGTGAATGTAGACGTTCGAGCGCATCAGTGCCGCCCACTCGTGGGCCGCCGCCTTCCCGAGGACCTCGAACTCCCCGTCGTCCACGGCGTCCCAGTAGCCGGCCTCGTCCTCGTACGGGACGAGCGGGAACGCGCCCATCCGGCGGACCTCGCGGGCAAGGGCCACCGCGTACGGGAGCGTATGCGGCCAGGCCTCGATGATCACGCGCTCCCCGGAGCGGAGCTGCAGGTTGTTCTTCAGGAGCGACTGGGCGATGCGTCGGCGCAGGTCGGGAGAAATCGGGTCGGACATGCCACCCCAAAATCATGGGGCTATTTGCGCTGGGCGTCGCCGGGGCGTCCGACGGACCGCAACGGTTACCCCCTCGCCCGGGTAGGGGCGACACATCCGGCCGCCGCATCGGCGGAGCGTCGTCGAAGGGCCCGTAGTATAGCTTGGATATCACGGGGGCCTCCGGAGCCTCAAACCCGGGTTCGAATCCCGGCGGGCCCGTGGCGTTCGTCGATTCGATGGAGTCCCCGGCGTATCGGCCGGGGCCCAGTTCGGGAGCGCGAAGAGAGGAGGGCCGGCTCTACTTCCGGCGCTTCGAGGGGGACCGTCTCCCGACCCGGTACGTCAGGTGAGTCACCCCGGGAGCTTCGATCGCGCGGACTTGCCGGAGTCGGAGCTTGGAGAGCAACTCGGAGTCGAAAAGTCGCACCCCCTCGCCAAGGAACACGGGAACGAGGTGGATCGTGAATTGGTCCACGAGTCCGGCCGCGAGGTACTGCTTTGCGACCCCCGCGCCACCGGAGATAGCTACGACCTTTCCCCCGGCCGCTCGCTCCGCCAAACGTCGGGCCGCCGCGAGACCCTCCGTCACAAAGTGAAAGGTGGTTCCCCCTTGGCAAACCAAGGGCTTGCGTCGATAGTGCGTGAGCACGAAGACCGGGAGGTGGAAGGGCGGGTCCTCGCCCCACCACCCACCCCAGGCGGGAGTCCCCCACGGTCCCGGCCCGCCACCGAACATATTGCGTCCCATGATGACGGCGCCGACGTTTTGGTCGCTCCGGAGGAAGACCCGGGTGCTCGCGTTCGTGACCCCCCCGCGCAGGCCGGCCTCCTTGCGCCATACCGCCAGCGCGCGCATCCAATCGTGCAGAAGCTCCCCACGGATGCCCAAGGGGTGCCGGGGGCCCTGGCCTCGGCCCGCAACGAACCCGTCCAGTGACATGGAAACGCCGTAGGTGATCATGTTCGTGCGTAGGCTCGCGCGTCAACTCGCGGAGGGCGCGCTCGAGAGGCTCCGCGGGTTCCGACCCGCGTCCCGGACTCGGGGAACTCTAACCGTCGCTCGTTGGCCCGTTCCGCGCAAGCGGGGCCGTCGAGAATCCTCGGCCGCGCGGGCAGCCTTTTGTCGGCGCCGACGGCTCTCTCCACCCTGTCCTCGAACATCCGTCATCCTTTGCCGGTGGGCGCCTCCGAGAGGAGCGCATCGAGCCGGCGGAAGAGGGAGCGGACCCCGTTCTGAATGCCGGCGGCCGTGAGACGGCTCGGGTCGGCGGGCGAGGGGAATTCGGTGCGCAGGGTGACCCGGGTGCCTCCGGGCACCGGCTCGAACTGGATCGACTCGATAACCGTGAGTTCCGCGAACTCTCCGAACTCGAGCGTCCGCACGAGCAGGGACCCCGGCACGATCTCTCGATACGCTCCCGTGCGGTGCATGACCTCCCCGTCCGCGCCGAGCAAACGGATCTGGTACCGGCCGCCGACGCGAACGTCCATCGCGTCGACGACCGTTCGCCATCCGGCGGGCCCCCACCACCGAGCGAGAAGCTCCGGGGTCACGAACGCCGCGTAGGCACGGGCGCAGGGAACCGGGAGGACGCGAACGGCGATGATCTCGGTATCGGTGGGAAGCGAGATCGCCGTCAACTCGCCCGGCGTGCCGGCGGCGCCGGACCCGGCTTTGCTCACGGGGACCTCCGTCGGGGGGGTGGTGCGGGTGCTCTCGACCTCGGCGCGCTACCAAGGACCCGCTCCAACCGATCGAAGCTATCGTCCCACATCGCCCGGTACTGGGCGAGCCAACCGAATGCGTCGGCCAGCGGACGGACGTTGAGATGACGCGTGCGATACCGCCAGTCACGCGTCACCGCCACGAGTCCGGCATCCTCGAGACGCTTGAGGTGACGCGAGATCGTCGGGAGACTCACGTTGTACGGCGCAGCGAGGTCCTCCACGCCGGCGTCCCGGACAGCCAGCCGGGCCAGAATGTCCCGGCGGATCGGATGCGAGAGCGCGCCGAAGATCGCGTCATAGTCTGCCGCGGGGGCGGGGGCCATCGGACCCTCCCGAGGGGCCGGGTATTATTTAGCATTTTAGCTAAATGACTCGCACCAGACCGGCTCAGGAAGTGGTGGCGTGTCCGGCTAAAGGACTCTCAATCGGTAGCGAAGGATCCAGGACCTCGTCCGGATAGACTGCTACCGCACTGCTCCGACCCAGGGCAAGCGGAGGACGGAGTGGTCCTCGGAAGCCCACGGCGGCTTGCGGGAGCTCAAACCCGAATTCGAGTCCCGGCGGGCCCGCCCCCTCCGGGAACGGGTGATCGGAGGCGAGCGTCCGCCGCCCTCTGCCCGCTGCTGCACGCGGACCTCGACTCCGGCGAACCGTGATATAGTCCATTTTTCATGGTCCATGTAACATGAAACTGGTTCAGACGGCCGTGCCGGACGACGAGTACCGCCTGCTGCGAGAGCGCGCGAGCAAGGAGGGGAAGAGCATGAAGCAAGTCGCTCGCGAGGCGCTGCGGGCGCACCTGCTGCCGGATCGCGTGAATCCGGACGATCCGATCTTCCGGGCGTTTCCCCTCATTCGGCGAGAGGGCCGCCGGACAACGGGGTCGGTCGACCACGACCGTATTCTCTACTCCCGACCATGATCTTCGTCGATTCCGGGGCTTGGATCGCGCTGCTCGACCAGCGGGACCAGTTCCACGAACGGTCCGTTCGATTCCAGAAGGAGCTTCGGCGAGGGGCCCATGGTCGATTGGTGACCACCGACTACGTGCTCGACGAGGCAGTCACCTATCTTCGGCTCCATGCGGGGGGCGATGCGGTCCGGGAGTTTCGCCGCGTACTGATCGAGAGTGAGAGTGTCCAGGTGGTGTGGACCCCGCCCGATCGCTTTTGGGAGGCGTGGGATCGGCTCCAGGAACGCGAGGACACGCGTTGGAGCCTCACCGATTGCCTGAGCTTCGTGACGATGGAGGCACTCGGGGTCAGCTCCGTCTTCGGCTTCGACTCCGACTTCCGTCAGGCCGGGTTCGAGCTCCTGCCAGGCGTCGTCGGGTGAACGGAGCGACCCGGCTTCGTATCACGACGGACTCGCTTCACCCTAGCCGGCCCGACGCGACGAGGACGCGCAGCGCGTTCAGCGTGAGCATCTCGTTGGGCCCGCGATCTCCCCAATCGACGACCTCGGTGTTGGCCCCGTTCCAGGGGCCCCGGCGCCAGTAGCGTCCTTCCGCGTGCCAGGTGCCATCCTTCGTCCGCTTGGACGCGACGAGGTCGAGCGCCTCCCGGGTTCTCGGGTCGCTCCCCTTGCCGGCTCGCTGCAGCACTCGGAGCGCCTGGAGGATGTCGTAGTGCCAGTAGACCGGATAGCGAAGGCGAGTCCAACGGAGGTCGATCACCCCCTCCCCGCGGCAGGACCGGAAGAGTCGATGCTTCAGGAACAACTCGCCGGCTCGACGGACCGCCGCGCGGACTTCGCCGTCCTTCGTGGCCCGGAAGTACTCGTTGAGCCCCCAGAAGGTGGCGAGACTCTCGTGGAAGGAGGAATGCCATGCCTTCTCCGACGAGTCGCAGTTCCACCCGCCGTCTGGCCACTGCCAACGGGCGAGCCCGCGCGCGATCCGCTGGACCCGAGGATCACTTGCCATCCCGAGTCGAGTGCACACCCCCAACGGATTCCCGATCACGGAGGCGTGAAGACGGAATCGTCCGCGGATGCGCTGGGGTTCGGATCGCCTCAACGGGAGGCGGGAGAGGACGTACTCCGCTGCGCGATGCGCGGCCCGGTTATCCGAGGGAACCCCGAGCTCGACGGCGGAGACCAGACGCCAGGTCGCCCCGGCCCACTTCTTGTACCAGTCGACTCCGAATCCTCCATCGGCCCGCTGACCCGAGAGGAGCGCGCGGAGACGGGGACTCCGAGGGATGCGCCTCTTAGCGGCGCGGACCTCCGCGAATCGGTCGGTCTTCCCAAGAACCTCGGTGAGGACGAGGTACCGTACCGAAGGGTCCTTCGACCGGAGGAGCCAGCGGACCCCGGGGTCCCCCCGATCCGGCATCGGTCGAGAGGCCCATCGGGCGCCGGTATTTTTGACCTCACTGCCGACCGGTGCCGGGCGCAGCGAAACCGGCCCCGATCGGGCGACGTCCCGATCACGGTCTTCCGGGCCCCGATGCTGATTGCAAATCCGAATGCGGCGGCGATCAACAGATCCACGGTCGCGATCATCCGCCGAGGGCCCGTATCCGGTCGATGGTTAACGGGCTAGCGCCTCGTTCTCGTGCTGAGCTTGCCAGTGACGCCGCACGTCGCCGGGCCGCTCGGCCGCGCGGGCTTCCCGGGGACCTCCTCAACGTTCAAGTAAACCCTCGCGGGTTCGGGAGTGGCGTATGCCGACGGACAAGTCTTCGGAGCGCGCGGTCGGGCTGGTCCCCGAGTCGGGCGGCGACGGCGCGCAGCTCGTCGACCGGATCGTCGAGGAGCTCGACCTCCTGACGCGCAACGTCGATATCGTCGAGAAGCTTTCGAAGAGCCCTCCGACCGGCATCATCCGACTGTCGGAGGCCTTGCACTTGCCGATCCACAAGACCCGCTACTCCCTTCACCTGCTGGAGCGAGAGGGCGTCATCCAGCCGAGCGCCGACGGAGCGGTCGTGACGGACAAGGCCCGCGAATTCTGGGCGAACCTCGACAAGAGCCTCGACCGGATGACGGATCTCGTGCGCCAGCTCAAGGAACGGGCCGCCGAGCACGACGCGCGACCTCCCGCCGGTCGGAAAGGCTATTAGCGTGAGGCTGGCTCGCCGCCGCCGGTGCCGCCGTAGCTCAGCGGCAGAGCGCTCGGCTGTTAACCGAAGGGTCAGCGGTTCAAACGGAGGACGGTGCCGCGCCGTCCGCCGGGAATTCCGCTCGGCGGCGCCTCGGAACCGACGGGGATGGGCCCGTAGCTTAGCCCGGCCCAGAGCGTCCGGCTCATAACCGGTCGATCGACGGTTCAAATCCGTCCGGGCCCATTCCTCGGCCGGTGGCACCTAATGTGCCGGTCGCTGATGCCCCGAACGGCTGGGCCGGACCATCACGGGGTCGATCGGCGTGAAGACCAAGGGAGTCTGCTACGATGTGGGGCGGGTCCTGCAGGGCCACAACTGGCGGCCCCGCTTCGACCCTGAGGTCGTCCACCGAGAGCTCGAGATCGTCCACGAGGACCTCCACTGCAACGCGGTCCGCCTCCAAGGATTCGACCTCGATCGACTGAGCCTCGCCGCGGAGGACGCCCTCGCGCAGGGCCTCGACGTCTGGTTCTCCCCGGAGATGTGGGACCGGGACACCGAGGAGACCCGCGCGTACGTCGTGAAGGGCGCCGAGCGAGCGGAGCGGCTCCGGGAGCAGTGGCCGGGTAAACTGGTGTTCAGCGTGGGGAGCGAGGTGACCCTTTTCACGCAGGGTTTTCTTCCGGGCCACAACGTCCTCGAACGACTGGCCCATCCCGCGTTGAGGGAGACCCTGAGGGCAGGGAAGCACAATCCTCCGCTCAACGCGTTCCTGTCGGCCACGACCGCCGGGGTCCGGGAAGTGTTCCGCGGACCGGTCACGTACGCCTCGGTGGGGCTCGAAACGGTCGACTGGACCCCGTTCGATTACGTGGGAGTGGACCTGTACCGCGACCAGCGCGTTCGAGAACGGTACCCCGAGCTCATCGCGAGGTACCGAGGGTTCGGCAAGCCGGTCGCCAACATGGAGTTCGGTTGCTGCACGTTCCGGGGGGCGGAGGATCTCGGAGGCCGGGGCTGGGACATCGTCGATTGGAGCAAGGTGCCTCCGCAGCTGAAGGGCAACTACACCTACGACGAAGCCACCCAGGCTCACGAGGTCGCCGAACTGCTTCGGATCAACGACGGGGCCGGCGTCGATTCCACGTTCGTCTTCACGTTCGAGGACCAGGCCGGACTCGAAGACGAAAACCGGGAGCTCATCCGGCAACTGCCGTTCGACTTCGACATCACCCGGTACGGGCTCGTGAAGATGCACCTCGAGGAGCGCCCGGGAACCGTCTACCCCGACATGCCGTGGGAGCCCAAGGCGTCGTTCCGGGCGGTCGCCGAGTACTACGCGACGCACTGAGGGCCGATCCCCCGCCGACGGGGCGACGGTGGCCACGAGAGTCACACCGGCTCCCGCCTCGAACTCCCGGACCGCCCGAGAGAAGCCCATTCGGGGGCCCTCCGTCCGGGGCGAACTTCCCACAACGTCGGATCGTCGGGCCGAGAGTACCCCGACGCATTTGCTTAGAAATCGTAATATACGATACCGAGACTGTGAGGCGGTACGTCCGAAGCGATCCTGACACGCACCGAGCGCGCTCCCCCGCCCCCCGAGGAGGTCGCCGAGCTGCTCCGCGACGCGTTCGTGGCCTTCAAGCGCCGACAGCGGGCGGTCCTCGAGCAGGCCGGACTTTCCTATTCCGAGTGGACCGGGCTCCACATCTCCGCGCAGGGGGGCGCCCGCGCGCGGGAGGTGGCCGAATCGATCGGCCTCACGTCGGCGGGGATCACGGACCTCGTGGACCGCCTCGAAGCGCGTCGCCTCGTCCGCCGGGCGCCGGACCCGGACGACCGTCGTGCGATCCGGATCGAGCTCACGGAGGCGGGGCGGCGCCTCCACACCGAGACCCGTCGGACATCCCTCCTCGCGTTCGCGCGGATCCTCGGGTCGCTGTCGGCCGGGGAGTACGCGGCGTTGGTGAAGGGACTGCGCGCCTTCGCGCGGGTCGAAGCCGCGGCCGACGACCGGCCCACCGCGGGGAACTAGGGAGCGGATCCGATGGAGTACAAGTGGACGGTCCTCTCCAACACGACGCTGGGGGGATTGCTTGCCTCGATCGACGGCTCGATCCTCCTCATCGCGCTCCCTGTCGTGTTTCGGGGACTCGGGGTCGATCCGTTCGACCAGGCGAACTTCCCGATCCTGCTCTGGCTGCTGCTGGGCTACGGCGTCGTCACCGCGACCCTGCTCGTGACCGTCGGACGTCTCTCCGATATGCTGGGTCGCGCGCGGATGTACAACTTCGGCTTCGCGATCTTCTCGACCGGCTCGCTCCTCCTGTTCCTCGAACCCTGGCCGGGGACGACCGGCGCCTGGGCGCTCGTCGTCTTCCGCCTTGTCCAAGCGGTCGGCGCCGCGTTCCTCTTCGCGAACTCCCTCGCGCTCCTCACCGACGCCTTCCCGCCCGGTGAACGCGGGAAGGCGATCGGCGTCAACCAGATCTCCTTCATCGGCGGCTCGCTGCTCGGGCTGGTGATCGGGGGCGTCCTCGCCGGGGTTCCGGACCTCGCGATCGGACCGTTCGTGCTCCCGACGTGGCGGCTGATCTTCTTGGTCAGCGTGCCGGTCGGCATCATCGGGACGATCTGGGCGTACCGGAGCCTGCGCGAGACGTCGACGCGCGCCCAGAACCAGAAGGTCGACTACCTCGGGAACATCTCCTTCGCCGCCGGGCTGACCCTCATCCTGGTCGGGATCACGTACGGGCTGCTCCCGTACGGCGGGTCGAGCACGGGATGGACGTCGCCGTGGGTGATTGGGTCACTGCTCGGCGGAGCGGCGATGCTCGTCGCCTTCGCCTTCATCGAGACGAGGGTCCCCGACCCGATGTTCCGGCTCCAATTCTTCCGGATCCGCGCCTTCGCGGCCGGGGCCACGGCGACCTTGCTCGGTTCGTTGGCGCGCGGGGGACTGATGCTCCTCCTCGTGATCTGGTTCCAGGGCATCTGGCTCCCTCTCCATGGCTACAGCTTCGCGTCGACGCCGTTCTGGGCGGGGATGATGATGACCCCGATGATCGGCGGCTTCCTGCTCGCGGGCCCGTTGAGCGGGTACCTGTCGGACACGCGGGGCGCCCGAACGCTCGCGACGGCGGGAATGCTCATCGGCGCCGGGGCGTTCATCGGGCTCGCCCTCCTGCCCGTCGATTTCGCGTACTGGCAGGTCGGGCTCCTGCTGTTCGTCAACGGCTGCGGGATGGGGATGTTCGCCGCGCCCAACGCCTCGAGCGTCATGAGCGCGGTCCCGGCCCAGAACCGGGGCGCGGCGTCCGGGATGCTCACCACGCTCCAGAACGCGGGGCAGCAGCTCTCGCTCGCGATCTTCTTCACCGTCGTCATCGTCGGCCTGACGGGCGGGCTGGGGACCGGGGCCCAGTCGGTCCTGAGCGGGGCGGGCGTCCCCGCTCCGGACGGGACGATCCTCGGCCAATTGATCGCCGCGAACCCGACGGGGGCGCTGTTCGGCGCCTTCCTCGGGCAGAACCCGATGGCGGAGCTCCTCCAGGTCGCGCCGACGATCCCCGGGTGGGTCCCGATCTCGCCGGCGACCCAGAACGCCCTGCTCGCCCCCCATTTCTTCGCCGCGACGGTCGCGCCGGGATTCGGGAGCGCGATCAGCGAGGCGTTCTTCTTCGCCGCCGGCCTGACGCTCGTGGCGGCGACGATCTCGGCGTTGCGCGGCGGCCAGTACTTCCATGCGGAACCGGCCCCGGGGAGCGCCGCCGCGCGACCCGGCGATGCCGGCGCGTCCCCGCGCCCGGACGCCCCGTCTCCCGCGAGCACGACGTCGCGCCCGTGACGGGCGGACTCGCTCGCTACTGGATCGGCCCGAGGTCCATCGTGCGGAACGCGATCGCGGCCACGCCGAACGCGGCGGCCGCGAGCACGGCGAGGACGCCGAGCGCCCCGAGGTCCGCGCTCCCGAGCGTGCCGGCGAAGGCGTCGCGGATCGTGTTCGCCGCGTAGGTGAGCGGGTTCGCGTAGAAGACCGCCGCGAGAACCTTCGGCGTCTTCGCGGTGATCGGATAGTACACGGTCGAGAGGAAGATGACGAACAGCTGGAGGAACGACTGGATCGAGAAGTAGGCGTTCGCGGAGCGGAGGCGCGTCCCGAGGGCGATGAGGAAGCCGGCGAAGAAGATCGACCCGAGCGCGACGGTGAGGAGCACCGCGAGCACGCCGAGCGGGGAGAGCGCCGGAAGTCCCGTGAACGGGAGCCCGACGAGCATCATGATGCCGACGCCGACGAGGGAGAAGAGGAGGGACGTGAGGACGAGGCCCCCGAGGTACTCGGAGCGCAGGAACGGACCGGAGAAGATCTGCTCCACCATCGACCAGCGCCGGTCGAGCCAGAAGAGGTTCCCCGAGACGACGCCGCCGGTGATCATCTGGAAGGCGACCATTCCGGGTACGAGGAACGCCGTGTACGATCCGCCGCCCGTGACGTCGGAGGAGATGATCGTGCTGAACATCGTCCCGAGCACGATGATCGTGACCGCGGGTTGGCCGAACCGGATGATCACGGTCGTCGGGTCGAGGTTCGAGGCGAAGTTCCGGATGACCAGCCGGAGCACGGGGGGCCACCTCATGGGAGCCCCCGCACGCCGTCGCCCGGGATCGGCTCGCGCGGCGGGCTCGTCTCCGCTTCGGCCTCCTCCTCGTCGCCGATCATGCCGAGGAACGCGCTCTCCAGCGTCGCTTCCTCGACCGCGACCCGCTCGATCGGGAGCGCGTGCGCTTCGGCCCAGCGACTGAGCCAGGGGACGATCTCCTCCGCGTGGTCGGCGCGGATCGCGATGCGGTTCGGGGGCTCCGGCCGCCCGTCCTCGGGGGCGAGGAGCGTCGCCCCCCGGGGAGCGAGGTCCGCGACGAGGGTCGCCCGGAGCGCCGCGGGGAGCGCGCCGCCGAACGTCGCCACGACCTCGCGGGCGCCGCCGTACCGCTGCTTCAGGCCCTCCGCGGTGTCGAGGGCGAGCAGTCGGCCGAGGTGGAGCACCGCGATCCGATCGCAGAGCAGGTCGGCCTCGTGGAGGATGTGCGTCGTGAAGACGATCGAAAGCCCCTGGCGCGCCCGCTCGCGCAGGTAGCGCAGGATCCGCCGCCGCGCGATCGCGTCGAGCCCGACGGTCGGTTCGTCCAGGAAGAGGATCTCCATGTCGTGCATGAGCTCGCGCGCGACCTGGAAGCGGCGCCGCTCTCCGCCGGAGAGCGCCCACGGTTTTCGGCGACGGGCCGCCTCGAGCTCGAAGAGCGCAATCATCTCCTCGGCCCGGCTCTTCGCGACCTCCCGCGGGACGCCCCAGAGGAACGCGTAGAGCGTGAGGTTCCGCTCCACCGAGACGAAGTCGAGCGACTCCGACTGCAGCACGACCCCGAGCCGGGAGCGGAGCGTCCGGCCGGCGTGGCGCAGATCCTCGCCCAGCACGATCGCCGTTCCCTCGGTGGGCGGGAGGAGCGTGGTGAGGAGCCGGACGGTCGTCGTCTTGCCGGCGCCATTCCGCCCCAGAAGGCCGAGCACCTCGCCCCGATGGAGTCCGACGGAGAGATGGCGGATCGCGAACCGGTCGGGGGCGTAGGCGTACCCGAGATCGCGGGTCTCTAGGACAAGGTCGTTCGACGGCATCGGCGAGTTCGTGAGCCTCTGCGAACGCTCGCTCCTCTTGGCGCTTTCCGGTTCACAAACCGAACACGCGAGCGCAGCACCGCTGCGAGGGCCGAGTGGCCCGCTCGCAACCGAGCGAGAGAGAAGAGAGGAAAGGGTTGGACCGAGCGCGGCCTAGCCGCCGCACCCGCACCCACCGGCGCCGCACCCGCAGCCGCCCGCCTCGGATTCGCCGTGGCCGTGGCCCTCGGCGGAGGTCGGGAGGTTCGGTGCGTCGATCTTGAACCCCGTGGCGTTCAGGTCCTGGACGAAGTCGATCCGCGCGCCGTTCAAGAGCTCGGCGCTGAGATCGTCGATCACGATCGAGAACCCATCGATCTGGACGACCTTGTCCCCGTTCCGGGGCTTGTCGAAGGCCATCCCGAACGACGGTCCGCCTCCGCCGCCGCCCCCACCGCCGCATCCGCATCCCCCGCCGCCGGAGCCGCAGCCACAGCCGCCGCCTCCGCCGGATTGCAGGAAGACGCGAACCGCGGTGCCGGGCGACTGGCCCTTGATGAGGGTCCGAACCTGGTCCTGCGCTTCGCGGGTTACTTCCAATTTGATACTATTACTATCGCTCATTCCTGGGGCCCTCCTCCGCTACCCCGAGCTTCGTACCGGGGCGGTGGTATAAAGGCTCGTGGTCGCGCTCGGCGCTACGCCGAGAACGACTTGCCGCACGAGCAGGTCTCCTTGGCGTTCGGATTGAAGATCTTGAACCCGGACGCTTCGAGACCGAGCAGGTAATCGACCTTCAGCCCCTCGAGGAGCGGCGCGCTCGCGCGATCGACGACCACCGTGAGGCCGCTCGCTTCGTAGGCGACCTCGTCACCGGTCTCGCGCCGGTCGAACGACATCCCGTAGGTGAGGCCCGAGCATCCGCCGCCCTGGACGTAGATCCGGAGCGCGGCGCCGGGTTTGCCCTGCCGCTCCATGATCTTGAGCACCTGCTCCCGGGCGCTCGGCGTGACCTCGATGGTAACCATCGGCGTGCCTCCACCCATCTAGCCCCGGGTGAGAGTAAAAGAGTTGCTGGCCCACGCGCCACCAGCGCACGCCACCCGCCCGACGCTTATCTAGCGCTGGGCCGTGCGCCCGCTCGATGTGCCGGCTCTTCGGAATGCTGACCACGAACGATGAGCGCGCGGACCCGTGGCTCGTCCAAGCCGATCGCTCCCTCCTCCGCCAAGCGAACGTGTCGCCCGAGACGTCGCAGAAGGACGGCTGGGGCATCGGCTGGTTCACCGACGGGGGCCGGGCGAGGGTCGAGAAAGGCGCCGGCCCGGCCTACGCCGAAGGGGAACGGGAGAGGTTCGTCCGGGCCGCGGCGGACGCGGATGGGCCGTTCGTGGTCGGACATCTGCGCCACGCGAGCAATCCGCTCAATCTCCCGGCGGAGCAGCTGATCGGGCTCGTCAACTGCCAGCCGTTCGACACGCACACCACGCTGTTCGCGCACAACGGCTCGATCCCGTTCCCCATCGAGACCAAGCCGTTCCTGGGCGTCCACGAAGGGAAGGTCCGCGGCCAGAACGACAGTGAGGTCCTATTCTGGCTCCTCGTCCGCAACACGGAGGAGGTCAACGATCCGCTCGTCGGCTACGTTCGGACGGTGGAGGATCTCGTCCGGGTCTGGGAGGCGATGGGCCGTCCTGCGATCCCGCCGTTCTCCGGTCTCAACGTGATCTTCTCGCGGGGACCGGACGAGCTCTGGGCCTTCGCCCAGTGGACCGGGGACCATGGGACGGGACTGTTCGACGACCACCGCCGATACTACGAGATGACGTACGCGGCGAGCCCCCATCGGGTGATCGTCGGGAGCGAGCCGTTCGACGGGCAGCGCGGCACGTGGCGCTCGCTCCCGAGCGGTCACTACCTCTCCGCGAAGCGCGAGGGCGGTCGCCTGGTCGTGACGACCGGCCGCACGCCCATCCCTGCGGGACTCGAGATCCGCCCTCCGCCGACGTAGGAGGACCTCCGCGCCCGGGCCGCGGAAGGGGCCCGTCCGCGATGCCGACGGAGATGATCTCGGGGCCGGACCTCGGAGCGGGGTATCTCCACCAGCTCTCGACGGACCGTGACGGCGATCGGACGACGTTCACGTACCACGCGCAAGACGGGGGCCAGGACGCGAACGGCCCGCCGAAGGGCCCGCTTGACGCGTTCGGGTTCGTGCACCCCCCGAGCTCCTGCCAGTTCGGCGGCCCGCGTTGCTGGCACCGCCGCTTCCTGGTCCCGTTCGCCGACACGCCTCGCGTCCGCCAGACGTACAACCGGAACCGGTTCGTCCTCCAGACGATGATCGACCAGCGCTTCGACCGGCTCGCCGTGCCGATCGAGCCCGCGCTCGCCGAGGTCGTCGAGCGAATCGCCAAGGACCCGGAGCTCGGGCCCGACGACTGGTTCGTCGGGGGCTCGACCGCCGCGTGGCTCCTCGGCGCCCGGATCGCCCCGAACGACCTCGACCTCGGGGCGAGCCGCCGGGGCGTCGATCGACTCGCCGCGGACCTGGCTGAGTACCTCATCGAGCCGCTCGGGACGACGGACTGGCCATCGGCGGGGATCGTACGGGCTGCCCGCGCGTTCGTCGGAACGTTCGCCGCCGGGGCCCGGGTCGAGTGGTCGGTGCCGCTCGATCCCGCCTCCGTCGCGCCGCTGGCTGAGTGGAGCGGGCGCGTCGGCGTCGCCCGACTCGTACGCGCGACGTTCCGGGAACGACCGATATCGGTGAGCCGCCCTGAGTATGCGCTCGTGCGGGCCGCGGAGAAGGGCGCCGAGGAGCGCGTGCGCGCGATCGCCGACTCGGTTCGCACCCTTGGAGCCGACGTCGAATTGCTCGACGTCCTCCTCGAACGCTCGACGCTCCCCGCGGCCCGGCGGGAGGCGCTCCGGAGATCCGTAGTCGTATAGCCGTGAGCCCTCCGACGCTTCCGGTCGAGCCGCAGCTTCATAGCCCATGAGTCCGGGGGAGGAGCGATGCTAGCCCCGCGGATCACGGCCCCGGTCGCCGAGCACCTGACGCCGCACGACCTCGTCACGTACTTCCGATGCCCGTACGAGATGGAACTCGTCCGGGCCAATCACGCGCGGACCGTGACGGGTGGGCCGGGCGTGGTACGCACTCCGGCCGACGTCGTGCCGCTCCGACACTCACCGATGTTCTCGCCCCCGATGGGGCACGTCGTGGTGACCGAAGGGCGCCTCGATCTCGACGAGCGGGACGTTCTCATCTATGAGGACGAGGGCGAGGACGACCTCCCGATGCTCTTCCCGCCGGAGCGGATCCGGCTGGACCCCCGGTTCCGCAACGGAGGACGGACGCTGGTCGATCGCGAGCTGGGCCTCGCGGGCCGGCCGGACCTGATCGTCCAGCGCGCCGACGGCTCGCTCGTGCCGATCGAGTACAAGGAGACGCACCTGTTCGTCGGCTATCACGAGGCCCACGGCCGCCTGTTCGACACGGTACAGGTCGTGGCCGAATGCCGGCTCGTCGAGGCGGCCTTCGGCCGCAAGGTCCCGTACGGCGTCGTGCTCTACGGCGACGAGGCGGGCGGGGGGGTTCACGAAGGATGGGTCCGCATCCCGTATGGCGACGCCGAGCAGGGTTGGCTCAAGGCCGCCCTCCATCAGGTTCGCGACGACGCGGTGCGCGCCCCGGTTCCGCACGAGCGGAACTGCGGCGGATGCGAGCCGAACGCGGAAGGCCAGTGCCGGTTCGCGGTCGCCCGCTACGAGGGTCCGCACCACCGGACCCAGTTCGCGGCGAGTCGCCGCGACTAGCGCCGGGCGCGGGCGCGACTCCCAACGTCGCGCGACCCCCCGAGCGGGCCTGCGATCCGATCCTCCCCATGCAACCAGCGGAGACCTCCCGGCCACGCTCGATCGGCCATTCGGAGGACCGAACGGTAGTAGGCGTTCACGCGCGTCGTGCGGTAGAGCCGGGAGCTCCGGTCGGGGATGCGATACTCCGCGATGGCACACCGGCGGAACGGTCCGGAGAGGGACACGCGGCGGCGTGGGAACCAGCTCGGATGAGACATCAACTCCCAAGCGGATGCGGGCGCGCCGTCCGGCCGACGGTACACCACGGCCGCGACCGCGTCGACGCAGCCCCATCGACCGTCGCGGTACGCCTCGAGAACGGTATGGCCGGTGTAGGGCCGACGAACGTCGGCGAGCTGGACGAGGCGGGAGGGCGTCCCGGCCACCCGGGCCAACGTCGCCGCCACGCGAGCAACGTCACTGCACCAGTCCGAGCCGCGGGCGATGATCGCTTCATCGGTACCCCCGAACCGCAGGTCGGCGATCCGGTGGGGCGCCCGAGCGGAGAGATTCGAGGTCCAGCGGGCGATGCGCTCGAGCGTCGACTCGGGGTCGGTACCCTCCATGGCCGCCACGATCGCCTCGAGGCGAGGTCGCGCGCCCCGACGATAGACCTGCCCGCGGGCGCTCTCGGGCGCGTAGAGCCGAGGCGCGCTCATTGCGTCGAGACCGACGGCGGTGTCGAGCAGCCGCCGGTCGATCGAGCCCGGCGCGTGCGGGTCGTGGCGCATCATTTCGGCGTAGGCCGGTCCGAACCAGCCGGGCCCGCGGTCGACCGGGCTTTTCTCCATGACCGGCACCTCGCCCGGGGAAGCGCTCCACGTCCATATCGCGCCGCAGGGCACCGCGTTTCGAAGGGGTTAAGTATCGAACCCCTGTTGGCAGGTGGCCGCGCCAGGACGCTGTTCCGTCGGTCGGTACGTGCACCCGTCGAGGCCCGTGCCTCACCGGGGAAGGGCGAGGGTCCGACCGCCCCTGGCGGTGGGACCGATGACGCCGATCACACGCGTTCTGGACGCTTGTCAAGCATAATCAGTGTAGCTGACTCCTGTCAGTTGAGGAATGGCTAGGCTCGGGCGCCGAGGAAGGTCGTGCCAAGCTGCGATAAGCGGTGGGTAGGCGCAAGGAACCTGTGATCCA
>DATJNY010000058.1:0-2661 GCA_035507575.1 Thermoplasmata archaeon | reverse complement strand
AGCGGCACCGTCGCGCTCGCAGGTGGGGCGAAACGCCGCTCCCAGGCTCGAACGAACGGCGCCTTCACCTCCTCGACCGCCACCGTACGACCGATCTCCCGCGCGATCGAGGTCATGACGGATCCGTCGAGACCGCACGGGTGGAACCGCTCGAACGGAGCGAGGTCGAGATCGACGTTCAGGGCGACCCCGTGAAGGGTGACCCAGTGGTCGACGGCGATCCCGACCGACGCGATCTTCCGGGCGTGGTCGACCCAGACGCCGTGCCGACCGGGCTCGTGTCCGGCCCGGAGGCCGAACTCCGCGAGCGTGTCGATCACCATCCCCTCGACGTCTCGCACGAAGCGGCGCACGTCGCGGTCCCGAGCGTGGAGGTCGACGATCGGATAGCCAACGAGCTGACCCGGCCCGTGGTAGGTGCCGCGTCCGCCCCGCTCGATCGAGACGACCGGCAGCCCGCTTTGCGCGGCGGCCCCGTCGTCGCCTTCCACGCCGACGGTGACCACGGGGGGATGCTCGACGAGGATCAGCGTATCCCCGATCTCTCCGCGGCGTCGCGCCTCGGCGAGGGCCCGCATCTCCGCGAGCGAGCTCGGGTAGTCGCGGGTCCCCCAGTCAACGACCCGGGGCATTCGGCCTCCGTCGGGCGACATGCATCGGCTCGTCGAGCCAGAGCAGCGCCGCTTCCTGCAACGCTTCCGAGAACGTCGGATGCGGATGGATCGTCATCGCGAGATCCCGCACGGTTGCGCCCATCTCGATCGCGAGACCCGCCTCGGCGATGAACTCCCCCGCGCGCTCCCCCGCGGCGTGCAACCCGAGCACGAGACCCGTCGACTCCTCGCCCACGATCTTGACCCATCCCTGGGTGGCGTGGTTGGCGTGGGCCCGGCCCAGCGCCGCATACGGAAAGCGCGCCTCCTTCGGGTGGTGGCCGCGCGCTTCCGCGTCCGCTCGAGTGAGCCCGACGGTGGCGAGCTCGGGCTCGGTGAAGACCACGCTCGGCATCGCCTGGAAGCGAAAACGGGTCGGCAAGCCGGCGATCGTCTCGGCCGCCACGATCCCCTCTCGGTACGCCTTGTGGGCCAGCATCGGCGGCCGGGCGACGTCGCCGACCGCGTAGATGTGGGACTGATTAGTGCGCATCCGGTCGTCGACGGGGATGAAGCCGGTTTTCGGATCGACCTGGACTCCGGCGTCTTCGAGCCCAAGGTCGCGGCTCGCGGGACGCTTTCCGACCGTGAGGAACAGACGCTCCGCGGAAAGTTCGGCCCGTGACCCGTTCTCCTCCACGGTCAGCGTCACCGCCTCCGCCGAGCGCTTCAGGCCGACCGCCTTCGCCGCGACGTGCACGCGGACTCCGAGACGATCGAGCGCGATCCCGAGCTCGCGGGCGAGATCCGGGTCCATGCCGGGGAGGATCTGCGGCATCAGCTCGACGATCGTGACCTCGACCCCGACCTGCGCGAGGAACTCTCCGAGCTCGCAGCCGCTCACCCCGCCGCCGAGGATCAGCATCGACTTCGGGAGGCTCGTCATGTCGAGCAGCTCCCAGGCGTTGACGACCTGTCGACCGTCGGTCTCGAATCCGGGCAGGACGGTCGGCACCGCCCCCGTCGCGATCACCGCCGCTTCGAAATCCACGCGCTCGTGCCCGCCGTCCGGCGCGGCGAGGTCTGCCGACCGGGGACCCGTGAACCGGGCCTCGCCCGGCAGCACGGTCGCCCCGACCGCCTTGAGGAGCGTGGCCACTCCCTGCCGCTCCTTCGACACGACCTCCTGCTTCCACTTCATCGTGGCCGCGAGGTCGAACTTCACGTCGGGGGCGTTCACGCCGATCTCCGGCCCTTCGCGGCGGAGCGCGTCGTAGAGCTGGGCCGCGTGCAGGAGCGCCTTCGAAGGGATGCAGCCGCGGTTGAGGCACTCGCCTCCGAGGTCCCGCTTCTCCACCACGACGACCTTCTTGCCGAGCTGACCGGCGCGGATCCCGGCCATGTAGCCGCCCGGACCGCCGCCCAGCACGAGCACCTCGGTCTTGCGCGCGTACGTCCCTGCCACGGCCGGTCGACCTCCGTTCAGCTATCCCGCCGGGAGACGCCCGCGGCATAGACGTCTTCGGTCAGCGACGCGGCCGTGGGCGCCGGCGTCGCCTCCGCGGTCTCCACGGCCGCCCGTACCTGCGACTCGGCGTCCCGCACGATCGCTTCGATCGCGGCGTCGTCGCCGAGACCGTGGTCCCGGATCCACCCCTCCAGTCGGGCCACCGGATCGTGGGCGGCCGCGGCCTCGGCCCAACCCCGGGGCTGGTATCGGCTCGGATCGTCGGAACTCGAGTGCGGGGTCATCCGGTACGTCACGAACTCGAGAAGCTCGGGTCCGGCGCCGGAGCGGATCCGTTTGAGCGCGTGGGCGAGCGCGGAGTACACCGCGACGAAGTCGGTGCCGTCGACCCGTTCGCCGGGGAGTCCGTATTCGGACGACTTCGCGGCGAACGAGGCGGACGCGGTCTGCCGCGACGTCGGCAGGGAGATCGCCCACTGATTGTTCGCGCAGCAGAACACGACGGGAACCTCGAGGACGGCCGCGAAGTTGAGCCCCGCATGGAAGTCGTTCGAGCTCGTCGCCCCATCGCCGAAGAACGCGAGCGCGGCGCCGGCCGAA
>DATJNY010000057.1:0-4447 GCA_035507575.1 Thermoplasmata archaeon | reverse complement strand
GTGACCGAAACGATCAGTCCGTCCGGATTGACCGCGGTGGTGAGACCGTAGCCGGCGAAGTAGGTCCGAGCCGCGGATACGGCGGCCGGCGCCGCGCCGAATCGGGCGTCGGCGGCGGCCGGGGTGAGGAATTGACGGTAGGTGGTGCTCCCCGCGACCGCGGTCGCCGCCACGTAGGCAGCAAGGCCCGTGGGATCGACGGACGGGAGCCCCACGGCGACCGTGAGGACGGTCGAGGGAGGCGTCGGGCCGACCTCGACCACTCCGGCGCCGGGCACGAACGCCGGCGCAACCTGGACCGGTCCGGAGGGCAACGTCGGGGCCCCCGACATCGGCGGTGCGGAAGCGAGGTACGGGACCGAGATCGCGTTCCCGCTGGAGGCGCCGACCGCGGCGGCGGAGGGGGAGATCGCAGGGACGCCCAGCACGACGACGACCGCGAGGACGATCGGCAGCCACGGTGTCCAGCGCGAGCGCACGGCGAGGTTCCCCCGGAGCCTAGCGGTAGCACGTCATATCTCTCTTACCGAATGACCGGGAACCCCCCGGTGAGACCTTTAACCCGCGGACCCCCTCCCCCGGCCCGACGGGAGCCGTCGCGGCGGGGGACCGATCGAATGGCGGCGCGACCCGGCTCGGTGCTGCGCGATGCGCTCGCGCTCTTCTCGGCGTACCCGTTCCTGCCCGGTGCCGAAGCGGTGCTGGGCGACGAACCGGTCTCCGTCCGGGCGCTGCTCGAGGATCCCGCGTACGAGCGGGCCCGGTCGATCGGACGCGCGCGCATCCTCGCGGCGGCCGACGATCCGCGCGCGTCGCGAGACCTCGCGGAGCTGGATGGCGCGGAGCCCGAGGTCCGGTACCTGTCGCTGCTGTTCGACGAGATCGTGCTGGGGGCCGCTCCGTCCGCCGCGCCCCTTCGCCGCTGGGCCGTCGCCGAGGCGAAGCGCTACCACGCGCGCCTCGCGAGCGTCCCGGTCGAGGAACTGGTCGAGGTGGCGCACCGACTCGGCTTCCCCCTAGAGGCGCGAGCCGACGATCGGGTCGCGTGGCGGCTCGTCGACTACCTGAGGCTCGCCGTTCCGATCCGCGAAGCAGACTTCCGGCTGACCCGACAGGATCTCGACGCGGGGGCCGTGGTCGTCGGTCGGGTCCGCGGGGCCCGGGTGCTTCAGGAGGCGATCCGCCTGAAGCTCGGTACTCCGGCCCCCCTCGCGGAAGACGTACGGGCGATGGTCCGGAACCGCGAAGCCGAGTTGCTCGCCAGCGTCGCGCAGCGGATGCCGGCGCCCGTCGCGCGCACCGCGGCTCCCGGGGGGGCGCTCCGGCCGGAGTGGTTCCCCCCGTGCATCCGGAAGATGCGAAGGACCCTCGAAGCCGGCGAGAACCTCTCCCACGCGGGGCGCTTCGCTCTGGCGGCGTTCCTCCACCGGGCCGGCGCGGACTTCGAAACGATCGTCGACGCCTATCGGGGAGCGCCGGATTTCGACGAGTCGATCACGCGCTACCAGGTCGAGCACATCACCCATCGGGACGGCGGACTCGGCTACGAGCCGCCGGAGTGCGATACGTTGCGGAGCCACGGCCTCTGCTTCCGGGACGGCGACCCGACCGCGTCGCAGCCGTCCGACCGGGCCCGTGACCCCCGGTGCTTCGACCCGAAGCTCCGTCACCCGCTCCAGTACTATCGGCTCCGCGGGGGGCGGGTCACGGAGCGGGAGCGGCCGGACGCCGGCGCTAGCCCGGAGGGATCGCCCGGTACGTCCGCCACGCCCGGGCGAGCGCGGTCCACTGCCCCGCGATGACGAAGTAGACGAACGCCACGTCGAGCACGGTGAAGACCAGCCCGCCGACGTGGAACCGGCTCCAGGGGGCCGACGGCGCCCACGGCCAGGGCAACGACCAGTCGAACTCGAGGAACGCGGCGAGGGCGAGCACCACGAGCCGGTCCGCCCGCGTGAGGAGCCCGGCGTAGGCGCGCCCGATCCCGACCGCCTGCGCCTGGGTTCCCATGTAGCTCGTCAGGAGGAGGCTCGCGAGCGCGAGGAGCGCCAGGATCGGGTTCGCGTACCCCGAGACCGCGATCCCGAGGACGATCACGAGGTCCGCGTACCGGTCGAGCACGTGGTCGAGGAAGTCCCCGCGCCGGGAGGTCCGGCCGGTCGCGCGGGCGACCGCGCCGTCGAGGACGTCGAACAACCCCGCGAGAAAGATCAGCACCGCCACCGCGAGGAACAGGAGCGGCGTGGTCCACCGGACCACTGCCGCGACCGCCGCCGCGGCGGCGGCGCAACCGAACGCGAGCCCCGAGAGGGAGTTCGGCGACCACCCGAGGAACGGCCGGGCGAGGCGCGCGACGTACGGCGCCACGCGAGCGCGGTACTCCTCGAGCACCATCGGCGCCCCTACCGCGGCCGGTCCAAAAGATGCGCGGTCACCGCCGGGTCGGCGAGCCAATCGACCGTCCCGGTTCGGGAGCGGCCCCGCGCGGCCAGCCGCCGGGCGACCGCCCGCGCCACCGCGGCGACGCTGCGCCCCGTCGTGTCGATCTCCCAGACCCGACGGCGGGCGCGGAGCGCCTCGACGAGGATGACGTCCGTCGCCTCCGCCTCCGCGTTCTCCCGCCGCGAGCGTGCCGTGCCCCGGTGCGCGCCGGCGAGGCGGCGTTCGAGCTCGAGTGGGTGGCAGCGGAGCACGATCACGTCGCGAACGGGCAGGAGATGGGCGAGGTGGCCGACGACGACCTCGTAGGACGATCCGAGCGCCCCCCACTCGAACGCCCGCCGCATCCGGACGAGGTCGACCTCGACCGAGCGCCCTCGCCCCCGTGCCGCGCCGATACGGCGGGCGAGGTCGCCGACCTCGATCGCGCGCCATCGGGGCGGAAGCCGCGCCGCGACGGAGCTCTTTCCGGTCCCCGGCGTGCCGGTGAGCGCAACCGGTCGCGGCACGGTGTCTCGCCTACGCGAACCGGAGCGCGGAGAAGGTGCGACGCCAGGCGAGGACCTCGGCCCCCACGCGCTCGCGACGCAGTCCCCCGCGCACGAGCAGGTCGGCCAACCGCGGCATGTCCGCCGGAGTCAGACCGAGGCGGGCGATCTCGGCTGTGCCGATCCGCCCGACGAGATCGATCAGGAGGCGCTGGCGCTCGAGCCGTCGCGCGAAGGCGCCCGGGGCGATCCCGTGGCGCTCGCGCAGCGCGGCCCGGTCGAGGTGGATCTGGTGCGAGCGCGTGAACCCGTCGTCCTCGCCCACGAGCGGGACCCCGAGCGCGTGCAGCGACGCCGCGAGCGCGCGGGCGTCGTCGACGACCGTGGTCGCATACTCGACCCCGCAGCGCTCGAGCTCGAGCAGCGTCTGGGCGAGCGCGGCGATCCGGTGCCAGTGGGCGTTGTCGAACACCCGCCAGACGAGGGCCGGGTCGAGCTGCGCGAAGAGGTCCTCGCGGTCGGTGACCAGGAGCCCCCCTTGCGGTCCGGGGAACGACTTGTGGGTGCTGCCGAACACCACGTCCGCGCCCTCGCGGAGCGGGTCCTGGAACTGCCCACCGGCGATCAGACCGAGGACGTGCGAGGCGTCGTAGAAGACGAGGGCGCCGATCGCATGCGCGGCCTCGGCGATCTCTCGCAGCGGATAGGGGAAGAGGAAGAAGCTCTGGCCGAGGACCACGGCGGTCGGTCGTTCCGCGCGGATCGTGTCGACGGCGACCTCGCTTCGGACCCGGAGCCCCGCGCCGTCCGCCGGCAGGGGCCGGACGGTGTATCCGAGGAGCGCGGGGACGTACCCCGGCGCGTAGCCGTCGTACCCCCCCTCGGCGGGCGCGATCGCGAGGATCGTCGACTTCGGCGGCACCAGGGGCGCCAGGGCCGAGAGCGCGGCGATGTGTCCGGAGAGCGGGCGCACCGTCGCGCACTTGGCCCGGAAGACGCGCGCAGCGGCCGCGTTGGCGAGCGCCTCGATCTGATCGGTGTAGCGGGTGCCGGTGTAGCTGTTGTCGATCGTCTCTCCGGCGAACTCCGTCGTGAGGGGAAGCGTGTACCGGCCGGCGAGGTCGCTCGCGAGGTAGCGGCGCGCGGTCGGGGAGACCGCGTTCTCGCTGGCCAGGAGGTTGAAGACTTCGCGGCCGCGCCAGCGGTCGTGCGCCCGGACGAGCGCCGCGAGCCGCCGTTCCGCGTCAGTCGCGCTCGGGTGCATGGGGCCCCGGTCGCGCCGAGAGGTCGCCGCGCGCGAGCTTGCGGTGCTCCCGATGCCCGCAGCGCGGGCAGGTCAGGTCGTTCCCGGTGATGCTCAGGAGGGCGTGGCAGACCTGGCAGTGCGCGGAGACGACCCCGAGGGTCGGGGCGGCCGTGGAGAGCTTGATCGACGGGTGGGCCTGGAGGACGCGCGCGACGATCACGTCCCCGACCGCGAACTCGCTGCCGAGCGTCTCCGTGAAACCGTCCTTCGCCTT
>DATJNY010000056.1:0-18113 GCA_035507575.1 Thermoplasmata archaeon | reverse complement strand
GCTTCCCGCACCCGTTCCAGCAGCTCCGGGTGATGGCCGGAGATCTCCACCGCGTACCGCTTCAGTCGGTGCACGGTCACCCCCGATTCGCCCAGGGCGTGCTCGAGCTCCGAGTGCTCGTACACCGCCTCGTCGATGCTGAACGCCCGTTCGTAGAGGAACGAGTACGGCTCCATGAGCCCGAAGAACATCTCGATGCCGGGTCGGTGGATCAGCACCTCGCGGAGCGGGTCCCACTCGGCCCGGGCCTGGTTCGACATCCCCGCTCCCCCGCGCCTCGTCCCGGCGATCCCCTCACGACACTCGGGGCTGGTCGACCCGGGGCGAGGCCGGCCCCGCCGCGGCCGCGTTCGAGGCGCTGCCCCGCGGGAGCGCGGAGAAGTACCCCCACGCGAACATCACGAGGCCGAAGGCGACGAGGACGACCAGGTCGTACGGCGTGTTGAGCAGCCCCATCGGCTGAAGCGTGATCGGGAACGTCGGCGGGGTCAGGAAGTTGTCGTAGATGAAGAACTGGTCGCCCACGTAGCTGATCACGCCGAGCCCGGCGAGGTACGTCACGATCCAGAGGATGCTCTTCGACTCGGCGAAGGTCGAGCGGCGGAGCAAGAGGGTGACGAAGTACGCTGGGATGCCGACGAAGAGGAGGATCGTCCCGAGGAGCGGCGACGTCGCGACACCGAGGAGCGTCCCGCCCGCCGGCGCGAGGTAGATCAGGGCGAGCGCGACCGCCGCGAGGCCCCCGACCGCACCGATAAGTTCCGCGACCTTGGCCCGCGTGCGGAAGAGCGGCATCGTGAACAGGAAGTACAGCGGCACCCCAAGGAGCATCAGGAACACGCCGACGAGCGTCCACGGCCAGGACGCCCAGTAGATCAGCACCGTCGCAAAGACGAACGCCAGCGGGGTCAGGATCGTGGCGTACGGGAGCCGGTACGGGCGCTCCGTGCCGGGATCGGTCCGCCGCAGCACGAGGAGCGCGAGGGACGCGGCGCCGTACGGGAGGAGCGTCGTGATCGAGGCGATGAGCGCGACCTCGGGGAAGCTCGGAAGCGCGACGAGGATCACCCCGGTCAGCACGCTCGCGAACGTCAACGCCACGACGGGGGTCCCGAAGCGGGGACTGATCTTCGCCATCGAGCGGAAGAAGAGATTGTCCTTGGCCATCGCGTACGGCATCCGCCCCTGCAGGAGCACCCAGTCCCCTCCGGCCCCGAGCGTGGAGAGGATGGCGCCCAGGACGACGACGGTGCCGAGGATCGGGAGACCCCAGGCGTTCGCGACGTTGTTGAGGAGGAGCGAGCCGGTCGAGCCCCAGTCCCCAGGAGTCAGACCGAGCGGGACCCACCGGATCCCGCCCAGGAACGCCACCGCGACCAGCACGTAGATCGCGGTCACGACTCCGACGCTCAGGATCGTCGCCCGGGGCAGGGAGGTCTTGGGGTTCTCGACTTCCTCCGCCGGGATCGAGGCGGCCTCGAAGCCGGTGAAGGCAAAGAATCCCAGCGACATCGCGAACGCCACGCCGGTCCACCCGAACGGCGTCAGCCCGAACGACGTGAAGTTCCCGACCCGCAGGAAGAGGAGCCCGATCAGCCCGAACAGGAGGAGCGGGATCACCTTGGAGAACGTCGTCACGATCGCGAAGGCGCTGCCCCACTTCACGCCGGCGATGTTGAGCACCGTGTAGAGGGCGAGGAAGACGAGCGCCACGCCGACCCCGAGCGCCGTGAGATCGATCGCCCCCGCCCCGGTAAGATAGGTGAGGCCCCCGACGTACGTCCCGAGGTACTCGACGAAGACATCGATGATCGCGGCGGTGCCGATGAACGCGTAGAGGAAGTACCCCCAGCCGATCAGGAAGCCGCCGAAATTCCCGAGCGCCCGGCGCGGCAGGGAGTACGGACCTCCCGTGAGGGGGTAGGCGGCGGAGAGCTCCGCGTACGGGAGCGCCAGCAGGATCACGATCCCGCCGAGGAACAAGAGGGCGATCAAGGCGGCCGGGCCCGCGACGGATCCCATCGTGGCGGCCAGGGCGAAGATCCCCGAGCCGATGATCCCGCCGATGGTGATCGACGTCAGCCCGAGCAGTCCGACCTCGCGCTTCAGCTTCGGCTCGTCCGCGCTCATGGTGATCGGCCCCCCATCCGAATGCGGGCGGCATATACGCACCGTCAACGCGGTTTGACGGCGGCGGCCGGCCCGGCTCAATCCGGATTCACGGGGGGTTCAACCGCTCCCCCGAGCGTGGATCGGCGAGGAGGCCCGATGGCGAACGGACCGGTGGGAGAGGACCCCCGCACGGTCGCCTACGGCTGCCTTCGGGACGGGACGCAGATCCGGATCCGGCCCGTGCGCCCGGGGGATCGGGCCGCCGTGCTCGAGTTCCTGCGACGACTCTCCCGGGACTCGCTGGAGCTCCGGTTCTTCTCCGCCGTGACCCTGGAAGTGGTGACGCACGAGATCCTCCAGGGATCCGTCGGGGCCGGTCGTGCCTCGGTCGTCGCCGAGACGGTGACCGAGCCGCCCGCTCGCATCATCGGCCACGCCGAGTACTCTCGGGAAGCGCGAGATCCCAGCCGCGCGGAGGCGGCGTTCCTGATCGAGGACGACCATCAGGGGCTGGGCGCCGGGACCCTCCTGCTGCGGCGTCTCGCCCGGAATGCGCGCGAGGAGGGGATCCGGTATCTGGTGGCCATCGTTCTCCCCGAGAACCGTGCCATGCTCGACATGGTCACCGGCGCCGGATATCCCCACACGACGAGCTGGACCGGAGGCGAGGCCCGGGTCGAACTGGACATCGGACGCGACCCAGCGCCGGTCTCTCGCTGGGCCGCCGTGCCGACGCGCGCCGGGGTCACCTAGGCTCGGCGTCCGAGTCGGTCCCGGCGCGGGGCCCCGGCGCCGGGTCGAGGAGCGAGCCGAGCAGTTCGAGGAACGGGGCCGGCACGAGCGGGAGCGGCACGACCCGGATCCCGGCGTAGGCCCCGAGCCCGGGGTCCCGGTCCCCGACCACGACCAGGGTGACACCGGGGAACTCGGCCCGCGCCCATCGGCGCACCGTCGCGCAGAAGTACTCGTTGCAGGCCGCGACGAGCACCGGATGTCGCGCGGCGAGCGTTGCGAGCGGGTGGGCGGCGCTGACGTCGTAGACGAGCCGATGGGGGATATGGGCGGATTCCAGCAGATCGGAGATGGACCGCCCCAGGCTGGGCGTTTCGCCGACGATCAGGATGCCCGAGGTCCCCATCGTGCCCGACGACCGGGCGGCCGGGGGAAAGCCGCCCCGTCGAATCGACTTGACGAGCCCCCCGAAGGAGCCCCCGCGGGGGGGGGTGGGCCGACGACAACCAGAAATGGGCGCATCCGGTCCGGGGTCGGGAACCGGCTGTGGACCCGCCGAACGTCGGCCCCGAGCTCTGGCGGCGGCTCTGGGAGACCGCCCCGGTCGGGGTGGCCCTCGTGCAGGCTCCCGGCACGGTCCTCTGGGCGAACCGGGCGTACTTCGCCACCACCGGGCGCGACGCGACGCTGGTCGGCACCGACTATCATGCGATCCCGGAGACCGACGGGACGTGGTCGCCGGAGATCCGGCGCGCGATGGACGCCGCGCTCGCGGACGGCGCCGCGGCGACGTTCCGCTCCGTGCGGGCCCGGTACCGCACGGACGGCCCCGGGGTCTTCCTCGATGTCGACGTGCGCCCGCTGGAGCGCCGACCGGGGGAGCTCGCGCAGGCCCTCCTGATGCTCCGGGACGTGAGCGACCGGGTCGCCGAGCATCAGCGCGCGGAGCTGTTCTACGAGGCGTTCCGGACCTCGAGCAACGTGATGCAGCTCACGGACGCGGCCGGCATCATGATCGACGTCAACCCCGCGTACGAGCGCGTCTACGGCTACCTGCGGGAGGAGTGCCTTGGCCGCAAGCCGAACCTGGTCCGGAGCCGGCACACCCCGCCCGAGGTGTACGAACGGATGTGGGCCGACATCACCGATCCGAATCTCGGCTACTGGTCCGGGGAGATCCTGAACCGGGACCGGAAGGGGCGGGAACGGCCGGTCCTCCTGAGCATCACGGCGATCCGCGACCGGGAGGGCCGCACGACCCACTACCTCGGGGTGGCGGTCGATCTCTCGGAGCAGCGCAGCTGGGAGCTGCGCGCGGCGCACGCGGACAAGTTGGCGTCCCTCGGCCAGCTCGCCGCCGGCGTCGCGCACGAGATCAACACCCCGCTCGCGAACGTGATGCTCGTCGCCGAAAGCCTGCGTCGGAGGACCGACGACCCGTGGGTCCTCCAGCGCCTCGACCGGATGACCGGGCAGGTCGAGGTCGCGGCGCGGATCGTGCGCGGGCTGCTCGATTTCGCGCGTCGGGACGCGCCGCGGACCGTCGAGCTCGATCTCTGCGACGTCGCGCGGGAATCGACGGCGTTCCTACGGGGCAAGCAGTCCGCCGACGTGGAGATCCAGGAGCGGTACCCTCCGGCCCCGGTCCCGATCCTCGGCGATCGGCAGCAGCTGATGCAGGTAGTGACGAACCTGCTCAACAACGCCTACGACGCGATGGGGGGGACGGGGACGATCCAGGTCACGGCGCGGGCGGTGAGCGACCGGGCCGAGCTCGAGGTCCTCGACTCGGGCCCGGGGATCCCCGCGGATGCCCTGCCGCACATCTTCGAGCCGTTCTTCACGACCAAGCCGGAGGGTCAGGGCACCGGGCTCGGACTCGCGATCTGCCACGGGATCTTGGTCGCCCACCACGGCACCATCACCGCGCGGAACGTCCCCGGGGCGGGGGCGGCGTTCCTCATCTCGCTGCCGCTCCGCGCCGGCGCGACCCGGACCTGAGTCCGTCCCGCGTCGCGGCCAGGCGCTCGAAGGCGCTCCGCAGCACCGTCGCCGACCGCGTCAGCTCCCGGACGGCGAGCGACTCCCGGGCGGTGTGGTCGAGCCGCGCATCCCCGGGTCCGTAGGCGGCGGCGGGGACGCGCCACACCGGCGCGACGACGTTGAGATCGGAAGTGCCGCTCTTCCGCCAGAGCGTCGGCCGGGCGCCCAGCGACCGGATGCCGTCCGCGAGGGCGACCACGCACGGGTTGATCCGGCCCACCTCGATCGGCTCGGCGCGGATGCGGATCGCGATCCGCGGATGGCCGGGCTCGCTCGGCAGGAGCGCGAGCACGTCGTCGGTCGAGAGTCCCGGCGGCAGGCGAAAGTCGATGGTGACCCGGGTGGTCTCCGCATCGCCCGCGCGCCGGCTCTCGACCGCCACGGCCTTCGCGGTGAGGGAGGCGAACAGCGACTCGGTGTGGCGCGCGGCCGCGAGCGCCCGGACGGCGGCCGTCCAGTCCAGCGCGACGTCCGGGGTCGTCGGCGTCGGCGAGGAGTAGTGCGTCCGGCGTCCCCGGAACGTCGCCGTGAGCTGGAGCTCGCCCTTGTAGCCGATCGTCACGCCGTCCCAGCCGCTCGGCTCGCCCACGATGACGCGGTCCGGCGCGCGGCGGCCGACCAGGTGGCGCGCGCCCCGGCTGTCCGCTTCCTCTCCGACGGCCGCGACGATCGTGAGCTCCCCCGGACCACGGAACTCGCGCCCCGCCCACAGGGCCGCGGCGAGCGCCCCCTTCGCGTCCACGGACCCGCGGCCGTAGACGCGCCCGCCCCGCCGCCGAGCGGGCCGGGGCCCTTCGACGGTGTCGATGTGCCCGAGGAACATGAGGTGGGGACGGCCCCGGCCGCGGCGGGCGAAACCGTTGCCCGCGCGATCCACCGAGGTGGCGTAGCCGAGCTCGCGCGCCACGGAGCGGAACGCCCGCACGGCGGCCCGTTCCCTCCCGGAGGGCGAGTATCGGGCCACGAGGCGGAGGAGCACGTCACCCGGATCCGTGGGTCACCACCTCCTCGACCGCGGCGAGTCCCGCCGCCCAGTCCGCGTCCGAGATGACCAGCGGCGGGATCAGGCGCAGGACCGTCGCGCCCGCGGGGATCGCGAGATAGCCCCGCTCCTCGAGCGCGGCGAGGTACGGGGCGACCTTCGTCCGCAGCTCGAGTCCGATCAGGAGCCCGAGTCCGCGGACCTCGCGGACCCGGTCGGCGGGCAACCCGCGAAGGCGGGCGATCCCGGCGGAGCCCAGGCGCTCGGCGCGTTCCGCGAGATGCTCGCGCTCGACGAAGTCGAGCGCGGCGAGGCCCGCCGCGCAGGCGAGCGGGTTGCCCCCGAAGGTCGAATGGTGGCTGCCCCGGAACCGCCCTTCCACCGCGGCGGTCGTCACGGTCGCGCCGATCGGAAACCCGCCGGCGAGCGATTTGGCGAGGATCAGGACGTCGGGGACCACGTTCCAGTGCTGGAACGCGAACATCCGGCCCGTTCGGGCGATCCCGGTCTGCACTTCGTCGAACGCGAGGAGCGCGCCGACCCCATCCGCCGCCCGTCGGGCGGCGGCGAGGTACTCGCCGGTCGCGACGTGGACCCCTCCTTCCCCCTGGACGGGCTCGAGGAGGATCAGCGCGGTCGACGAGTCGACCGCGGCGTCGAGGGCCTCCACGTCGTTGAACGGGACGTGGGTGAACCCCGGCACGAGCGGCTCGAACGGCTCCCGGAGCTCGCGACGCCAGGTCGCGCTCAGCGCCCCGAGCGTGCGCCCGTGGAACCCCCGCATCGCGGCGACGACCTTCGGTCGGCCGGTGGCGCTCCGGGCGATCTTGATCGCCGCTTCGACCGCCTCGGTGCCGGAGTTCGAGAGGAACACCTTCTCGAACGACGACGGCAGGAGGCCGAGGAGCTTCTCGAGGAACGCCGTGCGGACCGGGCTGCGGTACCCGGACCCGAGATGGAGGAGATCCTTCGCCTGCCGCGCGATCGCCTCGGCGACCTCGGGGTTCGCCGGTCCGAGGCTTCCCGCGCCGTGGGTCGCCCCGAGGTCGACGTAGCGACGGCCGCGATCGTCGAACAGCGCGGCCCCTTCGGCCCGCACGATCGCGAGCGGACGGTGGGACGAGGCCGCGAACTCGCGGGCGCCCGGAGATCGCTCCGTCATGCGAAGACGGTCCCCCCTCCCGCGAGGGCTCGCTCGACCGGCGCGGTCCCTCCGGACGGCCCAATCACCACCCGACCGACCCCCCCTTTCAAGGCGGCCTGGGCGGCGAGGACTTTCTTCCTCATCCGTCCCTCCGCAAAGGGGAGCACCGCGTCGACCGCGTCCCGCGCGACCGTCGGGATCACCGAGGTCGGATCGGCGCGATCGCGCAGCAGCCCGGGCACGTTCGTGAGAAGGATCAGGGCCTCCGCGCCGAGACTCTGCGCGACCGACGCGGCGACCCGGTCGGCGTCGACGTTCACGATCGTCCCGTCGGACGTGATCGCCGGAGGTCCGACCACCGGGACGAGCCCGAGACGGAGGAGCGCCCGCAAGAGCTCCGCGTCGACCCGCTCGATCGTGCCCGAGCGGTCGTCGGCCAATCGGAGCACCCGGCCCTCGACGACCTCGCGGGCCCCCTCCTTCCGGCGCGCGAGGAGCAGTCGGGCGTCGACGCCGGAAAGCCCGATCGCCCGGACCCCACGCCGATCGAGCCCGGCGACGAGCTCGGTCTGGACGGCCCCGGCGAGGGCGAGCACCACCACCTCGAGGTGGGCCGGGTCGCTCCGACGCGAGACCACGCCGCTTGGGGAGGTGTAGTACGAGGACGGCCGGCCGAGCGCCGCGCCCAGCGCGTCGACGCGCTCCGACCCGCCGTGGACGAGCACGTAGTCGTTCCGGCCCGCCAGATCGTCCAGGACCGGATCGAGCGCATTGCCCGCGGCGCCTCCGACCTTCACCACGAGCGTCATCGGCGGCGTCTACACCGGGTGGAGGCCGAGGAATTCGAGGCCCGTCGTCTCGGCAAAACCCGCCCGAACGTTGAGGCACTGCACGGCGTTCCCCGCGGCGCCCTTCATCAGGTTGTCCAGGGCGGCGAGCCCGACGACCCGGTGGGCGTGCGGGTCGGTGGCGAACCCGACATCGCAGTAGTTCGTCCCGGTGAGGATCTTGGGCTCGGGTTCGCGGTGGATACCGTCCGTCTCATGGACGATGCGGACGAACGGCTCCGCCCCGTACGCGGCGCGGTAGAGCCGCCAGAGCTCCTTGTCGTCGAGCTCGCGCGTGACGAACGCATGGGCCGTGGCGAGGACCCCCCGGACCGCCTCGACGGCGTGGCAGGAGAGCGCCACCGCGACGCCCGTCTCCTGCTCGATCTCGGCGGTATGCCGGTGCCCCGCCGCCGCGTAGGCGCGCATCACGCCGGACCGCTCGGCGTGAGCGCCCGCGGGACCCGGGTCCTGACCGCTCGCGGAGGAACCGGTCTTCGCATCGACCACGACCGCGGGAGGCGCCACGACGCCCGCGGCGGCGAGCGGGCGCAGCGCGAGGATCGAGGCGGTCGCGATGCACCCCGGAACCGCGACGAGCCGCGCGGTCCGAAGCGCGTCGCGGTGCAGCTCCGGGAGCCCGTAGACGGCCTCGGCGAGGAGTTCGGGATACGGGTGGTCGAGATGGTAGTATTCCGGGTACGCGCGCGGGTCGCGCAGGCGGAAGTCGGCAGAGAGATCGATCACGATCGTTCCCGAGGCGAGCAGGTCGGGGACGCGGGCCATCGACTGGCCGTGCGGGGTCGCGAGGAACGTGACGTCGGCGCCCTGGAGCGCCGCGTGGGGCGCGAAGGTGAGGGACGTCGCGCGGCGGAGGTTCGGGTGCGCGCGGCCGACCGACTTACCCGCCATCGAGTCCGACGTCACCTGGGCGACCTCGACTTCGGGGTGGCGCAGCAGGAGCCGCAGGAGCTCCCCGCCGACGTAGCCCGAGCCGCCGACGATCGCGGCCTTCATCGCCGACCGACCTCGACCGCGTAGTCGACGATCGCCCCGGCGACGTCGGCGCCCGTCGCCGCGGTCAGCGCCTTGAACTCGGGAGTCGGGTTCACCTCGTGCACGACGAGCCCCGACGGGGCCTCCATGAGGTCGACCGCGAGCACGCCCCCTCCGACCGCGGACGCGGCCCGGAGCGACAGCTCGGCGAGTTCGGGCGAGATGGGAAGGGGCTCCGTGGATCCGCCGCGAGCGGCGTTCGTCCGCCAGTCGCTCGACCGCCGGTACATCCCGGCGACGACCCGGTCTCCGACGACGAAGACGCGCAGGTCGCGCTCCGGCTTCGGCACGAACTCCTGGACGTAGAAGACCGAGTGGATCGGCGAGCTCAGCGCGCTCTTGTGTTCGACGATCTGCTCCGCTTCCTCGCGGCTCCCGACCTTGGCCATGAGCCGGCCCCAGGAACCGATCGCCGGCTTCAGGACCGCCGGGTACCCGACCCGATCGATCGCCTTCAACGCCGCCTCGGGCGACAGGGCGACGACGGTCTTCGGGGTCGGCACGCCCCGTTCCGCGAGCCGGAGCGACGTGAGGATCTTGTCGCCGGCCAGTTCCACGACCTCGGGGCGATTGACGGTCGGGATCCCGTAGTGCGCGTAGCACCGGGTCGCGTACAGCGACCGGGTGTGGCTCACCGAGCGGTTGACGACGACGTCCGCGTCGGCGTCGGGCCGGTCGAGGCCGAACGTCACCTCGGCGTCGTCGAGCCGGACGACCGCGAGCCCTCGGGACTCGGCCGCCCCGAGGATCCACTTCTCCTCGGGGCGGATGATCGTGTAGAAGACCCCGAGCCGGAAGCCGTCACTCACCCCAGTCCTCGGCTTCCTTCGGTGCCGGCTGCACCTGGAACGGATCGGTCCCGAGCACCTCGAGTTCCGTGCCGCAGTCCGGGCAGGGGAAGACCTCCCCCAGCACCTTGTCGTTCGTCCCGACCATCGCGTCGCACTCTGGGCATTGTGTCATTTCTGTCCCTCGTTCACGAGCTCCTCGATGAGCCCGACCTTCCGGTCGAGCGAGGAGAGAGAAGTCCGCCGCGCCGCCAGGCGGGCGGAGGCGGCGGCGAGCTGCACGCGGACGGCGCTTGGCGCTGGGCCCCCCGAGGAGCCTCGGCGGCGCACGGCGTCCATCGGATCGTCGGGAGAGGATCCCTCCGGCGCCGTGTCGGGGGAGCGCAGCGCGCGCGCGACCTCCTCGTGCGCCGCGCGGAACGGCACGCCCGAGGCGACGAGCTGCTCGGCCCGATCGGTGGCGTACAGTTCGGGATCGCGAGCGGCCTCGACCATTCGGTCGGCGCGGAAGTGGAGCACGAGGACGAGCCGGGCGAGCTCTGCGAGCACGCTCGTGGAGGTCCCGACCGCGTCGAGCACCGGGGCCTTGTCCTCCTGGAGATCCCGGTCGTAGGCGAGCGGGAGCCCCTTCAGCGTCGTCAGCAGGGCGACGAGGTCGCCGATCGACCGACCGGCCTTCCCCCGGGCGAGCTCGGCGACGTCCGGGTTCCGCTTCTGGGGCATCAGGCTGCTCCCCGACCCGAGGGCGGGGGTCCGTTCCAGGAAGCCGAACTCTCGGCTGGCGAACAGGACGATCTCCTCGCCGAGGGCGCTCGCATGCACCGCCGCGAGCGCGAGGTCGAACAGGAGCTCCGCGAGGGGATCCCGATCGCTGACGGCGTCCAGGGAGTTGTCGAACGCCCGGGAGAACCCGAGCCGCTTGGCCACGCGGGAGGGGTCGATCGGGAGCGTCGAGCCGGCGAGCGCTCCCGCGCCCAGCGGCGAGACATCGCTTCGGTCGACAGTGGCGAGGAGGCGGTCGAGATCGCGGTCGAACCGCCAGAAATGGGCGAGATGCCAGTGGGCGAGGGTGACCGGCTGGGCGCGCTGGAGGTGCGTGTAACCGGGCATCGGGATCTCGAGACCGGGCTCCGCGCGGGCGAGGAGCGCTTCCTCGAGCGCGAGGAGCGAGCGCCCGACCTCGAGGGCGGCACTCCGCAGGTACAGTCGCTCGTCGAGCGCGATCTGGTCGTTCCGGCTCCGCGCCGTGTGCACCTTGCCGCCCACGGGCCCGACGAGCTCCGTGAGTCGGACCTCGACGTTCGTGTGCACGTCCTCGAGCTCGTCCCGCCAGGGGAACGATCCGCTCGCGACCTCGTCGGCGACGGCCCGCAGCCCGCCGATCAAGGTCGTGAGCTCGGACGGGGTCACCAGCCCCACGGCGCCGAGCATCTCGACGTGCGCGATGCTGCCGGCGATGTCGTATCGGGCGAGCGTGCGGTCGACTCCGAGCGAGTTCAGGAACGGAGCTGCCGGCGTCGTCACGTACGACGGCGCGGGCGTTCGCTCATGGGACGAAGCCACGGGCGGTTCCCTCCCTATGGGCGGTACTTCGCCGCGCGCGCGGACGCGACGGTCGGGCGAGCTCCGATGGCGGCCCAGGTTCGGGCGGGCAGTCCCCAGACGTAGATGAACCCCTCCGACATCTCGGGCCGGAATCGGTCCCCGCTCGAGTACGTCGCCAGGCTGTGCTGGTAGATCGAGTACGGCGAGCGGCGCCCGACGACCTTCGCCGATCCCTTGTAGAGCTTCATCGCGACCTCCCCGGTCACGCGCTCCTGCGTGGAGTCGACGAAGGCGTCGAGGGCGTTGCGGAGCGGCGAGAACCAGAACCCGTCGTAGACCATCTGGGCGTACCGCTGCTCCACCGTGCGCTTGAAGTCGAGGAGGTCGCGCGGGAGCGTGAGGCCCTCGAGCGCCTGATGGGCGGCGATCAAGACCATCGCCGCCGGACATTCGTAGACCTCCCGCGACTTGATCCCCACGACGCGGGACTCCACGTGGTCGATCCGGCCCACGCCGGCGGCGCCGGCCAGCTGGTTCAGCCGGACGATCAGCTCGTGCAGGGGCGTTCGATGGCCGTCGAGGCTCACCGGGACGCCGCGGTCGAAGGAGATCGTGACCGAGGTTGGTTTCTCGGGAGCGTCCTGCGGGGACCGCGTCCAGCCGTAGACCTCCTCGGGCGGCTCGACCGCGGGATCCTCGAGGACCCCGCACTCGACGGAGCGACCCCAGAGGTTCTCGTCCGTGCTGTAGGGGCTCTTCGGGCCCGAAGCGACGGGGATCTGGTGCGCGTCGGCGTACGCCACCTCTTCTTCGCGCGTCATGCGCCACTCCCGGGCCGGTGCGATCACCTCGAGATCTGGGGCGAGGCTCGTGGTGGCAAGATCGAACCGGACCTGGTCGTTGCCCTTCCCGGTGCAGCCGTGGGCGATGTACGAGGCGCCCTCCCGCCGCGCGATCTCGACGAGGTGCCGGCCGATCAACGGCCGGGCCAGCGCGGTGCTGAGCGGGTAGACGCCCTCGTAGAGGGCGTTCGCCCGGAGCGCCGGCGCGATGAACTGGTCCGCGAACTCCGCTCGCGCGTCGATCACGTACGCTTTGGAGGCCCCGGCGGCCTCGGCCTTCGCCCGGACCTTCTCGAGGTCGCCGGGCTGGCCGACATTGACCGTCAGCGCGATGACGTCCGCTCCCTTCTTCTCGCGCAGCCACGGGATCGACACCGAGGTGTCGAGCCCGCCGGAGTACGCGAGGACCACTTTGGATCGCTGCGACACGGGCGGTATCTCTTCCGGCGAGGACGGGGCGCGACGGATTTATACCATGCGACCGCTGGTGGACAATCTGGGGCACATTTGTCCGAAACATGACATCACGCAAGTCGTCGCCCGGGTCGATCGCGCGGCAGGTCCGGGACTACCTGGACGGCCATCCGGTCCTGGCCGACGCGATCCGCCTCGGGATCGGCAACTACTCGGCGATCGCGCGCCGGATCGGGACCGATCTCGGCCAGGAGCGACCCGAGGCGATCATCGCGGCCTGCCGGCGGTACCCCCGCGGTCGGGGCGAGTCGTTCCGGGAGGCGGGGGTGCGTCGGGTGCTCCGGAAGAGCCGCATCGAGACCCGGACCAAAGTCGCGGCGATCACGCTCGCCCAGGGGATCGACGTGCTCCAACGCCTCGGGGACGTGGTCGAAGAGCTCCTCGATGAGAACTCGCTCTGCCGGCTCATCCAGGTCTCGCGGGGGACGGTCGTGATCGTCGACGAGGAGTCGGTGCTGCGGGTGACCAAGGAACTGCGCGGGCCGCAGGTGCTCGGGGTGCACAAGGGCCTCGTCGAACTGGCGGTCACCGGGCCGGAGAGCATCGAGGAGACCCCAGGGCTGCTCACGCTCCTCACGGGGGTTCTCTCGGCGCAGGGCATCAACATCGTCGAGGCGTTGAGCTGCTACACCGACACGATCTTCCTGCTCGACCAGCGCGACCTGAACGCCGCGATCGCGGTGCTGACGCAGACCCTGGGCTGAGACGTCCCGAGAGTGTTACGATTTCGGAAAAGCACATAAGTTAAGAAGGGGGATCGGGTCCCTCCCCCGTGTCCCGCGCCTCTTCGAACTCCCCGTCGGCGGCGCTTCCGCCGGCCGGCCTCGCCCTGACCGTTCGGGAGAAGTTCACGATGGTCGCGATCTACGCCGGCATCGTCTTCGCGACGATCCTCGCGTTCCTCGCCGCCTTGCAGTTCCTCCCCCACCAGGTCTCCGGCGAGCCGTTCGCGGGCGGGCTGATCTTCACCGGTCTCGCGATCTGGGCCTACATCCTCGGACTGCGTCACGGATTCGACGCCGACCACATCGCCGCGATCGACAACACGACGCGGAAGCTGCTCAACGAGGGGAAGCGTCCGCTGACCGTCGGCACCTGGTTCTCGCTCGGCCACTCCACCATCGTGGTCGCGATGGTCGCCGCCCTCGTCGTCGCGTTCGATTTCATCAACTCCCGGATCAACGCCTTCGCGAGCCTCGGCGCGATCCTCGGCACGTTGATCTCGGGGGCGTTCCTGTTCATCATCGGCCTCGTCAACCTCCTGATCGTCCTCGACGTGTACCGTCTCTTCCGGGGCGTCCGCCAGGGCGAGCTCGACCAGGCGAAGCTCGACGCCCAGATGGAGCAGCGAGGGTTCCTCTACCGATACTTCGGCCGCCTGTTCCGCGTGATCGAGGAGCCGTGGCAGATCTACCCGGTGGGGGTCCTGTTCGGCCTCGGTTTCGACACCGCCACCGAGGTGCTCCTGATCGCGTTGGCCACGACCCTCGCGTACTCGGGCGCGTTCCCGCTCTGGGCGATCCTGATCCTCCCCGTGCTGTTCACCTGCGGGATGGTCCTGTCGGACACCACCGACGGCTTCTCGATGCGCTACGCCTACGGCTGGGCGTTCCTCCACCCGATCCGGAAGATCTACTACAACCTCACCCTGACCGTGATCAGCGTCCTCGTCGCCTTCGCCATCGGCGGGGTCGAGCTCCTCCAGGTCCTCTCGACGCAGCTGGGGTGGGGCGGCCCGTTCTGGAACTGGCTGAACCAGCTCGACTTCGAGACGCTCGGGATCGGGATCGTCGTCCTGTTCCTCGCGAGCTGGGCCGTCGCGATGGCGATCTACTGGGTCAAAGGGTACGAGCGTAAGGGTCTCGGGGCCGCGCCCCCTCCGGAGCCGGCCGAGCCGAGCCCCCGGGCCGAGCCATGACCGTCCGGGTGCGGCGGCTCGGGGTGTCGCTCGAGCCCGAGCTGCTGGAGCGGCTCGATCGCTGGGTCGCCGAGCGCAACAGCCCGAGCCGTTCGGACGCGCTCCGGGCGTTGATCCGGCAGGAGCTCGCGAACGAGGCGCTCGGGGATCCGGACGCGGACGCGGTCGGCTGCCTCATGCTTCTCTATCGCCACGACGCGCCGAACGTCCTGCAGCGCCTCACGGCGGCCGAGCACCGCTGGGGCGATCACATCCGCGCGTCGTCCCACGTCCACCTCGAGGGGGGCTCCTGCCTGCAGATCCTCGGCCTGGCCGGGAAGCGCCGCGAGGTGATCGCGGCGGCCGAAGACCTCCGGGGAGTGCGGGGGATCGCGTTCGGCCGATTTGCCGTCGGCTCCCCGCTGGTCGCGGGAGGGACGACGGGGCACCGCCACCCTCACGAGCCGTCGCCGCTACGGTCCGCGCAGCATGCCCCGCGCTCGGCCCGACGCCGACACTCTCGCGCGCGTCGTCCTTGACCGGTACGTTCGCCTCCGCCCGGGCGAGCCGGTCACGGTCGAGACGTGGAGCCACGGCCTCCCCTGGGCGCGGGCGCTCCTCGTCGAGGCCCGGCGGCGGGGCGCCCCGTCGCGGCTCGTGCTGGAGGACGAGCCCGCCTTCTTCCGGGCGCTCGGGTCCGGCGGGGGGGCGAGCATCGCGCCCCCGGGCCCGGAGCGCGGGGTCCACCTGTACCTGCCGGGTCCGGAGGCGTTCCCGCGCCTGCTGGGCCTCCCGGCGCGAGAGCTCGACGCGCTCGTGACCCGCCACGACCGCAGCTGGTGGTCGGACGCGCGCCGCCGGAGGACCCGGGCGTTCCGCCTCGCCGTCGGGGAGGCGACGCCCTCCGCCGCCGAGCGGTTCGGCGTGGACCGGGCGATGTGGGAGGCGGAGCTGATCGGCGCCTCCACGGTCGATCCGGCGCGACTGGCCCGGGCGGCCACTGGGCTCCGGCGACGCCTCGGGCGGGGCCGACGGCTCCGGATCCGCCACCCGAACGGCACCGAGCTCCTCGCCGTGCGGGACCCGAGGGGCACGTTCGCGGACTTGGGGCAGAGCGACCCCGGGACCGGCCTCGTCTGGGCGCGCCTTCCGGCGGGACTCCTCGTCCTCCCCCTCCGACGCGGGCTCACCGAGGGCACCTGGGAGGCGAACCGTCCGTCGTACGACCGGTATGCCCAGCCGCCCCTCGCCCTCGGCGGGCGCTTCACCCTGCGCGCGGGCCGCCTCGCCGAGTTCGCCTTCGATCGCGGCGGCGAGCCGTTCGCCGCGGCCCAGGCACGCCTCGGACGGGGCCGGGTGCGAGCGGTCGCGCTCACCGTGGGCCTCAATCCGGCGATCTCCATGGCCCCCGAACTGCAGGAGCTCGCGGAGGGGACGGTCGGCCTCCTGCTCGGCGAGAGCCCGTACCACCCGCATCGCGCGCGACCGAGGTTCGCCTACCTCACCCCTCTCGCCGACGCGGAGATCGACGTCGAGGGGCGGCCTTGGCTCCGGCCGGGCCGCTAGCTCGAGAGCCGGGCCGAGAACGCCTCGAGCAGCGTGCGGGCGTCGCCCAGGTGGCGGGCGGAGATCTGCTCCACGTTGACGCCGAGCGGCACCTCGACCCCGGCCTCGCGCGCCCGCCGCTCGACGCTCGACCAGACCTCGAGCGACCGCTCGACGCTGCGCCGGATCGACTGGCCGTCGTCGCTCTCGAGGATCGCGCGCTCCACGGACTCGGGCACGTCGGCGCCGAGCCAGCGCACGAACTCCGCGTCCTGCTCGTCGATCAGCGGCGCGATGCTCAGGAGGACCGGCACGGGGGCGAGCGACGCCTGGCGGCAGAGGAGGTCGTACTGGCGGACCATCCCGAACGCCTGGTCGGCGTCGAACACGATCTGCGTGGTGAAGAAGGCGGCCCCGGCCCGGGTCTTCGAGAGCATCCGGTGCGGCTCGCCCCCACGCTGCGGGATGGTGATGTTACCGACGAGCCCCCCGGCTCGCTCGAGGATCGGCCGGCAGATCCGATTCGCTTCCGTGACCGCGGGGCCGGGGTAGGGGATGTAGCGGCTGGTCCCCCCGACCAGGACGACGTGCCGCAGCCCCATCCGGACGGTGTCGGCCGTCCAGCGCTCGAGCGCCTCCGGGCTCTCGAGATGGGCGACGACCTTGTTGACGACGACCTCGCGGGAGGTCCGCGCCGCGAGCTGCCGCGCGTACTCGCGCGGGTCGGCGGTGCGGTAGAGCGGGCGCCCCTCGTGGTTCTCGTCGACGAGCTCGGGGACATCGAGCGCGTCGACGCGCGGCAGCTCGGCGACGAGCGCGGCCACAGCGGCGATCTCCTGCTCGGCGCGCGCGGCCTTCGCCCGGGAGGACGGTGGCACGGGCTCGAAGAAGAGCGGGGTGTGGCGCAGTGCGTCGACGAGCGGTCGCGACATCCGTCCCTTCGAATCCGGGTGTCGCTCGGGACCCCGGCGCACTAAATCGTTTCGTGCCGGGGCGACCTTGCAGGGGGCGCAACGGCTCGACCGCCGAGGCAACGCACCGCCGGGGGCTGCTCGGGACCCCCGCAACGTCAAGCGCCCGTCGCCCCTCGGCACCCCGTGCCGCGCCGCCGTCCGGGACCCGCGCCGGGCGATCCCCACGCCCGCGTGCACATCGTGCCGGTCGGATTCGAGGTGGAACGGGTCACGGAACCGCTGCTCGACGAGCGGGCCGACCGGGTCTACCTGATCACGCGGCGGGAGCGCGACGCGGCCGCGCCGTTCGTCGAGGAGGTGACCCGACGGCTACGCCGCGCACCCGGTCCGATCGACGTGCGGATCGTCGGAACGGATCCCTGGAGCGTGTTCGAGACGCTCGCGACCTACCGCGGGATCTTCGAAGCGGAGCGACGGGCGACCCGCGGCGCCCCGGGCATCCTGCCCCTCCGCGTCAACGTCTCGACGGGCACGAAGATCACGGCGATCGCGGGGACCCTCGCCTGCATGCTCTGGAACGGTGACCCGTACTACGTGCAGGTCTCGCGGTCCTGGTACTCGGATCGGACGCCTCGTGTGGGCGCCGTCCACGACGTCGTGGACCGGGTCGAGCCGGTGAACGTCTACGAGCTCCGCGCGCCGGCCCCGGAGCTCGTCGAGGTGCTCGACGCGCTCGCACGACGCGGGGGATCGCTGCGCAAGCGCGAACTCCTGCGGGAGCTCGCGCTGGACCGGCGCACGCGGGACGGTGGAGCGGCGCTCTCCGCCCAGGCGCAGCACGGGCGACTGCGGCGCCGGCTCGAGCCGCTCGAGCAGCGGTGGGGGTTCGTGCACACCGAGGCGACCGGTCCCCGCGCCCGCGTCGCCCTCACCGAGCAGGGACGGGTCGCGCTGGCCCTCTTCGGCCCGCGATCGAAACCGGCGGATTCACCTCATTAACGGATTAAACGTTCATAGACTGAAATAGCACTCCGCCCGTGGGGCTCTCGTGGAAGCACGGAACGGCCCGGAGGTCGGCGACGGTCATGCGTCGCCGCTTCGGGCGCCCTCGTCTCGGGTGCACCGGGCGGCGTTCGCGCCGCGGCCGATGGGACGCGGGGGAGTGCGGGCCGTCGGTGCGACATCGGCCCCGGCATTCCCGTTCCCCCCTCC
>DATJNY010000055.1:0-5692 GCA_035507575.1 Thermoplasmata archaeon | reverse complement strand
CCGAGACACCGAGATCCGGCTGTTCCTGGCGGCGGGAAGGAACCTCGCCGGGGTCCATCAGGTCCGGGACTACGTCCGCAACGGCGGGTACCACCGGTTCGTCCGCGAGTCGGAGGCGTTCTGGGACACCTGGGTCCAGCGACGGCTCCCGCGGCCGCCGAAGGGGTTGAGCGATCTCGCCCGACGCGTGTACCGCGCGAGCATCCTGATGATGCGCCACGCGACCGGGTGGAACGGGGCGATCATCGCGTCGCCGGACACGAGCTCGCTTGTCGCCGCCGGCGACACGTACAACTTCTGCTGGTGGCGCGACGGCGGCTACGTTTCGAAGGCGATGGACGAGGCCGGACTGTACGAAAACGCGTCGCGCTTCCTCGAATTCTCCCGCTCCTGCCAGGAGCCGAACGGTTCGTTCTTCCACCGCTTCTTCCCGGACGGCGCGATGGGCAGCACCTGGCACCCGCCGCCGTCGCTCCAGATCGACCAGACCGCGAGCGTCATCGCGGCGGTCTGGCACCACTTCAAGCGGGGCGCCGACCCGGACGTCCTCCTCGACGAGTGGCCGCTCGTGAAGAACGCCGCGACGTTCCTGACGACGTTCCGTGATCCGTCGACAGGCCTCCCCGCGGCGAGCTTCGACCTCTGGGAGGAGCGCCTCGGCCTCCATCTCTACTCGACCGCCGCGGTGGTGCACGCCCTCGAACGCGCCGCCCGGGTCGCCGAGGAGATCGGGAAGGACGCGATCGTCTGGCGCGACGCGTCCCGGGAGATCGCGGACGCCGCCCGGGATCGGTTCTGGGATGCGGCGAGCGGTCGGTTCGTCCGCTCCCTCGAGCCCCGCGACGACCGGATCGACGCGTCGACGCTCCTCGCCCTCAAGCTCGGGCTCCTCGCCTGGACCGACCCGCGCGTGCCCGGGATCGTCGACGGGATCGAGCACCGGCTCTGGAGCCCCGACATTGGCGGGCTCGCGCGCTACGAGGGGGACGAGTACTACGGGAAGGAGAATCCCTGGATCATCTGCACGCTCTGGTTGGCGGAGGCCCGACTCCGTCTCGGCGATCGCCCTCGGTGCCGGGAGCTGATCGAGTGGGTCGCGTCCCACGCGACCCCGACGTTGCTCCTGCCGGAGCAGATCGACCGGAACACCGGCGAACCGCGCAGCGCGACCCCGCTCACCTGGTCCCACTCCACGTTCGTCGACGTGGTGCACAAGTACGCCGAGTTCGAGACGCGCGGCGAGGTTCCCGAGGAGTAAACGGGCAGGTTCGCTGAATGTCGAAGGGTCCGAAAATTCGACGCGACGACTCCGGCGAATGCCGGACGGGCACCGAACTTCTATTGTGTTTTCATAGGGTTTAAGCCCCCGACTGACTTGCCCTGCCCCATGTCAGCACAACCCACGGGTGGAACCTCGGCCCCGCCGAGTTCCACAACGGGGCAGGCCTACCAACGGAGAGCCGCGAGAACGTCCGCCATTTGGGCGGTCATCGTGATCGTGGTGGCGATCGTCGCCGGAGTCGGAGGGTACGTCTACGGCCATGGCACCTCGAGCAGCAATAGTTCGGGGTCGGCGACCGTGACGTATTACGACGATCTGTCGAGCAGCGAGGAGACGTTCATGACGAACGTCCTGATCCCGGAGTTCGAGGCTTCCCACCCGAACATCGGAATCAACTACGTCAACATCGACGCGGGCGACATGGTGACGAAGATCGCGGCGCTCGTTCAGGCGAACGATGTCGGAACGACCCTGATCGCCGAGGACAACCTCGACATAGGGGAGCTGCTCTACTCGTCGACCGGCAACGACCTGATGAACTTGACGTCGATCACGTCGGTGATCCAGCCGACGACCTTGATCCCGAGCATGGCGGGGGTCGTGAGTTACGAACAGAAAGCGTTCGGCGGGGAGTACTTCCTGCCGTTCCGGGCGAACACGCCCCTGGTCTGGCTCAACTCGACCGCGCTCGCGAACGCGGGGATCTCGACGACCGCGGGTCCGCAGACCTTTGCGGACATGTATGCCGATGCGGGACTGCTCGGCAGCAACTCGGTCATGTTCCAGGGCGGCGCGGGTGACGACACGGCGACCGAGATGTTCCAGTGGGACGTCCAGTTCGGCGGCAACCCGATGGTCTACGACGACGCGGGCGACACCGCGGCGATGTCGTATCTGTACAACCTGAGCGCGTACATGAACCCCGGCTACAAGCAGGCGATCTACAGCGAGTACGCGGGGCTCGCGCAGGGCAAGTACAGCATCCTGGACTACCAGTGGCCCTACGTCTACTCGCTCCTGACGGGCGGGAACACCTCGATCACCCCGATGAACCAGAACACGCTGCTGGTCTACCCGGGCCCGAACGGCACGGGCGCCAACGCGGCGGCTCACGTCGTCGGCGGCGATGTGCTCGCGATCCCGACGGGCGCGACGAACCTCTGGGCTATCGAGGAGTTCGCGCAGTACCTGCTCTCGGCACCGGCCCAGCAGCTGCTGATGGTCGACACCGGTAACCCCGCGGTCAACGCGGCGGCGTACCTCGACCTCCCCGGAGACCAGTCGGTCGTCGACCAAGCGATCGAGCAGGCACTCGAGAACCCGGTCTTCCGACCCCCGGTCCCCTGGATCGAGCAGTGGGTGGCCGACTTCTACAACGACATCTTCACCCCGGTCGTGCTGATGGGCGATGGCCTGTCGGCGATCGCGAGTGACGAGGCGACCGCGAACGCGGCGCTGACGAGCTACCTGCAGGCGAACTACGGGACGACGGTCGCCAACGAGTACACGGCGGGCGACTTCGGACCCCTGTACGTCTAGGAAGGGAGCGGTAGAGGCACCCCTAGCGAGGCCACAACCGATTCATGGCGTACGACCACCGGGACGGGGGCGAACCCGCCCCGGTGGCGACCTTTTTCCAGCGCCACCAGGACCAGCTCATCCCGTTCCTGTTCGTCATCCCGTCCCTCGTCTACGTCGGGTACTTCGCCTTCTATCCGACCGCTCAGACGATCCAGTACAGCTTCCAGACGCGGATCCTGGCGTTCACCTGGTACAACTACCAGGCGAACCTCCAGTCGGGCCTCGCGATGTGGATCGAGAACACGCTGTGGCTCACGGCGGCCGCGCTCACGATCCAGTTCGTCCTCGCGCTCGCGGTGGCCTCGATCCTGAACCGCGCCTTCATCGGCAAAACGATCTTCGCCACGATCGCGATCCTCCCGATCGGGATCGCGACGGTCGTCGCCGGCTTCACCTTCCAGCAGATCTTCCCGGGCACGGGCGCCGGGTATGCCAATAGCATCCTGCAGTCGTTCGGGATCCCACCGGTCTACTGGTTGAACCAGCCGTGGCTGGCACTGCTCGTCGTGGCGATCGCGGACAGCTGGAAGAACACCTCGCTCGTGATCATCATCCTCGTCGCGGGCTACGCGACGATCCCGCGGACCCTCTACCAGGCCGCGGCGATCGACGGCGCGGGCGCCCTGCGGCAGTTCCGCTACGTGACGCTCCCTGGCCTTCGCGGGTTCATCGTGATGGCGCTCCTGATCCGCGGCGCCCAGGAGGTCAACATCTTCCAGCTCGCGTACATCATGATCGGGTCGTACCCGCAGCTCCTGACCGTCCAGGTCTACACGCTCTGGTCGACGAGCGGGGGCCTCCCGTACATCGCGTCGGCGGTGTCGACCGTGCTGCTCGCGATCGTAAGCGTGCTGATCGTGATCGTGATCCTGCTCGGCGGGAGCGGACGCAAATGAACCCCCTCCCTCCGGTCTCGTCGATCGACCGGCGGCCTCCGCCTCCCGTGTATCGCGCCCCGAAGTTCACGCTGTCGAACATCGGCCTCTATGCCTCGATCGCCGTCATTTCGATCTTCTTCCTCTTCCCGATCTACCTGATCTTCCTGATCGGATTCACCAACCAGAAGTACACGATCTTCTCCGGCCGGCCTCCCCTCATCCCGCCGGCGCTCACGCTCGTGAACCTCCAGGAAGGCCTCACGGGGCCGAACTCGCAGTTCCTCTCGTCGATGTTCCTCAGCCTCGAGGTGGCGTTCTTCGTCGGCGCGCTCGCGCTGCTCATCGGGATCCCGACGGCGTACGGGTTGAGCCGCCTCGGCACCCGCCTCGCCTACGGGCTGACCACGGTCCTGTTCGTGGTGAACATGGTGCCGTCGATCACGATCGCGATCCCGATCTCGGTCCAGTTCATCAAGGTCGGGCTGTACGGGTCGCCGATCTCGATCGGGTTGACCCAGGAGCTCCTCGCTCTGCCCGTGACGGTCTTCCTGCTCGTCGGCGCCTTCCAGGGCTTACCGAAGGACCTCGAGAACCAGGCGCGCGTCGACGGCGCCGGCCGGATGCGCGCGATCTACGGCAATCTCGTGCCGTTGATCCTTCCCGCCCTCGTGGCGGCGTTCCTCCTCGCCTGGATGCTCAGCTGGGACGAGTCGACGTTCGCTCTGATCCTCTACAACCCCGCCTCGAGCGCCACGCTCCCCGTGAACATCTTCCTCTCCTTCACGGGCCGCGGCAGCCCGACGATCGGCGTCGCGTTCTCCTGCATCGCGACGATCCCCGTCATTATCCTCACGGTGATCCTCCAGAAGTACCTCAAGGGGGAAGACCTGGCGGCGGGGGTGCGCGGATGAGTGTAAAGCTCCGATTTGAACGGGTGACGAAGCGCTTCGGCAAGCGACTGGTCGCGGACGATATCACGCTCGACGTCGACACCGGGGAGTTCTTCGTGATCCTCGGCCCGTCGGGCGAAGGGAAGTCGACGCTCCTCCGGATGGTCGCGGGGATCGAGCAGCTCGACGCGGGGCGGATCTGGATCGACGGCCAGGACGTCACGTACCTGGCCCCGAACAAGCGGAACATCGCGATGGTGTTCCAGAACTACGCGCTCTATCCGAACATGAACGTGTTCCGGAACATCGCCTTCCCGCTCAAGATGCAGTACTTCCCGCGGGAGGAGATCGAGCCGAAGGTCCGGGACGTCGCGAAGACGCTCGGGATCACGGAGATCCTCGACCGGCGCGTGAACCAGATCTCGGGCGGCCAGCAGCAGCGGGTCGCGCTCGCCCGCGCGATCGTCCGCAACCCGACGCTCTTCCTCCTGGACGAGCCGCTCTCCAACCTCGACGCGCGGGTCCGGTTCGCCGCCCGCGCCGAGTTGAAGAAGATCCAGAAGGATCTCGGCCAGACGTTCCTGTTCGTGACGCACGACCAGAAGGAGGCCGAGACCCTCTCGGACCGGACCGGGGTCATCCACCTGGGCCGCTTCGAGCAGGTCGGCCCGTTCTCCGACCTCTACGAGCGGCCCGCGACCCGCTGGATCGGGGACTTCGTCGGCGACGTGCCGATGAACTACATGCCGTGGACGGAGTCGGGAGCCGAGGGATCGCTCGGGTTCCGGCCCGAATGGGCCGAGGTCTCGCCCGAGGGCGCGGAGAGCGCGACGGTCCAGGTCTCCGAACGGGTGGGCGACTTCTCCTACCTGCTCTGCACGATGGCGAACGGCTGGCGGATCTACCTGCGCTCGCTCCGCTCCGTCGACGCGGGCACGGAGGTCCGCTTCAACGTGAACCGCCACGTCTTCTTCCAGACGCCGCAGGCGGCGGAGAGCGCCGCGCCGATGCCCCCGAGCGGCCGGCCGGAGCGGCTCCCGCCGGTCAAGCCGTAGGGCCGG
>DATJNY010000054.1:0-2796 GCA_035507575.1 Thermoplasmata archaeon | reverse complement strand
CGAAGGTCGGGCGCGCGGCGCCCGGGTCGCACCTTCGTTAACTATTTCGCGCGGCGTGACGACCGGAGAGGGCCGAGCGATCGGCACATCATCGATGACCACGGCGGCGCTCCTACTCAGCGGCGGCGCGTCGAACCGCTTTGGCGGTTACCCGAAGGCCCTCGTCTCGACCGGCGAACGCACCGCGATCCAACGGATGGCCGAGCTCTCGCTCGATCTCGGGCTCGATCCCGTCATCGTCGTCGTCGGCCCGCACCGGCGTCCGATCGAGGACGCGCTGCGCGGTATCGACGTCCAGCTCGTCCCGTCCGAACAGTGGTACGAGGGCCGGACCGCTTCGGTGCAGGCCGGGCTCGAGGCGATCCCCGGGGGTCGGGACGTCCTGCTCTGGCCCGTCGATCACCCGTTCGTCGCGTACCGCACGCTCGAGTTGCTGCACGCCGCGAGGGATTCCGATCCATTGGGGCTCTGGTTCATCCCGACGTACCACGGTGAGGGCGGCCATCCCGTGCTCTGGAAGGAGCCGGTGCGGCGGGAGATCTTGGAACTGCGCCCCGACGCGCCGATCCGGGCGCTGATCCCGGAACTCGGTCCGCAGGTCCGCCACGTGGCCGTCGACGACCCGGGAGTCCGCTCGAATATCGATACGCCGGAGACGTACCGGGAAGCGTACGACGCGTGGCTCGCCCGACGGGAGGACTGATGGACCGCCGGCTCACGCGCGAGGCCCTGCGCCTGATGGAGCTCCACCAGGCATTCGTGCGGGCGACGGTCGTCCGCGCGACGGGCTCGGTGCCGGGGAAGGTCGGCGCGTCGATGCTCGTCCGGGAGGACGGCACCACGATCGGCACGGTCGGAGGAGCCGCGCTCGAGGAAGAGGTCAAGCTGCTCGCCGCCCACCGGTTCCGCGAGCGGGGCGGCGACCTGCACCACTTCGATCTTCAGGCCTGGAAAGCCGGGGGCCTTCCCAGCCTCTGCGGAGGGTCCGTCGACATCGCGATCGAGTACGTGCCGGCCCGGCCGAATCTTTTGCTCTGGGGTGGCGGGCACGTCGCCCACGCACTCGCCGCACTCTTGCCCACGCTCGAGTACGACTTCAGCGTGGCCGACGACCGCCCCGACTGGGTGACCGTCGAGCGCTTCCCGTCGGCCGAACGGCGGGAGGTCGTCGCGCCCCGGGAGATCTGGTCCCGGTTCGACGCCCCCGGGTTCACGCACCTGTACCTGCTGGGCTACGACGCCCTGCGGGACCTCGAGGTGCTCGAGGTCTCGCTCGAGCGTTTCCCGAACACGATCGGGCTCATCGCGAGCGCGGCGAAGCGCGAGCACATGTACGCGACCCTCCGCGGGCGGGGCGTGTCGCGCGACGCGCTGGCCCGGATCCGGTCCCCGGTCGGACTCGACATCGGGGCCCAGAGCCCGGCGGAGATCGCCGTCAGCATCGTAGCGGAGATCGTCCAGCAGATGCATCCGGAGCCGTCGTCCGTTGCCGCCGATCGCGCCGCCGCACCGGAGGGGGATGTCGTCGAACGATCGGCTTAGGTTCCGTCTGAACGGCCACCCTGTCGACGTGCCGTGTCCGGCGCCGAGGATCCTTCTCGACCTCTTGCGGGAAGACCTCGAACTAACGGGAACGAAGCGCGGCTGCGATCTCGGGACCTGCGGATGTTGTACCGTACTGCTCGACGGACGTCCGACGCTCAGCTGCCTGACCCTTGCCCGCCTCGCCGAGGGACGAGAGGTGACCACGATCGAGGGGTTGTCCCCGCCCCAGGGACTCTCTCCGGTCCAGGCGGCGTTCGTCGCCCATGGAGCGACCCAGTGCGGATTCTGCACACCAGGTTTCGTGGTGAGCGCGACCGCTTTGCTCCGCGACCACCCCCACCCGAGCCGCGAGGAGATCGTCCGGGCGCTGGCCGGGAACCTCTGCCGCTGCACCGGCTACACGAAGATCATCGAAGCGGTCCAGTCGGCGGCCGACGGGGGCGCCTGATGGCGGGCGCGGAATCGCCGCCGACGCGCCTCCTGGGGGGACGGATCCCGTACGTCGAGGGCCCGCTCAAGGTGACGGGCCGCGCCGAGTACACCGACGACATCCGGCGCCCCGGGATGCTCGTCGCCCGACTGCTGAGGAGCCCCTGGCCGCATGCGCGGCTTCGGTCGCTCGACGTCTCCGCGGCGCGGGCGCTTCCCGGGGTCTTTGCCGTGCTGACGGGCGAGCGGTACCCGACTCCGTTCGGAGTGCTCCCGATCACGCATGACGAGACCGCGATCGCGGTCGGGAAGGCGCGCTACAACGGCGACATCATCGCCGCCGTCGCCGCGCAGGACGAACTGACGGCGGAGGCGGCCCTCGCGTTGATCGAGGTCGACGCCGAACCGCTCCCCGAGTATACCGATCCCCGGATGGGCCTCCAGCCGGTCCCGGAGCCGATCCACGCGCGGGGGCTGAACGGCTCGAACATCCAGAAGGAGGTCGTGCAGCACTTCGGGGACGTCGACGCGGCATTCGGCCGGGCCGCGGCGACGGCGCGAGTGCGGGGAACGTTCGCGGGCGTCACGCACGCGTTCACGGAGCCGATGGCGACGGTCGCCGAAGCGACGCCCGACGGGCGCCTCACCGTCTGGAGCGCGACGCAGGTCCCCCACTACCTCCACCGCTCGCTCTCTGAGGTGCTCGGCCTCCCGATGCACCGGATCCGCGTCATCAAGCCCGAGGTCGGCGGAGGCTTCGGCGGGAAGTCCGATCCCCTACCCCACGAGATCGTCTGCGCGGCGCTCGCGATCGAGACGGGC
>DATJNY010000053.1:0-9490 GCA_035507575.1 Thermoplasmata archaeon | reverse complement strand
TCGCCCTCAACGACCCGTTCTGGTCGGTAGTCGTGGCAGTGCAGGTGTGACGTGGGTGACGTGGACGCCGCGATGTTCTTTGGAGTCCAGCGACGAGTTGCTAAGGCCCAGCCGGCCGCTGTCGCCACCACCCCGCAGGGTTTTTGACTCCCGCGGGGCCGGCTCGCGGTGAGTTCTCGACCTCAACAGTTAGGCGGATTCGACCGCGGCGCCCGCTGCTGTTTGCGGTGGGCCCTAGCGACGACTCGAAATCCACTCGGCAGTGCTCGGGGTCCGCTCCCCGTTCGACGACTAGGGGGACCCGGAAGTGTAGGTGCTCCCGGCGGGATTTTCCCGGCCCCACCCCATTGGTCGGACCGATTTGAACCCGCGTCAGAGGCTCGAGAGGCCTCTATCCTTGACCACTAGACTACGGGAGCGCCCGCGCCTCCGTAGCGGGCCCCGTCTTTGAGCCTTTCCCCGGTGCGCTCGACGCGGCCGCTCCCTCGAGCGAAGCGCCTAAGTGCGAGCGGCCCCTCCTTCGAGCGTGACCCCGCCCGTCAAGGCCCGCAGTGGCCACATTCTCCTGGACGTCAAGCGCTCGTACAAGGATCTCGTGCGGGTCTACCCCGAGATCCACCGGCGGGTCGTCGAGATGAATCGACCGTTCGTGAAGGAGACGGATCCGCTCCTCCCGGAGGTGCTCCTCGACGAGAACCTGCGGGACCTGAAGGGCGACCGCAAGCCGACCGGCTACAACCGTCAGGACGCCTTCGGCCTCCGTCTGATCTTCCCGCTCTCCGACGAGCGGCGCGCGGAGTTCTACTTCACCAAGCCCGCCCGCTGCCAGGAGGTCGTACAGATCACCGAGCAGGTCTCGGTGCTGCTCCGCCGCCGCGGCATCAAGCATACTGTGGAGTACGACCGGCTTCCGCTCGGTCCCCCTCGGGGCCCGCCGGGCCTCCCGCCGATCGGCGCGACCGCCGGCTACACCCCGAGCTGAGCGACTACGGTTCGGTCGGCGGCCGACGGAACGGCCAGAACGCGGTCGTGGTGGACGGCGCCGGTGCGGCGGCCGGAGCCGAGGCGGCGGGGGCGCCGGTCGCCGCCGGCTCGCCCTGCAGGAGCCGGAGCGCCTCGCGCGCCTTCTCGAGGGCGGCGCGATAATCGGTGTCGCGCAGCCGGAGCGACTCGGCGAGGAGCTGGCGCGCAGCGGTCGTGTCGATCCGGCTCGCCTGGGCTCGCGCCAGCGCCGCGTCGATGAGGTAGTGGAGGTTGAGCAGCTCGCGGTGGAGCGACTTGCGGAGATTGAGCTCCTCTTCCGCTCCGAGCAGCGTCCGCGCGGCATCGAGGAGTCGACCGTTCCGGTCCATCGCCTCGATCTCGCGCATCCGCTCGGGAAGCGGCCCGACGACGACGTGCAGGCCTTCCTGGGCGAAGTTGAGCTCGGTGGCGACATCCTTCACCCGCCGGCCGAACGGCTCGCGGACCGCCTTCTCGAGCGCGGGGAGCGCCTCGGAGAGGAGGCGGCTCGCTTCATCGAGTCGTCCCGCGTCGAGCGCGCTGCGCGCCTCGCTGAACGTCTGCATCACCGGGGTCGTGTCGAGGCCCAGCCGCTCGCCGACCCACAACTGGCCCTTCAGGTCGGCGATCTGGGCCTCCACGCGCTCCCGGCGCCGGCGACGGACGAGTTCGAGCTCCGAGCGGACGAGGTCCAGCGCCGCCGGGAAGTCCCGCTTCTCCCGCAGCGCGGCGAGACGCGAGCGGACCTCCTCGCGGCGGGCCGCCTCGCCCGGAGCCCCGGGGGGCGTGTGCGCCGCGTCGGCCTCGACCTCGCGCCATCGGGCGTCGACGACCGTTTCGAACGCCCGGCGGCTCGCGACCTCGCCCCGCTCGATCGCCTCGCGCACGTGCTGCCACTCGCGCGCCCGGAGTGCGGCCTCCGCTTCCACGACGATCGCCTCGACCGGGTCGAGCTCGGTGGTCAGGTGTTCCTTGCGCCCCTGGTCGACGATCCGTCGCAGTTCGCCCAACGGCCCGGTGAAGAGACGCTCGATCGACCAGCGGGCGACCTCGGTCGCTTCCCGGGCGGCGCGGATCGACTCGGGGTACTGCCCGAGCTCGGCGAGCTTCTTCGCTTCCTCGAGATGGCGCGACGCCTCGGCGACGTCGGCACCGAGCCCGATCGCCTCGGAACTCTGCCGCTCGGCCGCCGCATAGGCGTCCTTCGCGCGACGGTGATTCTCGCGGACCACGCCCAGGGCGTCCGACGCGGCGAGCGCGTGCTCGAGCACCGCGGGATATTGCCGGTCCTGGAAGGCGGCCTTCGCTGCCGCCACCTGCTCGGCCGCCATCGGAGCGAGGACGCCCTCGCTCTGCGCCCGGTGGAGCGCGCGCTCCGCGGCCTGGATCGATCCCTCCGCCACCCGCCGCTGGAGGTCGGCTCGCTCGAGCTCCGACTCGGAGCGACCGGCGAGTTGGAGCGCCTCGACCGCCTTCCCCTCGTCGAGCGCCATCCGGGCCTGGTGGAGGAGGTTCTCGGCCACCGTCGTGTCGCCGCCCTCCCGGCGCAGCCGGGTGAGCATCGCCTGGAAGCTCGCGAGCGTCTTCGACACGTGCTGGTAGATCGCCTGGAGCAGCTCCCGCTCGAGCGGCCCGCCGAGCTCGATGACCCGGGCGTACTGGCGGCTCGCGAGTCCGGCCTCGAGACGTTCCATCGCCGAGCGCAGGGACGGAACCTCGACGCGGAGGAGATCCGCCTGGGCGAGCGCCTCGCGGGCCCGCTTCGCGACGCGCTCCGCGTGCTCGACGAATCCGCGGGTGTCGACGAACTCGGCCCGCGCTTCATCGAGGAGCGCCGCCGCGCCGACCGGGACGGGGAGCGCAATGCGTCGCCGCGCTTCGGCGAGCGGGGCGAGGATCCGATCCACATCGACCCCCGCCCCGCGGGCGATGTCGAGGTCCCGCTCGAGCCCGCGGAGATTCTCCTCGAGCACGGGGCGGATCACGGCGATCATCTCCTCGTGGACGAGCCGGGCCTGGGTCCGCGTCGCTTCGGGGGGGGCCGTGGCTCCCTCCGTGCGCATGCCGGCGAGCCGCGCCGCGAACGCTTCCATCGGGAGACCGAGACGGCGTCCGTCCTCCACGAGCCGGTCGATCTCCGTGAGCAGGCGGCCCGTCTCGCCGCGCGCCTCCTCGCTGGTCAGGCCTTGATGGATCTTCTCGAGCAGCGCCCGGGCGCCGTCGAAATCGAGGGATTGGAAGGCGATGCGCGCGTCGCGGAGCGGTTCGTAGAACGGGTTCGGATCGGCGCCGGATTCCCGCACGCGCCCGAGCGTCTCCTGGGCCCGATTGAGCTGCTCGACGATCTCCTGACCCGCCGTCCACGTCTTCTGCGCCCCGTCCTCGAGTTGCGTCGCGAGGCGATACGCGTCGGCGTACTTCCCGGCCCGAGCGGCGGACTGGGCGGCTTCGAGCTGACCCCGGAACTTGGCGAGATCGAGGCCCATGGTCTCGAGCTCGACCAGGGCGAGCTTCGCGTGGGAAACCGCCTCCTCGCTGCGGAGGAGCTGCTGCTGCTGCGCGCGCTTGCGGATCTCCTGCGACGCGCGGGAGGCCTGGACGAAGTCGCCCATGTTGAAGATCTGCTGGACTTCGTCGATCTGGCGCTGGATCTCGTCGCCGGCGCCGCCCATCGACTCGAGGACCTGACCTTCCGCCTCGAGCTCCTCCACCAGGGCGGACGCGTGCGCGGCGAACACCGACGCGAAATCCCGCTCCGCGCGGCGGAGGCTCTCGATCGCGCCGATGAGGTCGCGCTTGACCCGGAGCGTCACGTCCGCATCGGCGAGGAGCCGGCGGGTCGGGGCGGCGAGCGCCTCGTCGGGGATGTCCTGGAATCCCTTCTCCATCTCCTCGATCCGCCGCGCGACGAACGGCTCCGCGGCGGTGCGCAGCTGGACCTCGACCTTCGCGAGGCGCTCGACACCCTCCGCGAGGTTGCCGGATTCGAGCAGCGCGTGGACGTCGGCCATCTCCTTGTCGACGTCCGCCGGCAGGAATCCGCGTTCGCGGGCGTACCCGCGCACGCCGTCGAGCGCGCCCCACCGCTGGAGGAAGAACTGGAGCGCCTCGCGACCGACGGCGAGCACGGTCTCCTGCAGTAGCTGGCGTGCCGCCCGCGTGTCCGAGCGCTCGATCATCGACCGCGCGCGCTGGAGCTGCGTGTCGAAAGTGTCCGTCGTGAATTGCACGCGCTTCAACCGATCCAGCATCTCCTCGAGGGCGGCGAGCTCGTCCCGAGCGGTGTCGAGATCCTCGGTCAGCGCGGCGGTCTTGTCGACCGCTTCCTGGCTCGCGGCGAGCGCCTCCGTGTAGATCTTCAGCCGGAGCGCCTCGCGGGCGCGGTTCATCGCGGCGAAGACGTCCGTCGGGTCGCGCCCCAGCCGGCGGGCTTCCGTGATCCGCGGCCGGACCTCGTCGAGGAGGCCGGCCACGACGGCGACGATCGGCTCCTCCGCCGCGCGACGGGCCTCGGCGAGGAGCGGCGTGATCTCAAGGGGGGAAGCGGTCGTGAGCCGGGCGGACGCCGCCTCGACGGCCTGGATGGCCCCGGTCGGGTCGACGCCGTACTCTCGGGTGGCGTTCAGCGCCGTCTTGAGCGAGTCGAGCGCTTGCGTGCCCCGCTCGCGTAGCCCTTCCCCGACCTCGACGATGGCGTCCTCGATCGCTCGGACGGTCTCGGGCCATTTCTCGACCGGCGCGTCCGCGTCGGTCAGCACCGCCGCATCGAGGCGGCCGGTCGCGGCCCCGTACTCCCGGGCGGCTGCGGCCATCTCCGCGGCGGCGGACCGGACGGCTTCTCGGCGGTCCTTCGCCTCGGGGAGGGCCTCGGCGAGGGCGCGGCGGATCTGATCGAGGGACTCCGCCACCCGGCCCTCCTTGGCGGGCGCCGCGGCGGCATCGAGCAAGGCCCGGAAGGCGGAGCGCCGTTCGGTGCTGAGACCGGCCCATTCCGCGACCTCGAGGGCGCGCTTCTCGACGGCGGCGACGTGCGACTGCTGCGCGGTCGCGAGCGCGGCCTCGACCTGCGCGAGCCGGCCGACCGTGTCCGTCCACGTGGCGCCTTCCGGGGGATGCTCGAGTTGCTGGAGCTCGCGCTGCGCCTCGGCCGGGATCGTGACGCCCGCGCCCGCGAGCGAGCCCGCGACCTCGACCGTGCGCTGCCGGCGCGATTCGATCGAGGTCGGGACGGTCTTGCCGAGATACTCCGTGAGCGCCTTCGCCTGGAGCTCGACCCCGTCCCAATCCGAGCGACGGGTGAGCTCGCGGAGCTGCGCGAGGCGCTCGGTCGCCTCGGGCGGAACGATGCCGAGCGATTCGAGCTGACCGACCTGCTCTTCGACCTCTTTCTGGAGCGCTTCCGCGGACTGGCGCTTCTTCTTCAGCGCCTCCGCCTTTTCCTGGAGGATACGGGTCAGTCGGGAGGAGCCGACCCCCGCGATGTTACCCGCGCCCGACGTGGTGCTCCTCCCTAGGCCCCGGGCCCCGTAGAAGCGGCATGCGGCGACCGGGCTACCCGATTCATGCCCGGACCCCCTTATAAATCAACCGCGGAACTCTCTCGGACGCAGGGCGGCGCACGCTCCGGATCCCGCCGACCGGGCTACTTGCGCATGATGCGTCGCTTGCCCATCGCATCGAGGTACTGCACCTCGCCTCCGGGGCTCAGCTGACCCTGGAGGTCCGGCTCGAGCGGGAGGTGGAACGTCTCGTAGCTCTCGAGGTCCATCAGTTGAACCTCGGTCCCCGCGAGCGACAGCACCTGCGCCGACCGCTTCCCGATCATCGGGACCTGGACCTTGTGCGTGACCGGGAACACGACGCTGCGCTTGCGCTCGTCGAAGATCCCCACCGCATCGATCCGGGCCTTCGCTTCGCCATGCTTCCCCGGTTTCGACATCTGGATGCTGAGGATGCGGCACGGCTCCTCGTCGATGAGCATGTAGCGCCCCTCCTTCAGCTCGCGAACTTCCTGTTGGGTCCAGGCCATGGAGTTTCCTCGACCGGTCGGGGAGGGGCCGGTGAGGATAACCCTTGCCGTGAATCGGCGGCGCCACCGCCGCTCGGGCCGAGGGTTTATTCCCGCACGGACCCTTAGTCCGGTCCCGGACCGCCGGGAGAAGTTCGATGGTCGTACTGCCCGACAAGCCGACGCCCGCGGCGCTGGAACAGGAGGCGCGTTCGCTGTGGGCGGGACAGCGGCTCCCTCCGCTCCAGGGCCCCATGGGCGCGGCCGACGGGCCGGTCGTGCACCTGTTCCTCGGCGCTTTCGCGGCGCAGGAGGTGGGCACGCTCGCCGTGCAACGCGCCGTCGCGGCGGATGTCGACGCCCGAGCGATGATCCTCGCCGGCCGTCGCGCCCAGGGAAGCCTCCGCATGGAGGACGGCGGACCGCCGGTGTCGGTCCCCCGACTCGACGCCGTGCTCGGGGCCCTGGGAGTCTGGGTCGGCGGCTCCGAGGGACACTCCTGGGACGTGACGGCTCGGCGCGCCGAAGTCGCACGGCTCGTCGGTCGGCTCGCGCACACGGGGGCGCTCGCCGTCCGCGATGTCTCGCTGCGGATCTGCCCGACGTGCGCGATGGCGCGTTCCCCCGAACGCCTCGTGTACGACGAGGAGGACGGCGAGACGCTCCTCGTCCGTTTCGCGTTCCCGGACGGGGATCGCACCGTCTCCGCCCTCGTCTGGACCGACGCGGCCTGGCGGCTCCTCGGCACGAGCGCGCTCATGGTCCACCCGGACCTCCCCTACGTGATCGCCCGGTACACCCGGAAGGGCTCGGAAGAGTTCGTCTTCACGTCCAAGTCCTCGATCGAGCGGATCCGCGAGTGGCTGCCGGGGTCCGCGATCGAGGTGCTCGAAGAGCACCCCGGTCGGCACTGGGAGGGCCGATCGTACGAACATCCTCTCCGCCACGAGTTCCCGATGGGTGGGGCGCTCGAACCCCCGGGCGGCACGATCGTCCCGGTGGGCGACGTCAGCGATACGGGCACCGGAGTCGTCCCGCTCGTCCCGGGGCATGGCGGGACGGACACGCAGATCGCCGACCGCCTGAGCGTGCCGGGCTGGCCCCTCGTCACCCCCAAGGGCCGGTTTGACATCCTCTTCATCCACAAGTACGCCGGGCTCGAGCTCGAGAGCGGCAGCGAGTTCGTCGAACGGGACCTCGAGGAGGGCGGCGCGATCTTCGCCCGCCTGCGGGTCCGGCGTGGCGTGCCCCGATGTGTGCGGTGCGGGACCGCCCTGATCTGGGCCCCGGGACGGGCGTGGTGCCTGGAGCCGTCCCGGCTCCCGCCGGAGAAGCTGGCGCTGTATCGCGCGCTGTTGCCGCGCGAGCGTCCGATCGAACGTTTGGAAGCCGTGCCGTGGCCGGTGAGCGAACCGCAGCGCGGGGACGACGGCATGGCGATCCCGCTGCTCGAGTGCACGTCCTGCGACCGGCTCGATGCGATCGACCATCCGGAGGAGAAGTGCGTCTGCGGGGGCCGACGGCGCGTGGTCCGCCGCCGGCTGCTTCCGGCGTTCGACGCCGCCGCCTCCGCCTGGGCCGGCGTCGACCCGTTCCCGGCGGCGGACGCCGCTCGCCTGTACGTGAACGACCGGCGGCGGGCGCCGGCGGTCGTTCACCAGATCGCCGCCATGAGCGGCGTCCTCGGCAATCCGGGGGAGGTGCGGTTGACGGTGCTGCCGACGGTTCCCGAGTCGGACGTGGGAGCGCTCGTTCGGACGCACGGCGCCGACGCGGTTCGCGCGGCCTTCGTGCGGTCTCAGGATGCCGGGGGGTCGACCGCCACCTTCGCCGAGCGCTGCACGCAGGAAGCCCTCCGCCTGGAACGGCTCTGGCGGACCGTCGGGGCCACGCTCGCCTCGATCGACAGCGCGGCGCTCCCCACGTTGGCCCAGCCGATCGGGGGTTCGCTGGGGGACCTCGAACCCGAGGATCGCGCGATGCTGGCCCGTTTCGAGCGGCTGCGCGTCCAAGCGCTCGTCGACTACGACCGGAGCAGCCCCGCCTCGGTCCACCGCCACCTGTTCCACTTCCTCGAGAACGACCTTCCGGAGTACCTCCGCTGGGTTCGGCGGCGATTGGCCGAAACCGGAAATCCTCCGGCGAAGCGCGCCGCGCAGCACACGCTCGTCCACGTCCTCTCCGCCGCGGTGCAACTGCTGGGACCGATCGCTCCCCACACCGCGGAAGCGATCCACCGGACGCTCCGGCGCAGTCGGGCGAGCCTGTTCCAGGAGCCGGCCGCCGGGGTGGAGCGGGCCCTGCTCGACCCGGGGCGGGCCAAGGCGTGGGACCGCTGGGTCGGCGTGATCCGATCGGTCGCGGCGTTCCGTCGTTCGATCGGCGTTGCTCCGGACACCGTCCTGCCGGTGGTCGCGCTGGTCGTCGATCCCGACACGACCGCGGACGAGTACCGGGCGGAGGCGCCGACGATCGAGCGGCTCGCGCGCATCGCGAAGCTCGAAGTCGGCTCTCCCGGGGCACCGTGGGCCGGTCGGCGGCGCCAGCTCCGCCCCCGGGAAGCGGAGATCCAACGCGTGTACGCGTCTCGGGCCGCCCAGATCATCCACCTGCTGCGCCGCATGCCCGAGCGCAAGGCGACGGACGCCGCATCGGGCCAGGGATTCAGCGTGATGGTGAACGGCCAGCCGACGCAGATCCTCCCGTCGATGATTGCGTGGGAAGAGACGATCCCGGACCGGTTCGTCTCCGTCGAGTGGTCCGTGGGCGAGATGTACGCGGAGATGCCGGCCGGGGCGTCGATGCCCTCAGTCCCGGTGCCCCCCCTGTCCCCGGACGCGTACCGGCTCGTCCGACGCGTGGCGCGTCAGCTTCGCGCGACGCCCCCCACCGCCCCTCCGGCCCTGATCGTCGTGGCGCCTCCTCCGCTCACGTCCGAACTGCTTCAGGTCGCCGGGCCGCTGGCGAAATACCTCGGCGTCGCCGAACTTCGAGCCGTCACGTCCGACATCGGGCTCCCTCCGCACGGCCGCGGGTTCGGTCGGACGAAGGCCGGCGCTCCGTGGTCGTTCCATCTTTCCGATCGCCCGCCGACGCGTCGGGTGGTGAAGCACCGCTCGGCACGGGCGGCCCCACGCCGCGTGCGACCGGCGTTTTCCCCCGCGGATCTCGTGCCGACCTCGCAGGATTACGCCGACCCGGACTGGGTCGCGCGGGAGGGGTCGATCCGGGCCCTCGGCGAAGAGCTCGACGAGCTGCTCGGCGCGCCGTTGCTCGGTCCGGCCAAGGTCAGTGCCGCGTGGGAGGCGGGTCTTCGGAGCGTCGACGCATTCCGATCCGCCCCGTGGATCACCCTGGTCGGACTTCCGGGGTACGGCGTGCCGGTGGCGACCGCGCTCGTCTCCAAGTTCGGGGGGACCGTTCCCCCTCGACCCTCGCTGGCCGAGCGTCGCGCGGCCCGCATGCGCCCCCCGCCTTCGC
>DATJNY010000052.1:0-4269 GCA_035507575.1 Thermoplasmata archaeon | reverse complement strand
CTGGATTGAGGGCTGTAACTCGCCCTCATGAAAATGGATTCCGTAGTAATCGCGGGTCAACATCCCGCGGTGAATGTGCCCCTGCTCTTTGCACACACCGCCCGTCAAGTCATCCGAGTTGGGTCGGAGTGAGGGTGACTCATTTGGGTCGCTCGAACTTCGGTTCAGCAAGGGGGACTAAGTCGTAACAAGGTATCTGTAGGGGAACCTGCAGATGGATCACCTCCTAGGAACGCCGGCCGTTCGGTCGGTCGTTCCGAGGTCGGATCCGAAGTGCTGACCGTACCGCGACCCGCTCTCTTCCCCCACGGCCATCAACCCATTTTTGAGTAGTTACAACCTCATTATTACCCCGCTTTCGGTGGTGCCGGACGTGATGGCGGTCCCGTTCGTCCGCTCGGTGCCGGAGGCGCTGCGCCCCGCCGCGCGCGCCCTCGCCGGCGGCGAGCCGGTCCTGATCTTCGACGCGGCGGACCGGGAGGCGGAGACGGACCTCGTCTTCCTCTCGGAGAAGGCGACCCCCGAGATGCTCCGCCTCGCCCGGAAGGACGCGGGCGGGCTGTTCTGCACCGCGATCTCCGAGGAGCTCCGCGCGCGCCTCGACCTGCCGTACTTCACCGAGCTCCTCCGCCTGGCGGGCTCGGCGCACCCCGACCTCCCTCGCCTCACCGAGCGTCCGCGGTACGACGCCCGCAGCGCCTTCGGGATCACGATCAACCACCGGGCGAACTTCACCGGGGTGCCGGACAACGACCGGGCCCTCACGATCCGCACCGTCGGCGAGATCGCCCGCGACGCGGCGAAGCTCTCGGACCGCGAGCTGCGGGAGCGGTTCCGCGAGGCGTTCCTCTCGCCCGGGCACGTCTACCTCCTCTACTCCGCGCCGACGCTCCTCGGCGAGCGGAAGGGTCATACGGAACTCGTCATCTCGCTCGCCCGGATGGCCGGATTGAGCGAGTCCGTGACCGTCTGCGAGATGCTCGGCGACTCCGGCGGCGCCCGATCGCCGGAGGCGGCGCGCCGATACGCCGCGGCGCACGGCTGGCCGTTCCTCGAGGGACGAACGATCGTCGACGCGTGGCGGACATGGTCGTCCGCGTGATGGCCACGGGGGTCTTCGACCTCCTGCACCCGGGGCACGTCTACTTCCTCACCGAGGCGAAGAAGCTCGGCGACGAGCTCGTGGTCGTGGTCGCGCGCGACCAGACCGCCCGGCGCTTGAAGCACGAGCCGTACGTCCCCGAGCACATCCGCCGCGAGATGGTCGAGGCGCTGAAGCCGGTCGACCGCGCCGTGCTCGGCTCGACAACCGACATCTACGAGACCGTGGTCCGGGAGCGGCCGAACCTCATCGCCCTCGGCTACAACCAGGTCTGGAACGAATCCGAGGTCGAAGGGGAGTGCGCCCGGCGCGGCGTCCCGTTGAAGGTCGTGCGCATCGGCGCCCGCCCCCACGACGACCTCGCGACCCGGCGGATCGTCGAGCGGATCCTCGCGGTCGCCGGCCGCCCGAAGGAGCCCGGAACGTGAAGCGGATCGGCGTCGCGGACACGACGTTCGCCCGCGTCGACCTCGCCCGCCACGCGGTCCGCGCGCTCCAGGGCTGCGGGACCGGCTTCTCGATCGTCCGTCGGACGGTGCCCGGCATCAAGGACCTGCCGGTCGCCTGCCGCCAGCTCTTCACCCAGGACCGCGTCGACCTCTGCCTCGCGCTCGGGATGCCGGGGCAGGCGGAGTACGACAAGACCTGCGCCCACGAGGCGTCGCTCGGCCTGCAGTTCTGCGCGGTGCTCGAGGGAAAGCCGATCGTCGAGTGCTTTGTCTTCGAGGGCGAGGCCGCCGATGCGCGCGCGCTCGCGACCCTCGGCCGGCGGCGGGCCGAGGAGCATGCCGCGAACGCCTACGCGCTCCTGTTCCGACCCCAGGACCTCGCCCGACGGGCCGGCGCGGGGCTCCGCCAGGGGTTCGCCGACGCCGGACCGATCCGGCCGACGCGCTGACGATCCCGAGGAATCCACCATGCCGAAGAGAGAAAAGAACGAAGGGAAGGGAGTGACCGTGGCGATCGTGGCGAGCGAGTTCAATTACGACATCACGCTCCTGATGCTGGAGCGCGCGAAGGAGGAGATCGACTTCCTCGGCGCGCGGCTCGGGCCGGTCGTCCGGACGCCGGGCGTCTACGACATCCCGCTCGCGGTGAAGGCCCTGTTCGGGCGCTCCGACGTCGACGGGGTCGTCGCGCTCGGCGCCGTGATCGAGGGCGAGACGCACCACGACGACGTCGTGATGAACCAGGCGGCGCGCAAGCTGACCGATCTCTCCGTCGAGTTCGGGAAGCCGCTCGGCCTCGGCATCTCGGGTCCGGGGGAGACCCGCCTCCAGGCCCAGGACCGGATCGAGAACGCGGGGAACGCCGTCCGGGCCGTCGTGAAGATGGTGCGTCGCCTGCGCGACCTCGGCTGAGCCGCCCCCCGCGGCCCGTCAGTAGGTCAGGTCGCGGACGTCGCGCATCGCGACGAACCCGATCGTCGCGGTGACGAGGGCCAGCGCGCCCATCGCGACGTAGACGAGGCCGATCGACGTCGCGACGGCGAGCTCGCCGGCGACGATCGCCCCGAACGGCGCGGCGGCGAGGATCAGCCCGAGCAGCACCGACATCACGCGACCCATGAGCCGCGCGGGCACGCGCGCCTGGACGGCGGTGAGGAGCGGCACGTTGATCGCCGAGACGAACGCGCCGACGCCGAACGCCTCGGCGAGCGCGAACGGGACCGTGTGGGTGAGGCCGAGGGCGACCACGAGGGCGCCGAACGCGACGAGGCCGGCGAAGATCAGCCGACCGGCGATCGGCCGGACGTTGAGCTTGCCGACCGCGGCGGCGCCGACGATCGAGCCGACCGCGATCATCGCCCCGAGCAGCCCGTAGGTGAGCGGCCCGCCGTGGAGCACCACCGCGGCGTACGGGGCCCACAGCGCGAAGGTGGCGTTCCCGGCGAAGTTGATGACGACCCCGATCGCGACGATCTCCACGAGGTAGCGCTGGCCCACGACGTAGCGGAAGCCCTCGGCGAACTGGGCCGCGAATCCGGGGGCCGCGCCCGGATCCGGCGGCGACGGGCGGCCGACCGCGCTCGACATCAGGACGAGGATCGCGGCCGCGACGAGGAACGAGAGCGCGTCGTACGCGATCGGGAGGGTGACCCCGAAGAGCGCGACGACCAGGCCGCCCAGCGCGAGGCCGGCGATCTGCGTCGTGGAGCTGGAGAACGACATCAGGCTGTTCGCCGTCGCGAGGTCGTCCGTGTCCACCGTCTGGGGGACCATCGCCGACGAGGTCACGCGGACGAACTGCTGGCCGACGCCGAGCGCGAAGACGACCGCGATGATCAGACCGAGCGGCGCCGTGTGGGCGAGCACGAGGCCCGAGAACGCCGCGATCAGGGCCGCCTCGGCGAGATTGGTGCCGATCAGGATCGTCCGGCGCGGCCACCGGTCCGCGTAGACCCCGAGGATCGGGCCGAGGACGACGGTCGGCACGATCGCCGCGACGACCACGACCGCGACGGAGAGGTCCGACCCCGTCGCCTCCCAGACGAGCCAGAGCAGCGCGACGTCGAAGACGAAATCCCCCGACTGGGAGATCAACTGCGACGCCCAGAGCAGGAAGAACGGTCGGTTCCCGAGCGCGCGGCGGAAGCTCGGCGCTCGAGGGGCCGGTGCCGGAGGGAGTGCGGCGGGAGCCGGGTCGGCCGTCATCGAGCCCTTCTCCCCCTCCGGGAGCCCGAGAGGGGAATATCGTTGCGCACGCTCGGTGCTCACCCTAGAGGCCGATGCGACTCCGCAGGTAGTCGAACGCCGCCTTCCCCTTCGCGGTGTGCGGGGTCACCGAGAGCGGACCGGGCGGCACCTTCGCCGGGTCGCGGGTCTTGAGCGCGGCCGCGAGGCGGTCGTGCGGGATCTCGATCGTCACGTCGGGGTGGGGGTCGGCCCCCTTCCCGACCGTCACATGGCCGCTCGCGTCGACGCGCAGCGTCACCGTCTCGGCGTCGGTCTCAAAGACCCACGCCTGGGGCAGGTAGTTCCGGAGGAGGCCGCCGAGGAGGCCCCCGAGCCGCCGTTGGAGCTCCGGCTCGAACCGCCGCCCCGCCTCCTCGAGCAGGCCCTCGAGACAGCTCATCGGGGGCCCAGCGCGCCACCGGCATAAAGCGGAGCGCCGACGGCGGGAGTCGACCGGCCGAAAGGTTATGCGAGAGGGCCGCTCGCCCGGCC
>DATJNY010000051.1:0-3090 GCA_035507575.1 Thermoplasmata archaeon | reverse complement strand
GACCGAGACCGCGAGGCCGGGGATCGAGGACGGCGCGATCTGCACGCCGAACAGCACGACCGCGTAGAGGATGCCGGCGGAGACCGTCGCGAGCGAGATCAGGATCGGGATCATCCCGCGCCCGAAGTAGAGGGCGAACCGGTTCGCCGGGCTGACGAGGAGGTGCTCCATCGTGCCGAGCTGCTTCTCGCTGTCCGTCGTCTGGCAGACGGAGAAGACGCTCGAGTAGGTGACCGTCGCGACCGCGTTGCCGAGCGCGGTAAACGCGATCTCCGACGCCCCGCCACCGCCGACCTGGACGACGAAGGCGAAGAAGACCATCTGCGTCAGCGGGATGATGAAGATCGTGCCGAGCACGAAGTCGACGCGCATGAACCCGAGCGTCGTCCGCGGCGCGATCAGGGCGTTCGTCCAGAACGTCCTCCAGAACGAAACTCGGGGCGGCGTGGAGTGGGCGCTGGCGAGCATGACGCGATCTCCTCGTCCTCAGAAGTCGCCGAGGTCACCCTTCGCGAGCACGTTCAACTCCACGCGGCGGAACACGCTCCCCGCGATCCCGATGTAGATCGCCGTGGAGATGATCGCCCCCGCGATGTCGGGCCAGAATCCCCAGCCGAACCCCACGTAGCCGGGGATTGAGAGGTACCGGAGCGCGTCGAGCGCCCAGGTCGGGGGGAAGAAGAGGGCCACCGGGTTCGTCCAGAACGGCAGCAGGACGACCGGGAACATGCAGCCCGTTCCGACGTAGAACGCGAACTCCCCGACGTTCTGGATGAACCCCGAGTACCGGGTGTAGACCCAGGCCGCGGAGAAGAGGATCCCGACGCTCGCGAGCGTGAGCATGACGAAGACGAACAGGACCACGAATCCGGCCGGATCGGGAAGGGGCGGGGGCGAGCCGGCGGCGCCGAGCACGACGAGGTAAACGATCGCCCCGCCGATCAACCCCGATATGACGTTCCAGAGGACGCGGCCGAGGACGACGTACACATACGGCGTAGGAGACTGGACCGTCGGCTCGAGGGTTCCGAACTCCCGGTCCTGTCCGATCGCCCAGCCGCTCCCGTAGAGGGTCTGGCCCCACATGCTCATCATTCCGGCGCCGAGGATCGCGTAGGTGAGGAAGTACGGGCCCGCCCCGCGGAACAGCTCGAACGCGACGAGGCCGAAGACCACCGGGGCGATCATGGACGGGATCAACCACTGCGGATCGGCCATGAACATCAGGAACGACAGCCGCAGCGACGCGCTCGTCGCGCGCGACCGGGAGACGTGGGGGACCTCGGCGGTCGCCATTCAATGCGCCTCCTCTTCGACCAGATCGAGGTAGACGTCCTCGAGCGAGGTCTGGCGCTCCCGCACAGAAAGCTCGGGGTGGCCGGGCAACATCGCGGCGATGTCCCCGGGGACGGTCTCGGCGCTCCGGAGCCGCAGCGTGAGCCGGGTTCGCGGCCCGTACTCCTCGCTGAAGACCTTCGAAACGCCCGGGAGCTTGCGGATCGCCGTCAACTCCCGGTCCTCGAAGCCGTACGCCTCCGCCTCGAGCGTCCGATCCCCTCCCACGAGCTGGCGAAGACCCGCCACCGTGTCCCGCGCCACGATCCGGCCCTTCGAAAGGACCGCGATCTCCGGACAGAGCTCCTCCGCCTCAAACATGTAGTGCGTGGTCAGCAGGATCGTGACGCCGTCCGCGACCAGCGATCGCACGAGCTTGCGGGTCTCCCGGGCGCTCTTCGGGTCCAGCCCGATCGTCGGCTCGTCCAGGAACAGCACCTGGGGGCGATGCAGGATGCCCCGCGCGATGTGGAGCTTCTGCTTCATCCCTCGCGAGAACTCCTCGACCCGCCGGTCCGCCGCGGCGACGAGATCCACGCGCGCGAGCACCTCGTCGATGCGGGCTTCTCGTTCGGCGCGGGGGATCCCGTAGAGATCGGCGAAATAGCGGAGGTTGTCCCGGGCGTTGATGCGATTATAGAGTCCGCGTTCCCCGCCGAGCACGAGCCCGATCCGGGGACGGAGCCAGGCCGTATCCTCGACCACATCGTGGCCGAGAACCCGAGCCATGCCCGAGGTCGGCAGGAGCAGGGTGGAGAGGATCTTGACGAGCGTGGTCTTGCCGGCGCCGTTCGGCCCGAGGAGCCCGAAGATCGCGCCGGCTTCGACCGCCAGATCGACGCCCCGCAGCGCTTCCGTGCGAGTCCGCTCGCGGAACAGGAAGCCCTTTCGACTTTCGAAGATCCGGGTGATCCCCGTCACTTCGATTGCAGGGGAGTCGGTCATCGTGGTAGAGCGCGCGCGACGCGCGCACCTCTATAACTGCTCTTAGGGGTAGTTCACGCCGAGAGGTCACGGAACGCTAGGGCGGTCCGGTGCCCGATTCGAGTTCCCTTTGGACCGAGCCAGCGCGTCGCGCGACCGCACCGTTATATCGCGCCCGACCGTCGGCGCATTGATGGCGTCCGTCGACTCCATTCCCCGGGGAACGGCCAACGCGCCCGGCGCCCCGTCGGCGGAGCTTTCTCCCGAGCAGCGGCTCGCCGCGTACCGGCTCATGGCCCTGGTCCGCACGGTCGATGAGCGCTGCCTGTCGCTCCAGCGCCAGGGCCGGATCGGATTCTACGCCCCCCTCATGGGCCAGGAGGCGGCCCAGGTCGGCTGTTCTCTCGGTCTGCGCGCGGAAGACTGGATGTTCCCGGCGTACCGGGAGCTCGCGATCGCCCTGGCGCGGGGCGCGACCCTCAAATCAGTCCTGGATCAATTGATCGGCAACGCGAGCGATCTCGCCAAAGGTCGCCAGATGCCGAACCACTTCGCGTTCGCGCAGCAGCATTACGTCAGCGCGTCGAGTCCGATCGGCACGCAGATCACCCAGGCGGTCGGCGCCGCGATGGCGGCGCAGTACCGCAAGGATCCGATCGTCACCGTCGCGTTCTTCGGCGACGGGGCGACGAGCTCGAACGACTTCCATGCGGGGATGAACTTCGCCGGGGTGTACCGGACGCCGACGATCTTCTTCTGCCAGAACAACCAGTGGGCGATCTCGCTCCCCCGGGAGAAACAGACGCGCAGCAAGACCCTCGCGGAGAAGGC
>DATJNY010000050.1:0-4870 GCA_035507575.1 Thermoplasmata archaeon | reverse complement strand
AGCTCTACGCGCTCGCGGCAAACACGAGCCTCGTCGATCCGCCGTTCCACGACATCACGTCCGGATCGAACTGTCTCGGTCCCGCTGGACCGGGATGGGATACCGCGACGGGGTGGGGTTCGCCGGCCGGGGTGAATCTCTTCGAACACTTCGTGGCAAGCTTCGTCAACCTGACCATCGTGGCGACCCCTTCCCTGGTGGCGCCGGGCGGCGGGGTGACCGTCCGGGCGACGATCATGAACTTCACGAGCGGAGCCCCGATCGCCGGCGTGAGTGTCGTCCTCTACCTCTCCTCGGGCGGTCTCGGTGGCCCGTGCGACGGGACATTCGGGCTGGTCGCGCCCGTCTCGAACGCGTCGGGGGGAGTGATGGCCGAGTTCACGGTGCCCTATTGCTACCTGGGCGCGAGCGCGGTGGCGACCGCGACGGTGACCGGCGGTGGGTACTACGGGAACGTTTCCACCACGGTCGCCGTGAATCTCCTCGGCTTCGACCCCGCTCTCGCACCGCTGATGCAGTACCCGGACAACGTGATCCTGTACGTCGTGGTCATGGCGGTCTCGATCTCTTTCGGTGCGGTCCTCGGCGCTCGTCGTTCGCCCCGAATGCGGCCCGCGCCGCGACCGGCGATGGCTCCCAGCCCGCCCCCCGCCCCCCCACCGGTCACGGCCGCGCCTCCTCCGACGCCGGCCTTGCCGCCGAACCCGCCCGCCCAGTGAGGCCGCGGTATCTCCGCGGCGAAACTCTTAATCGCGCACCCCCTTCGGCCCCCTCGTGCCCGGTGCCCCGAACGGCGCACCGGACGGGGCGGCCCCGATCTCGCTCTCGGGACCCGAGCGTTCGGTGCTGATCGCATTGCGCGGGGCGGATCCGCCGCCGCTCGACGAGGAGGAGCTCGCGCGACGGACAGGGCTCGCCCCCGACGGCTTGCGGGGCACGTTGCAGCGCCTGCGGTCGAAACACCTCGCGATCGTCGACGAAGAGGTCGAGATCGACCGCCGCCTGACGGCGCGGGGAGAGGCCGCCCTGAAGTCAGGCCTGCCCGAACGACGCTTCCTCGACGCGATCACCCGTCACGACGGGGTCCTGACGACCGCGGTCGCCGCCGCGGAGGGAATGAGCGACGAGGAGCGTTCAGCGGCCGTTGGGATCCTCAGGCGCCGCGGGTATCTCGAGGAGGGCGCGCCGTTCCGCCTTCGCGCGGGGGCGCCGTCCGGGGCCGATTTGCTCCCCGAAGAGATCCTGCTGAAGCAGATCGCGAACCGGGAGGAGGACCTCGACGATGCGATCGTCGCGGCGCTCGAGCGACGGGGCCTCGTCCGCACCGAGCGTCGGTCGATCAAGCACTGGTCCCCGTCCGACGAGGGCCGCCGCCTCCCTCTCTCGGAATCCGAAACCGACCAGCTCGGCGCGGTGACTCCGGCGCTGCTCCTCTCCGGCAGCTGGCGGGAGCACACGTTCCGGCCCTACGACGTGCGGGCTCCGGTGCCGTTCCTTACCGGTGCGCGTCCCAATCGGTACGCCGCGTGGCTCGAGGAGTTCGAGGAGATCCTGATCGGCTTCGGCTTCGAGCAAGCGGAGGGCCCGCTGCTCGAGACGGAGTTCTGGAACAACGACGTGCTGTTCATGCCGCAGGACCATCCGGCCCGGTCGATCCACGACGCGCTGTCGGTCGAAGGGCTCGAAGGCCACGCGCCGCCCCCGGAGCTCCTCGCCCGAGTCGCCGCGGTCCACGAGGGTCGGCCGTTGCCGGGAGAGTCGGTTCCGCTCGGACCGGGTTGGGGGGGGACGTACGACCCCCGGATCGCCGCGCGACCGGTGCTCCGGTCCCAGACCACCGCCGTGAGCGCTCGGTATCTGGCGCGCCGGCCGACCGCCCCGTTCCGCATGTTCTCCTTGGACCGGAACTTCCGTCCGGAGAAGGTCGACGCCCGGCACGGCATCGAGTTCACGCAGTGCGAGGGGATCGTCGGCGAGGACGGCATCACCCTTCGCCACCTCGTCGGGATGTTCCAGGCGTTCGCGGAGGCGATCGGCATTCGGGAGCTGAAGATCCGACCGAGCTACTTCCCGTTCACCGAACCGTCGATCGAGGGATATGTGCGACATCCCCGCCTCGGCTGGATGGAGGTGTTCCCCGGCGGGCTGCTCCGCCCGGAGGTGACGCGACCGCTCGGCGCGGAGGTCCCCGTGATGGCGTGGGGTATCGGGATCGGTCGCCTCGCGCTGGTGGCCCTCGGCTGCAACGACCTGCGGGAATTGTTCGACGACGACATCGACCACTTGCGGGGCGGAGGAACCTAGCCGTGCCGCAGTCGGTGCTCCAGCGAGCGCGGGTCCTCGGGTTGCTCCCGAACCCGCTCTCGACGGCGGCCCTCGAGGACGTTCTGTCGCTGTCGAAGGCCGAGATCGAAGCCGAGGATCCCGAGACGCTCACGATCTCCGCGACGCCCGACCGTCTCGACCTCCTGAGCGAGGGGGGACTCGGGCTCTACTTGCAGGGTGCGACCGACGCGGCGCGTGGACTGGCCCGACCGCGGGTGGTGGAGGGTCCCTCCGCCGCCCCGCTCTTCGACCGGGACCCGTCGGTCGCCGGCCTCCGGCCCGAGATCGCCGCGGTCGTGGTCAGCGCGCCGACGGACGCCGGGATCGACGAGGGACTACTGGCGGAGGCGGTGCGGTTCCAGGAACTCCTCCACGCCACCGTGGGGAGGGGACGGCGGACCGGGAGCCTCGGAATCTACCCCCTCGATCGGCTGACGCCGCCGTTCCGCTATGCGCTCGAGCCCCTCGCTGGGGTGCGATTCGTGCCGCTCGACGGTTCCGAGGAGATCGGGGGCGAGCGGTTCTTCCGCGAACACCCGCTCGCCTTGCGGTACGGGACGTTCGGACGGGTCGACGACCACTGCCTCACCCTGCGCGACGCGCAGGGCCTGGTCCTCAGTCTGCCCCCGATCCTGAACGGGCGAACCGGCGGCGAAGCCCGGATCGGGGACCGGCGACTCCTCCTCGAGTCGACCGGGCTTCGGTCTCGCACCGTCCGGGAGCTCCTGGGCCTGCTGCTCGTCGTGTTCGTGAGCCGAGGGTGGTCGGTCTCGCCGGTCGCGGTCCGCCAGGACGGCCGCACGGTCGACGATGGGCGGTCCGTGTTCGAGGCACGGGGCGTCGATCTCTTCGGGGAGACCCTCCGCGGGATCGCCGGCGTCGCGTACCCGTCCTCGGAGGTCGAGCATCGGCTCGCGCGGGCTCGCCTCTCCGCCCGCCCGCATTCGGGGGGGTGGCACGTCGAAGTCCCCCCCTGGAGACCGGACCTGCTCACGGGCGTCGACCTCGCGGAGGACGTCGTCCTCGCCCAGCGGCTCGAGGGAAAGGATGGCGTGGTGCCGCCCAGCCGGTCGCGGGGCCGTCGGCGGGCGGAAACGCGTTTCCGGCGCAGTATCGGGGCCGCGCTGCTGGGCCTGGGCCTTGCGGCGCCCTACACCTCGGTGTTGGTCAGCGACTCCGCCGTAGGTCGGCTTACCGGAGCGACCCCGATCCGTCTCGCCCATCCCCCCTCGTCCGAATTCGCGTACGTCCGCGACCGCCTCTTGCTCTCGCATCTCGAGGTGCTCGCGCACAACACCCGGCACGCCTACCCCCAGTCGTTCGGGGAGGTCGGTCCGGTCGTGGTCCGGGACCCCGACGCGGAGGCCGGGGGCGCCACGCGGTACCACGCCGGCGTGGTGTTCGCGCGCGAGGGGGCGGGGTTCGCGGACGCCGCGGCCGTGATCGACTACCTGTTGCGGAGCCTCGATATCCTCGCGGTTCGGGAACCGTGCGAGCTCCCGGGAACCATCCCGGGCCGGGCCGCTCGCGTCCGGGTGGCCGGGGATCCGGTCGCCGAACTCGCCGAGATCGATCCCGGGGTGCTCACCTCGATCGGAGTCCCCGTTCCCGTCGCCTGGGCCGAGCTGGACCTCAGTCGCCTCTACCCGCTGCTCGGCCGCCGCGACAGCGATTAATAGCGTCCCCCCGGTCCCCGGTCGATGCCCCGTTCTCGGCGGCCGGCCGCGGCCGTGACCGGCCCCGCCCGCTGGGAGTCCGATGCGCGGTCCGCGGTCGGTGCGAAGGTCGACGGCGGCCGCCTGCCGCTGCTCGTCGATCGGCCGGACGACCCCGACGCGGCGTTCCTCGAGCGGATCGGTTTCCCCGGAGAGGCGCCGTACACGCGCGGGATCCAACCGACGATGTACCGCGGCCGGCTCTGGACGTTCCGGCAGTATTCGGGCTTCGGAAGCGCCGCCGCGACGAACCGCCGTTTCCACTTCCTGCTCCAGGGCGGTCAGACCGGACTCTCCGTGGCGTTCGATCTTCCGACCCAGAACGGGTACGACTCCGACCATGAGCGCGCGGCCGGCGAAGTGGGGCGATGCGGGGTCCCGATCGCGTCGCTGGGCGACATGCGCACGCTGTTCCGGGGCCTCCCTCTCGATCGCGCGACGGTCTCGATGACGATAAACGCCACCGCTCCGATCCTCACCGCGCTCCTCGTCGCCGTCGGCGAGGAGAACGGCGTTCCGCGCTCCCGGCTCGGGGGCACGGTGCAGAACGACATCCTGAAGGAGTACGTCGCGCGGGGCACCTACATCTACCCGCCCAAGGCGTCGCTCCGACTCGCCGTCGATCTGATCGAGTTCGCCACGCGCGAGATGCCGCAGTGGAACTACATCTCCGTCTCGGGCTACCACATGCGCGAAGCCGGCGCGACCGCGGTTCAGGAGGTCGCCTTCACGCTCGGGAACGCGATCGCCTACGTCCGGGCCGTCCAGGAGCGCGGGCTCGACCTCGACGAGTTCCTGCCCCGCCTTTCGTTCTTCTTCTCCTCGGACCG
>DATJNY010000049.1:0-5528 GCA_035507575.1 Thermoplasmata archaeon | reverse complement strand
CCGAATTCGACCACCGGCCGGTAGACCGGCGGCGTCGATCCGGGGCGGGCCGCGTCGCGGGCTCGTCGGTAGGTGCGCAGCGTGCTGCGGAAGAGGAAAAGGCCGAACGCCGCCAGGAGAACCGCCGAGCCCCACAGGAGGAGCCGGTGCGGGAAGGCCACGAGGATCGCCGAGAAGCCGAGCGCGATCGCCCCGACGACGGCGGAGCCGCTCACCGCGCCCGCGGCCACCGGCCTCACCGATCCCTGGTCGGCGCTGAGCGCGAAGACGAGGGCGACGACCTCCGTCCATTCAAGGAGGGTGATGAGCAGCGCTACCACGAACGCTGGCACGTAGATCGACCACATTCGAACCGCCCTCCCGACCTATCCGAGCTGCGCCCCGCAACTCGGGCACCGGCGCAGCGCCGCGCTCACGAGATTGCCGCAGAAGCTGCAGCGAATCATGACCGTCGGATGCGCCTCGTGAGCGATGCGCGCCTGCGTGGCAAGGCGCCGGGACTCGATGGACGCTTCGGTCTGTCGACGCCGCAGCTCCCACGCCGCTCGGCCGCTCGCCAAGCCGGCGCGGATCGTTTCCGCCACCGCCGTGGGATCCCGGACCGCGAACCGGCCGATCGCCCCCGACTCGTCGACCCCCTCCCGCAGTTGGACGAATCGTCCGAGCACGACCGCGGGGGTCTGGACGTTGTACAGGAAGAACTCGGGACCCACCACCCACGATCGAGGGGCGAACACCGTGAGCGTCTCGTGGACGCCGAAGCACCGCAGGTCGGTCAGTACGAGGAATCCCGTCGGCGTCGCCCAGACGAAACGGATCCGCTCCCCGTCGAGCAGGTCGATCGCGCGCCACGCTTCGCCCGGTAGGGCATCGGGCTCCGTGCTCTCGAACGGCGAAGGAGTCCCGCTCAAGGTCGCGTTGGTCACCCGACGGGCGACGGCACGCGGCCATTACCCCTTTTCCTGCCGAAGCTCCCCGGCGCAAGGGTTACAGGCCGCTGTCGGCTGAAACCGCCGTGGCGTCGGCGGGTCGGTCTCCGGCGAGCGGGCGGCGTCGCGCCCGGCTCGCGCCGGGGCTCACCGCGGTCGTGCTGGCTGCGGGGACTTCGTCGCGGATGGGACGCCCGAAGCCGCTCGTTCGTGTGAACGGGCACCGCCTGCTGGAGCGTACGCTCGAGCGGCTGCGCGACGCGGGCCTCCGGTCGATCGTCGTCGTGCTGGGAGACCGCGCGGCCGAGGTACGGGCCGCGGTGGATCTTTCGGGCGTGACGGTGGTCGAGAACCCCGGATTCGCGGAGGGGATGGCGAGTTCGCTCCGGGTCGGGGTTGCCGCCGCTGCGCCCTCCGCGGCGCACGTCATGATCGTCCTGGCGGACCAGCCGTTCGTCGAGTCGGACACCCTGCGGCGGCTCGCCACGCGGGCGGCGCAGGGCGACGGCGCGATCTTCATCCCGACGTACAAGGGGGTCTGGGGGAACCCGGTCGTCTTCGCGAGCCGGCTCGCGCCCGAGGTCGAGCGGATCACCGGCGACATCGGTTGCCGGGCGATGTTCCCTCACCACACGGCGGAGATCCGGGAGGTTCCCGTCGAGGACCCCGGCACGCTCGTCGACATCGACACCGAGGCGGAGCTTGCGGCGGTCGAGGCCGCGATGGCGAGCGGACGCCCGTTGCGCGAACTGCTCGACCGGCTCGCCGAACCCCGATGGTCCCTCCACGCGAGCCCCGCCGAGCATCCGGTGCCGAAGCGGCTGTTCCGACGGGGGGTCCCGGCAGAACGGACGGAGCGCGCTCGCGGAGGAACCGCGGAGCGCCCCGTCGATCCGGACCGGCCGAAGCCCGAGCTCTTGATCGTCGGGGATTCCCCCGTCGCCACGAGCCTGGCGGCGCTCGCCCCCGTGCTCGGGTTCCGCGTCCTGCTCGTCGCCCCGGGGGTCGACGCGTCGGAGCTGCCGGACGTCGACGAGCGGATCGCCGACGTCGATCGCCTTACCCCGCACCTCCGTCCCACGACGTACGCGGTCGTGGCGAGCATGGGAAAGTACGACGAGGCCGCGCTGGCGCAGATCGCCCGCGCGCCGGTCGCCTTCGTCGGGCTCGTCGCGAGCCGGAAGCGCTCGCAGTCCGTCCTCGGGACTCTCCGCGCACAGGGCGTCACCGAGCCCCAGGTCGATCGCATCCGGAATCCGGTTGGCCTTGACATCGGCGCGAACACCCCCGAGGAGATCGCGCTGAGCGTCCTCGCCGAGATCACGCGCGTGCGCCGCTCCTCGCCGCCCACCGCTCCGACTCCGGCCCCGGGGGCGCGGTCCGCCCGTCGCGCCTAGGGGCTCTCGAGGCGCTTCCGCGCGTTCTCGAAAAGGCCGGCCGCCTTCTTGTCGACCGTCCCTTTGACGACGCGCTCCCCGAGCGTCGCGACGGGTCCCGAGAGCTTGACCTCGCCTTCCCAGTGGAGCTGCGTGAGATCGCCCGCCACGCCGAGCGTCATCACGAGGGCGGCGTCGATGCCGCTTCCGAGCCCGGAGCCCTGGACCTGGACGCGGACTTCCTTGTCCGGGGTCCGACCCGTGTACTGGCCCCTCACCCGGAACGTTCCCCGGATGAAGGCGACCCCGGTCGAGACCGTCCCCTCGAAATGGTCGTCGTCGACCTTGTGGATCTCGTGGGGGTCGTCAAGGCAATCGATGAACGCGACCGGGTCCAGGAAGAACGCGTACACCCGCGACGGCGTCGCATGGACCTGGAAGTCGCCGTCGATGTGCACGGAGCGCTCCCGCCCTCAGTGCGGATCCTTCGCGTGGATCGCCTTCCAGATCTTGTGCGCCGAGAGCGGGATGTCGATGTTCGTCACGTCGTACGGGGCGAGCGCGTCGAGCACGGCATTCACGATCGCCGCGGGGGCGCCGACGGTCGCCGACTCCCCGACGCCCTTCGCGCCGAACGGGTGGTGCGGCGAGGGCGTGACGGTCTTGTCCATCTCCCACTTCGGGGTCTCCACCGCGGTCGGCAGCAGGTATTCGAGGAAGTTCCCCGCCCGGTTGTTCCCGTCGGCATCGTACGGGATCTCTTCGAGCATCGCCGGCGCGAAGCCCATCGTCAGTCCGCCCGAGATCTGGCCGTCGACGATCGTGGGGTTGATGATCGTCCCGCAGTCGTCGACCGCGACGAACCGTCGGACCTTCACCTGTCCCGTCTCCTTGTCGACGTCGACCGCGCAGATGTAGCTCCCGAACGGGTACGTCATGTTGGGAGGATCGTAGTAGTCGGTCGCTTCCAGCCCGGGCTCGAGCCCCGGCGGGAGGTTCGTGTACGCGGCGAACGCCACGTCGGCCATCGTCTTCGACTTCCCGGGGACGCCCTTGACCTGGAACTTGTAGTCCTTCCACTCGATGTCCGCGGGAGCGACCTCGAGGAGGTGCGCGGCGATCTTCGTGGCCTTCTCGCGGATCCGGCGGGCGGCGACCGCCGCGGCCGCCCCGGAGGTCGGCGTGCTTCGGCTCGCGTAGGTTCCCAGTCCGTACGGCGCGGTGTCGGTGTCCCCTTCCTCGATGTTGATCGCGTCCGAGGGGAGCCCGAGCTCTTCGGCCAGGATCTGGGCGTACGTCGTCTCGTGGCCCTGGCCTTGGGACTTCGTGCCGAGGCGCGCGAGCACCTTCCCCGTCGGGTGGATCCGGACCTCCGCGGAGTCGAACATCTTGATCCCGAGGATGTCGAACGTCTGGCTGGGCCCGGCGCCCACGATCTCGGTGAAGCTGGAGATGCCGATCCCCATCAACTCCCCGCGCTTCCGCTTCTCGGCCTGCTCCTTGCGGAGGGCGTCGTAGCCGATCATCTGCATCGCCTTCTTCAGCGCCCCGCCGTAGTTGCCGGAGTCGTACGTCCATCCGAGGACCGACTTGAACGGGAACGCCTCGGGCGGAATGAAGTTCTTCATCCGGAACTCGGCCGGATCCATCTTCAGCGCATGGGCCATGTTCTCGACGAGCCGCTCGATCGCGAACGCGGCCTCGGTCACCCGGAAGGAGCACCGGTACGCGATCCCGCCAGGGGGCTTGTTGGTGTACGCTGCGTCGACCTCGACGAACGCGGCCTGGAAGGGGTACGAGCCCGTGATGATGTGGAAGAGGCCCGCCGGGAACTTCGACGGGTTCGCCGCGGCATCCGTGTAGCCGTGGTCCGCGAGCGTCTTCACGCGGAGCGCCGTGAGCTTGCCGTCCTTCGTGGCGCCCATCTCCGCTTCGATGTGATAGTCTCGGGCGAACGAATCCGCCGTGAGGTTCCCCGTCCGGTCCTCGATCCACTTCACGGGCTTGCCCGTGGTCAGGGCCGCGACCACCGCGATCACATAGCCGGGGTAGACCGGCACCTTACCGCCGAAGCCGCCGCCGATGTCGGGCGAAATGACCCGGATGTTCTGCTCGGGGAGACCGCTCACCAGCGCGAACACCGTTCGAATGGCGTGGGGGGCCTGGGTCGTCATCCAGACGGTGAGCTTGCCCATCGCGTCGACCTGCGCGACACAGCCGCAGGTCTCGATCGAAGAGACGTGGATCCGCGGGATGTACAGTTTTTCCTTGATGACGACGGCCGACGCCTTCAGCGCCTGCTCCGTCGCCGCCTTGTCGCCGACTTCCCAGTGCCAGATGTGATTGTCCTTCTTCCCCTTGTCCGGCCGCAGGATCGGCGCCCCGGGTTCGAGCGCCTTGAACGGGTCCACGACGACCGGGAGCGGCTCGTAGTCGACCTCGACCGCGGCCACGCCGTCCGATGCGGCGTACCGGTCCACCGCCACGACGCCGGCGACCTCCTGGCCTTGGAACATCACCGTGTCCGTCGGGAGGACCATCTGGGTGTCCGACATCAGCGTCGGCATCCAGGCGAGCTTCGCCGCGGCGAGATCCGCCCCGGTGATGACCGCCAGCACACCGGGGACCTGCAACGCCTTGTCTTTGCGGATCGCCGTGATCTTGGCGTGGGCATACGGGCTCCGAACGAGGTCGAGGAACAGCATCCCGGGAAGATCGACATCGTCGACGTAGTTCCCCTTGCCCCGGATGAAGCGCGCGTCCTCCTTGCGCGGGATCGATTGGCCGATGCCGCCGGCGATCTGGGCTTCGGCCATCTTTACGCACCTCCCTTCGGTGCCTCGCGCATCTTCGCGCCGGCGTGCTGGATCGCCTTCACGATGTTCAGGTAACCGGTGCACCGGCAGAGGTTCCCGGAGATGCCGCGACGGATCTCGTCCTCCGTCGGATTGGGATTGTTCGCGAGCAGGGCCACCGCCGCCATCATCATCCCCGGAGTGCAGTAGCCACACTGAAGCCCGTGCTCCAGATGGAATCCCTCCTGGATCGGGTGCAGCTTTCCGCCGACTTCGAGGCCCTCGACGGTCTGGACCTTCCGTCCGTCGATCTGGACCGCGAGCAGGTTGCACGACTTCACCGGGATCCCGTCGACGAGGACGGTGCACGCCCCGCAGTGGGCCGTGTCGCAGCCGATATGCGTGCCGGTGAGGCGGAGGCGCTCGCG
>DATJNY010000048.1:0-36631 GCA_035507575.1 Thermoplasmata archaeon | reverse complement strand
GTGCTCTACGAGGGGATCTCCCTCGGCGCGGTGTACTCCATCATCTATTGCGGTTGGTGCGGGGCGATCCTCGGGGGCGGCCCGTCTTCCGGGATCCACTTCTTGGGTACGAAGCGGTCGAGGGGCTAGATCGCCCCGACGTCTCGCTCGGTGGCCCGGGGGCGGCGCGTCGGCGTGCCCGACGGGGCCATCGCTCCGCGACGACGCGACCGCGGGCCATACCACGGTCGGGACCGTTTCACGACCTCCGCCCCGGCTCTATTGACCCGGGCGGTTTTCCCTGCTCCATGGCCCCGAAGTCGAAGCCCAAGGCCGCAAAGAAACCCCACGGGAAGCTCGCTCCGTTCGTCGCGAGCGCTGCCGTCGTCGTCAAGGACCGAAAGGAATCCGCTCGCTGGTACACCGAACTCCTCGGCCTTCCGGTCGCGGTGTCGATGGAACACTGGATCACCGTTGGGCAGGCCCGGCGCGGTGGCGCGATCCACCTGTGTCAAGGCGCCGAGCTCGATCCTCCGATCCCGCTGGAACCCGGGAATACCGGTATCCTCGTCCTCCTGCCCGGCGACTTCGCCGCCAATTGCGCGGAGCTCAAGTCGAGGGGGATTCGGTTCATCGACGGACCGACGAAGCGGCCCTGGGGTTGGGACGCTACGATCTCCGACCCGGACGGGAACGAGCTGCTGCTGATGCCGGCGGACTAGCCGTCGCTCCCGCACCACGGTGTCGGCCCCGCGCCGGCGTCGGTTTCGACCGTCGAGGTCCGAGGGGAAAGGGGGCCGGCCCGCGAGCTTAGAAGAGCCCTCGGCTTGACGCGAACCATGCCCCGCAAGAAGGAGTCGGACACGTTCTCGGACGAGGAGCGCGCCGCCATGAAGGAGCGCCTCAAGGAGTTCCGGCGGGCCCGAAAGGGGGGCGCGGACGGGGAGAGCGAGGTCCGTGCGAAGATCGCCGAGATGCCTCCGGCCGATCGCGTCCTCGCCGAGCGGCTCCATGCGCTCATCCGGTCCACGGCGCCGGACCTCACCCCGCGGACCTGGTACGGGATGCCGGCCTACGCGCGGGACGGGCAGATCGTTTGCTTCTTCCAGCCGGCCTCGAAGTTCAAGGTCCGGTATCTGACGCTCGGTTTCAGCGACGAGGCGAAGCTGGATGACGGTCACCTCTGGCCGGTGACGTACGCCATCACCGAGCTGAACGCCGCGGACGAAGCGAAGATCGCGGCGCTCCTGCGGAAGGCACTCGGTTAGGGCCGCTCCCCGCCGTCACTCTCCCCCGCGCACGCGGGCCGTTGGGTTCGACAATCGGGGACTTTTCGACGCGATGGCTCCGGCAATCGCCGGCGCAAAGGCCGCTCGCGGGACAAGGTTACTTGTGGGGGTCGCCGGACTGGTTCTCTCCAAAGACAAAGGGGGTGAAACCATGGCAGAAGTGTGTGCGGACTGCGGGGCCTCGTTCGGCGGTCCGGCCGAGCTGGTGCGGCATATGAACACCGTCCATCACGGCGGAGACGATGTGGCGAGTCTCGACATGAATCCTGAGTCGCATCGGGCCGGTCTCGTCTGCGCCCTGTGCGGCAAGCGATTCCGGTCGAAGGAAGAGCTGCGCCGGCACGGCCTCGGTCCGCACTATCGGGCCCGCCGCGCGCCGATCCCGGAGCCGGTCTACTACCATCCCGCCTAGGCCGAGCCCCCGACCCGCCCGCCGGCCGGTGGGGCCGGCGGGTACGCGAGCCGGGGCCGGGGAGGGCGGGGTGCTACGACGGACGGGGCGGGGACGCGGGCTCGACGTGGCGGAGCACGAACTCGTTGCCGTCCGGATCGGCGAAGACCCCGAGCGTGACGGTCCCGAGGGGCGTGGGAAACGTGCGTGCCTCCGCGACGATCGAACCCCCGCGCCGTTGGATCTCGGCGAGGGCGGCCTTCGGATCGCGGTGCGTGAAGACGACCCCCGACACCGTTCCGGGTTCCCGCCCTCCTTCGCCTTCGCCCTGAATGTGCATGCTCAGCAAGGTCGTGGTCCCCGGGATCGCGAAGGCGGCACGAGAGGCCGCCGCGATGAACGAGACTTCCTTCAGCCCCAGGACTTCGGTGTAGAACTTCCGGGCGCGCTCCACGTCGCGGATGTGGACCGTCACGGCTTCCATTCCCTCGACGACCTCGGACATCGTGCCCCTCGAGTCACCGCAGCCCCGGCGGAGGGATGAGCCTACTGGGAGGAGCGGACTCCGGGGCGACCGCGAGGGGTCTTCTCGTCTACGTGGCGTCCTCGACCCGCTTCAGCACGCGGAGGGCCTTCAGGGTCAGCCATTTGCTCGGCTCGCCCGGGCGTTCGATCACGAGCGACGTCACGCCCTTGCGGTACTGGGCCGCTTTCGGCCCCTGGACATCGGGATGGGCGCGGTCGATCCGCCACGTGCCGTCCCGCTGCCGTTTCTTGCGGAGGATCTCGAGCGCCGGCCGAAGCCGGCGGTCGCCGGCGTACCCGAGCTGCGTGATCAGGTCCAGCCCGAGGAGGACGTCGTAGTAGTAGTGGTTCGGATAGTGGAACCGGAACCAGGGTGCGTAGCGCGGGCCTTCCCGGAACAGGCGCCGCTCGAGGTAGAATTCGGCCCCTCGGGCGACGGCCGCGTCGATCTTCGGGGACCGTTTGGATTTCGGGAGCGCGGCGAACGCCGCGAGGGGCTCCCACACGTCGAGCGTGCCGGCCGTGCCCTGGGAACAGTCCCAGCCCCCATCCTTGCGCTGGTCTTCGACCAGCCAGTCGAACAGCTTCCGGGTCCGCGGGTCGTCGGCAAACCCGAACCGCGTCAGCATGCGGGCGGTGTTGCCCGAAACGCACGCCTCCTCGTAGTAGAAGTTGTACGGCGAACTCAGCCGGAGCTTGTAGTCGAACAGGACCTCCGCGAGCTTCCGGATCGCGGGGGTCGTCGCGTCGAGCCCGAGGTCCGAGAGGACGAGGGCGCGCCAGTTGGTGGAGCCATACTTCGGGTAGTAGAGGAAGTCGATCCACTGTCGGAGATTCTTGGGCTCGTGGGGTTCCCAGAACCCCGCCGGCCGCTGGCGGCGGAGTTGATCGTAGGCCCATCCGACCTGGGCGATCCGGGCGCGGGCGGAGCGGACTTCGGGGTCCGTCTCCTTCCGGCCCAGCAGATCGATCTGGGTGTAGTACCGGACGGCGGGCTGGTCCTCCCCGAGCAGCCAGGGAAGGACGTCCGACTCCCGGCGGGGTTTCGCGATCCCGACTTCGTGCGTCATGGGAACGACCTCTCGACCGCTCTCGGTACCGCGGGGAGCGAACGTCCCCGCTCCGTCGACGGCCAACCCCGAATGTTAACCATCTTCCGGGGAGGACCCGCCGTCCCCCTCCTCACTTCGTCGTCGGGTCGGGGAGATAGTATCGGGAGAGGAGCGCCAGGAACCGGGGATCGCGTCGCGCGGTCGCGAACATCGGTGAGAGGCGGATGCGGCCGAGTTGGATGGTATGCTCCCGGGCCGCGATGTGCATGCAGTCGAAGAATCGGTCCAAGTCGCCGAGCGCGTAGTAGATGAACCCGACCGAGGACTGCCGACGGGAACTGCCCTCCATCCCCGTGTCGTTGAGCTTCGCAATGACCTGCATCGCCGCGGCGCGGTCCCCCTTGACGCCGGCGAGGAAGCCCCGGCAGAGGTAGGCGTAGTCGCTCGAAGGGGCGACGCGCTCCAGCTCGCGTACGTACCGCTCCGCCTGCTCGAGATCTCCCTTGTGGATGTAGTAATCCGCCAGGCCCCGGTACGAATGCACGGGGGCGAGCTCCATCGTCTTCTTCCAGTGGGCCACCGCGTCGTCGAGGCGGCCCGACAGGAAGTACGCGTCCCCGAGACGGCGGATCGTCTCCGGGGAGAGCGGATCGAGATGGTACGCCTCCTCCGCCTGCACGAGGTAGGACTCGATCACGCCGAAGGTGGCGGCCATCGCGGCCAGGATCGAGTGGCCTTGGGCGAGGTTCGGGTTCAGCTCGAGGGCGCGGCGGACCTCCCGATTGAGGATGTCCGACGGTTCGTCGGCCATGAACGCCAGTTCCGCGCGCGCGGCATGCGCCTCGGCGAGGTCGGGGTCGATGGCGCTGGCCTTCTCCGCCGCCGCCCGGCCGAGCTTGATGCTCTCCATCCAGGGAATGTACCCCTCGCTGCCGAGGCCGATGTACGCCCGCGCCAGGCCCGCGTACGCCCGCGCGAACGTCGGGTCGGTGCGGATCGACTTTTCGAAGTAGCCGACCGACTGGCGCAACGGCGCCTCGTCCTGGTGCCACATCAGCGCCTGCCCCTGGAGATACGATAGGTACGCCTCGGTCTCGGTCGGCTTTTCCAGTTGCGGCACCGGGGCCCGGGCCTTCTCGAGGCTGCCCGGGAGCGAGGTCGCGACCTTCGTCGCGATATCGCTCTGCACCGCGAAGATGTCGTTGAGGTCGTCGTCGTATTTCGAGGTCCACAGGTGCTCCTCGGTGGCCACGTCGATCACCTGGACCGTCACCCGGATCCGGTTCGCCGCCCGCCGCACACTCCCCTCGACGATCGTGCCGACACCGAGTTCCTTTCCGATCGTGGAGACCGGCTTCTCGGTCTTCTTGTAGCCGATGACCGAGGTGCGCGCGATGACCTTGAGTCCGGGAACCAGCGACAGATTCGCGATCAGCTCCTCGGTCAGCCCGTCGGCAAAGTACTCGTCCCCCGGATCCGGGCTGATGTTCGCGAACGGAAGGACCGCGAGACGGTTCGGGTCCGTTGCCGTCGACTCGTCGCTCCCCGACCCCTTGCCGTCCTCGCGCCACGAGAGCACCATTCGGTACACGTCGACCGGCGCCTGGAGGCCCTTCATCGCCGCCGGGGCGAGCTTCGCGAACTTGTCCGGCACCTTCGTCCGGACCTGATCGTACACCGCGCCCGAGACGCAGACCCCGCCGGGCTCGGCGAGGGGTTCGATCCGGGCGGCGATGTTGACTGCATCCCCCAGGATGTCGGTGCCGTTCTGTACCACGTCACCGAGGTGGACGCCGATGCGGATCCGGATCGGGGCGAGACCGCCCTCCGAATTCCGCTCGAAGAGGCGGCGCTGGATCCCGACCGCGCACTGCACGGCCTTGAGGGCGCTGTCGAACTCGACGAGGAACCCGTCCCCGGTCGACTTGATCTCGCGCCCCTGGTGCAACGCGACGATCGGTCGAACGATCTCCGCCTGTTGCCGGAGAAGATCGAGCGAACGTCCTTCGTTCGTCTGGGTGGACGCCGTGAAGCCCACCGTATCGGTGAACATCACCGCCGCGAGGCGGCGCCCGGTCGCCACAGCCGTCGGAGGGCTTCCATCAAATAAGCGTGCGGGCGGCCGGCGCGCGGTCCCACCGGGCCGCGGGCGGCACCGCCGGCGGAGCTATCCGAGGGCTCGGCTCCGTCCTCTCGCGTCCGGATTCGACCTCGACCGCCGGGACGCGCCGTGAGGGAAGGAGGTTCGATGGAGGCGTCAGGAGACGACTGGCGGACCCCGGCCGAGCGTGCCGAGTATCGCACCACGCCCGACTACGCGGAGACGATGGCGTACCTCGCGCGCTGCGCGAGCGCGTATCCCGAGCTTGTGCGGATCGAGACGTTCGGTCGATCCGGGGAGGGGCGCGACCTTCACCTCGTCGTCTGCTCGGAGGACGGCGTGTTCGACCCCGAGGTGTTGCACCGGTCCGGTCGACCGATCCTCCTGGTGCAGAATTCCATCCATGCCGGGGAGATGGACGGGAAGGACGCCTGCCTCGCCCTCCTGAGGGACCTCCTCCGCACGGAGGAGGGACGGGCGCTCCTCGGGCGGGTCGTGTTCGCCTTCATTCCCGTCTACAACGTTGATGGACACGAGCGACGCTCGCCGTACCACCGGATCAATCAGAACGGACCCGAGGCGATGGGCTGGCGCGCCAACGCGACGAACCTCAACCTGAATCGCGACTATCTGAAGGCTCAAGCCCCCGAGACGCGGGCGTTCCTCCGGCTCTTCCACCGTTGGCTCCCCGACTTCTTCGTCGACAACCACGTGACCGACGGGGCCGACTTCCAGTACGATGTGACGTTCGTGCTCGACGACACGCCGGACGTCGGTCCGTCGACCGCCCAGTGGATCCGGGACGTCGTGCGACCGGAGCTCGTGCAGGCGATCGACGCCGCCGGCCACCGGGCGTTCCCCGGCGCGATCTTCCTCGAAGACGAGACGGATCCCGCCCGGGGTCTGGCCTTCGCGGAGAACCCGCCGCGACTTTCGACCGGGCAGATGATCCTCGAGAATCGTCCCGGGTTGCTCGTCGAACTCCACATGCTCAAGGACTACCGGACCCGCGTGACGGGGAACTACGCACTCCTTCGGGGGCTCCTCGCGATACTCAATCGGGACGCAGCTCGACTGATCGCCGCGAACCGGCAAGCCGACCGCCAGGCGGCGCGGCTCGCCACCGCCCCGTCCTTCCCGCTCGCCTTCAGCGGCAGTGAGGACGCGTCCCTCGTGGACTTCTCCGGGATCGAATTCACGCGCTACGCCAGCGAGATCTCGGGCGCGACCGCGATCCGGTACGGGGTCCGACCCTGGAATGCACGGATCCCCATCCGGAATCGCCCGAAGGTGGACGTGGAGGTACGGCCGCCGGCGGGATACATCATTCCGCCGCCGTGGACCGCGGTGATCGACGTACTGCGTGCCCACGAACTCCGGTTGCACCGCACCACCGCGGAGTGGACCGGTGAGGTGGGGCGCTATCACTGCTCCGGGATGCGATGGCCCTCCCGTCCGTTCGAGGGGCGGTTCCCGATCCTGCGGAGCGGGAATGTCGAGGGCGAGATGGGGCGGTTCGGGCGGTGCGAACTCGTGGACGAGGTCGTGACGTTTCCGGCGGGGTCCGTCGTGGTGCCCCTCGCCCAGCGTCTCGCCAAGGTCGCGCTGCACTGGCTCGAGCCCGAGGCACCGGATTCCGCCCTGCGCTGGGGATTCTTCGCGCCGATCTTCGAACAGAAGGAGTCCGGCGACGCGTACGTCGTGGAACGATTGGCCCAGGACCGGCTCGCGGCCGATCCCGAGCTCCGGGAGGAGTTCGCGGCCCGGCTCGCGTCGGATCCCGGCTTCGCCGCGAGCGCTTCGGCCCGCCTCGACTTCTTCTACCAGCGCTCCCCGTGGGGACGCGCGAACCGGGTCGGCGAATATCCGATCGGCCGGCTCCCGTCGCTCGAGGGCCTCCCGCTCACCCGGGGGAGCCGGAGATCGCCGGCGACGAGCGCTGGCCGAAGCTGAACCCCCGACAATCGATCACGTCGAACGGATTGCCGTCGGGGTCGGCGAGCGTGACGAAGTCCCGGTCCTCGCGGGCGGGCTCGAGGAGGCGGGCCCCCAGCGCGACGAGGCGCTTCGCCTCCTCCTCGGGCGCGGACGAATAGAGGTCGAGATGATACCGGTAGTCGGGGTCCGGCCCCGTGTCGACCTTCTGCAGCGAGAGGTTCGGGCCGACATTCGCGGGGTCGTGCAGGACGACCCAGTCGTCCGTGGGCGGTTCTCGGGCCTCGTAGCCGAGCGCGGCCATCCAGAACTCCCGCATCCTCGCGAACTCGCGGCACTCGAGCACGATCGATCCGACCCAGATCCGGCGCGTTTCCGACATCCGGCGGTCGAAGATCGAGCGACTACCTAAGCCCCCGGGGACGGGGGCGTTTCATCCCCTCCGGTCGGGGCTCAAGTACGAAGGGCGTGCTCGGGGTGGCGTGCGCGCTGCCAAACGGTCCGGACGCGGCTCGGCCGAGCGGGGAACCCTGAACGTCTCGGGAGGCCACATCGCCTACGAGACCGCCGGAGCGGGCGCGCCGATCCTGTTCATTCACTCGGCGATCGCCGACAGCCGACTTTGGGACCGCGAGTTCCCGCTCTACGCCGCGAGCCATCGCGTGGTCCGATTCGATCTGCGGGGCCTGGGCGGCTCCTCGCCGGCGGTCTCCGCCTATTCCCCCGTCCGGGACGTCGAACAGCTCCTCGGGGAGCTCGGCATCCGTCGGGCGTTCTTGGTCGGGTCGAGCATGGGGGGCGCCCTCGCGGTCGACGTGGCGCTCGAACACCCGGAGCTCGTGAGCGGGTTGTTCCTCGTCGCGCCGGGCCTTTCGGGCGGGGTGCTCCCCCCGTACACTCCCGAGGAGGCCGCGGCCTTCGAGGAGGACGACCGCCGCTCGCGCGCCGTCAGCGAGGCCTGGTCGAAGGGCGACCGTGAGACCGCCATCGAGCGGCTGCGCGAGCTGTGGTGCGCCGCGCTCGAGGGGGCGAACCTCCGCCTCTGGCGCAAGATGGTCGAGCAGAACGCCACGGAGATCTTCGAGAGTCGCAGCGAGCGGTTGGCGGAACGGCGACCGGAAGCCGAACCGCGACTCGCCCAGATCCGGGCGCCGACGACGGTGCTGCTCGGGAGCCGGGACAACCCGTCGTCCGAACCGTTCGCGGTCCGGATCGCGCGGGCGATCCCGGGGGCCCAGCTCCTTCGGGTGGACGGCGCCGACCATCTGATCAACCTCTCCCGACCGGCTCCGTTCGACCGGGCGCTCGCGGCGGCCCTGAGCGCGACCCCCTGACCGGGGACCCGCGAGTATATTCTCGGCGAGCCGCTACCCCGCCCGATGCCGTGGAAGTACACGGACGAGTACTACCAGGAGTACACCCGCACCACCTGGAACGACTCGGCCGGGGCGTACCGCGCGATCATGGGCCAGTTCAAACCGTTCCATGACGCGCTGGTCGCCGGCCTCCGCCCTCGCACCGGAGAGTCGGTGCTCGACCTCGCCTGCGGGCCGGGGGAACCTGCGCTCTCGATCGCACGGCGCGTCGGCCCGCAGGGCGAAGTGATCGGTGTCGACCTCTCGGAGAAGATGGTTCGTCTCGCCCACCGTGCCGCCCGAGCCGCCGCCGTCTCGAACGTCGCGTTCCGGGTGATGAATTGCGAAAAGCTCGAGTTTCCGGACGCGCGCTTCGATGCGGTCGAGAGCGCTTTCGGCTTCCAGATCTTCACGGACCCCGAGAAGGCCGCCCGGGAGGCCCACCGGGTCCTCCGTCCGGGAGGCCGGATCGCGGTGTGCGTCTGGAGCACGGCCGAGCGGGTCCCGTTCCTGAACGCCCTCGTGGGGCCGATGCTCGCCCACGCCGAGCCCGATGAGACGGGGTACTTGCCCACCCCGTTCGAGACCGGCGGCCCGGGCGAGATGGTCGAGTTCCTCCGTCGGAGCGGGTTCCGAGCGGCCCGGGAACGGCGTCTCCGGCGGGAGCTCCATTACCGCGACCCCAAGCACTACCTCGACACCATCCTGGGGGGCACCCCGCTCGGCCACTCCCTTCGGGAAGAGACCCCCAAGGTCCAGCGCGAGGTCCTGGCCGCGACCCGCAAGAACCTCGAGGCATGGCGGACGCCGTCCGGGCTGGTCCTGCCCGGGGAATGCGTGTTCGTCACGGCGAAGCGATAGCCCTCCGGACCACGGCCACGGACCCCCCGCGTGCAGGACGGCCCGGCGGGGCCGCGGGCTCCCGCTTTAAGAAAGGGGAGCCGGTTGCCTCGGTGATGCCGCTCTACATGGACGAGCACAAGCACGTGAAGGGAGTGACGGCGAAGGCGGTCGCGGAAGCCCACGAGAAGGACCTGAAGGTCGAGGGCAAGTACGGCGTCCACTACCGCCAATACTGGGTCGACGAGCGGCAGGAGAAGATCTTCTGCCTCGTCGAGGCGCCGAACCCCGAAGCCGCGGCGCGCGTCCACAAGGAAGCCCACGGACTCGTGGCCGACGAGGTCCACGAGGTCAGTCAGGGCTGAAACGGCCCGTCCGGGACGCGGACGGGCGCGACGCCGCTCGGTCGGCTACGCGCCGCGGAACTCGCGGACCAGCCCGAGGAGCTGCTCCGGCGTCTCCATCTGCGGCAGGTGGCCGGCATCCTCGATCACGACGAGGCGGGAGCCCGGGATCGCGCGGGCGTACGCGTCGGCGTGCTCCCGAGGGAAGATCCGGTCGGCCGCGCCCCAGACGACGAGCGTCGGCACCCGGATCGCGGAAAGCCGGCCGAGCAGCGTGGGATCGGTGAATCCGGCGCCGCTGTAGACCTTGAGGGCCGCTCGATTCCCGGCCATGGCGGCCCGCTGCGCGTCGGTGAACCGGGAGGGGTCGATCCGGAATCGCTCGGGGTGACGGTAGCTGAGCTCCGTGACCTGCTCGAGGTTCAGCGAGAAGAAATCGGCCGGAGGATGGCCCGCGACCTCGAGGCCGCCCGCGTCGGCGAGGACGACGCGTTCGACGCGAGGATTCTGACGCACGGCGAGCTCCGCCGCGATCCAGCCGCCGACCGAGTTGCCGATCACCGTGACTTGGCGGAGGTCGAGGGTGTTCAGCAGCTCGGAGTACAGCTCGCCGAGCCCGCGGACGGACGTGAGCCCCTCCGGTCGAGGCGTTCCCTGAAAGCCGGGGTGGATCGGGACGATCACGCGCGCATCGCCCTCCGCGACGAGCATCTCGGCGAAACGCGCGACCGAAATCGGGCCCGCGCCGCCGTGGAGGAGCAGCACGGGCCGCCCCGCTCCCGAGTCGTTCGTCGTGACCGGCGTCTCTCCCCAGGACGTGGGTACCACGGTGACCGGCATCTTCGTCTCCGTGCGGTCATCCGCTCGGCGGGTGTTAAGCCCGTAGTTACGGAACCCTACCAGCCTCGGCCGGAAACAGCAACTGACGCGGAGCGAGATTCGATCCGCTCCCCGGTCGGCCCTCCCGCTCCCCGTTCCGGGTCGATGGAGTTATCGAGCGAGCGGGGCTCCTCGCCCCGTGTCGGACGACCGGAAAACCCGTTGCGCGTGGGCGTCGCTCGACGACCCGGCGATGCGGGGTTACCACGATCGAGAGTGGGGGACTCCCGTCCACGACGACCGCCGCCACTTCGAATTCCTGATCCTCGAGGGGGCCCAGGCCGGCCTCAGCTGGGCGACGATCCTGCATCGTCGCGCCGGCTACGAGCGTGCGTTCGCGCACTTCGACCCGGCGAAGGTCGCCCGGTACACCCCGGCGAAGGTTCGGTCGCTCCTAAAGGATCCGGCGATCATCCGCAACCGTCTCAAGATCGCCTCCGCCGTGAGCAATGCGAAGGCGTTCCTCGCCGTCCAGCGGGAGTTCGGAAGCTTCGACGCCTACGCGTGGCGGTTCGTCGGCGGCCACCCGCTCCAGAATCGTTGGTCGCGCGGGCAAACCGTCCCGGCCACGTCCCGGGAGTCGGACGCCTTCAGCGCCGACCTCCGGGCGCGCGGCTTCCGCTTCGTCGGTTCGACGATCGTGTACGCCCACATGCAGGCGGTCGGGATGGTCAACGACCACACGACCCGCTGCTTCCGCCACGCCGAACTGCGGTCGCGTCGACCCCCGCCGCGCGCGCGGAGCGGGTCGGCGGCGCGGCGGCGGCCGAAGCGCAGGGCCGGCGCTCGATCGGGCGTCCGATAGTTCATCTAGTCGGTCCGCGTTCGACCCGCCCGAGTTGGTCGGCATCGTCGGGCGCGCTCGAGGGCCACGGGGATCGGTGGCGGCCCGGGTAGCGAGCGCCTTCCTCTCGTTCGTGCTCCTCGCGGCGCTCCTCGCCGGAGTGGCCCACATTGCGGCGGGGTCGAATCCGGCCGTTCCCGCGTCGGCCGGCGGTGGCCATCCGCTCGCGCCGGGCCTCGCCCACCTCGGCGACCGCGTCGGCCCGGCGACGACGACGATCGGCGCGCAGCCCACGACGGCGTTCGCCGCGACGAGCGGCTACGACACCGACCCGTACGATTACTACTCCGCCGAGCCCGCTCCGATGGGCGTGGCGGATTACGGCGTCACGTCGGCCGGCGCCGGGGGCTACACGTACTTCGCCCCGGCGGTCCAGGGCGTCATCACCCTCAGTTCCAACGTGGCCGTGGAGAACGCCTCCCTGGGCGCGGGATCGCCCTATCTCGGTTTCCAGCTCAACGCGATGATGGTCTTCTCGATCGACTCCGGTCCGTCGTTCACCTACTGGGTACAGGACGTCGTTCTGTACAACACCTCCGACGACGTGATCGACGAGTTCATCGACAACGTCTGGAACGAATCCGGTACGGGCGACCAGATGTACAACTCGACGATCTCGGGGAACGGGACCGTCCTCAGCGGATCGGGAGGCGACTGGTACGCCGCCGGTTCGAACGAGTCGCAACCCGGAGGGGTCGGGCAGAGCTGGGCGGCCCCGAACGCGATCGTTCTCGAGATGGATGCGTTCGAGACCGACGACGGCCAACCCGGCGTGGCGTTCCTCTACGGCGACGGATACGGGGAGTACGCGTACGACGTGGCGTACTTCCCGTGGGCGACCCAGTTGAACGACTTCTACGGTTTCGTCGTGACCGGCACGGAGGCCAACCCGATCGGCTCCCCGTACGACCTCGAGCTCACGATGGGCGGGCCGGGCGGCGGATCGCAGACGTACCAGGAAGCCGGGAACGTCAAGCTCCAGTTGCTCGCCTGGAACGGCTACAACTTCCAGACGCCCGCCAACGCCTTCGACTTCGGCTCCGAGACCGCCGAAGGCTCGGAGAACGTGCAGGGGGTCGGGGAGTACAACCTCGTCTCTGGGAACCTCACGTCGCACCTGATCGCCGGCTCGGGTAGCTATGCCACGTTGCATCAGCTCTGGGCCGGGTCGAGCGTCGGGGTGCTGAACTTCTCGGGCTCCACCCAGGATGGCACCCTCTTCGTCAACGGCACGCCCACGCCGTTCGAAGGCGGGACGGCCGTGTTGACGCTCGAGCCAGGTCAGTACTTCATCAACGTCTCGCTCGCCGGGGGGACCCCGTCCTACCTCGGACGCTGCATCCTGGGCGCCGGAGAGACCCTCAACATCAGCCTCGCGGACACCTGCTCGGGGGGTACGGGCGGTCCGTCGGGCTCGACGGGAACGAACCCGCTGCTCGGCTCGATCGCGGGCCTCCCGGTGTACGTACTCCTGATCCTCGTCGTCGTAGTGGTGGCGATCGTCGTCGCTGTGGCGGTGGCCCGTCGGCGCCCCGCGCGCCCCAGCGGCCCACCGACGGGATATCCCGTCGCCGGGTACGGACCGAGCGCCCCGGCGCCGGGCGCTTCGGCCCCGTGGACGGGCGCGACCGGAAGCCCACCGCCCGCGTACGTGCCGGCTCCGACGTATGCGGCCGCGCCCCCGGCGGCGATGGCTCCGCCGCCGCGTCCCACCGCCGCACCCCCCGCGGGCCCGGTCCGCCCGTGTCCCCGGTGCGGTACGGTGATCCCCTATTCGTCGTTGCAATGCCCGCGGTGCGGGCTGTACTTCGCCCCGGCGGCCGCCGGATACGCCGCCCCCGGACCGGCTCCCTCGCCCGCTCCTCCGGCCGTCCGCCCGTACTCGCCGCCGGCGGCGGCGCCCCCGGCCGCCCCGGCGCCACCGGTGACGGCGCCCGCTCCCGCGACGCCGGCCGCGCGCTTCTGTCCGAACTGCGGGACGCCGGCCGCGGCCGATGCGGCGTTCTGCCACAAGTGCGGGTTCGATTTCAGCCGCGTGAACCTCGCTCCCCGGTAGGGGGCTTCTTCTGCCCACGACGCATCCGTCCCGCGAGATGACTCGGGAGACTCGGCCGAAGATCGTCGTGACGACGAACGGGCCGTACCATCTCGTCGGGGCCGTGCCGCTCGCCGTCCAGACGATCGTGCCCAACCGGGAGCGGATGTCGTGGGATTGGGCCGAGGGGCGCGCCTTCCCGACCGAGCCGGACGGGGCCGACCTCTGCCGCTGCGGCCACTCCGCGCACAAACCGTTCTGCGACGGGACCCACGAGAAGATCGGCTTCGACGGCACCGAGACGGCGAGCCGCGAGCCGTACGACCGGCAGGCCGAAACGATCTCCGGCCCCACGATGACCCTGCAGGACCAGGAAAGCCTCTGCGCCTTCGCGCGCTTCTGCGACCCCGGCGGGAAGATCTGGGCGCTGATCGAGCAGACCGACTCCGAACCGGCCCGCGAGCTCGTCGCCCGGGAGGGGATGCATTGCCCGTCGGGGCGGCTCGTGGTCCACGATCGACGCACGGGGGCCACGCTCGAGCCCGAGCTCCCCCGATCGATCGGCCTCGTCGAGGATCCCGCGCTCCACGTGAGCGGCCCGTTGTGGGTGCGGGGCGGGATCCGGATCGAGTCGGCGGACGGACGCGCGTACGAGATCCGTCACCGCGTGACCCTCTGCCGATGCGGTGCCTCCTCGAACAAGCCGTTCTGCGACGGGAGCCACGCGTCGATCAAGTTCCACGACGGGATCGGCGCGCCGTAGCCGCGGGACCTCCGCGCGGCTTGTTATACCGGACCGCGTTATCGCGCCGATGCCGACGACGCCGACCGGAACGATCCAGTGCAACACCTGCGGAACCACGTATTCGGCCGCCGACGCGGCGGAAGCCGCGAACCACATCGGTCACGACACCGAGCACATCCAGCAAGGGTAGGCCGGCGACCGGACCGGCCGGCCCGCCGGGCGGGCGGTTCGTCCGGGCTCAGAAGTGCTCGAGGATCCACCGGTGGACGGCCGGGATCCGCTGCTGGTAGAGCGTAAGGTGGCCGCCGTTCGGCTCGAGGTGCGCCTCGGCGCCCGGCACGTGGGCGGCCAGCCACTCTCCGTGCGGGAACCCGACGAACCGGTCCGTCCCGCCGTGCCAGATCTGGACGGGGACGCGGATCTCCGAAACCGCGAATCCCCAGGGCGCGTAGTCGGCGAGGTTGTCGTCGCGCATCCCGGCCGCGCCGTTGCGGAGCCCCTCCCGGAGCTGGAGCGTGAAGAACTCGCCGAGTTCCGGGGTGAGGGACGACCGGTCGACGTCCGAGAGCAGGGTCGAGAGGAAGGCCAGCAGTTCCTCGGGCGTCGCGTGGAGCATCTGCTCCGCCTCGAGATCGCCCTTCCGTTCCCAGGCGGCTCGGTCCGAGATCATCAGCTTGAAGTCCTCGACGTTCGCCTCCCCCATGCCGGCGAGGTGGTCGAGGCCCGGCGCATCGTACGGAGCGACCCCGGCGAGGGACGCCGCCGCCACGACCCGCTCGGGGAGCCGCGCGGCACAGGCGAGCGCCGGGGCGCCGCCGCCCGAGTGGCCCCAGACTCCGAATCGGCGGATCCCGAGCGCGTCGGCGATGGCGGCCACGTCCGTCGCGACCCCCGCGACCCGGCGGTCCGGCTGCGCCGTCGATCCCCCGTAGCCGGGCCGGTCGTATCCGATCAATCGGACGTGGTGCTCGAGGGCGTCCGCGACGTGCGGTAGGTAGAGGAGACGCGAGCCCGGCGTGCCGTGCAAGGAGAAGATCGGCGCGCCGGACGGGTCGCCGTCCTCGCGCACGCGGAGCGTCCGGCCGTCCCGGGTCGGGACCGAGTGCTCCTTCACGAGGGGCCGCCGCGACGCACGAGGGTGATCGCGTCCTCGGGGCACGCGACGACGCAGAGCCCGCAGGCGCGGCACGCCTCGGCCTTCGGAGTCCGGGAGGTCTTCCGCTGGTGCCGGCGGGCCTTGAGCTGGCCGAAGTACGTCAGCGTGTCGAACTCGGAGTCCGTCAGCGCGCCGAGCTCGAACACGGAGTAGGGGCAGACCTCGACGCAGTCGGCCTTTCCCTCGCACTTGTTCCGATCGATGGCGGGCATCCATTCGGCCGCCGGGGCCCGACATCGCTCGCCGGGGCGGGCGGGGTCCGCGGCCGCCTTGCGGGCCTTCTCCCGGTTCAGCGAGCCGTCGGGAAGATCGAGGGACGCGTCCATCCGTGAAGCCCGTCCTGCTGGGTCGGTTAGCCGTGGGACCTTATCCCGATGCGCCTCGCGCCCGACCGGGACGGCTGCTTAAGGCCGCTCGAGAAGTGGGTGGATTGGACCTCATGGGATCGGCTCCGTCGACGGTGCACTGGTCCGTGGGGCTCGCGGCTCTGGTGGGCGGCCTCGCCGGTTCGTTGGCGGGCGCGTCGACCTCGATCGACTCGTATGGTCCGGCCCCGATCGTGGGCGGCGGAGCCGCGATCTACGTCGGCTCGCTCCTCGGCGCGATCGCTGGAGTCGGCGCGGCGGCCCTCGTGGCGTTCGCGCTCGCTCGTTCCGGATCCCCCCGGGTCGGGGCGATCGCGGGGGCCGTAGCGGGGACGGGTCTCGGCGCCCTCTTCGGTACGTTCGCCGAGGGGCTCGCGCAGGGATGGATCGGGCAGTTCCGGTCGGCGCCGCTCGGAGCGGCGTTCGTCGGGGGGGCGCTCGCCGGGGCGCTCCTCGGGATCGCCGCGGGCGCCGCGGTCCGCGTCTTCCAGCGCGAGGGGGCGCCCGTGAAGCGGGTCGTGCAGTTCGGCGGTCTCCTCGGCAGCCTGGGAGGGCTCCTCGCCGGCATCGGGGGGGCGAGCGTCGGGGTGACCCTCGCGGAGGCGACGTCGGTCTGCCCGAATGGCTACTTCACCGACCCGTACGTCGCGTCCGGGTGCGCGCAGGGATTGCTGCAGGGCTCGCTCCTCCTCGGGTTGTGGGGCGGCGCGCTGACCGGCGCGCTCGCTGGTCTCGCGAGCGCGGAAGTGCTCACCCTGATCGCGGCCCGACGTCCGCCTTCGCCGTCCGGCACGTAGGACGCCGGACCGCTCCTACGCCGGCGGCGGCACGAGCGCGACGTGCGGGGGACCCGCGACCCGGTCCGGCGTCACGAGATGGCGCGGGAGCGCCGGATGCACGCCGCGGATCGACAGCCCGACCTCGTCCCGGTGCAGCGCGAATTCGACGTCCGCCATCCGACGCATCGCCGCGGCGCATCCGAGCCCGGGGCCGAGGATCCCGAGCGCGAGGTTCCCGAGCTGGCGCGAGCGCTTGACCCCGAGGAACTACGTCTTGGTCGCGGCTTCGGCTCCCATCAAGGTCTCGAAGATCTCGAGCGCGACCACCTCGAGGAACGGCCGACCTCGCTGGCCCTGGGCCGCCTTCTCCGCGGCGACCGCCTGGGCGATCGCGGCCTTGCGCGCGCGCGGGGTCGTTTCCTTCTCGCTCGGGGTGGCCCCCGCCGCGCGGAAGTTCACGACGTACGGCGGACCCTCGTCCTCCCCGACGTAGTCCATCACCCGCACCCGGCTGTCGAAGCGCCGACGCGTGGCGAAGCGGGTGAGACGGGCCCGGAACTCGTGCGGCGAGTCGTTGGAGGGGAGGATCGCCACGATCCCGCGGGAGTGGTAGAGCGTGTTCAGGAACGTCGGGAAGGTCACGAGGTCGACGTCCTCCCGCCGCACGGACTCGTCGAGGCTGAGGAGCGCGAAGCTCCCCCGACGGAACCCGCCCCCGATCATCCGGTCGAAATCCGGAATGCCGGAAGAGAACCGCTCGGGCGGGTCGGGGGTCGGACGCCATTCGTTCGTCACCGTCGTGGATCGGGGGGCGGCGCGCATGATCCGGCGATGCGCGGAAGGGGTTCATATTTTGATGGCCGTCGCGACGCGATTTTCTGACGGTGGGACCGCTCCGATTTCCGGTACGGGCGCGGGGAGTTTCCGGTGCCTCGTCCCGCGGGCCGGTCGCACTCCCCACCGGGCCGGTCGTCGCGGTCGCGCGGGGGGAGCGGTCTCCCAGGGCCGACCGGGCTAGCTGTCGAGGTACGCCCGGGCGCCCTGCATGAGGAACCGCACGTCGGACGCGAGGCCGACGAACCGGAAGCCGAGCTCCACGGCCGCCCGCTTCTCTTCGGGGTTGATCGCAAGCGTCCCCGGCACCTTTCCGTGCCGCGCGCAGGCGCGGACGACCGCCCGCATCGCCTCCTGGACCCGCGGATGGGCCCGGTCGTCGAGCAGCCCCAGGCTGAGGGTCAGGTCCTGGGGTCCGACGAACAGGAGGTCGACGCCCGGCACGGCGGCGATCGCGTCCAGGTTCTCGAGCGCTTCGCGCGTCTCGATCTGCACGCCGACCAGCGTCTCGGCGTTCGCGGTCCGGAGGTAGCTCGCGAGGTCGCGGCCGTAGCGCGACGCGGCGGCGGCCGCGGCCCCGCGCACGCCGTCGGGCGGGTACTTCGCGTACGCGACCGCGTCTCGCGCCTGGCGCTCGGTGCCGACGAGCGGGACGAGGATCCCGTGGGCGCCGGCATCGAGCGCCTGCTTTACGAGATACGGATCGAGGTTGCCGACGCGCACGAGCGGGGTGGGGCCGCTCTCCCCGAGGACCCCGATCATCGCCGCGAGCGTCTCGGGATTCACCTGCGCGTGCTCGGTGTCGAAGACGAACCAGTCGAATCCGACCTCCCGGAGGGCGTCGACCGCCACGACCGAGGCGGACGAGATCCACGTGCCGAACGAGGGGGACCCTCCCGCCGCGAGACGCGATCTGAGCCGGTTCTTCATCGGAGGTTCCCGGGGGGAGCCGTCGCCGATAAACCTTCCCGGGGGGCCGGCCCGGGCGGCGAGCCTAGTCCGTCCATCGGGGCGTGGCGAAGATCCCGCCGACCGGGAGCGGCCCGGTCGGGGCGGGGATCGATCCGGAGGCGATCAGCTGCACTTCCAGGAGCTCGTTCAACCCGATCGCGGCGACATAGACGACCCCGGTGGCCAGGTTCACCGCGATCCCGCTCGGTTCGGAGCCGAGGGGGAGGCGGATCGTCGCGACCAGCGAGTTGTTGAGATCGCTGATCACCGACACGGAGCTCGAGTCGGCTCCGGTCACGTAGATCAGGTGGCGGACGGGATCGTAGGCCGACCAGGCCGGGCCGGCGGCGACCGGGATCGTCCCGACGAGCTCGCCGGTCGCGAGGTTCACGACATCGGTGCGATTCCCGGGGTGGTCGGAGAGACCGCCCATGGTGAAGTAGGTGAGCGCGTTCCACGGATCGAAGAACGACGCGGTGGGTCCGAACGTCCCCGGCAGCGAGAGGTTCCCGACCGTCACCCCCGTCCGCTCGTCGATCACCTGCACCGAGTTCGTGCCCGCGTCGGGGAAGTAGATCTGGTGGGACGTGGAGTTGATCGCGAACCCCTCCCCGCCGCCCGGCTGCTCCTCGAGGGCGGTGCGCGCCGTCACGACATAGCTCGCCGCATCGAGCGTGAGCAGGGTCGAGTCCCCGGCGTCGACCACGAACAACTGGCCGGTGCTCGGGTCGTACTCGACGCCGTTCGCGTCGGCGACCTCGCGGAGGCCCACCGTGCCCGCGAGCGTGTGGGTCGTCGGGTCGACGAGGGTGAGGTTCGGCGTCGTCGCGGAGCCGCCGACGAGCGTGCCGCTGATCGAGTCGAGCGTCAGCGAACGAACGGGTTGGCCGGTGGCGATGGTCCCGGCGACGCGGAACGTCGTGGCGTTGACGAGCGAGATGTTCCGCGAACCGGGATTGGCCACGTAGAGGACGCCGCTCTGGGCGTCGAAGTAGACCCCCTCGGGGCGCGCGCCGACCGGCGCCGCGTGTTCGAGCGCGAAGTGGGGGAGCCCGGGCGGGGCCACGGGCGGCGGAGTGAGGACGTAGAGCAGTCCGAGCGCCCCCACGATCGCCGCGGCGGTGAGCGCGAGGACGACGGCCGGGTGGGGCGGGGCTTCCTCCTGCATGCGAACCGGTCCGACGGGGCGCGACGGAGCGTACCTAGGTCCCCCACTCGATTAATACTTCGAGTTCGGCGCGCCCCGCCGGCGAAGGCGGGGGGGTGGGTCGGTGGGGAGGCCGTAGGCCCGCAGGAGCGCGTGGAACCGGGGGTCGTCGCGGATCGGGTCGAAGAAGATCCCCCGGTACCACAGCCAGAGCACGCGATCCCCCTCCCGGTGGTCCTGCTCGAGCAGGTCGAGGGCCTTCTGCTTCTCGCCGAACGCGCTGTACATCATCGCGAGATGGGTCGCGGAGTTATACGACGGCTCTTCTCCCCGCTCGATCCGGGCCACGAGCGCGCGCGCCGCTTCGGGCCGACCCACGAGGGCGTTCAGGAGGGCGTGATCGAATCGGGCGGTCGCGTCGGCGTCGGCGAGTGGGACGTCGGCTCGGCGGAGCGCGTCGTCGCGACGTCCGGCCGCGAGGTACGTGAGCCCGAGGTAGATGGTGTTCGCGACGCTCGGCGACTTGGCGACCTCCGCCTCCGCTTGGCGGATCCCCTCGGCCGTGTCCCCCGCCTCGAACTGGATCCACGAGAGCATCGCGCCGAGCCCCCCGGCGGGATCGAGCCGGATCGCCTGTCGGGTCAGGTCGTCGGCCTCGGCGAACTGGTTCAGGGCGAATTTCATCATGCCGAAGAATCGGAAGGCGGTGACGTTGCTGGGGTTCAGCTCGATGGCGCGTCGGAACTCCCGCTCGGCGACGTCCCAGTCGTTGTCGTACTGGAAGGTGATGTTCGCGATCGCGGCGTGGGCATCCGAGGAGTCCGGGTCGAGCTCGAGCGCCCGGGCGGCGAGCTCGCGGGCTCGGGGGATCGCCTCTTTCATCGAGAGGTAGTCGCCCGCAGCCCACACGTACGCGCTGGCCCAGGCGGCGTACGCTTCGGCGAACGTCGGGTCGAGCGCGGTCGCCCGGCGGAAGTAGCCGAACGCTTCCTCGAGGCGCGTATCGATCGACTCGCTGACCGCCACCAGCCCCCGCAGATAGAGGTCGTAGGCGGCGAGGTTGGCGGTGAGCTTGCGACGCGTCCCGACCGGATCCCCTTGGGCGAGCCGGAGCCGGAGCGCCTCGGCGGTCCGCTCCGCGATGTCCTCCTGGACGGCGAAGACGTCGTCGAGCTCCCGATTGTAGCTACTCGCCCAGACGTGCGCCTGCGTCGCGACGTCGATGAGCTGGAGCGTGATGCGGATCCGATTGCCGGCCTTCCGCACGCTCCCCTCGAGGATCGTGTCGACCCCCAGCTCCGAGCCGAGGACGGCGACCGGCTTGGGGGCGGCCTTGTACGGCATGACCGACGTGCGGGCGATCACGCTGAGCCCATGGACCTGGGAGAGGACCGAGATCAACTCCTCCGTGAGCCCGTCGGCGAAGTAGCCGTCGTTCGGGTCCGGACTGATGTTGGTAAGCGGCAGCACGGCCAGCTGACGACCGGTCGGGACGCTCCCGGCGGACGCGCGGGGGCGCGGGGCTCCGCCGGGCAGGACGACGCGGTAGACCGCGATCGGCGTTCGGATCCCCTTCAGCGGGACCGGCGGGAGCAGTTCGAACGGCACGTCGAGCTTGTTCTCGACCTGGTCGACGACCTGCTGGCTGAGGCAGATCCCCCCGGGGGCCGCGAGGGGTTGGATCCGCGAGGCGATGTTGACCGCATCACCGAGCACGTCGTCGCCCGAGGGAACGACGTCCCCGACGTGGATGCCGATCCGGATCTCGATCTTGCGCTCCCCCGGGTGCGACTCGTTCTCCGCCCGGAGCACCCGCTGGGCTTCGATCGCGCACCGTACGGCGTCGAGCGCGCTGTCGAATTCGACCAGGAACGCGTCGCCGACGGTCTTCACCTCGCGTCCGCCGAACTGCGGAAAGAGCGGCCGGAGGAGGCGGTGGTGCCGCGCGAGCGTCGCGAGCGCGACGGCCTCGTCCGCCTGGGCGAGGGAGGAGTACCCGACCAGGTCGGTGAACATGATCGCGGCGAGGCGACGGTGGGGCCCGGGCACGCCTCCGGAATCCGTTCGAGGCCAGTTAAGGGCTCCCCGCCCGAGCGGAGGGACCCCCCGAGACACCCTCGCGACGAGGCGTTTCCGCCCCCCGGCTACTCGTTGGCCGGCGCCCGGAGCCCCCAGAGGAAGAAGGCGACGAGCGCGATCCCGATCCCGATCGTCGTCCCGAGCGTCCCGGGTGAGAGCGCCGAGTTTCCGGCATAGTAGGACATCTCCCAGATCGCCCCGATCGCCGCCGCGATCGCCACAAGGCCGAAGGCGAAGAAGGGCGGGATCCCCCACGAAGGGGGCGCGGACGGGGCGGCCGTTGCGTCGGTCATGCGGTGCTCACCCACAGCACCCCCCAGAGTCCCATCACGAAACCGGTCTGGATCCCGGTGCCCGTCCCCGAGTCCCCCGCCGGGTTGTACGAGTAGTCCACCGGCGTGACGAGGCCATAGAGGTAGATCCCCGGCGTCACGGTGGCGTTCTCCGGGATCGTCGAGGCGATCCGGAGGGACTGCTCCACGACCGGGACCAGACCCGAGGCGGGATCGATCCGGTAGATCCCGAACTCGTACGGGAGGGTGTAGTTGTGGTCGATGACGTACTGTTGCTGCTGGTTCGGATCGTTGGAGGTGACGTTGACGAGGTAGTTGTCGACCCCGATGCTCGAGAGGGGGACCGTCCAGTTGAAGGCGACCGGACCTCCGGTCGTCGGCACCGTCGCCGTGAGGGTCGGTCCGGGGACGGAGTTGTTGAACAACCCCTCCGCGTTCCCGACCAGGCTGGCTCCCGCGCTCGCCTCGACCGGAGGGTTGTAGATGTCCCCGCCACCCCCGCTCGCGATGAAGTTCGCGAGCGAGCCGACCGGGGCGCCCGCCGCCGGGACGACGACGAGGGCGGAGACGTCCTGGCCGAACCACGGCCCGTCGTATTCCCCGTCGGGGGCTCCGTAGACGCCGGGCACCGTCGGGGCCTGGAAGACGGCGTACGACGGGGTGCCGGGCACGGCCTGCACGTCGAGGACCGGTTGATCGCGGAACGGTACGAGGAGCGACTGCGTGGCGCCGCTCGCCGTCAGGTTGACCTGGACCCAGCTCCCGGCCGTCACCACGAGCGCGTTGTCGAACGTCCCCTGGATCGGGCCGGATTCCTCGGCCGTCCAGTAGTACTGCTGCCCGTAGAGGTCCACGTACTCGGAGATCGGCGCATCCGTGCCGGTGCCGCTGATCCCGTTGGAGACGGAGAGGGCGCCCGGGGTCGAGACGACGAGCACCGCGACGAGCAGCATCGTTACCGTCGCCACCCAGCCGGCCTCGGCCCGCTCACGACGACCGCGGGGGACGCTCCGCGTGAACGGCCGATCGGCGATCGGCACGCGGCCGGAGCGCGGCGCCGTCGATTGGGCCGCCCGGCGGACCGCTTCGTCGAAGGAGAGTCCCGCCGCGCTGTAGAGCGGGCCTCGGAAGACGGTGAGCGCGCCGTTCGCGACGAAGAACAACTGGCCCACGAGGGTGATGACGATCCCCCCGAGAAGGATCGTCTGGTAGAGCGTGATGGCGGGCAGGATCGGAAGGATGTACTCACGTCGCAGCACGCCGAGGTTCCCGAGCTCCTCGAACGCGAGCACGAGGATCGCGCCCCCGACGACCGTCAGGACGAAGTGGATGCGGGCGAGGACCGCGGAGAACCACTCGCGGCCCGTGAGGATCGGGAAGACGGCGTAGACGAGCGCGTAGCCGCCGGCGACGATCGAGAGGACCGTGATCGCGTGGAAGTGGCCGAGCACGAACAGCGAGTTGTGGACGTCCACGTCCCAGGGGATCGTCGCCAGCGCGGGGCCGGTGAGCCCGCCGAAGATCGCGCCGCCGAAGCTGAGCAGGGCGAACAGCGCCACCGCGTTCCACTCCCATTGGCCGCGCGGGATGCCCTTCACGGTCATCCAGACGGAGAAGAACGTGATCGCGGACGGCAGCACGATGGCGAAGGAGAGCGCCATCGTCAGCCACGTCGACCAGGCGGGGAGCGGCGCGAGGTAGAGGTGGTGGATCCCGAGGAGCGGCGTGAGCAGGACGAACATGATCGCGGAGGCGACGGCGAACCGGTAGCTGTAGATCGGACGGCGCGCGAGGATCGGGATGAGCACGTAGAGCTCGATGATCGGGATCAGGAACAGCACGTAGACGATCGCGTGCCCGAACATCCAGAAGATGACCTGGTTCGCCAGCGCGTTGATCCCCCAGCCGAAGTACGCCGTCCCGATGTCCCAGACCGTGGAGACGACCAGCGGAACGTAGGTCAGCGGCAGCAGGATGAGCGTCCCGACGACGAACCAGAGGAACACGGGGTAGCGGCGCCCCGTCGCGAGCGCGCGATGCGCGCGCCACCAATCGAGGAGGTGGACGACGATCCACGCCGTCCAGATGAGCACCGCCGCGCAGAGCGCCAGCCATCCGAAGAACCAGAGAGGGCTCACCGCGTAGGCGCTCTGCCCGGCGACACCGAGCGGCGACAGGAAGTACCAGCCGACCGCCGGGAAGTAATTGTCGTTGAACGGGATCAGATAGACCGGCCCCTGGAGTAGGAGCATCGACCCGTTGAGCAGGATGACCACGCTGTAGAGGCTCCACTTGTGGCGAGGGACGATCCCCAGCGCGTTGACGACGAGCAGGCCGATCAGGGCGAGCTCGAGCTGCTGGGCGAAGCCGAACAACTCCCGCAGGCCGTGGAGGGTGACGGACGAGTAGATCTCGACGTTCGAGAGGTGGACCGCGGCTCCGCTGGCGTACGCGACGGCCTGCGTCTGGAACCCGAACGCGTCGAATCCGCCGATCGCTCCCCAGAGGATCGAGCAGATCACCATCAGCATCGTGATCCGGGTCATCCAGTCCCGCTGGAGCAGGAAGATCCGGTCGAACAGCCGGAGCTTCGCGAGACGGAGCCGGATCGCGTCCTCGGTCGCGTCGAGGAACTGAACGAGCGCGGGAGGACGCTCGAAGACCGGAACGGCGGCTCCCTCACCGCTGCTCTGCGAAGCGCGCAGCTCGCCCGCCGACATCGGTCCGGTGCGGGCCTCCCCCGGTCCACGGGGCTTGGGGCTTATCTCGGGACGGCACGAACTCCGGCGTCGACCCGCACGGCGGGTGCGACCGTTTTAGGCGGGACGCCGCTGGTGTCCCGGATGCCGGACCGGTCCGTTTCCCGATTCCTCGGCGTCGACGGGTTTCGGATTTACACCCGGACGTTCGGCTCGCCCCGCGCGGCGCGGACCCTCCTCTGCGTGCACGGGGGGCCGGGCGCGACGCACGACTACCTGCTGCCGCTCGCGGATCTCGCCCGGGACGGCTATCGGGTCGTCTTCTACGACGCCCTCGGATGCGGACGGTCCGACCTTCCCCCGGACTCGAAGGAGTTCACCATCGAGCACGACCTCGAGGTGCTGGACGCCGTGCGTCGAGGGACCGGCGCGGACCGGATCCACTTGATGGGTTCGAGCTACGGGGGTCTCCTCGTGCTCGCTTACGCGATCCGGCACTCCGAGCATCTCATCAGCCTCAACTCAACGGGGGGGCTGAGCGACGTCCCGTTCACCGTCCGCGAGATGCACCGCCTCGTGCGCCGCCTCCCCCCCCGGACGCAGGCCACGCTACGACGCTACGCCGCGCGCGGGGAGTACCACCATCCCGACTACGAGGCGGCCGCGCTCGAGTTCTATCGCCGGCACGTCTGCCGGCTCTGGCCGTGGCCGGCGGACGTCACCGCGTCGCTCGCCCGGATGAGCCGCCCCGTCTACGAGACGATGAACGGCCCGAACGAGTTCACCATCATCGGCCGGATCAAGGACGTGCGTTTCACCCGGGAGCTCCGACGGATCTCGGTGCCGACCCTCGTCCTCCACGGCCGGTACGACGAAGTGACCCCCGCGGTGGGCCAGCGGATCCACCGGGCGATCCCCGGCTCGTTCTTCCATGTGTTCCCCCGAAGCTCCCACATGAGCTTCTGGGAGGAGCGCGGGGACTATCGCCGGCTCGTCCGCGCCTTCATGGGCATGGCCGAGCGCGCCCTTCCGCGACGCGGGGCGTCCGAGCCGCGATCGCCCGCCCACTAGGGCAGCGCGACGTTGACAGAGCCCGAGTAGCTGCCCGTCCCGAGGATCTCGAGCGTCATCCCCGTGCCGAACGGCGAGGAAGCGGTGTTGCCGAACTGGATCCAGATCACCTCGAGGCTGGTCAGCGAAGTGGTCCCCGAGGCGCCACTCTCGTACTTCTCCCAATCCGAGACCGTGAAACCGGTGTTCTTCTTGACCTGGGAGTAGGCGAGGACGGCGTTCTTCTCGTTCACGATCGAGATCATCGCGTAGTTCTTGGAGACGACGTGGACGGCGCCGGTCGACTCGAGGACGCGGAAAGCGAGATTGTCGATCGGGATCCCGTGGCCCGCCTCGTCGACCGCCACCGAATAGCAATAGTGACCCGACTCGCAGAAGGCGTTCGTCGCCGCGGTGCCGACGGCGGGCGTCGCGGGGCCGGCCACGAGCTCACTGCCGAGGGGTACCGAGGTCGTCCCGTGGGAAAGTCCCGAGACGAGGACGTAGAGCACCGCAGCGAGGACGACCGTGATCGCCACGAGCAAGATCGTCGCGATGATCGGGGAGACCCCGCGCGCGCGTCGGATCAGTCTCGAACGATGCGGCGACCCGAATTGCATGACCCTCTCCCGTCGAGGGGCCTCGCCCGCGGCGAGGCACCGGCTACCATCGTGCTTGCGCGCCCATCGTATAAGAATGGTTCGTGCCCCTCGCAGCTGCGGACGCGTGGACAGGCCCCGGCCCGACGGCCGCGGGCCCGCTAGGCGCGCGGGCGCCGCCGGCGCACGCCGGGTCGGATCGACGCCCGATAGTCCCGGGCCAGCGCGCGCCCGAAGCGGCCCCACATCCGGTGGATGTTGGCCTCGACCTCCTTCACGGAGGGCGCCCGGCCCGCGAGCGGCGTGGCTCGACGAACGCCGTCGAGCGTGAATCGGCACGTCCCGTCCGGTCGCGGCCGGACGGCGTAGTCGAGGCTCCAGCTGCGGAACGTCCCGACCGATTCCGCATGCCACCGGTACGGAGGGCGGAGAGTAACGGCGTACTGATTGAGGAACCAGCCGTGTCCGTCGCCGGCTTCGCCGAAGTCCTGGAAGACGACGCGCCGCGGGGTCCGCGACAGGATCCGCCGTGAGTACTCGTCCTTCTCGATCGCCGAGTCGCCCGGTGTGTAGTCCGTGCACCACCGAAACGCGAATTCCGCGGGGGCGTCGAACGTGCGTTCGATCCGGATGTGTTGGGCACGCGTCACGGTCATCGCGGGGTCGGACGCGCCTTCGGGGAATAGCCCTTCTTCCTCGCCACCGCGGAGCCCCGGGGACCCCGCGGGGTGCAATCTATTATATATATTTAGCAACCATCGGCCGGATGTGCGGCTCGAAGGCAGCCTCGTGCGCGAGCCCGGCGAGCGACCGCTCCCGAGCGCGATGCGCCTCGCCCGGGCGCGTCCCCGCGGACGCCCCCGCCAGGAGTACCGTCCGCGCATCCGGTCCGCGGAGGATGTGGAGCGCCTCCGACGCCATCGTGTCCCGGCGTATCTTTTGACGTCGGAGGTCGTCTCGGCGCACGGATACCCCGTTCGGTTTCGGCCCTGGCTCGCGGTGCCCGGCGCGATCGCGTCGAAGATCGCCAGCGACTTCCGCCTGCTCCCCGTACGCGACGCCGACGCGCTCCGCGCGCCCGGCGTGGTCGAACTCGTGACCCTGTTGCTCCGGTTCGACCCTCTGGCCGCGCGGGTCGTCGCCCGTCGCAATCGCTCCCGGCTCGATCCGAACGAGCTGTATCGACGGATCCGGAACGAGGGGCTCGAGCGCGCCGCGACCCGGGTCCGGCTGCAGGAGTTCTCCCCGGCGATCCCTGCCGAGGGCGAGCCTTTGCCCCAGGAAGAGCTCCGGTGGATCGAACGCAATAACCCCCCGCTCGAGGGACCGACGTGATCGAGCCGGAGGTCGCCGCGGCGCACGCGATCTTCCAACGCCGCGGCATCGGCTATGTGGTCATCGGCGGTCAAGCGATCGCCCGGTCCGCCGCCACGGCGACCCGGGACGTCGATGTGATGGTCGCCACGGCCGACTTCCGTCGCACCGTCGACGCGCTCCGGGCGGAAACCGGGCTGGCGTTCGATTGGGAGGATGGGCCCCTCGCGCGATTCCGTCTGCTCGCCCTCGGGGGCGTGCCGCTCGATGTCCTCGACGCGGCGACCTTTGCCGGCCGCCGCACCGGGGCGGAGTTCTATCGGTACCTGCTCGACGACGCGTCGACCGAGAGCGAGGGGGTTCGGTTCGCCGCCCCCGAGCTCGTGTGGTACACCCGGCTCATGACCAAACGCTGGCGCGCCTACGCGGAGAAGATCGTCACCAACGTGATCGACGGGGTCCCCGCCTCCCGCCTCGATCTCGTGGAAGCGATCGGGCGACGATTCGGCACGGAGCGCGAGCTCGCTGATCGACTCGCCTACGTCCGGGAGGAGCTCGCGCGTCCCGAGGTCCGCTCACTCGAAGACCGTCGGTAGACGGACCCGGGCGGCCCCGCGCGGCGGGACACCGAAGGGCGTGGGTCCGAACCGTTGCGCGTGCTTCGATAGGTTAATCCCACGCGCTCTCGAGCGCCCCTGCGATGGGCATTGCCCTGCCCGCACGGCCCGGGACCGTGCCCGCGGTGACCCCGACGGGGGCGGAGCGGTCGTATGACTATCTCCTCCCTCTCGTCGGCGTCGGCGCCGCGGCGGCCGGCGTGATCCTCCTCTGGGATCCGCTGGCCCTGGGTTCGCGGCTGATCCCGCTCGCCTTACTGGCGCTCGGCAGCGCCGCGGTCGTCGGGGCGGTGGCCGCCGTGCGGTGGCCGGCTCCGCGGCAGGACGTACCGCCGCCCCACCGGGGCCTCGTCCCCAGGCCCACGGCGACGCCACCCGGCCCCCGTCGCGCCCCCTCCTCTCCCCGCCGACACCGATGGCTCACGCCGGAGAGCGGCATCGGGCGCGCGACAACCTCGCGGCACTCCTGGAGCGGCGAGGAGATCTGGCAGCGCTGGCGGCAGAGCGCCTCGGCGCGGTTCGGGACGGCCGTGATCCCACCGGTGGCCGCGACCGCCTATGTTGCCCCGAGGGGGAACGTAGCCCCGTTCGCGAGTCGCGACCGCGCCGCGTGGCTCCTCCCTCGCCTTCCGCTCCCGCCGGAGACCCGACCCCGGGACCCGGCTCGACCGGCGCGAGCGGTGGGGCCGCCGTCCGCCCCCGCCTCCCGGTCGACTCGCTCCGCCTCGCTGGCCGGAGCGCGATCGCCGTCGGCGCGCCCGTTCTCCCTCGATGAGCTCGATCGCCTGTTTCCCCAGGAGGCCGACACGTCGATCCGCGACCGGGTGATCGACGCGTTGGACGACCTCCCCACCACCCGCCCCGTCGCGCTCGAGACCGAGCCCCGCGCGCCGTCCCCTGGAGAGAGCCCGCCGGCGGACGTTCGGCACGCCGACCCCGATCCGAGTGAGTCGCACCGAGTCCCCACACCCGTGCTCACCGTCCCCTCCGGCGACCTGTTCACGCCACGGCTCGGCCTGGAGCTCCTCCCTCCCGCGGCCGCGGTCGACGAGCTGCTGTACCTCGAAGCGATCAACCCTGTGCCGCCGCACCTCCGGGGGGGCACTCTCGGACCGTCGGCCCCCGACCCCGCCCTGCCTCGGCCGTTCGCCGGGTCCCCGCCGCCCCGCGCCTGCCACTCGTGCAACCGGGGCCTCGGAGACTTCCGAACCTGGTCTCCGTGCGCGCGTTGCGGTCGCCCGATCTGCCGTCGCTGCCTCGGCCGTTCCTTCCGCCTCGGGGAGGACGGGGTGTGCTGGGACTGTTCTGACCCGACCCCGCTCCCCGCCTCCTGATCGCGCGTCCACGAGATTAAGTAGTCCCGATATATCGCGATATATCGTGATGGACCGGTTCGGTCCCCCGTCAACCCCGTTCGCCACCGCGATGCGCCGCGGGGCGGCCCGCCTGCTCGTGGTGCGCGCGCTCGAGGACGGGCCGGCCCACGGCTACGCGATCGCCGGACGGATCTCGGGGATGTTCGAGGGTCAGTACGATCCGAGCGCCGGCGTGGTGTATCCGACGCTCCAGTCGCTCGAGGACCTCGGCTACGTCCGGGGGCGGAAGACGATGGGACGGATCGTGTACGCCCTGACCCCCACCGGGCGCCGCTACCAACGCGAGCACCGCAAGGAACTGGCCCTCGTTCTGGCCGCCGGCCGCCGGGAGCGGGTCGATCCGCTCCGTCCGATCGCTCGCGCCGCCGAACAGCTGCGCGCGGCGATCCTGGATCGCCTCGCCGCCTGGCGACCCGTCGACCGCCAGAAGGTGGCCGCCATCTTGGACGAAGCCCGGCATCGGATCGAACAGCTGGGGAGGACCGCGTGACGGCCCCCGCCGCCGTCCCGGGCGTCCCCTCGGACGCCCGTCGCGACTTCGCGCTGGTCGCGATCGGCGTCGTGCTCTACGTGGTGCTCGACGCCATCGCCCAGCTGCTCCCGCCGCATTACAACCCGATCTCCCAGGCGGAGAGCGACCTCGCGGTGGGGCCGTACGGCTTCGTGATGACGATCAATTTCGTCCTCCGCGGCCTCCTCTCGCTGCTGTTCCTCGTCGGTCTGGCCCGGACGATCGAGTCCGCCGGCGGGCGGTGGACGCAGTACCGCGGCGGCTTCGTCCTCCTCGGCGTTTGGGGAGTGGGGGCGCTGCTGCTCGCCGCCTTCCCGACCGATGTGCCGGCCACGCCGGTCTCCTGGCACGGAGCGATCCACCTCGTCGTGGCGCTGATCGCATTCCTGGCCGGAGCGTTCGGGATCCTGCTGCTCGCGCTGCGATTCGGGGAGAACCGTACCCTGGCGCCGGCCCGCGAGTGGGCGGTCGCGCTCGGGGCCCTCTCGGTGGTCCTCTGCCTGCTCGAACTCGGGCTCCCGTTCGCCGCGCCGCACCTGGCCGATCGGATCGGCGGCCTCACCGAGCGGCTGTTCCTCGGTTCCGTGCTGCTCTGGATCTTGCTGGTGGCCCTCTTCTTGCGCGCCAGCCCCGGCCGCATCGCAACTCCGACCTGATCCGCGCGACGGTCTCGCCCGAGCGCAAGGCCTATCTGGGGGGCCGGGTCCCCCGCCTCTACTCATGCCGGCTCCCGCTGCCGATCGCCTTGCCCCTCTCGAGACCCGGGTCGTCGACCACGTCTTTGACGCGCGGCCGAACTACGCGGCCTCGATCGGCCGTCACGAGTTCGACGGTCGCCTTCCGGATCTCTCGATCGAATTCACGACCCGGTGGTCGGCGCGGACCCGACAACTGCTCGGCGACCTCCGCGCGGTGCCCGATGTCGAGCTGACCGAGCCGCGACGCCTCGACCGGCAGCTGCTCGAGCTCCTGCTGGAGGGGGCCCTGTTCGACCTCGAGGGGGTCCGCGAGCTCGATCGCAATCCGATGAGCTACCTCTTCCAGCCCGACCTCACGGGCTACATCTCCCGTGACTACGCCCCGGTCGCCGAGCGGGTCCGGGCCGTCGCCGCCACACTGTCGGGCGTGCCGGCCCTCCTCGCGACGGCCCGCCGCCGGCTCGAGCCGGTGCTCGCCCGACCGTTCGTGACGCTCGGGATCCAGATCGGCTCCGGCCTCCCGTCGCATTTCGCCGAGGGCGAGGCGTTCGCCGCCACCGGACCCGCGGAGCTCCGGGGGGACGTGCGGGCCGCCCGCGAGGCGGCCGACTCGGCCGTCGGGGAGTTCGTGGAGTGGCTGAAGCGCGAGCGGCTCCCGAGCGCGGACGAGAGCTTTCCGCTCGGGCTCGAGCGATTCCAGCGGCTCCTCTGGGTCCGCGAAGGGCTCACCACCCCCGTCGACGAGGTCCTCCGACAGGGCTGGGCGGATCTGCGTCGCAACCGGGCGCGGCTCGATGCGATCGCGGCGCGCGAAGGCACGACCCCGTCCCAGCTGATCGCTCGGCTGAACGACGATCACCCGAAGCCGGCGGAGATCATGCCGCTCGTGCGGAACTTGACGAACGACATCCGGGAGTTCGTGCGCCGGACCGACCTCGCGTCGATCCCGGAGCCCGAGGTCTGCCACGTCCGCGAGACCCCGCCGTGGGCCCGGGACCTCTGGACCGCGGCGTTGAGCCCGCCGGGTCCGTTCGAGAAGCCGGTCGACGGGATCTACTGGGTCACGACCGTCGACGCGAGTTGGACCCCGGAGCAACAGGAGGGCTGGGCGCGGACGCTGAACTACGCGATGTTGAAGAACACCACCGTTCACGAGGTCTGGCCGGGGCACTACCTCCAGGCGCTCCACTTCCGACGCACGGAACAGAGCCTGGCCCGGAAGGTCTGGTTCTCCTACTCCTTCACGGAGGGCTGGGCGCATTACTGCGAGCAGCTCGCGCTCGAGGCCGGATTCGACGGGGGATCGATGGCGGCCGAGGTCACCGAACTCGCGGACGCGTTGACGCGGAACGTCCGGCTCGTCGCGTCGATCGGATTGCACACCCAGGGGATGCGGGTCGAGGAAGCGACCCGGCTGTTCCAGACCGAGGCGTTCCTGGAGGAGTTCCACGCGCAGCGGGAGGCGATCCGCGGCACGTACAACCCCGAATACTTCTGCTACACGCTCGGAAAGCTCGCGATCCTCGAGGTCCGGGCGAAATATCTCGGACCAAAATTCGGGCGGTCGCTGCGCGCGTTCCACGACACCCTGCTCGGCTACGGCATGCCGCCGATCGGGCTGCTCGACCGGTTGCTGGCGCAGGCGTCGCCCCCGCGCGGAGCCGGCCCGAGCTAGGCGCCCGGGCGGTCGCACTCGGGGACCGGATCCCGCCCGGAGCGGCGAACTGGTCGCAGAGAGAGGTCTATATTCGGGGGCCCGGTGGGGGCGGCGGGGAGACCGTGGCGTCGGACGAGTTGAAGGCGATCGCCGAGGGGCTGCGCCGTTCGGCCCTCCTCGGGGGCCTCAAGGACCGCGAGCTGAAGCGTCTCGCCGGGCTCGCGAAGCTGCGGAAGATCGCGAAGGACTCCGTCGTCGTGAAGCGCGGCGAGAAGGGGATCGGCTTCTACGTGATCCTGGACGGGGCGGTCCAGGTCAAGAAGGGGGCCACGACGGTCGCCCGCCTGGGTCCGGGGGACTTCTTCGGGGAGCTCGCGCTGTTCGACGATCGGCCGCGCTCCGCCGACATCGTGACGAGCCAGCCGACGACCGTGATCGTGCTCTCCCGCTGGGAGTTCTGGGGGTTCGCCTCCGAGCGACCCGAGATGCTGCGGACGATCCTGCAGGAGATGGCGCGTCGCCTCGAAGAGACCGGGCGCGTCGCCGCGGGCTAGCGGCGCGACGCGGGCGCGAGGCCCGCGAGCTGTCGATCGAACCACGTCGGGAACGAGTGCATCCGCACCATCACGTTCGTCTCCACGCCGACGACCCCGTCGAGGCCCGCGACGAATTGCTCGAGCTCCTCGAGGTGGGCCGAGGAGGACGGCATCACCAGGAGCGCTTCCGTCCGGGGCGGCCCGGCGTCGACCCCCGCGCCGGCGAGCGTGAGCGGATAGCGCGCGCGGACCTGGCGCGCGACCGTCGCGGGGGTCGCCCCCTCCGAGTACGTGAGGAGGAGGGAGACGAGCGGCGAGGTGATCGCGCGGAAGTCGAGGACCGGCACGAACCAGGCCGCCCAGTCGCCGACCAGCTCGGCGTAGCGCCGGGTCATCGTCCGGGTCGAGATCCCGACCCGGGTCGCGGTCGCGCGCAACGTCGCGGTCGGCGCCTCGCGCAGGGCCCGCACGATGCGGACATCCAACGGGGAGAGCGCGCGCTGCGGTCGGACCTCCCCCCACGGCATCGGCGGCTCGACCTCCCGGACGCCGGCGAGGCCCCCGACGAGTGCCCGCTGTCGCTCGAGCCCGGCCGCGTCCGGGGCGACGGCGCCGAACGTGATCCACTCCCCGAGGAACTCGACGCTCGACACGGCCCCTTCCAGGAGGGCGAGTCGTCCGATCAGCGCCGGCTTCGTGCGTGGGTGCTCGAGCCGGATGTTGAAGAACGCGCCCTGCCAGCCGAACAACGCGGGGTTCAGCCAGACGTCGAACCGGACGAGGAAGCCGGAGTCGCTCCACGCCTGGAGCCGGTGCGCGACCCGGGCTCGGCCGGTGTGCAGGCGTCGGGCGATCGCGCTCGCGTTGAGGCGCGGATCGATCCCCGAGAGCGAGGCGATGCTCCCCCGGTACATCTCCCGGAAGATGTCGAGGTCGATCGGCTGGGGATGGAGGGGAGCGGTCGGCACGCACCGCGGGCAGGGCGGGACGCGGGCTTGAGGGTTCCGGTTTTGTCGTGCGCCTCGACCGAACCCGACACGATCGCGGCCACTTGGCGCGTTTCGACGCCCCCCGCGACCCACCCCTTGATGCCCACGAGGCCGTTCCGAGACCGATGACCGCCGCCACCGTGACCGCGTCCCCGACCGCCGCCGTGGAGGAGCCCCGGGTCAATGCCCGCCGGGGCGCCGCGATCCTGATCCTGCTCGCCTCGGCGGCCCTGATGGTGAACTACGTCGAGACGATGCTCGTGCCCGCGCTCCCGACCCTCGTCGCGTTCTTCGACGGGGTGCCGTACACGACGATCGCCTGGGTCGTTTCCGCGTACCTGCTGGTCGGCGTCTCCACGACGCCCCTGTTCGCGAAGCTCGGGGACATCTACGGCAAGAAGCGGATCCTGCTCCTCGTGCTGAGCCTCTACGCGGTCGCCGTCGCGATCACCGGTTTCACCCCGCAGATCGCGAGCGCGGCCGGCCTCGATCGGCTCCACGCGGTCTACCTGTTGATCGCGACGCGCGGGATCCAGGGGGTCGGGCTCGCGATGTTCCCGCTCGCGTTCGCGATGGTCGGCGAGGAGCTCCCTCCCGCCCAGGTCGCCCAGGCGCAGGGGCTCATCGCGGCGATGTTCGCGATCGGGGCCGCTCTCGGCCTCTTCGGAGGGGCGTGGGTGATCCAGACGTACGGCTGGCAGGACGCCTACCACCTCGTCATCCCGTTCGCCGCCGTGATCGTCGGGACGACGTACCTCACCCTGGCGGAATCCCGGCACCGCCTCGCGGTCCGGCTGGACGTGCCGGGCGCCGCCCTCCTCGGCGGCGCGCTCGCGACGCTCCTCCTCGGCCTGACCCAGGGCCCGTCGTGGGGGTGGGGCGCGGTCGCCGCCGTCCGCCTCGGGGGGGTTCCGTTCGGGGTGCCCGAGCTGTTCGCGCTCGCCGCGGCGCTCGCCCTCGGCTTCTATGCCCGGGAGCGGACGGCCGCCGAGCCGATGGTCCGTCTCGAGCGGTTCCGCGAGCGCAACCTCGCGATCAGCTACTTCGCCGCGCTGCTCATCGGCGTGAGCCTCTTCCTGGGGTTCGTCGGCCTCACGATCTACGTGGAGACACCGATCGTCGGCCTCGGGCGGTCGATCTTCGCGTTCGGGGTGCTCAGCCTCCCGACGACGATGTCGATGCTCGTTGCGGCGCCGTTCGTCGGGCGGGCGATCACCCGGTTCGGGCCGAAGCCGGTGATGATCCTCGGATCGGCCCTCGCGACGGTCGGCTACCTGCTCGTCCTCGCGTTCGGCACCTCGTACACGAACCTGCTCGTGACCCCGATCCCGATCTTCGTCGGGCTCGTCGCGATGCTGATCTCGGCGACGAACATGGTCGTGCTCGCGAGCCGACGGGGCGAGACCGGGATCCAGACCGGCATGATGGAGATGTTCCAGGACCTCGGGGCGAGCATCGGCCCGGTGCTGGTCGCGGCGATCCTCGCGAGCTTCACGGGCGCGTACCTCGTGGCGCCGGGCGAGTTCGCCTCGCTCCCGACGCCCACGGCGTTCCACTGGATCTTCGCGGTGGGAGCGATCCTCGCGCTCACGGGCGGCGTACTCGCGGCGTTCCTGCGGAACTACACCTTCGCCACCGATGGCTCCCGGTCCGACACCCCGGAAGCGCCGCGGGACGTCGAGTCGGCGCCGGCGACCGTCGGGGTCGCTACCGCAGGATCTCGACCGTGATCACCCACGCTTCGATGATGGCGAGCAGGAAGCTCACGAGCGTCGCCGGCAGGAACCAGTAGAGCGCCCAGGAGTTCCCCGCCAGGAGGAAGATTCCCCCGAGCAGGATCATCGCGGGCGGAAGCTGGATCTCGAGCGTGTGCTGCAAGAGGAGACGCCGGTACTTCGGATCGGTGATCCGCCAGCTGCTCCACTCGAACCCGGCGAGCGCCGCGGTGAGGAGCAGCCCGACCGCGACGACGCTCGCTCCCGCATCCGTCGAGTTCAGTCCGGGAACAAGAAGGATCGACTCGATGCCGAGGACGGCGAGGAGGATGAGGAGCGCCTGGAACGCCCGATTGAGGATCGCCGGGAGCGCGAGGATCCGCTGGAGATTGATCGTGATCCCGACGAAGATCAGCCCGGCGAGGGCGGCCGCGGCGCCGACCTCAGCGCTGAAGAACGTATCCCAGGTCATCGGCGACGTGGCCCCGAGCCCTCCGTGGGCTTAGGGTCTTGCCGGGGGGTCACGCCTTCTCGAGGCGTCCGGTCCGCCCGAGCGAGACCTCGGGACGGCCCTTGTACTCCTTGACCCACCCTTCGACGATCCGAACGTGATCGCCCTCGGCGACGAGGTCGCCTTCGGGACCCCAGAGCACGAGCGCGACCTCGCCGGTGCCGTCCCGGAGCACGCCGTGCCGCACCGTGGTGCGATGGCCGGCCCGCTGGGCGACCTCCCGCGGTGCCTCGAGCTTCGTGACGGTCGCCTCGAACGTCGCGACCCGCCCGGGTCGGAGGTCGGAGATGAACGTCCGCGGGGGCGCCCCTTCCGCCATACGGGTCGCCAGCCCGCGCGTCCCCTTCATCCTTGCCCCGGGCGGGAGCGGGCTAGAAGAACGGCAGGTAGTAGGTCCCGGAGAAGTCGACCGTCTGGGCTGTCGAGTTCAGGCTGTAGACG
>DATJNY010000047.1:0-62858 GCA_035507575.1 Thermoplasmata archaeon | reverse complement strand
GAGCGCCGTCAACGCGTGTGCGCCGAGCGTGACCAGCCGCTCGGGTCGCAGCAATTCCAGCTGTCGATCCAAGTACGGGCGACATGTCCGGGCAGCCGATGGATCGTACCGGTTCCCGGGGGGCCGGCACTTGATCACGTTCAGCACCCCGAATTCGTCCTCCCCTAGCCCGAGCTCCCGGATCGCAGCGTCCAATCGTCGGCCCGATCGGCCGACGAACGGCCGCCCGACCCGGTCTTCCTCCGCCCCCGGCGCCTCACCCACGAAGACGATGCGAGGGGTGAGGCTTCCGCGGTACACGACGGCGTGCGTCCGGGTCGCATGCAAGGGGCAGCGCGTGCAGCGGCGGATCGTGGCCGACAGGGACCGCCATTCGGTGGCGATCCCGACCGCGCGCCCGCGGCCCATCGCGCTCGCGCGACGCGTCGTCACGCCGGTCCGGCGATACGGGAGCCGTTCACCGAGACGAATTCGGCACGGACGTTAAATAGGCCTACCCAGTGGCTCGGCCCCTTCGCCCCCCCATGTCTCCCCCGTCAGGAATCAACACCGCTGGCCGCCTCGCGGCGCTTCGCCAGCGGCGACGCTGGTCGGACCGCTACTACAAGCGGCGCACGCTGCATCTCAAGGAACGGTCGGACCCTCTCGAGGGCGCCCCGCAGGCCCGCGGGATCGTGCTCGAAAAGGTCGGGGTCGAGGCGAAGCAGCCGAACTCGGCAATCCGCAAGTGCATCAAGGTGCAATTGATCAAGAACGGCCGCCAGGTGACGGCGTTCGCGGTCGGCGACGGAGCGATCAACTTCATCGATGAGCACGACGAGGTGCTCGTCGAGGGGATCGGCGGCCGGATGGGCCGGTCCTACGGGGACATCCCGGGGGTCCGGTACAAGGTGATTCAAGTGAACGGCGTCTCGCTGGACGAGCTGGTGCGGGGCCGCAAGGAGAAGCCGGCGCGATGAGCGGGAATCCGGAGCCGATGTTGCCGCCCGAGCCGGCGCCCGAGGACGCCGGGCCCGTGGTGCAGCGCCCCCAGCCTGCCGCGCCGTCCCCGTTCCCGGTTCCTCCGCTCTTCGGCAAGTACACCTACGAGGGGCTCGAGGTCCATGATGTCGGGCTCGTTCCGTACCTGTACCTCCACCCCGTGTACTCTCCGCACAGCGAGGGCCGCCTTTCGGGCAAGCCGTTCCTCAAGGCCCGGATGCATCTCGTCGAGCGGCTCGCGAACCACCTGATGAAGGGCGGCAAGTTCACCGGGAAGAAATCGAAGGCGCTCGCCACCGTGCGCCAGGCGTTCGAGGAGCTCGCGGCCAAGGAGGGGAAGAACCCCCTGCAGCTGCTCGTCGACGCCGTCGAGAACGCGTCGCCCCGCGAGGAGGTCACGCGTCTCCAGTTCGGCGGGATCAGCGTCCCGCGCGCGGTCGACGCCTCTCCGGCCCGCCGGCTCAACGTCGCGATCCGCAACCTCGCCCAGGGCGCGATCACCGCCTCGCGCAAGTCCACGAAGCCGATTCACACGTGTCTCGCGGACGAGATCAGCCTGGCGGCGAAGGGCAACCTATCCAGCTTCGCCGTCGGTCGCAAGGAAGAGGTCGAGCGCGTCGCGCAGTCGGCCCGCTAGGGCCGAGGAGGTCGGAGTTCGATGACCCACATTCGAGCCGAACTGGCGAAGGCCATCCCCGACATGATGCGGAGCGTCGACAAGATCCGCAACATCGGGATCGTCGCGCACATTCACCACGGCAAGACGACGTTGAGCGACAACCTGCTCGCCGCCGCGGGGATGATCTCGAACGAGCTCGCGGGCAAGCAGCTCCTGCTCAACTTCGACGAACAGGAGCAGGCCCGCCTCCTGACGATCAACAACGCGGACGTCTCGATCGTCCACGAGTACGAGAAGGAGAATTACCTCATCAACCTCATCGACACGCCCGGCCACGTCGACTTCGGCGGGGACGTGACCCGCGCGATGCGCGCCGTGGACGGCGCCGTCGTCGTCGTCTGCGCCGTCGAGGGCGTGATGGCCCAGACCGAGACCGTGCTCCGCCAGGCGCTCCGGGAGAAGGTCAAGCCGGTCCTCTTCATCAACAAGGTCGACCGCGCGATCAAGGAGCTCCAGCTTACCGCCGACGCCCTGCAGAAGCGGTTCACCGGGATCATCACCGAGGTGAACGAGCTGATCCGCCGGATGGCCCCTGAGGAGTTCGTCGACGAGTGGTCCGTCGACCCGCGGGACGGCTCCGTCGCGTTCGGCTCGGGCTACGACAACTGGGCGATCAGCGTCCCGTACATGCAGCGGACGGGCGTGAAGTTCCCCGACATCATCGAGTACGTGACCACGGGCCGGACGAAGGAGATCGCGCAGCGCGCCCGCATCAACGATGTGATCTTCGACATGGTCGTGAAGCACCTCCCGAGCCCCCACGTCGCCCAGCGGTACCGCATCCCCAACATCTGGAAGGGCGACGTCGGCTCCTCGATCGGTCAGGCGATGCTCAACACCGACCCGGCGGGACCGACCGCGTTCATGGTCACCGACATCACGATGGACCCGAACGCGGGGGAGATCGCGACGGGCCGCGTCTTCTCCGGGAAGCTCCAGAAGGGGATGGAGCTGCACATCATTGGCACGAAGATCAAGAACCGGATCCAGCACGTCTCGTTGTTCATGGGGCCCGAGCGCCTCATGGTCGAGGAGGTCACCGCGGGGAACATCGGCGCCGTCATCGGACTCTCGGACGCCTTCGCGGGGACGACGACCTCGACGGCCGCCGACATGGTGCCGTTCGAGGAGATCCGACACGTCTCGGAGCCGGTGGTGACGGTGGCCATCGAGCCGAAGCGGATGGCGGACCTTCCGAAGCTCATCGAGACGATGCGCAAGGTCGGCAAGGAGGACGCGAGCCTGCGGGTCGAGATCAATCAGGAGACCGGCGAGCATCTCCTCTCGGGGATGGGCGAGCTCCACCTCGAGATCACCCAGTACCGGATCATCAACGATTACAAGGTCGAGATCCAGGCCTCGAAGCCGATCGTCGTCTACCGGGAGCTGGTGAAGCATCCCGGGGGTCCCTTCGAGGGGAAGTCCCCGAACAAGCACAACAAGTTCTACTTCGAGGTCGAGGCGCTTCCCGCGGCCGTCGTCCAGGCGCTCAAGGACGGCGAGATCCCCCAGGGCAAGTCGTTCAAGGACACGAAGACCCTCGTCGCGAAGCTCGACGAGCTCGGGATCCCGCGGGACGAGGGCCGGGGGATCATCGCGGTCGACGGCACGAACATCCTGTTCGACGTGACGAAGGGGATCCAGTACCTGAACGAAACGATGGACCTCATCGTCGACGCGTTCAAGGAGGCGATGAACCGTGGACCGCTCGCCAACGAGAAGGTCTACGGACTCAAGGTCCGGCTCGTCGACGCGAAGCTCCACGAGGACTCGATCCACCGCGGACCCGCCCAGACGATCCCGGCCGCGCGCTCGGGCATCTACGGCGCGATGGTCCTCGGGGATCGGCTCCTGCTCGAGCCGTTCCAGAAGGTCACCGTGAACGTCCCGCAGGACGTCCTCGCCGGAGCGACGCGCGAACTCCAGCGGCGCCGGGGCGAGATCCTCGACATGACGAGCGTCGGGGACCTGCAGACGGTCGTCGCGAAGGTCCCCGTCGCCGAGATGTTCGGATTCGCTTCTGACATTCGGAGCGCCACGGCGGGCAAGGTGCTCTGGTCGACGGAGTCGATGGGCTTCGAGCCGGTACCGAGCGAGCTCCAGCCGAAGGTCGTCGCGGAGATCCGGCAGCGCCGCGGATTGAAGCCCGAGCCGTACGACGCCGCGTACTACTCCGGTTGATCCCGGTCCGCGCGGGCGGATTAGCTACTACGTGATGTAGTAACTAAGACGATTAACCTACTACGTCACGTAGTAGAATGTCGCCCGTGGCTCCCGGTCGTGCGCGGGAACCTACTACACAGGATAGTAGCTGAAGGGGTCACGCGGTCGCGGAGACCGTGACCTCGTCGAGGGTCCGCTGGCTCCGGTGCCGAGGTCCCTCGGCGGAGCGCGAGCGGATCGGCCAGGCTCCCTCCAGGTCGAGCAGCCAGCGCTTCCGCCACAGGCCGAGCCCGAAGCCGGTGATCGAGCCCTCCGTGCCGACGACGCGGTGGCACGGGATCACGATCGGGATCGGGTTTCGCGCCATCGCTCCGCCCACCGCGCGGGCCGAGCCGGGATGGCCCGCCCGGCGCGCGAGCTCCGAGTAGCTGATCGTCTTCCCGGCGGGAACCTGGCAGAGCAGGCTCCAGACCCGTCGGTCGAACGTGGAGGCGGTGTCGGGCTCGACCTCGAGCTCGAACGCCGTGCGGCGTCCGCGGAAGTACTCCTGGAGCTGACGCGGCGGGCTCGCCGCCGGGAACGGCGGCTTGCGCCGCACGGCACCGAGCGGGGTTCCCGTCTGCTTGCGCCCCTGCTCGAGGAGGTCGATCACGCGCACCGTCGCGCCCTGGTAGGCGACGCGGAAGGTGCCGATCTGGGTCGGGACGTCCGCGAATTCGAGCGGAGGAGCGGACACGAGGGTTCGCACGCCGCCCGGCCTTAAGTTCGTTCCCGTCCCCCCACCGGAGGGGGCGTGAAACGGTCCGAGGTGCCCCTATCCCTCGAGTCCGGTGGACGTGATGCGGAACTCCGCCGCGCCCTCGGGTTCGGAGCGGTGCTTCCGGAGGACGACCCGCCGACGCGGCCCGGCGAGCCGGTCGAACCGGAGGATCGTCTTCGCCGCGTGGTTGAGGAACGATCCGCCGAGCGGCTCGAGGGTCCCCTCCCGGGGGTTCCTCCAGACCTGGTTCGTGACGAGGACGGGGACGTGCGCCTCCAGGGCGGTCACGACGAGGTCGGCGAGCTCGAGGCTGAGGGCCTGCCGCGCGTCGTCCTCGTCCGCCCCCGAGAGGGAGAGCCGGTAGTAGAAGGTCGCCGAGTCGACGACGAGCAGCCCGACCGGCCGCTTGCCGTCCCGGGCGAGGGCGCACGCCGTCGCGACCGCCCGTCCCTGCTCCTCGAGGCTCTTCGGCGTCGAGAGGAGCAGCCGCTTCAGGATGCGCTCGAGGTCGTCTCCCGCGATCGCCCGCAACCGGTCGGCGCTCACGCCTTCGGTGTCGATGTAGAACACCCAGCGGCCGGCCCGGGCGACCCGAACGGCGACCTCGAGGCAGAAGAGCGTCTTCCCGCTCCCGCCCTCGCCGTAGATCTCCGTGACCGAGTCCGACTCGAGCCCCCCGCCGAGCAGGTGATCGACGGACGCGATGCCGCTCGGGAGCCGGTCGACCATCGTGTCGGCGCCGAGAGAGGCACGGGACCTTAATCGTTCGGAGCGTCCGCGCTCACGACCCGATCCGGTACGGCGTCCCGAGCTCGGGGGATCGGACGCTCGGACCGACGGCCTCGAACGCCTCGGGGTGCTCCGTGTGGATCGGGTAGACCGCGCCGGGCGCGAGCCGACGGACGATCTCGAGCAGCTCGGGCCCGGAGGCGTGCCCGCTCGCGTGCATCTGGTGGAACGCGAGCCCGAAGTGATCGAGCCAGTTGTGCAGGACCCGATCGTCTACGTCGTCCTCGCTGAACGGCTCGCTCATCGAGTGGATGAACGGGCTTCCCCGCGGCGGTCGGAGGTCGATCAGTTCGGGGAAGTGCATCAGGTCCAGGGCGAGGAGGAACGGCGGTCCCCGCTCCCGGAGGGCGGCCGCGTCGAGCGCCCCGTCGAGGTACGGGGCTTCCCAGCGGTAGGTGCGGCGCCGCTTGCGGGCGTAGACGGCGAGGCCGGGCGAGGCGCCGACCGTCGGTACCGAGCCCGACGGGAACAGCGGCGCGATCTGGGCGAGCAGGTGGGCGGTGCGGGGGGAGACGAGCATCGTCCGATCGGCCGCGCGCGCCGCGGCATAGAGGGTTCGGAGTCGATCGACGTCCCGCGGATACGTGCAGGCGAGCGCGAGCCGTTCCGGAGCACCGAGGATCCGGTCGACCCCGCCCCGGACCCCCTCCTCGGTGAACTCGCGGCGCGGATCGGGCCCGGCGCGGGTGCCTTCGGTGACGAACGCCACCGGCGTCTCCCGTTCGGCGGCCGCCAGGAAGCCGTGGGTGTCGGAAGCCCGGGGTCCGTGCTGGCGGAAGTCGCCCGTGTAGACGAGCGTCCCCCCGGAGGTGCGGACGAGGAACCCGTACGCGAAGGGGATCGAATGGTCGACGGGGAATGGCACGACCTCGAGTCGACCGATGCGGATCGGGGCGCGGTCCTCGAACGTCCTCCAGGCGTGCTCCCCGTACTTCATCGACGGCGAGGAGGTTTCGATCGCCTCGAGGAGCCGGCGCGTGCCGTGCCCGAGGTAGACCGGGATCTCGGGGTCCACGAGCTTCAGGTAGCCCGCGTGGTCCGCGTGGGCGTGACTCACGAAGAGCCCATGGATCTCGGGAGCCCGGTACGGGAGATCGGAGTCCGCGAGCGCCTCCCTCGCGTAGAGCCCTTCGACCCGCGGGAGGAGGTCGAACTCGAGGAGGTCCTGCACCGGGCTGGCGCTGCGCGGTTGAAGGAAATCGACGTAGAACTCCTCCATCCGGCGCGAGAACGAGGGACCGAAGTCGAACAGGATCCGGTCCGGTCCGTCCTGGATCAGCAGCTTGTTGCCGCCGATCTCCCGCACGCCGCCGAGGAAGGTGATCGTCGGGCTCGGCACGACGCCGGGACCCGACGGCCGGGTTTAGGGGTTTCGTCCGGCGCCCGCGGCTCAGCGGGCCTTCAGGACCTTCTTGACGTTCGGGTGCTCCTTGGTGAAGATCTTCCCCCCGCAGTTGTCGCACCGGACGCCGAACAGGTTCGCGTCGGAGGGGAGGGCTTCCCCGCACCGAATGCAGCGGAACATGGACCCGAACTACTCGCGCCGCGGGTTTAAGCGTTGTCCGCCACGGGCTCCTTCGCCTGCCGCGTGATGGCGGGGGGCGCCTGGAACACGTATGCGTTCGAGGCGAATCGGGTGCCGCACCGGCGGCATTCGAAGATGCCGCTCGCGACGCGTTGGAGCGTCACGGTCGAGCAGCGCGGGCAGGCCGAGGGTTTTGCCCGGGCGCGGTCGATGTCGAGGACGCGGCGGCGCACCCGGATCCCGTAGCGCGCGCCCATCCACGCCGTGGCGCCGACCTTCTTGGTGCGCTTGCTCATGCCGCACCGTCCCGGGCGATCGCCCGCAGTCGGTCGCCGTGCTGGAAGGCCCGCTCGACCGTCGCCTTGATGTCCTCGGGAGAGAACGCGCCGACGAGCCCCTTCTGCATCGCCACGATGCGCCCGGTCTCGTCCGTCGCGACGGTGAGCCGCCCCTGGCTCGCCCGCTCCTCGTCGAACGTGGGGTCGACGACGATCGCCTCGCCGAGTCGCACGAACGTGCACTCGATCGGAACGTGCAGGACCTCGAGCGGATAGTCGGACTCCGCGATGCCGAAGCGCTTCGCCGGGACGGTGGCGTGCGACAGCGCGCCCATCGCCGCGAGCAGGGCGGCGTCGATGAGGTTGCCCCCGTGGTCGAGGACGTGCACGTCGACGTAGCAGACCCAGCTCTTCTCGCCGGGCGTGACGCAGAGCCGGGTGAGGTCGATCGCCTCCGCGGCGCGGATGGCGCGGTCGACGACCCGCGACACTTCGATCGCCCCGGGTTGGGGAGGGCCGGGCTCGAAGATCGGGCTCGACAGCGGGACGAGTTCCGCGTTCGTCGTGAGCACCCCCGCGTTCGGCGTGTCCGGGAACGGCTTGCCGGGTTCGAGTTTGATGCCGGCGAGGACGGCGGTGTCGCCCAGCCGGGCGAGCGCCGAGCCGTCGGCGGTGCTGACGAACCCCGGTTCGAGCGAGATCTTCCGGTAATCGTCGGGGCCCCGTCCGTCGAGCCGCTTCCCCTGGGCCGCGAGATCGAGGACGTGGGTCGTCAGGATCTCGGCGGTGACTTCGCCGCTCATGCGGCACCGTCCGGTCCGGGGGCGACCGCGTACCGGTCGCGGAGCGCCTGCTTCATGACTTCGTAGATGCCGCGGCACCCCTGAACGCCCAGGTCGAGCGCCGTGGCGAGCTCCTCGCGGGTCATGTGGCCCTCCATCTGGAGGAGCACGAGCCGACCCGATTGGGGCACGAGCGCCATCGGGAGGTCCGCCTCGCCGAAGTTGTCCTCTTCCTTCTTGAGGTCGAGGACGATCGCGCCGCCGGCCTTTCCGACGGCGACCGCGGGAAGGAGGTCCGCCATCGGGATGCCGGCGTCCGCGAGCGCGACCGAGGCGGCGACGAGCCCGGCGCAGCGCGTCCCGGCATTCGCCTGAAGGACCTCGATGTAGATGTCGATGCTCGTGCGGGGGAACTCCTCCGCGAAGACCACCGACTCGAACGCCTCCGCGATGACCTTGGAGATCTCCTGGGAGCGCCGGTCGAGTCCGGGGCGCTTCCGCTCGTCGACCGAGAACGCCGCCATGTTGTATTTGCACTGGATCACGGCCTTCGTGTTCTGCTGCAGGTGGCGGGGATGGACCTCGCGCGGACCGTAGACCGCGGCCATCACTTTGTTCGCCCCCCACTCCACGAACGCCGAACCGTCGGCGTGCTTCAACGCCCCGGCGGTGATCTTGATCGGACGCAGCTCGTTCACCCGTCGCCCGTCGATCCGCAGCCCCTCGGGGCTCAGCAGGACGGGGACGTCTTTGGCTCCCACGCTTCCCATGTTGTTTCCTCCTGGAATCTCAGTTGTTCTCGTCGACCATCGGCTCGGCGTCGTCCCCGTCCTCGTCCGGGTTCTCCGGCGCGACGCGGGGGCGTTCGGGCGCATCGCGATGGGCGCTCTCGGCGGGAGGCTCCATCTCGCCCTGCTCGCTCGACGTGCCCGTCGACCGCAGGTAGCTGTCGACCCGCTCGGTGAGGCCCCGTCGTTGGCCCTCCTCCGAGATCATCCGCAACGCCTCGGAGACGCGCGCGATCGCTTCGGGAGAACCGCCGATCCAGACGCGCCCGTTCTGGCCGACCGCGATCTGGGCTCCGGTGTGACGCGTGATGGTCTCGACCATCGAGCCGCCGCGGCCGACGACGCGGGGGATCCGCGCCGGGGTCAGCGTGACGATCGCTCCGCCCTCGAGCTTCCCGAGCCCTTCGCCCAGCATCGTCACGCCGATCCGCCCGGTCGGGTCGAGGCTCTCGACGCGCACTACCACGGACTCGCCGACGCGGAGCAACTGTTCGAGCTCACCGATGTCGGTCTTCCACGGGGTGCCGGTCATGTGGAGGGGGGCCCATCGCGGGGCCCCGATGTCGAGGAGCCAGAACGTCCCTTGCACGTCGGTCACGGTGCCGAGGACCACGTCATTCGGCTTCGGGATGTACCGCCCCGAGAGCGGGATCACCTGGATCACGGGCGGCCGGGGAGCGAGCAGGCCAAGAATGCTCGCGTAGATCTTCCCCCCGACCCGGTACGTGCCGGGCCCGGGCTTCAAGCCCTGGCTCGGGAGTTCCTCTCCCGGAAGGACTAGTACGCGCTCGCCCGCGTCACGCGGGGACGAGCTCCCACGGCCCCGCCGTCGGGGGCCGGTACGATGGCCACTGCCCATTTTTCGTGCTGCACCGGGGCGCGCGACGGGGGGGGCCTATTTAACCAGAGCGGTCTCGGCCGCGCCCTTTGTGCGCGCGTTGAGCTTCTCGTAGAGCTCGGTCTGGACCCCCGCCGGGATCTCGATCACTCCGCTCCAGGATCCGTCCCCGAGCCACTGCTCGTCGAGGAGCCGTCCGAGGCCCTTCAGGTCGCCGATCACGCGAGGATAGTGCTGGGCGGGCAGCTTCACCCGGACCTTCACGACGTCCAGCCGGATCGGCAGAAGCGGACGCAGCTTCTGGATGACCTCCTGGACCTGCGCATCGACGGGCCGGAACGGATCGATGTGCACCTTCGCCTCGACCATCGCCGCTTCGATGCGGGCCGGCGGATGCGGCGCTCCGGTCTGCGGGTTCATGGCGTTGCGGGCAATGGTCGCGACGATCTGCTTCTGCTTGGCCGCCTGAAGCTGGTGGCGCTGTTCCGTGGTCACTTGGACCTCGCCCTTCAGCACGATCTGCTTCGCGATCGCCGCCAGATTCCGGGTATGGAACGTCTTCTCGAGGTGCTCTTCCGAGATCTTGTCGCCCCGCTTCGCGTCCTTGAACACCTGGTCGAGCGCGAGCTTGTCGGTGAGGTCGACGTCCTTTCCATCCTTGAGCTCCTGCACCGCGGCGGGATCGACGAGCACTTCGAACCGCGAGCCGGCCGTTTCCCAGCGGGCGATCACCGCGTCCTCGACCTTGACCATGGCGCGAGTTCCCCCCGCCCGAGCGGCCTACGACTTCGCGGCCTTGCTCGACGCGGCCGCCGCCGGGAGCCGGGCCACGTACTTCTGGATGTCGTCCGCGGCCAGACGGGTCATCCCGCGGTCGACCTCGACCGTGCAAACCTCGACCTGGGCGAGGCTCCCGCCCTCGTCCAGTCCGGCGCGAAGGCCTTCGAGCGCCAGCAGGATCGCCGCCTCGCGGTCGATGCCCGCCCGGTACTTCTGTTCGAAGAGCTCCATCACGGGGCCCTTGTTGCCGCCCGTGCTCGCGGCGCGGAAGCTCGTGAGCGATCCGGACGGCTCGGTCTCGAACAGGTGGATGCCGGCGTCGTCGTATCCCCCGACCAGGAGGGCGGTGCCGAACGGTCGAACGCCCCCGAACTGGGTGTACTGCTGCTTGTAGTCGCAGATCCGGCGCACGAGGAGCTCCACCGTCATCGGCTCCGAGTACGTGACCCGGTTGATCTGGGCCGAGAGGCGGGCGTAGTCGACGAGCACCCGGGCGTCCGCGACCAGGCCGGCCGAAACGCACGCGATGTTCTCGTCGATCTGGTGGATCTTCTCGAGGCTGGCGGCCTCGGCGAGCTTCGGGTTCGGGATGCGTCGGTCGGCGATGAGCACCACGCCGTTCTGATAGACGACTCCGGCGGTGGTGGCGCCGCGCCGGACCGCTTCGCGGGCGTACTCGACCTGGAAGAGACGGCCGTCGGGCGAGAAGACCGTGATCGCCCGGTCGTAGGCCATCTGGCCCGGTTGCATCTCCATGGAGCTGCCTCGGCGCGGGCACTCGGGTCCCCCTTATAACGGGGCCGAAGGCAGTAACGCGCTCGTCAGTGGATTACGTCCCGTGCGTCGGTTCCGACGACGCCCGACCCCTCGACGACAAGGGTAAGTGCCGCCTCGGGCCCTGAGGAGCATGGCGTCCGACGCGCCGCGTTCGCACGCTCCGTCCCGGCTCGCGGAATCGCCGTCCGCCTACCTTCGCAGCGCGGCCGAGCAGCCGATCGATTGGCATCCGTGGGGGCCCGAACCGTTCGAGCTCGCAAAGCGGACCGGCCGGCCGATCCTCCTCGACGTCGGGGCCTCGTGGTGCCACTGGTGCCACGTGATGGACGAAGGGACCTACGCCGACCCCGAGGTGGGGCGGCTGCTCCGGCAGCACTTCGTGGCGGTGAAGGTCGACCGGGACCAGAATCCCGAAGTGGACCGGCGGTACCAGCGTCAGGTCAATGCGCTGACCGGCGAAGGGGGCTGGCCCCTCACCGGCTTCTTGACCCCGGAGGGCGAGGTGTTCCTCGGCGGAACGTACTTCCCTCCCACGGACGGGCACGGGCGCCCGGGGTTCCGTCGGGTGCTCCAGGAGGTCGCTCGGTTGTGGAAGGAGGAACCCGAGCGGATCCGCCAGAACGCGCGGGCGATCCAGGAGGTGCTCGACCGGAATCGAGAGCGGCGGGGCGGTCCCGTTCCGGAACTTGCCGGGTTCATCGGCGGGGTCCGGTCGGCGATCTTCGCGTCGTACGATCCGGTCCACGGCGGATTCGGGATGGCCCCGAAATTTCCGCATCCGACCGCGGTCGCCTTCCTCCTGTGGGACGCGTACGCGAGCGCGACGCCCCATAGCGCGGACTCCGCGCGCGAAACGCTCCTGCGGATGGCCGACGGCGGGATCTACGACCACGTCGGCGGTGGCTTCCACCGCTACGCGACCGATGAAGGCTGGCACATCCCCCACTTCGAGAAGATGGGCGTCGACAACTCGGCGCTCTTGGCGGCCTACGTCGACGGCGCTCAGCGGTTCGGGGAGCCTCGGTTCGTCGAGACGGTACGGGGCACCGTCGGCTGGGTGCGCGAGGTGCTCGGTGACCCGTCCGGAGGCTTCGGGGCGAGTCAGGACGCGGACAACGCCCCGGGCGACGACGGAGATTACTTCACGTGGACCCGGGGCGAGTTGAAGGACGCCCTCTCCGGCGACGAGCTACGGTTCGCGATCCGTCTCTTCGGCGTCGGCACCGACGGGCGGATGCATCACGATCCCGAGAGGAACGTCCTGTTCCGTTTGCTCCCGCCCGAGGAGGCCGCGCACGGACTCGAACTCGATGGGTCGGCGAACGACGCCGTGCTCCGGGTCGTCGGCGCGCTGCGCGCGGCACGGGCTCGACGGGCGACCCCGACCGTCGACCGCGCCCTGTACGCCGACATCAACGGACGGTTCATCGGGGCGTTCGCCCGGGCCGCGGGGTTCCTCTCCGACGCCATCGTCCTCTCCGATGCCCGAGCCGCGGCCGATCGCTTCCTTCGGGAGGCGTACCGGCCGGGAGAGGGGATCGCGCATCGCATCGATCCGACGGGGCCCCGGGGATTCGGGCTGCTCGAGGACCAGGTCGCCTTCGCTTCCGGACTGGTCGAGCTCGCGGGCGAGACCGCCGACCCCAAGTACGTGGCGCCGGCGGTCGAGCTCCTCGAGCTGGTCGACCGGGAGTTCCGCGGGGAGGATGGGGTCCTTCGCGACCTCGCGCCCCGATTGTACGACGGCACCGCGGTCGGCGCGATCGCGGAACCGAGCTATCCGCTCGAGGACAGCCCGCACCTTTCGGCGAACGCGTCCGCGGCGCTCACCTTCGTGCGGCTCTCTTCGCTCCTCAAGGACGACCGCTGGGCAGCGAAGGCCCGCGCGCTGCTCGCGCCCGTCGCGGCGCGCCTCGGCGGGGCCGGTCTGTTCGCGTCCGGCTCGGCCCTGGCGGCCGGCCTGACGATGATCGAGCCCGCCACGATCGTCGTCGAGGGTCGGGGCGCGTCGGCCGACACGCTCCTGCGCGCCGCGCGTCGGGCCTGGCACCCGAACCTCTGGGTCTTCGCCGGCACGCCCCCGCCGCCGTTCTCGTTGCCGGAGGAACTCACCGTCGCGCGCGGGGACGCGCCGCGGGCGCTCGTCTGCTTCGGGACGACGTGCGCCCCGCCGGTCACCGATGCCGAGGCGCTCGGGCCGCTGCTCGCCTCCCGGGGCGCGGCAGGCCGGTCGTGACGATCCGACCCAAGTCCGTGCCGTCCAAGAGGTAGGCCCGCGCCTCGCCCCGCGAGAGGAATCGGCCGAACAGGAACGATCGCCCCCGACCCGGGCGTTGCCGGTTCAACGCTTCGATCCCCGAGAGCGGATTGAAGGCCGGGAGGACGACCAGTTCCCGGGCCCGGATCGGCCCGTGCCGGAGCGGACGTTTCGGTCGCGGCAACGGGGGCGGCAGCTCGACGCGCACCCAACACGGGCGCTTCCCGTCGGGCTCCTCGGACGTCGGGGCGAGTCGAAAGCCCGGATGCAGGTGGCCCGTCACGAGTTGGGCCTGCCGAAGCACGGGGCTCGACGGCCAACGGTGCCCATGGAAGATCCCGACCCCTGCCCGCACCAGACCCGCGGCCGAGTGGACCACGACCTCCCGTGGGAGCAGTCGGGCGAGCCCGACGTCGTGGTTCCCCAGCACGACCTCGACGGCGAACCCTTCGCGAAGGAGGTGTGCAAAGAAGTCGAAGAGGATCGGTCGGAGCGGAGGAGGGGCCCCGACGATCGGGTGCTTGACGTCCCCGGCGACGACGAGCGAGCCGGCGCGCGCCGCGTGCAGGATCCTCACGAGCTCTTCCGCCATCCGGTCCGCCGAGCCTTCCGGGGGACCGCCCGGTCGGACGGCCGTGCCGCCCAGTCCCAAATGCAGATCCGCGACGAGGACCGACGCGGGGGCGTCCGGGGTTTCCAGCCGGAGCGCTGGGACGTCCGGGATTGGGCGGAGCATCGGCATCCGATCCCCGGACCGGGTCGCGGGGCCAAGACAGTTCGCACCGCCTTGGCCACCGGCCCTCGCGCGGTCACGACCTATCTCATATAGCCGACCTCGCTCGATACTCGGCGGAACGACGATGGCGCCGCGGTCTCGGGAACGCTGGATCGAACACCTCCAGCAGATGCTCGAGCGCGCGGGGTTCTACGTCGCGGACACGCACGGCGTCCGACCCTCGAGCTTCGACCTCGCCGCGCGGCGCGACTCGACGTTGCTGCTGGTCAAGGTGTTGAAGAACATCGACGCGCTCGATGCCGAGGAGGCGGCCCGGCTCCTCGAGCTCGGCCGACTCTTCCCGGCGCTCGCCCTCGTCGTCGGGCAGACCTCGGGCGCTTCGGAACTCGATCCCGGTGTCGTCTACACCCGCTACGGGGTCCCGATCATCAGCGAAGAGACCCTCCAGGAGTACCTCGAGAAGGCCGTACCCCCGTTCCTGTACGCGAGCCCCGGTGGGACGTTCGCGCGGGTCGATGGGGAGCGCCTCCGGATCCTTCGCCAGGCGCGGGGCCTTTCCCTGGGAACGCTCGCGAGCGTCGCCGGGGTGTCGCGCCGGGCGATCCAGCTGTACGAGGAAGGCGCCGGTGCCGAGCTCGGCGTCATCGACCGGATGGAGTCGTTCTTCGGCGAGGCGATCGTCCGGCCGATCGAGATCTTCCGCGGGCCGGCCCCTCGCCGCGCGCCCCCGAAGGACGGGGCGTCCGCCGACGACGCGACCCCGCGCCGGGCGCCGCGGGCGAGGACGGGCGACGCGTTGCGGGACGGCGTGCTGGACCGGCTCGACGACCTGGGTCTCGAGGTCGTCGTCACCGTCCGGGCGCCGTTCGACGCGTTCACGCGGACCCCCGAGATCCTGCTCGCCTCGGTGGGGAGCCTCCGGGCCGCCCTCCACCGGGCGGAGATCCTCCACGGGCTGGCGCGGGTCGCCGAGGGACACGCGATGTTCGTCGTGCGCGAGAACGTGCATCGCCCGTCGATCCTCGGGCTTCCCATCCTCAACGTCGCCGAGCTGAAGCGCCACCGCGACCGGGACGACCTCCTCGAGGAGATCTCGGAACGCGAGGGCCCGTGAGGTCGGAGCGTCTCTCCGCCGCGGGGGACGTCCTCCTCCTCGCTCCGGTGCGGGGGCTCGCGTCGGAGGTCGGTCCCCTCCTCGCCGAGCTCGCCGCGTTCGCGCCCGCGGTGATCGGCGTGGGCCTCTCGGAGGGGGAGCTCGCCTCGCTGCGCCAGTACTTCGTCCAGGCCGAGGCCGATCCCATCGTACCCCTCACCTCGACCGAGACCAGCGAAGTCCGCGGACTCGCCCGATTCGGCGAGGTCCGGGTGCCGAACCCGGCGTTCGTGGAGACGCTGCGGTGGGCGGAAGGCGGCGGCCTCGCCGTCGAGGCCCTCGATCCGAGCGACGAGCGGACCGCCTCGCTCTTCACGGAACACATCGGCTACGTCGAGCTCGTGCGGCGCACGGTGAGGGAGCGCGGGATGTCGCGCCGGCCGCCCACGCCGTCGACGCCCGACGAGTACGCGCTCGAATGGGATCGGGCGGTCGCCGGGGGCCGGGGGTCCCGAGATTTCGCCCGCGCGCGCGATCGCCACCTGGCGCGCGGAGCCCAGCGACTGGGCGGGGGCCGCTCGCGGGTCGCGATCATCGTCGACCGCGAACGGTTTGAGCTCGTGCGGAACCTGCTGACCGGGACCGTTCCAGAAGCGATCGGAGACGACTGAGCGGAGCGTTTTTGCCCCCGCGGTGGGTACGCCCCGCGTGACCCCCGGCCCGCGGCCTGTGAATCTCTGGGGCGTACCCGTCGTGGTGCTGCTCGTCGGCGCGGTCGCCTGGGCCATCGTGTACGCGATCTGGTACAGCATCACGAATGGATACACAGATTTCCCGAACTACACGACCGTCGGGCTCGCCCAGCTGGTGTTCACGATCCCGATCGTCACGGCCGTGACCGCGGCGGTCGCGTTTGGTGCGGGGCTCCGGCTCGGTCGCGTGTTCGGACCCGCGGTGGGCGGACTCGCCGGCCTCGTCACCGCGGCGGCCGTCGGCTACGGGTACGGCACGATCCTGACCTGGTGGACCGATCTCGTTCCGACCGATACCAACCGTGCCGCGGCGTTCACGACCGCGTGGATGGTCGGTCTGCTCACCGTCGCGTTCACCCTCGCCGCCGTCGCCGTGACTGGTCCGGCCGCGACGGGCCGGCGCCGAGCCCGGATCCTCGGGCTCGGGGTGCTGGCGGCGGTGGAGGGCCTGGCGGTCGGAACGTTCGTCGGAGCCACGGTCGCCGCCGTGGACGCGGCCGTGCAGGCCTGCTCCGGTTGCAACACCCCGAACCTGCTCGACGCGGCCTCCGCCGGATCGCTCCTCGGGAGTTGGGTCGGCGCCGGCGTCGCGTTCGGGGTCGGGCTCGTCACCGCGGGCCTTGCGCTCTACGCACTCGGCCCCGCGCCCGCGCAGGCACCGGCGGCCGGCGCTCCGTCCCCTCCCGTCGTCGGGGTCGCCTAGTCGTCGTCCTCGCGCCGGAGGACCCACTCGAGCGTCGCCCGCGCGTTCCGCCGGAACTCGTCGAGCGTCCCCTCGTTGACGAGCATCCCGTCGGCCAGCGCGAAGGCGTTGCCGATCCCCCACTTGAGCTCGCGTCGGTCGCGGTCGTAGAAGTCCTGGAGATCCACATCGTCCGAGCGATGCCGGGACGCGAGTCGGTCGTGCCGCGTCTCGGGCGACGCGAAGATCCCGAGGACGAAGAGGTCGCCGAAGTTGTGGCGGAAGACGGAGACCTCGCTGTCCGACCGGCAGCCATCGACGAGCATCCGCGTCTCCGTGAGCTTCGGGAGCGCCCGCTGGGCCCAGACCCCCGGACCGTGCTTGTCGCGCTCCTCGGACGCGATCCGCCCGACGTTCGCGTTGGTGAGCTGGAGCCCGCGTCGCCGGGTCTCGTCGCGGACGAGGTCGCCCATCTTCAGCGTGGCGAGGCCCATCCCCTGCGCGACGGCGACGAGCTCGTCCTTGCCCGAGCCGGGCATGCCGACCGTGACGATGAGTTTCATGGCGGCCGGGGGCCGCCGTCGGCCGCAGGGGGTGCGGCGCTCGCCTTCAGATTGGAGGCGACGTCGGTCTCGGTGATCATCTGAAGTCGGTCGGCGCGCTGGCGGTAGGCGTTGGCCTCCTGCTCCTCGAGGCGGGCGGCCTCGAGGTACCGGTCGACCTTCACCTTCAACTCGGCGGTCTTCTGGGTCTTGATCGCCGCCCGATGCTCGAGCGTGCGGGCTTTCTGCTGCTTGTCGACGATCTTCTGCTGGAGCTTCCGGATGCGGTAGTGGAGGTTGGTGATGTCGGAGCCGACCGGGGCGCCGCCGCTGCGGCCGGTGCCCGCCTCGATGTCCCGCTCGTGCTGCTTCATCTGCTGCTCGATCTCGGGGATCTCGGCGAGGACCCGTTGCCCCTTCTCGCGCAGGAGCGTCGACTGGTGGCGGAGCTTCTCGATCTTCGTGTTGATCCGGGAGGCGCGCTGGTTCATGCGGCCGGCCGCGCGGTCGTGCTTCGCCGCCAGCTCGCGGAGCTTCGTGATGTCCGCGTATCCCTGACCGAGCCAGCGCGACTGCCGGTGCATGAACGGCGTCGACGCGGGCGGTGCGTTCGGAGGGGTCCCCCCGCCGGTCGCCATCGCGAGGCGCTTAGGCGCCTCGGGCTATATCGATTATTCTCCGTCAGCTCGGGGCGCGCGAAGTGCCGCGCGGCGGGCGCGGCGGCTCGAGCGCGGGCCGGAGCCGTGCGGCCAGGTCGGCGACCCGCACGCGCTCCTGCGCCTTCGTGTCGCGGTCGCGGAGCGTCACCGTGTCGTGCTCGGGCCCGTCGGCGATCGTCGTCCCGTCGACCGTGATGCAGTACGGCGTCCCCGCCTCGTCCATCCGGGCGTACCGTTTGCCGATCGTACCGGCGTCATCGAACACCGCCCGGAGGCCCTCGCGGTTGAGCCGGTCCGCGAGATCGCGTGCGTACTCGGCGTGCTCCTTCGCCATCAGGGGAAAGACGCCTACCGGCACCGGGGCGAGGAACGGCGGCAGCTTCCAGAGGGTGCGCTCCCCGTCCTTCCCGAGGTGGATGTCGGCGAGCCCCCAGACGTTCCGGTCGACGCCGAAGGTCAGCTCGAGCACGTGCGGCAGGAGCTTGTCCCGCCCGGTCGGCGTGACCGCGAGGTCCCGCCCCGAGCCCTGACTGTGCCGGCCGAGGTCGTAGTCGCCCCGGTAGTGCACCGCTCCGAGTTCCTTGTACCCGTTCAAGCTCTCGAGATGGACCTCGACATCGAACTGGATCCGATTGTAGAACGCTCGTTCCTTGTCCGACTTCTCGAAGAGGCGGATCCGCTCGGGAGGGTAGCGGAGGACATCTCGGAAGAAGCGGAAGACATGGACCATATGGTAGACGTAGAACTCCGGGAGGCCGCCGGACGCGACGAGATCCGCGGCGGGAACCCACTCCGGGGATTCCTGCCCGGATTCGCGGCGGGCCACGCGGAGGACGGGCAACGGCTCCGACCGCACCGCATCGAACGGTACGGGGAACTGTTGCGGGTCGAAGAAGATCTGGAGCTCCGCCTGCGTGAACGACCGCATCCGGAACAGCACCTGGCGGGGCGCGATCTCGTTCCGGTACGCGTGGCCGATGACCCCGATGCCGAGCGGGAGCGACCGACGGCCGACGTCCCACATCCGCGCGAAGGCGAGATAGCTCGCCTGGGCGGTCTCGGGCGCGAGGTAGGCGCGCTCTTTCCCCGTCACGCCGAAGTCGAGAGCGAACATCAGGTTGAACGCGCGAGGTACGCTGAGCGCCTTCGAGCCGCAGTTCGGGCAGCGCAGCTGCTGGGCGGTGACGATCTCCGCGATCTGGGTGGGGAGGAGACCGTCCACCCCTTCGGGCCGGACCTTTTCGAGGATCGTCTCCGCCCGGAACGCGCTGTGGCACTGCTCGCACGTGATCTCGGGGTCAGTGAAATTCTCGAGGTGGCCCGACGCGCGGACGACGGGCTCCGGGAGGATCTCCGCCGGTTGGATCAAGTGGTAGTTGTACGAGAGCCCGAGATACCAGGCGACCCAGGCGTCCTCCACCCGGCGCTTCAACGCGGCGCCGAGCGGACCGTAGTCGTAGAGCCCCTGGGCGCCGCCGTAGATCTCGGCCGTGGGCCAGAGCACTCCTCGCCGGCGCAGCAGGGCGTACAGCTCGTCGCTCTTCACGGTCGGGCCCGCCTTCGCCTCCGGGTCGCCAACGGGACAATAAGATGTTCGGTCGTCCGGGTGACGACCTGGTAGGCGGGGTCGTCCGGCGGGAGCCGAACGACGATCGGCGGCACCGGCATGCCCGGGGCCACGCGGGCGGCGGTGGGTTCGCCGAGCCAGCGCCAGGGTTCCACGAGGGCCGCCCGGGCCAGGAACCCGGCGGACGCCGGGCGCTGGCGGAGGCGGGTCCCCACGTACGCGAACTCGAGCTCCCGCCAGATTGAGGGGGCGTGGAACATCGCGTTGTCCGTCCCGAGTAAGACCGAAAGTCCCACCCGCTCCATCGCCCGGAGGTCGGGCTGGCGGCCAAAGAGCGCGTTCGACCGAGGGCAGACCGCGACGGACACGCGGGCCGCGCGGACCGCCTCCAGGTCGTCCGGCGTGGCCTTGGCAAGATGGATCAGCAGATCCGGTCGGGGACGGAGGTAGGAGTCGGGCTCTTCGCGACGGGCCTCGCTCGCGTGCAGCCCGTACTTCTTCCCTCGGGCGCGGCAGGCTCCCGCCACGATCGATCGGGTCTCCGCAGTCTCCTCGAGCGCGCTCGAGAGCCCGACCCCGTCCGCCACGCGCAACAGCTCGGCCAGCTCGAAGCGATCGATGGGTCGGCGTAGCGGGCGGCCGAGAATCACGGTCCGGACCGACGTCCCCCGCGCCGCCCGGCGCAGGAGGCGCACGCCCTCGACCCCCTCCTCCCGGAAGTCGACCACCGCGGCGATGCCGTCCCGGGCCATCCGGGCGAACGCGCCCTGCAACGCGCGGAGCTTCGCCTCGGGGCTCGCCCCGGCGAGCAGCCGGAACTTGTACCCGTGCGGCGGCCGAACGAGCTTCGCGACCGGTCCGGGAGGGGGCTCCCGGACCGAGATCGAGTCTCCGAGGTGGGTGTGACTGTTGACGGGGGACGGGATGACGATGCCACGGATGCGCCGCTCGCGTCCGCGGCGGGAATCGGTTCCCGGCTGTCCCACTTCGACGACCCGATCGCCGTCGAACCGGACGTACGCGCGACGGGGGCCGTCGATGTCGAGGATCGCTCCGTCCACCAGCATCGAGGTCGCCGCCGGAGCGACCGGACCGCATAAGTCCGACTCGGGTCCGTCCCGAAGCGCTAAGGCGCGGCAACCTTCTCTCCCGCGCCCGTGACGAACTCTCTGGCCATCGCCGATCGACCGCGGGATCTGCTCGTCTCGGGACACGTCAACGTCGACCGGTTCCTCCGCGTGCCGGCGTTCCCCGACGCCGATCGGACCGTCCCCGTGGAGTCCCACCGGTTCGAACTCGGTGGGACGGCGACGAACATCGCCCTCACGGCCTCCCGATACGGCGTGGCGGCGGGACTCGTGGCCCGGGTCGGATCCGAGTTCCCGTCGACGTTCTGGCGACGCTTGCGCTCGGCACATCTCGACCTGCGCGGACTCGAGCGTACGGCCGAGGCCGTCACCCCCACCGCCTACATCTTCGAGGATCGACACGGCCAACAGCGGACCTTCATGGAGCAGGGCCCGATGGGCACCCCCCCGGCCCGCGCGCCGCCGCGGCCCTGGCTGGAGGAGTACTCCTGGCTCCACCTCACGACCGCCGACCCGGATTTCCAGCTCCGGCTCCTCGCCGAAGCGCGTCGCCTTGGCGTGCGGGGGGCGGCCGATCCCGCCCAGGAGATCCACTATCGCTGGGACCGCCCGCGGCTCCGGCGCTTGCTCGCCGGGTCCGAGATCCTCTTCGGGAACCGGGGGGAGATCGACCGGGCCGTGCAACTCCTCCGGATGCGTCGGCCCGAGGAGCTCGTCGCGATGGTCCCCCTCGTGGTCCGGACCGAAGGTCCGGACGGCGCCACGGCCTGGGACCGTACGGGAACGATCCACGTTCGAGGGACCTCGCCCCGCCGGGTCCGCACGGTGGTCGGGGCCGGTGACGCGTTCCGAGGGGGTTTTTACGCCGCGTGGTTCGAGGGCGAGGCGCTGCGCGGTTGCCTCGTCGCGGGGAATCGCGCGGCCCAACGGTGGCTCGAGGGACGGCGCTAGGGGGAGGGGTCGAGATGGAGATGCACGCGTTCGGTCACTTGATCTCGGTGTCGCAGGCCCGAGCCCGCCTGCTTCGGGCGGCGCGGCCGACACGGCGGACCGAGACGCTGCCGGTAGAGCGCTCCTTCGGACGGGTGGCCGCTGCGACCTATCGAGCCCCGAGGCCGGTCCCGCACTTCGCGCGGGCGACGTGGGACGGGTACGCGGTCCGCACCGTCGACACCCGCTCGGCCTCCGCCCGACGGCCGGTCGAGCTGCGGATCGTCGGTGAGGTGTTCGCCGAGCAGTCGTACGCGGGGCGGCTCGGCGCCGGGCAGGCGGTGGCGATCGCGACCGGCGGGGCCGTCCCGCGGGGGGCGGACGGAGTGGTCATCTTCGAGGAGGTCGACCGGCGGAGCGATCGCATCGTCCTTCGCAAGCCCGTGGAGGTCGGGGACCGATACTCTCGACCCGGGCACGACTTCCCGAGGGGCGCGGTCCTCGTTCGGCGCGGGGAGGAACTCACGGCCGTGGCGCTCGGCACCCTCGCCGCCTGCGGGATCGCGAACGTGAGGGTCTACGCGCGGCCGGTCGTCGCGATCGTACCCAACGGCAACGAGCTGGTCGCGCCCGGGCGTCGGGCCGGTCCCGGCCAGATTTACGAGAGCAACAACGCGACACTGGCGTCCGTGGTGCTCGCCGCGGGAGGCGACCCTCGACCGATCCCGCCCCTGCCCGACGACCCGCGGAAGATCGAGGCGGCGCTCCGCCGGGCCCTGCGTTCCGCCGACCTCGTGCTCGCGACGGGAGGGAGCTCGGTCGGCGAGCGCGACCATCTCCCGAGGATCCTCCCGCGGCTTGGGCGCCTCCTGTTTCACGGGATCGCGGTCCGGGCCGGCAAGCCCACGCTGGCGGCCGACGTCCGGGGCCGGCTCGTGGTCGGAATGCCGGGCCATCCCACCTCCTGTCTCATCAACATGTACTGGCTCGTGCTCCCCGCCCTGCGGAAGATCGGCCGTCGGGCCGGACCCGGATGGGTCGAGGGGACCGCGGTGCTCGGGAGCGATGCGGTCGCCCCGACGCCGGGCCTGTCGACCGTCGTACCGCTCGAGTTCCACGACGGTCGCGCGTTCACCACGTTCCGCGGTTCCTCGATCATCACGAGCCTCGCCGGGGCGACGGCGTTCGCGATGCTCCCGCCCGGACGACGTCGCGTGCGGGCGGGCACGACGCTCCGGGTCTACCGTCTCGTGCCGCCGCTCGGCACCGGTGCGCCGTCCGAAGGCCGCCGGGCGAGGAACGGTTAAGCGCGCGGTGGACCTCGCACCGCCGTGGCCCGGCGGAACCTCAAGGTCGCGATCCTGACGATCGAGGGGACGAACTGCGACGCCGAGCTCCAGGCCGCCCTCGCCGACCTCGGGGCGAATCCGGAGATCGTCTCCTTGAAGCAGTTCGAAGGTCGGGAGGTGGGAGCCGACGAGCGCCGACGACTCCACGACTACGACGCCCTGTTCATTCCGGGCGGCTTCTCGGCCGGCGACTACGTTCGCGCGGGAGCGATCTTCGCCGCCCGCGTTCGCGCCTCGCTCGGGACCGAGCTCGAGGAGTTCGTGCGCTCCGGTCGGCTCGTGGGCGGGATCTGCAACGGGTTCCAGGTGGTGGTCGAGCTGGGCCTGCTGCCGGGACGCCGCGGCGGCCGTCTCGGACGTCCGGAAGCGGTCCTGCTCACGAACGACTCCGGCCATTTCGAGTGCCGCCCCACATTCGTCGCCTGGGAGGGCGGCGCCTTCCCTGCGTTGCGGGGCACTCCGAAGGGGACCCGATTCCTCTTTCCGTCGGCCCATGCCGAAGGGAAGCTCGTCCTCTCCGGCGATCCCGCCGCGCACCTGCGACGGCTCGACGCCTCCGGCCAGGTGCTGTTCCGCTGGGTGGCGCCGGACGGGGGAACGGCCGACTATCCGTGGAACCCCAACGGATCGATCGGGAACGTCGCGGGGCTCACGAACCCCGAGGGGAACGTCTTCGGGCTGATGCCCCACCCGGAGCGGTCCTACTTCCGGGCGCAGGCCCCGGACTGGTCCCGCCACGGCGCTGCGGACGGGTACGGCGACGGCCATCGGTTCCTCGACGCCGTGCTCGCCCACGCGGAGCGCGCGAAGTAGCCGAGCGGGCGCCGGGGACGGAGAGCTTCCACAGGGAGAGGGTCTCTCCCTCGAGCCGCCGCGTCGCGACCGAGCGCACGCGGCCGCCGGCCCGACGCCATCCCGCCCGGATCCGCCCGAGGCGACTCGCCGACTGGACGCTCGAGACGACGAGGTAGGCGATCCCACGGGGCCGGAGGTGGGCCGCGATCGACCGCACCACCCGCGCCGTGACCCGGCAGCCGTCCGGTCCGCCGTCGAGGGCGAGATTGTGCCACCGATCCGGGTCGCGGGAGCGGGAGGGGGTGCGCAGGTACGGCGGGTTCACGAGGATCCGGTCGAATCGCCCCAGGCCCCGCGCGAGGTCCGTCCGCACGACCTCGATCCGCCACCCACGCGCCAGCGCGACCTGGCGGAGCCGCCGGAGCGCGAACGGGTTCCGGTCGGTCGCCACGACCGCGGCTCCCGATCGAGCCGCGGCGATCGCGGCCACGCCGCTCCCCGACCCGATCTCAAGGACGCGGAGCCCGGGAGCCGTCCGCGCGAACCGCGCGAGCAGCCACGAATCCTCCCGAGGGGGGTAGATCGGTTCCGGGGGCGTCCGCGCGCCATGCGGGCGGGTTCCGGGCGCCACGAGAGGCCGGCTCACGGGGATACGCTCTTATTGCACGCACGCCTAGATGTCGCCACTAACAGGTTTATCGGCCATGCCCCGCCGTCTCTCTCCTCCGGTCAAGATAGGCATCACCGGGCTCCCGGGCTCGGGCAAGACGCAGACCCTCCTTCGGATCATCCAGCTGCTCGAAGAAGAGGGCGTGAAGGTCGGCGGCATGGTGACCGAACCGATCGTCGAGAAGCAGCGGAGAGCCGGCTTCCAGATCACGAATTGGCTCACGAAAGAGCACGAGGTCTTCGCCCACGAGTCGCTCAAGTCCCGAGTCCGGTCGGGGCGGTACGGCGTGAATCTCGCCGCCCTCGAAGGGGTCGGAACGCGGGCCCTCGCCGAGGCCCGGGAGTCGGCGGACGTGATCGTCATCGACGAGGTCGGCAAGATGGAGGTCGAGAGCGAGCCGTTCACGAAGGCGGTCGTCGAGACCCTCGATGCCAAGAAATCGATCGTCATGACCCTCCACAAGAAGTCCCGGAACCCCCTGCTCCAGGACATCCGACGGAGGGACGAGCTACGCCTGCTCGAAGTGACGCCGATCAACAAGAACCTGCTCGCGTTCAAGATCGTCCACCTGATCACCGGTCGCTCGCACTGACGGCGTCCCGCGAAGGGACGACCGAGCTCCTCCTCCCGGCGACGGCCCCCGGACGTGGACCGCGTGCCCGGGCGGCCGTGTTCTACAATCCCGCGATGGCCGGCGACCGCGATCTGGCGGTCGCGTTCGCGGCGGCATGGCACCTCCGGCGGGCGACGCCGGCCTCCGGTTGGGACGGGACCGCGGCGACGGGCGTCCGGGGGCTGCGCCTCCTCCATGAGAGCGGAGCGTTCGACCGGTTCGTGCTGACCGAGGGGAACGACACCGCCTGGACCGTCCTCGCGACCAACGCCGCGCGGTACACGGGGGCCACCGCGCTCCGCCAGGATGCGCGTTCTCCCCCCGGGCGCGCGACGTTCGATTACGTGGATGTCGATCCGTACGGTTCCCCGATCCCGTTCATCCCCGCTGGGCTCGAGGCGGTCCGTCCGGGCGGAGTGCTCGTCGTGACGGCGACCGACATGATGGTGCTCGCGGGCGTTCAGGCGGGCGCCGCGGAGCGGCGGTACGGCTCCCGGCCGATCCGGGGCCGACTCGGACCCGAGGGCGGACTCCGCATCCTGCTCGCGTACCTCGCCCGCGCGGCGCGCTCGGCCGGGCTGCGCCTCCGCCCCCTGCTCTCCTACGTCCGGGACCATCATGTCCGGGCGTACGTCGAGGTCTCGCGAGAGGTCACCCCCGACGTTCCCGAGCCGGTCGGCACGATCACCCCCGGGACGTGGGCGGGGCCGGCGCTCGGCGAAGGGGGTCCGTACGGTCCGTTCTGGCTCGGGCCCCTCTTCGATGCCGCGCTCGTCGGGTCGATGGAGGTCCCGACGTCGGCCGCGACGCCCGAGGAGACCGGGCGGTTCCTCGCTCGGCTGAAGGAGGAGGTCTCGGCGGACGAGCCGTTCTACTACGAGGCCAACGTGCTCGCGAAACGCCTCCAGCTTCCCCGACCCCCGTCCTACGCCGCGGTGCGGCGGGAGTTGCTCGCCCTCGGCTATCGCGTCGCCCGCACGCACGCCCGGCCGGAGGGATTCCGCACCGACGCCCCGCGGCGGACCGTGGAGGAGATCGCGCGGGCGCTCGGCGGCCGCGGCTAGTCCCAGAACGCCCGCGTCTTCGCGTAGCTGCGCTCGGCCCGGAGGATCTCCGTGAAGAACGCGTCGTCGTCGCGGTAGAGCCGCATCAGCAGCCGGCGGGCCGTCTCGGGGCCGACGCCCCGGGCCGCCAGCGCGAACAGCGCGCGCTCGCCGTAATGCGCGACGAGCTCCGCCGACGTGTAGCCCGTTCGCACGAGCGCTTCGAGCTCGGGCGACGGGGGCCGCGGGCGCTTCTTGCGGCCGCTCGCCGGCCGCGTCGGCCGCCACTTTTCGCGCGCGTACTTGGAGAGCCGCCCGATCTCCTGCTCGCGGCGCGGCGAGAGCACCGCGGAGAGCGAGCCGTGGCAGAGGAGGCACCGGCTCCCTCCCTCGGCCTTGTAGCGCGAAGGGGTCGTCGTGCGGACGAAGCCGCACCGCAGGCAGACGAGGACGAGCGGCTCCTTCTCGAGTCGCTCGCGGACCGCCTTCAGGAGCGTCGGGGGCGGCGTGTCCGGCAGCGTGCGCCACGTGAGCCGCTCGAGCGGTCCGTCGGTGAGCGCCGCCGGTGGGGCCGCGACGACCGAGATCGCGCCCGCGCGCACCGCCTCGAGGACCGATTCGGCATGCGCCACGTCGAACCGGTCGTGCAGGGTCTTGTCGAGCACCTCCTCGCCGAGCGGGGTCATCTGGGCGGCGCCGAGGAGCGGCTCCAGCGTCCGAAGGTCCCGCGGATCGGCGGACGCCGGCAGGACCCCGAGCTTCCGGGCCACCGAGAGGAACACCCAGCGGTAGTCGAGCCCGGCGGGGACGAGTCGCTCAACGAGCGGTCGAAGGGTCGTCGGATCGACCGCGAACGCGTCGAGGAGCGTGGCGGAGTCGACCGCGACCGGGAGCTCCAGGACGAACCAGGTCGGCTCGACCGCAGCGACCTCGACGCGGGCCCCGAGCCGCGCGGTCAGAAGTCCGGCGGTGGCGAGGGCGAGGGTCTCGTTCGTCCGCGTCCCGAAGCAGGTTCCGTAGACGACGACGCGTCCCCGCGCGGAGACCGTGACCCGGCGATCGGTGGGGAGCGCGTCGGCCGCCTCGGCGGCTCGCCGGCGCTCGGCGAGCCGCCCTCGGTCCGCGGCGGAGAGGGGGTACTCCTCGAGGTTCCCCACCCGACGGAGCCGGCCGATCTCCTGCGCCACGTCGAACGGCACGGGGAGGTCCTCGCCCGCCCACCGCGGTTCCTGACCGATCTCGTTGACCGTCTCGACGAGCAGCTCTCCGTCGCGGTACTCGACGACCTTCCACGTCCGACCGTGCAGCAGGAAGATCTCCTCGGGCTGGGCGAGGATCTGCGTCAGCACGAACCGTTCGTCGAGCGTGCCGATCGTGCGCCGGGTCGCGATGTCGCGCAGCCGGTACGTACGCTCGTCCGGTATCAGGGACAGGGAGGAGTAGAATCGATGCAGCGTGCCGCGGCCCGACGTGAGCTCATGGCCGGAAGCCCGGGCGAGCCCGAGATCGACGAGGTACGCGATCAGCCCCTTCCAGTCGCTGGTCGACAGGTCCGCCACGGCCGCGGCGTGTCCCAGCGTCGCGATCGTCCGATCCACATCGACCGCGCCCTCCGCCCGGAGGGTGGCGACGACCTGCTGGGCGGCGGCGAGACGGTTGCGGGTTCGCCACGACGCGGCCTCGACCTGTCCTTCGTCGGCACGGCGCGCGAGCACCGCCGCCTCCTCCAGGTCGTCGTCGTCGAGCGACAGCACCACGCCGTGGATCGTCCGGTCGTGGCGGTGGCCGGATCGGCCGACCCGTTGCAGCAGTCGACCGACCTGATGGGGCGAACCGAACTGGACCACGTGATCGACGACGCCGATGTCGATCCCGAGCTCCAGCGAGGAGGTCGCGACCAGCGCGCGCAGCTCGCCGCTCCGGAAGGCGCGCTCGGCCTCCTCCCGGACCTCGCGGGAGAGGGACCCGTGGTGGACCGCGATGGGCAGATCGGGGGCCAATCGGGCCAGCCGGGCCGCGAGTCCCTCGGCCGTAGGACGCGTGTTCACGAAGATCAAGGTCGTGCGATGGGCGCGGATCTCGTCCTCCACCGCCCGGAGCCCGTCGAGCAGGGTTGCGTCCGCCTTCAGCTCGCGAACGAGCTCCGCGGGCAACGGCGGCCGGTCGCCGGTCGCACGCCGGGCGCTGAGCACGAGTTCCCGCGGCTCGTTCGCGGTACGCACCTCGATCCGCCGTGGGGCGGGAGAGAGGAACCGGGCGACCTCGTCCGGGTTCCCGACCGTGGCGGAGAGACCGATCCGACGAACGGTACGGCCGGTCCACGCATCCAGTCGCTCGAGGGTCAGGCCCAGCTGGGCGCCCCGGTCGGAGCCGACCAGCTCGTGGATCTCGTCGACGATGACGGTGCGCACGGAGCGCAACCCCTCTCGAAGGCGCTTCCCCACGAGCAGGATCTGGAGGGTTTCCGGGGTCGTGAGCAGGAGATCGGGCGGCGACTTCGACTGCGCGAGCCGGGCGCTCGCCGTCGTGTCGCCGTGGCGCACCGCGGCGGAGAGCCCGACTTCCCGGACGAGGGCGACGAGCCGGTGCTCGAGATCGCGGTTCAAGGCGCGCAGCGGCGTGACGTAGAGGATCGAGATCGGCGGCGAGGGGTCGGCGAGGCGCCGCGTGAGCAACGGAAGGAGCGCCGCCTCGGTCTTTCCCGTGCCGGTGGGGGAGATCAACAGCGCGTCCGTGTCGCCGGCGAGTAGCGGGACCGCCAGTCGCTGGATCTCGGTATATCCCGTCACCCCGCGGCGACGCATCGCCTCGGCGAGGCGAGGGTCGATACCGGGAAGCGCCGTCGCTTCGGCCATGGAGCCCCGCGGCAGTCCCTGCGAGCGCAAATCGATGGCGCTCGCGATTACGGATGGGCGCCCGGCTCGAGGTCGAGCATCCGGAGACCCCAGCTCTCGACGAGCGGCCGACCGAACGTTCGCCCCGGATAGAGGCGGAGCGCGACTTCCTGCAATACCCCGACCTTGGCTCGAAGCAAGTGACCGCCGACGAGCCGGTGGTCCGGTCCGGCGACCGCGCCATGGAGGTGGACCGACGGAGCGCCATCGGCGCGCGCGATCGAGCCGTGCAGGGCGACCACCTCGTGCGGGACGGTGAGCTCCTCGGGTTGGTACTGCTGGCCGTCCCAATAGCCGAAGGTCGCCGTACGGAACATCCCGATGCCGGACAGGACCATGGCCGCCGTCACCTTCTCCCGTTCGGCGAAGCCGACCAGCGTCTCGAACAGGTCCTGCCCGTCGTCGAGGCGCAACACCCAATCCGAGCCGTCGCGGATCGCCTGCATCGCTTCGCCCGTCGCGACCCCGTTCTGGCAGTTAAGGCCTCGCCGGGCGCCCTCCGGGGTGGCGTTCCGCCCACCCTGAGGTCAAACGGTTTAGCCTTCCTCCCGCTGTTCGACGCCTCGATGAGATCGTTGGCGCTCTCCGTTCGTCATCCTCGTGCCCCGGCGGAGCTCGTGGGCGAGATCGCCCGCGGGGGTCCGGCGGTGATCGCGCTCTCGGGCGGGGTCGACTCCGCCGTCGTCGCGTCGCTGGCCCACGAAGCCCTCGGCGACGACTGTCTCGCACTGACCCTCACCGGTCCCGCGGTCGCTCGGGCGGAGGTGGAGCGGGCCGAGCGGGTCGCGCGAGCGATCGGGATCCCGCATCAGAAGGCTCCGGCGGACGTGCTGGCGAACGCGCGGTACCGGGCGAACCCGACCGACCGCTGCTACTTCTGCCGGTCCGTCGAGACCGCCGCCGTCCGGACGGTGGGCGAAGTGTGGGGGGCCCGTCAGTACCTCGACGGGGTTCAGGTCGACGATCTCGAGGACGATCGCCCCGGATTGCGCGCGATGGACGAGGCCGGCTTCCGTCATCCGCTGGTGTGGGGCGGTTGGGGAAAGTTCCAGGTGCGCGAGGCGGCTCGGGACCGTCACCTGCCCAACTGGGACCAGCCGTCGGACGCCTGCCTCGCCTCCCGCGTGGCCCACGGCGATCCGATCACCGCCGCGCTGCTCGAACGGATCGAATCCGGGGAGGCCTGGATCGCTTCGCGCGGGTTCCGTCGCGTGCGGATCCGCACTCACGGCGACGCCGCGCGGGTCGAGGTGGATCCGTCGGAGGTCGAGCGGCTCCGCCGGGAACCGCTCCGGTCGGAGCTCGAAGCCGCCCTGCACGCCCTTGGGTACGGGTCGGTCGAAGTGGATCCCGAGGGGTACGGGGCCCGGCCCCGAGGCTCCCGCGGAGTTGCATGACGGCCGCCGACGCGTCCGCCCGGGCCGACGCCCCGCTCCCCGGACGATTCCAGCTCGAGACCGATCTCCAGCCTCAAGGCGACCAGCCGAAGGCGATCGAGGAGATCGTCCAGCGTCTGCAGCAGGGGGAGAAGTACGTCACGCTGCTCGGCGTCACGGGCAGCGGCAAGACGTTCACGATGGCCCACACGATCGCGCGGCTCCAGCGGCCGACGCTCGTCGTGAGCCCGAACAAGACGCTCGCCGCGCAGCTCGTGAGCGAGTTTCGTGCCCTGTTCCCGCGGAATGCCGTCGAATACTTCGTGAGCTACTACGACTACTACCAGCCCGAAGCGTACGTCCCCCAGATCGATCTCTACATCGAGAAGGACGCCTCGATCAACGAGGAGATCGACCGACTCCGGCACCGGGCCACCCAGGCGCTGCTCACCCGACGGGACGTTCTCATCGTCGCCTCCGTGAGCTGCATCTATGGCCTCGGTTCCCCCGAGGATTATCGGGCCTCGGTCGTCGAGCTCGCCGTCGGGGGTACGTTGAGTCGCCAGGGCCTGCTCGAGCAGCTGGTCCGGATGAAGTACCAGCGGAACGACATGGAGCTGAAGCGCGGCCGGTTCCGCGTGCGCGGAGCGACGGTCGATGTCATGGGCGCCGGCGAGAACGTCCATCGGATCGTGCTCGACGGGAGCTCGATCGCCGCGATCGCCGAGCTCGACCCGGTGACCCAGGAGGAGGTCCGCGAGCTGCGCGAGCTCGCCATCTTCCCCGCGACGCACTTCCTCACCGTCGACGAGCGCGTCCGGGCCGTCCTCGGCGAGATCGAGAAGGAGAAGGAGGCGCGGGTCAAGGAGCTCCGTCGTCGCGAGAAGATCGTCGAGGCGCAGCGGCTGCAGGGTCGCGTCGAGTACGACCTCGAGATGATCCGCGAGACCGGCTACTGCTCGGGCATCGAGAACTACGCGCGGTACTTCTCCGGCCGCAAGGCGGGCGAGCCTCCGTACACCCTGATGGACTTCTTTCCGTCCGATCTACTGGTCTTCCTCGACGAGTCGCACGTCACGATCCCCCAGCTGCAGGGTATGTACAAGGGGGACCGGAGCCGCAAGGACAACCTGGTGGAATTCGGCTGGCGCCTTCCCTCCGCCCGGGACAATCGGCCCCTCAAGTTCCCCGAGTTCCTCGAGCGAACGCCCGAGCTGGTCTTCGTCTCCGCGACGCCCGGGCCGTTCGAGCGGAAGGTCTCGAAGGGGGTGGTGGAGCAGATCATCCGCCCGACGGGGCTCGTCGATCCCCCCATCGAGGTCCGTCCGCTCAAGGGACACATCGCCGATCTGATCACCGAGCTGCGCGCGTGCGTCGAGCGCGGGAGCCGCGCGCTCGTCACCACGCTCACCAAGGCGACGGCCGAGGAGCTCTCGAACTACCTGTCGAACCAGGGATTCAAGGTCCGCTACCTGCACTCGGAGGTGGAGACGCTGAAGCGCGTCGAGATCCTGCGCGACCTTCGGGTCGGCCGGTTCGACGTGCTCGTCGGCATCAACCTCCTGCGCGAGGGGCTCGACCTGCCCGAGGTCAGCTTCGTCGCGATCCTCGATGCGGACAAGGAGGGGTACCTCCGCAGCGAGACCTCGATCGTCCAGACCGCGGGGCGGGCGAGCCGGAACCTCGACGGCAAGGTCGTGCTGTACGCCGACCGGACCACCGGTTCGATGGAGCGCGCCATCGCCGAGATGAGTCGTCGGCGGGCCGCGCAGGTCGCCTTCAACGCCGAGCACGGCATCGTGCCCGAGACGATCGTGAAGGAGGTCCGCTCGCTCTTGAGCCCGGAAGAAGCGGCTCCGTCCGGCGACCTCTCCGCGGAAGGGCTCGGACGCCGCTGGAAGGACCGTCTTCCGCTCCTCATCGCGAACCTGGAGGAAGAGATGCGGCTCGCCGCCGAGCGGCTCGACTTCGAGGAGGCGGCCCGGATCCGGGATCGGATCCGGACGATCCGGCGCCAGGCGGAGGACGCCGCGCTCGGTCGGTCCGCCGGCCGAGCGCGCGCGGCGTAAAGCGGGCTTTCTCCCAGCGGAAAGAGACGTTTAATCCCCTCCCGAAGTGCCGGGGCGATGGGCCGCACGAGCGCGGGGCCGGCCGCCGAGGGACTCGCCGGACTGCGGCGCGGCGGCGCGGTCACCGAGCTCCTGTTCCTCTACGAGTGCACGACCCTCGAGCCGACGCAGCTTCGGCCGATCGCCGAGCGTCTCGGTCTCACCGTGCAGGCCGCCTCCCACTCGTACCGCTCGCTGGTGCGCCGGGGCTGGGTCGAGTTCCGGGACGGCCATTACCGTCCCACCGTCCGGGGCGTCGCGACGCTCCACAGCCGGCTCACCCGTCTCGGGGAGGAGGTGCGCACCCGCGTCGACCGGCTCCACGTGATCCGTTCGACCCGAGCGATCGCGCTCGTCCCCCTCTCCTCCGGGGATGCGGTCACGCTCGAATTGGTCGACGGGCTCCTCTCCGCTCGGCCCGGATCGGCGGGACCGTCGCGCGGTCGCGTGACCCGAGGCGGCCGGAGGGGCGCGCTGATCGAGGTCGGGGAGCTCGAGGGGATCGTGCCGCTCGCGCCCGGACCGGTCCATATCCGGACCCTCGCATCGGACGATCTCGCGGATCCGCGCCTCCCGGCCCGCGTCCGTCGCGCCGTCGGCCGCGAGGCGGGCGGCTTCCTGGGCGCCCACGGACTCGAGGCGTTCTTCGCGGTCCGGTCCTCCACGGATCGGCCGGTGGCCCGATTCGCGGTGGCGGCCGCCGCGCGGGATGCGTCGCAGCTCGGCGTGCCGAGCACCGTCTTCGTGCTCGAAGGGGAGCTGCCCGGCCTCCTCTCCGAGTTCGGTGGGCTCGAGGCGCCCCCGCTCGACGTGATGCCGCTAGGCCGTCGCCGTCCTGGCTGATCGGTCGGCGCCCGGGGGGGCGAGCAGGGTGCGGAGGCGTTCCGGCACCCGGGGCAACGGACACTCCTCGACGCCCGGCTGCGCGCGGAGGCGATCGACGAGGGCCGAGGCTTCCCCGGAAGTGAAGTCCCATCGGCTCCCCGCCGGCCGCGGGAGCACGAGGATCGGGACCCGGCCGGCGAACGGTAGGAGATCCTCGAGATTCGCGACGTTCGAGGGACCGACGGCGAACGGCGCCACGACGATCGCGCGCGCGGCGGTGAGGAGCCCCCGGTTGCGGCCCCGTGCCTCTTCTCCGAGCGGGGCGAACGGGACCTCGATCGCGGCCGGCACGCCGAGCGCTTCCGCGGTCTCGGAGTCGGAGTCGAGCAGATGCAGGGCGCCGGCGGTGAGTTCGAACCCCTGGTCCGCGAGCAGCCGCAGGGCGGGGCTCGCCGAGCCCCCGCCACCGAGGACGTGGATCGGGCCTGCGGCCGGCGGCACCGGCGGCGAGCCGCCCGCGGGAAGGTTCCGGTGCGGCAACAGGTATGGCGCCCCGCTCCGGGGGTCGCGCCGAAGGTCGGCGGCGACTCCCCACACCCGAGCGAGGAGCTCCTCGGACAGGACGACCGCTGCCGAGCCGTCCGCGTGGACGCGCCCGCGCGACAGCACGACGATCCGGTCGGCGAACCGGGCCGCGAGATTGAGGTCATGGAGCGCCGCGATCACCGTGACGCCCTGCTCCCGGCTCAGGGCCTGCACGCGCTCCAGGAGATCGAGCTGGTGGCCGATGTCGAGGTGGGTCGTCGGCTCGTCGAGCAAGAGGACCGGCGCCTCCTGCGCCAACGCCCGGGCGAGGATGGCCCGCTGCCGCTCCCCGCCGCTGATCGAGAGGATGCCGTCGCCGGCGCGGTCGGCCAGGCCGACACTCGCAAGGGCGGCGATCGCGACCGCCCGGTCGTGGGGGCTCTCCGCTTCCAGCGGACCGAGGTGGGCGTACCGGCCGTACAGCACGTAGTCGAGGATCGGGACGTCGTCGCGCGGGCTCTCCTCCTGGGGAACCCAGGCGACGCGCCGGGCGCGTTCCCGGATCGGGAGATCGCGGAGATCGTCGCCGAGGAGGGTCGCCCGCCCCGAGTCGGGAGCGAGGAACCCGAGCAGCACCCGGAGGAGCGTCGTCTTCCCCGAGCCGTTCGGCCCTGCGAGGGCGACGAACTCGCCCGGCTCGACGCCGAGCGTCACCTCTTGCAGCGCCCGACGGCTGCCGTACCGCACGCTCACGCCGTCGAGCCCGATCGCGGGGGACGGGGTCGCGCTCACGCTCCCCCCATCGTGGTGGACTGCCGACGCCGGTAGAGCAGATAGAAGAAGAACGGCGCCCCGGCGAGCGACGTGAAGATCCCGATCGGCAGCACGGTGGCGGGGAACGCGAGGTAGGAGAGGTCGCGGGCGGCGACGAGGAACGCGGCCCCGACCACCGCGGCCCCGGGCAGCACGATCCGGTAGTCGGGACCCGCGACCCGCCGGACCGCGTGCGGGGCTGCGAGCCCCACGAAGCCGATCACGCCCGTGAAGGCGACGGCGATGGCCGTCGTCAGCGACGCGAGGAAGAGCACTCGGTTCCGGACGGCGCGTGCGTCGACGCCGGCGCTCTGCGCGACCTCGTTCCCGAGCTGGAGGAGGTCGATTTCCCGGCCGTACGTCGCGATCAGCGTGCCGGCGATCAGGATGCCGCCGAAGGCGATCCCGTCGCGGGGCCAGGTGGCGCCGCCCAGGCCGCCGAGCAACCAGAACGTCACCTGGATGCTCCCGATGGGATTGTAGAGGAGCACGACCGTCAGGATCGAGGAGAGGAACGCGTTCAGCGCGACGCCCGTGAGGAGCAGGGTCTCGACCGACCCGTACCGCCCCCGGGCGACGGCGAGGATCGCGACCCCCGTCAGGATCGAACCGAGGAACGCGAGCAGCGGGAGGACGAGGTCGGCCTCCGCCTCGCCGACGTTCAGCACGAACACGAGCGACGCGCCGAGCGTTCCCCCGGTCGAGATGCCGAGCAGGTACGGGTCCGCGAGCGGATTGCGAAAGATCCCCTGGAGCGCCCCGCCCGAGACGCCGAGCGCCGCGCCGGCGAGCACCGCGAGGAGCACCTCGGGGACCCGGCCCTGCCAGACGGCGATGACGTCCAGCGCGCAGCTCGGACCGGCCCCCGCGCACGGGTTGAACAGCGCGCCCCCGCCCGAGAGGACGATGGCGAGCACCCGGACGGGATCGATCGCCACGGAGCCCACGAGCGGCGAGAAGAGGAGCACGAGGGCCATCCCGGCGAGGAGGAGCGCGAGCCATAGGCGACGCCGGGATCGTGGCTCGGGCGCCGGGACGACGGGCGCCGCCGGGTTCACGGGGTTACGCCGAGGGATCGGGGTGCAGGACCGCGATGAGGGCCGGTAGCCCGACGAGGATCATCGTCGGGTCGGGCTCCGTGAGGTAGTTGGAGTCGAGGCCGATCGCGCGGTCGTGCTGGGTCGCGTTCAGGTCCGACCAGAACGGGGCGGTGTCGTACGCGGTCAGGTTCAGGCCGAAGCCCGTGCCGTAGACCACGTAGTCCGGGTTCGCGAGCAGTACCGTCTCGCCGGACAGCTCGGGGTAGGGCAGGGTCGAGTTCGCCGAAATGCTCGTCGCGCTGGCGAGCTCGATGAGGGATTCCCCGAACGTACCGGGGCCGAACGTCCAGTAGCCGTTGTCGTCCGTGGAGTACGTCACGAGCACGGTCGGGAACGAGGTGCCGTTATCCGTCAGATTCGTGGCGAGCGACTCCGCGGAGGCAAGCCCCACGGCGAGTTGGGCGTTGAGCGCCGTGGCGGCGGGGCCCACGCCGAAGATCGTGCCGAGCAGCGTGACGTCGATCTCGATCCCGCTGAGCGTCGGGGGCTGGAGCATCACGACCGGGATTCCGTAGACGTTGCTGATCTCCTCCACGTCGGCGACGGAGACGATCGTCGAGGCGAGCACCAGCTGGGGGGAGTCGTTGAGCAGCGCCTCCTGGTCCAGCGTCGGGGCGATCTGGACGCACATCGACTGGGAGAGGTTCCACAGCGCGATCTGGTCGGACGAATAGTCGGCGGTGAGTCCGCCGAACGCCGCCGCGTAGCAATCGACGCCGACGACGCGGTCCCGCAGCCCGAGTCGGTACATCGCGTCCATGATGCTCGGAGAGAGCACGACGACCCGCGCGGGGTCCCGGGGGACGGAGACCGATCGCCCGAGATCGTCGGTCACGGTGAGCGTTCCGGCGGGGCCGGGCGATCGGGTCGCATAGTAGAACGCGGTGCCGGCGACCGCGACCCCTGCGACGACGAGGAGCGCGACCGTGAACATCGCGAACGAGACCCCGGTCGGGCGTGGCGCGAGCGGTGAGGGGGACTTGTTCAAGGACATTGGAATTTGGACAAACACACTTTCACATAAGGGTTGCGCGGGAGGAACCGCGCCGGGCGCGCTCCGCGGACCGGCCGTCCTCGGGCGGGACGACAAACCATATGCCCCCGGGCGGTGACCCTGGCCCGGAGGGAGCATAGGCTAACTTGGCAGACCAGCGGGCTCCAGTCAGGATGCGGCGTGCCCGCGTCCTGGGATTTGGGTCTGCGGAGGGGCGCGTCCCGCGCCCCCGTGACGAGTGACTGGAGCGCGCGGAGAGACCCGCATATGGGGGTTCAAATCCCCCTGCTCCCACCTCTCCCGGCCCTCAGTAGTGCATCCCGCGTATCGCCGGTAGGGCGAACCCGATCGCCCCGGCCGCGATCGACGCGAGCCCGACGACGAGCCCCAGAGCGATCGGGGCGTTCTCCGCGGCGATCGCCGCGAGGATCAGGGCCCCGGGAATGCTCGCGAGGCCGGGAAAGAGGTACATGTTCGAGACGAACCGTCCGAGCCGATCGGCGGGGACCGACCCCCGGAAGAACGAGTACTTGGTGTTGAGATACGACGCGCTCGCGAAGCCGACGAGGACCCACGCCGCCGAGGTGAGCACCAGGGCCGGCGGCAGGAACACCGCAAGCAGGAACGCGCCGCCGCTGCCGATCAAGGCGAGCGGCATCAGGACGCCGACCCGGCCCCGCGGGTTCCATTGGCCGAGGAAGAGTCCCCCGACGACACCGCCGACGACGAACGCGGTGAACATGACGCCGTACGCCGTCGCGGAGTTTCCGTAGGACGCGATGGCGAGGAGCGCGATGAGTAGCGCCCCGGCGCTCGCCAAGAACCCTTCCACGGAGTCGACGAGGGCGAGCTGGAGGAACGGGCGCCCTTCGCCGCCGAGCACGGTCGACCAGCCCTCGGCGAAGCTCTGGGAGAACGACTGGGGGGCGGACCGCTGCGGGGGCCGGACGACCATCGGGACGGCGAGGATCGCGCCGAGGGCGAGCAGCCCCGCGTAGAGCAACATCCCGCCCTCCGCCCCGACCGCGAGGATGAGCACGCCGCCGATCGCGTACCCCGCGACGTTCAGGCCCCCTCCGATCGCGCCCGAGACTCCGGAGGCCGCGAACTGTTCATCGGGGGTGAGCAGCACGCCCGGTGCGGCATTCATCGCCGCCCACGTCATGTCCCACAGGATCGAGATCAGGGCGACCAGGAGAAACAGCGCGTCGACGGAGAGGAAGCCCCGCAGGGCGCCGATGCCGATCACGGCCGCCGCGACGGCCTGGATGGGGTACGAGGCGAGGAAGATCGTCGCCTGGTTGCGCACGCGATCGACGAACGGACCGAGGAGGAAGGTGAGGGTGTAGCACCCGTACTCGATCGCGATCACCACCCCGACGTCGAAGAGGCTGCCGGTCAGCAGGTGCGTCAGCCACACGATCGAGATCGCGTAGACCGCGTACCCGACGGTCGCGGAGCTGGACGATCCGAGGAAGATCACGTATTGTCGGTTCCTCAGGACCGATCGGTACCCCGTGCGCGGCGTCTCCGTGGGCCGTCCCCTCCCCGAACGCCCCCCCGAGCCCGGCGGTCCCTAAGAAGCCGGGGAGCGGGGGGGGAAGGCCGGCGTCGACGCGGCGCGCCGACTCAAATATTCGCGGGACGAACCCCCTACGTGCTCGAATACACCGGGATCCGGGTCCGGGATCTCGCCCGATCGGTCCGGTTCTACACCGAAGGACTCGGCCTGGTTCGGGGGCCCCAAGGCCGCATGAGCGCGGGCGGTCAGTGGCAGGAGCTTCGCGATCCGGAATCGGGGGCCGTGCTCGAGCTCAACTATTACCCGGGCGACCCGCCGTATCGCGAGGGCGACGAGCTCGATCACCTCGGGTTTCGGGTGGACGACCTCGATCGAGCGGTGGCGAAACTCGAGTCGCTCGGCGCGCGAGTCCGGATCCCGCCGTTCACCGAGGGGGACCAGCGGCTCGTCTTCCTCTCCGATCCGGATGGCGTCTGGATCGAGCTCGAGGCCCGGCTCGCCGAGGATCTCCCCCCGACCTCCCGGGAAGGGAGATAACGGGTCCGCACGCGGCGTGGACCCGTAGGACTAAGTGGGGTCCCCCACCTCCGTTTCCCGGTCGACCTTGGATCCAGCGAGTCCCACGGCGGCGAGCGCGCCGGGGAACAAACCGGCCGTTCCGAAGCCGGCGCTCTCTCTCACCCTGAGTTCGGGAGCGGTCTTCGGCGCGAGCCTCGGGATCCAGGTGCTCGGCGTCGTCGCGAGCTACTTCCTCTACCACCACATCGGGAACGTCTCGAACTCGGGCGCGGCTCTCCTGGGTACCGTCCAGCTGTTCCTGCTCATCGGCACCTCGATCAACGGGATCGGGGACCTTCGGATCGGCACGGCGTACACTTTCTTCCTCGCCCGGGGGAAGTCCGCTTCGGACAACACGACGGTCTACCTGCTCGTCCGGATGGCGATGGTGGGGGTCGTCGGGCTCGTCCTGTTCGTCCTGGCCCCGCTGTCGGTCGACGGCTATCGGCTCGTCCTGGGCAACGTCGAGTGGACGTCCCTCGGGATCTTCCTCGTCCTCCCGCTCCTCTGGTCGTTCACGGCGGTGTACAGCAACCTGTACATCGGCCTCGGCAACTCGTTGAAGGCGCAATACCCGAGCCTCGTCGAGGCGTTGGCCCGATTGCCGGTCCTGATCTTTTGCGCGTACTACGATCCGACGGTCGAGGGCCTCACGCTGGCGTATGTCGTCGGAGCCCTCGCCTCGACGATCTACGCGGCCCCCGCCGTACTCCGGCAGATGCGCCGATTCCGGCGGGCGGAGGCGTTCCACCTGTTCCGGTTCGCGTGGCCCCTGATGGGGAGCCTCCTGCTGAACTACCTCGTCACCAACATGATCCCGTTCCTGGTCGCCTTCCGATCCGGAACGGCCGAGCTGAACGCGTTCCTGCTCGCGAACGGGTTCCGCATCCTGGTCCTCTCGCTCCCGGCGGCGGTGACGACCCCCCTCTTCCCGTACATCGCGGGCCTACACCGCCAGGACGAACACGACGCTGTCCGACGCGGGACGTGGCAGGCGTTACGGTACACGTCGATGCTGCTCGTTCCCGGGGTGGTCGCTCTCGTCACCTACCGGAGCACGTTCCTCGCCGTCCTCGGCGGCAGCCGATACGTCGCGGTCGGTTCCTGGCCGCTCGCGATCCTCGTCGTGGGGGCGATCCCGCTCGCCCTATCGCAGATCATGCAGTCGTCGATCAACGCGATCGGGCGACAACGGCTCGAACTGTACATCACCAGCACCCAGGTGGTCGTCCTGTTCAGCGCCACCTTCCTGCTCTATGACGTGTTGCCGGCCGGGGACGACCTGATCGCCGCGGCGATCGCCGTCCTCCTCTCCTCCTCCGCGGCCCTCCTGTTGAACACGTACTTCCTCGAGACGCTCCTCAAGGTCCGGATCCAGCTTCGGTCGGTCCTCGGGATCACCCTCGGCGCCGCCCTCGCGTTCGGGGTGATCTCCCGGTTCAACAAGCCGGGCTTCCTGCCCGCGCAGACCGGTTATCAGCTCGCCGGAGTGATCGTGCTCTGCTTTGCGGTGTACTTCGTCGTCCTCGCCCTGATCGGCGAGCTCACGAAGTCGGACGTGCGCCAGATCGGACGGTCGATCGGACTCCCGGCGCGCTTCTGCGACCAGGTCGCGCGCCTCTGCTGGCGCGGCGCCTCCCCGGAGCTCGCGCCGGCGACGCCCGACGAGGCCCCCGGTCTGCGTCAGCCCGAACTGCCCGACACGTTCACCGGCACGCGGGAGCTCCCGGACATCGGCGAGCCGCTCCCCTCGGTCCACGACGACGAGCCGAAGCTTCCCCCTCCGTGAGCGACGCTCTGTCACGCTCCGCGCTACTCGGTTCCCCCGAGGTAATCGCCCCCCTACGGGCCCCGTCTGTCGCTGCCCGCGCGTCACAGAGCTTAAGGCCAAGAGGGCGCTCGTAGGTTCGAGAGGTGCCCCGATGATCCACCTGGAAGTCCGCCCCGCGGCGGTCGAGCAAGTCAAGACCCTGATCCAGGGTCAGAAGCCCGAGATCGGCGTGCGAGTCTATGCCCAACCGGGCGGCGGCGGGTGCTGCGGAGGTGGCAGCTCGGTCCAGTTCGGGCTCGCGTTCGCGAAGGCCCGACCCGATGACGAGGTCCTTCGGGTCGACGGCGTCGCGCTCCTCGTCGATCCGACGAGCACGAAGTTCGTCGACGGCGCGGTCATCGACTACGTCGAGGACCTGAACGCTTCCGGCTTCAAGATCACGAATCCGACGCTCCCCGAGCCCGACGATGCCGGGCGGTCGGGCGGGTGCGGCTCCTGCGGCAGCAACTCCGAGAACGGCGGCGGTTGCGGCTGCGGCAGCCACTAGACGGACGGCGTCCGACGAGGAGATTCTGCTCCGGTCGCCGGAGGCCGTCGACGGACGGCGCGGCGACCGAGATCCCGCGCTCTCCAGGAACTCTCTGGTTAAGTATCGCACCGCGGTGGGCCGCCTTCCATGAGCGGTGAGGCCCTGCGGAGCGTCGATCTCCGCAAAACCTACACGAGCCGGGGCGCGCCGCCCACCGAGGCGTTGAGCGGCGTCTCCATGGAGGTCCACCGGGGGGAGCGCGTCGCGCTCCTCGGCCGGAACGGCGCGGGCAAGACGACGTTCCTCCGGATCGCCTCCACCTTGCTCCGGCCCAGCTCCGGCCACGTCGAGGTGTTCGACGTCGACGTGATCAAGAGCCCCGAGCGGGCCCGCCCCTACATCGCGGTCGTGCCCCAGGAGGGGAAGCCGTTCTTCCACCTCACCCCGCGGGAGCAGATCTACACCTACCTGCGGGCGCGGGGCTTCGAGAGGGAGACGGCGAAGTCGCGGACGGAGGAGTCCCTCGAGCGGATGGGCCTCACGGGATTCGCCGACCGGCTCTCCGTCACCCTCTCGGGGGGCCAGCGGCAGCGCACGATGGTCGCCACGGTGATCGCGACCGAGGCGCCGCTCCTCTTCCTCGACGAGCCGACGATCGGGATGGACCCGTTCGCGCGTCGGGAGGTATGGGCTTCCCTGCGCGCGCTCACGCAGAAGGGATCGACGATCCTGCTCACGACCCACTATCTCGACGAGGCCGAGGTCCTCTCGAACCGCCTCTACATCGTCGAACGCGGTGTGGTGCTCTCCAGCGGAACCGCGGACGAGCTGAAGCGCTCCGTCGGCGGGACGCTGAAGGTCTTCGTGCCGGACGGCGCGGCCCAGGTCGAACGGTTCCGCCCGTACGGCGTCTGCGTCACGGACGGGCTGTCCCTGACGGTCGTCGTGACGCCGACCACGCTCTCCGAGGTCATGGAAGCGGTCGGACAGGCCGGCATGACGGCGACCGTCGGTCCCGTCACGCTCGAAGAGGCGTTCCTGCGCGCGGTCGGGCGGTCGATCAATGAGGACTGACGCCGCCCTCGCGCCGGCCCGCGCGTTCGCCGGGACCCGCGCGTTCCTCTGGACCGAAGTGCTCGTCCAGGGCAACGAGGGGCTCGCGATGCTGACCTCGATGGTCGTCCCGGGGATCATCCTCGTCTTCGTGGAGATCCTCGATCCGTCGCTCATCGGCGTCGCGCTGATCGGCGCGGTGCTGTTCTCGATGTTCACGATGGGCCAGCGCGTGCTCAACGAGGCGGCGTACCTGCGGATCGACCACAAAGCGAACGATCTGTACCTCGCGGGGCCGATGACGCCCGAGGCGTACTTCGTCGGGATGTCGTTCGGGATCCTCGTGATCTACTGTGCCCCGACCTTGTTCCTCGGCGTCCTCGCGGCGATCGTGATCCCGCTCACGCTGACGACCGGCCTCGCCCTGATCGGGCTCGCGGCGGTCGTCTGGTTGTTCGCCGCCTCGACCGGGTACATCTTCTCGACGTTCTTCCGGGACAATCGGGCGATCTGGGCGTACTCGAGCCTTTTCTTCAACGTCTTTGGCGTGCTCGTCCCGGTCTTCTATCCGCTGGGGCTTTTCCCGACGGCGCTGCGTCCGATCGTGCTGCTGATGCCGCCGAGCGCGGCGGCCGCGCTGCTGCAGTCCACGATCGGCGCGGCCACGCTCTCCACCGGAGAGGTGACGCTCGCCGTCGCGGGCTTGCTCGTCGAGACGGTGCTCGTGTTCCTGTTCGCGATCTATTGGGCGCGCCGGACCGTGCGGGGCGAGTAGATGGCGACCGTCACCGACGCGTTCCCGACCGTTCCCACGCGCGGCCGCTCCCTGCCGGCGTTCGGCATCGTCGGCTGGCGCTGGATCAGCCGGAACCCGGCCGTCGCGATCACGCCGGTGTTGCTGCCGTTCATCTTCCTCTACTTCCTCTCGCTGATCTCGCCCCCCGACCTCCTCCCGCTCGAGATCGTCGGCGCCATGTTGTTCACGATGCAGAACATCGGCAGCTGGACCCTCGGCGACAGCGCCTTCTGGCGGATCGAGTGCTCGCTCCAGGACCTGTTCGTCGCGAGCCCCCTCTCCCGGATCCGCTACCTCTTCGGCATCGCGTTCTCGAACCTCATCGCGATGCTCCCCGCGCTCGCGATCCTGACGGTCCTGCTCGCCTGGGTGGGCGGGGAGCGCGGCTACCCGCTCACGCCCGAGGTCGGGATCGCCCTCTTCGCGGCGCTCGCCACGCTCTGGGTGCTGTTCTCGTCGATCGGGATCGCGATCTCGAGCCGCATCAAGACCCAACGGGAGATCTGGCCGGTCGGCAACCTCACGTTCACGATCCTCGGCATGCTCTCTCCCCTGTACTACCCGCTCTCGGCGCTGCCGCCGCTCTGGCAGGACGTCGCCCGGTTCCTGCCGACGACCTACGCGGCGCTGCTCGTCCAGGGGGCCCTCGGGATCACGCCCGCCACGCCGGAGCAGCTCCTCCTCTACGCGGCGCTCCTCGCCGTCTGCGCCGTCGTGGGCCTCGCCATCACCCTGCGGCTGTACCGCTGGGGCGAAACGTGAACCGCGCGGGTGGAAACGTTGAAGCGGGGTACGCCCATCGTACCTCCAGTGCGCCTTCCGCAGCCGGAACCGAACGTTCGCTGGCCCGACGTCCCCCGGCGGCCGTTCGTTCGGGGTCCGGACGCCCCGCGCGTCGGACCGGCCCGGAGGGACGGTAGGAATCACTAGCTATGGGTAACGACGAGTTCGACGAGATCCTGAGCGCGCTCGACCGCGAGACCGCCCGCATCCGCGTCCGCGCCGAGCCGCGCCGGTACAACAAGCCGGCGACCGTCATCAGCGGGTTCCCGCCGGGGGTCGATCTCGCGGAGACCACCCGCTCCCTCAAGAACCGCCTCGCGACCGGCGGCTCGGTCGTGGACGGGGAGGTCTACCTGCAGGGCGATCACCGGGCGCGCATCCGCGACGAGCTGGCCCGGCTCGGCTTCGACCCCCAGACCGTCGAGGTCTCCGACGCCCCGCTGCCGAAGCGGGGCCGACGCGGATAGATGCGCACTGGCGGGAACCGCGCCGGAACGGCCCATCTCGCCCCAGGAACCGCGGGGAATCGCGCCCGTCCGGCGCCGATTGTGCGGGCCGTCGACCGTATATCCTCGCGACTCCCAGCCCCGGTCGATCTCCGATGGCCGCATACGCGCATCCCGACGTCCTCGTCGAGAACGAATGGCTCGCCGCCCACCTGAACGACCCCAAGGTCCGCGTCGTCGAGGTCGACTACGACCCCGCCGCGAACTACGAGCTCGGCCACATCCCGGGCGCGGTCCTCTTCGATTGGCGGAAGGACATCAACGACCCCGTCCGCCGGGACATCCTTTCCGAGGAGGCGCTGACGGCCCTCTACCGCCGCGCCGGGATCGACCCCGAGACGACGGTCGTCCTCTACGGCGACTTCAACAACTGGTTCGCCGCGTTCGCGTTCTGGGTCCTCGCCTACTACGGGGGAAAGAACCTGAAGCTCCTGAACGGCGGCCGCAAGAAATGGATCGCCGAGGACCGGCCGCTCTCGAAGGACGTCCCCGCCCCCGGTGCCGGCACGCTCAAGGCGCACCCGGCGGACCCGAAGCTTCGGGCGTTCCTCGCCGACGTGCAGAAGGTCCTGCCCGAGGTGCACTCGGGGAAGTTCGGCCTCGTCGACGTGCGGGGCCCCAAGGAGTTCTCCGGCGAGATCCTCGCCCCTCCCGAGTACCCGACCGAGCACGCGCAGCGCGGGGGCCACATCCCCGGAGCGAAGAACATCCCGTGGGCGCAGGCGGTCAAGGATGATGGGACGTTCAAGACCCGCGAGGAGCTCGATCAGCTGTACGGCTCGAAGGGGCTCTCCCCGTCCCATCCGGTGATCACGTACTGCCGGATCGGGGAGCGGTCGAGCCACACCTGGTTCGTGCTGAAGTACCTGCTCGGGTACCCCGACGTGCGCAACTACGACGGTTCTTGGACCGAGTGGGGGAACCTCGTCCGGACGCCGATCGAGAAGCCGTAGGACCGCGCGCCCCGCTCACCCGGACGGCCGCCGGCGCGGCACCGGGTGGGCCTCCTTCCGGACCAGGAACTGGTGCAGGTTCCCTTCCCGGCGGTGGGCCAGGAGTCGGTGGCCCGTCTGGTCCGACCACCGTTCCATCTCGATCGGACTCGTCGGGTCGTCGGTGACGAGCAGCACGGCGTCGCCCGCCGGCCGCTCCCGGAGCTCCTCGTTCAGCATCGTGAGCACGGCAGAACATTCGATCCCGATCTCGTACATCTGAAGGTCCGGAGTCTGCGGCCAGCAGCGGATCCGCTGGCGCTGGATGCGCTCCCGAAGGCGGTCCGCGATCGCCGCCGCCGTCTCGAGGCCCGCGGGAGGCGTCAGGCCCACCGGTCGGACGCGGACCACCCAGCCCGCGTCGTACGGGGCATCGTTGAGGAGCCGGGGTCGCGCGACGATGGCGGGATTCTGCTCGAGAAGCGTCGCCTCGAAGGGGAGGCGCACCGCCCCCGTGTAGCGCACGCTCTCCACGGTCGCCACGCTCCGGCCCCGTCCGATCGTCCCGCTCAGGGGCCGGAACTCGACCGAGGTGAACGGGCCGGCGAACCAGACGAGGGGCCCGAGGAGTCCGACGCGGCCCGACCCGCCGTCGGGATCCGCCCGGTACCACACGTCCTGCTCGAGATCGTAGAGCCGATCCTCCGGGAGCGGGCAGCCGTCGAGGTCCACGGAAGGGGAAGAAGGGCGGCGCGCATTAGGCTGCGCGTCGGCAACCTTTTCCCCGTCGCCCGCTCGTGGAGGCTCCCATGGCCCGGAGCGCGGACGACGCGGCGCCGTCGCCGAGTCGGGCGCGGTGCCGGTGCGGGCATCTGCCCACGCATCACATGGTCGTCATCGCGGTCGCCGGGAACGCCAACTACCGGCTCGAACCGAGCGGTCCGTGCGCGATCTGCGGCGAATCGGTCTGCAAGAAGTTCACGCCCGGCGGCGCGTGAGTCCCGTCAGCCGTACGCGGCCTTGATCAGGTAGTCCTTCAGCTGGTGGAGCCGCTCGTCCCACAGGCGGAAGTGCCAGGACCTCGCGTCCTCCCAGGCTTCGCCGGAGCCCCAACCGTCGTGCTCCAGGGTGACATCGATCCCCTCGGGCGATTCGGAGAGCCGCACGTAGACCTTCGTCCGCGGATCGGGTCGGTTCAGGAGTTCGGCGTACTCGGGGGGCCCGGTCCAGCTGAACCCCAGGTCGAGGTCCGGGGTCATCTGGAGAATCCGGCCGTGGCTCTGGAACGGAGTCGGCCCCGACCAGACGAGCCGATACTCCCCGCCGACCTTCGGCTCGACCGCGGCGTCGTCACAGAGCCATCCCTTCAGTTGCGCGGGGTCGAGGAAGGCGGCATAGATCATCGGGATCGGCAACGGCACCGTGACCTGGATGAGGATCGCGTCGAGTCCCTCTTCGGGCACGGAGACCGGCGTCCGCGCGAGCGGCTAAAGAGTTTACGCGCCGCCGGCCGGGGCGGAGTCGACGCGGCACCCGAACCGTTGGCCCACGCCGGGAGCAGCCGACCCCCGCGGGCACCGGAACCCCGCGAAGGTTCGAGCGCTACGCCCGGCGACCCCGAGCCCGCACGGCCCGCCGGCGTCCGATGCGCCCAAGGGCCATCGTTCGCCCCGTCTCCAATCCGGGGGCTTCGGCGCGAGTATGGATGCGCATTTTTCGACCCGAAAGTTTATCAGGTGGGCGTATAACCCCCGCCCACCCATGAGCGCCCCCCGCCTCTCGAAGTGGATCGTCCTCGGTCTGACCGTCGTCATGATCGCCACCGGCCTCTCGGTGGCCGGGGTGGTGAACGCGCTTCCGAGCGCCGCCCCGGGACCGACCGCTACGCCTGCGGCCCCGGTGGCGCCCGAGCTCTCCTCGAGCGCTCCCGCGACCTCGAGCGGCATCGCGCCGCCGGCAACCCCCGCCACGGCGCAGCCCGGTGGGCTCGTCGAGCCAACGCGGGGTGCGCAGGTCGTGGCGGACCTCGCCCAGCGCGGCGTGAGCGCGCGGGACGTCTACCTCCCTGACTTCGCGGGCGCGGGCCGCTCCGTCGGATCCAGCGGCCACGTCAACTTGTCATATGGTGCCGGCCCGGCTCCCTACGGCATCGGGGACTTTGGCCTGCGGAACGTCTCCGGCACGATCACGCCGTACGTGACCCAGACCACCAGCCTCAACGCTTCGTTCTCCGCCGACAAGCTCCTGGGCTACTCTCCCGATCTGAGCGGTCCGGACGAGTACGGAGTCCAGCTCAACGCGGTGCTCTACAACGTCACCCTGTTCGGAGAAACCGGCTATCAGTTCTGGACCCAGAACGTCTTCGAGTTCACCCCCTCCAACGACTCCCTCCAGTTCGTCAGCAACATCTGGAACTTCTCGGCTCCCGACGCAGCGCTGACGTGCAACGTCTTCTACGCCGCCGGTGGCAACAACGAGTGCCCCGAGTTCTACTACGGACTCTCCGCGCCGATCCCGGCGTCGTACCCGTACGAAGTGCGCATGTGGATGAACTCGACGCTGAACCAGGGGCGCAACGAGGTATTCTTCAACTACACGGTGTCGTCGGCGCTCGGCAACTACGCCGGCAGCTACGACTACGCCATCTTCAACTCGACGGTCTCGGGGGGGCCGGCCGCGCCCCTCGCCCAGTACCAGGCGAACGGGTATCAGTACAACAATCTCGGCCTCCCCAGCGACTTCGAGATCACGCTCGGGGGACCGGGCGGCGGCAGCAACTTCGACGTCTTTGACGGCTACTCCGACTACATGACCCTCACCTATCTCAACGCGAGCGGCGAGTACCAGAATGTGGACTCGGCGTACAACGTGGGCGGCGAGACCGGTGAAACGTCCGTGGGCGTCACGGCCCAGTGGGCCCGCTACGGCGGCTGCGCGAACTGCGTCTCTCTCTCGGCCGGACCGTCGTTCCTCTACGGGCTCTGGAACGTCTCGGGAGCGACCCCGCTCGGCGCGTTCTCGTCGAACCCCTGGTTCATCTTCAACACGGATCCCTCGACCGCGTTCCTGTTCTTCGCACCCGGGATCGGCGTGACGGACCTCTCCCAATTCGAGTGGGCCCCGAACAACCTCATCCAGAACACCCCGGGCATCGAACTTCCCCTCGGCAACTACACGATCTGGTTCCTCGCCGCGAACTACGATCCGTTCGAGATCACGCTAGAGTTCTCGGCGAGCTGCTTCCCGTGCACGGCCGACGTTGGCCTGGGCTCCGACCCCACGGTGGGCGTGTACACCCCGCTCTGGGCGTTCAACGAGACGGCGGCCTCGGAGATCTCGAGCGGGATCGACGGCTACGGCAACTACCTGCTGTTCAGCAACCAACTCGAGCCGTTGGGCATCACTCCGCCGTTCTCCGACGCGGGCTACTACGACTTCCCCTGGTTCGGCGCGTTCAACGACTACATGTTCCCGGTCTTCGCCGGGATCTACCTGAATGACGTCTACGACGTGGATATGTCACCGGCGCCGAGCCTCTTCGTCAACTTCCCGAGTGACACGGAGAGCCAATTGGCGGTCTCCTACTTCGGCACGCCCGACTGGAACAACCTGCAGATCTTCATCTACGGGAGCACGAACGTCAACTTCTTCGGGGGCACGATCGGGGGCTGGTGGCCGTCGGCGGCGTACTTCGGCCCGTCGCAATCGATCGGCCAGGTGACGTACTGGAACACGAGCTTGAGCGGCGTCGTGGGCGTTACGTTCGAAACCGGGGGCGAGGCGCTATTCTTCTATGGGGGCTACTCCAACGACGTCCAGAGCAGCGAGTTCTTCACCTCGGTCCCGGACTCCCCGAATCCGTACTCGACGGTCGCCGGCGCCTACGGGGCGATTGGGCTCGTCGATACCGACTGGGGCGACGCCTACGAGTACGGGGCCGCGGCGTACACCGAGTGTGACATCTGCGATCTGATCTACAACAACCTGTTCGACACCGAGATCACGGCGACCAGCCTCTACTACGATCCGTACACCGGCTACTATCCCAACCAGTATCCCTACACGTTCAGCCAGGCGTACAACATCGCGCCCGAGTGCGGCGTCACCAACATCATCGGCGGCAGCTGCATCGGGGGCAACTACTGGTGGGACTACGGGCTCTACTGGAACCCGTATGGGGTGCTGCCGTATGCCGCGTTGAACCCGCTGCCTGTCGATGAGGAGTTCACCGACATCTACGGCTTCATCTGCGAGTCGTACATCTACTACTGCGACTACGGGGGCGGCGACTACTATCCGCTCACCTACACGCCGATCTACACCGTGACGTTCGAGGAGACGGGCCTACCGGCCGCCACGGGTTGGGAGGTCAGCGTGTACGTCGACGGGAGCGACAGCCTCCTCGGGGACCTCGAGTCCGGATACTTGTACAACGTCACCAACACGAGCGGGACCGACAACTACGTGACGTTCGGCTTCCCGGCGGTCACGAACGAACGGTACTGGGCGTTCTCCTACAACTCGAGCTTCGCCGCCTACTCGGCGACGTTCAACGTCGTGAACGCCAACATCACGATCGTGATCGCGTTCCAGCCCGCGGTGACGTGGACGGTCCACCAGAGCGGCCTTCCGGGCGGGACGAACTGGGCCGTGGACGTGTTCAACTCGGTCGACGAGTACTGGGATGCCTACTCCAACTCGAGCTCGTTGACGGTCACGGGGCTCCTCCCCGGCGACTACACCTTCGAGTTCAGCAACGATGCGGGCTACTTCGCGCTCCCCTCGAGCGGGGACCTGACGCTCACCGGGAACGCCTCCTTCTCGGTCGAGTTCGTGCCCGTCTACACGCTCACGGTGTCGGAGACCGGGTTGCCGAGCGGGACGACGTGGTACTTTTCCTACGCGAACGCGAGCGGCAGCATCAACGACCTGCTGATCACCGGGGACGCCTCGGTGACCCTCGACAACGTCCCGGCCCTCACGTACGTCTGGAGCGCGTCGGCGAGCGGCTATGCCGCCACCCCCGCGAACGGCCAGGTCACCGTGTCGGGCGATGCCAGCGTGAGCGTCGCGTTCGCCTCGATCACCGCGACGGGCACGATCTCGGGGACGATCACCCCGAGCTCGGGGACGCTCTATATCGACGGCGCGCCCGCGTCGGTTGGCTCCGGCGGGGCGTTCTCCGCGACGGTGCCGGTCGGAGTCCACTCGATCGAGGTGACGGCGTCGGGGTACGCCCCGTACTTCAACAACGTCACCGTGACCGCGGGCGGGTCCACGCACCTGACGATCGCGCTGACCGCCAACTCCTCGACGGCGAGCACGGGGGTCGGGAGCCTCGGCTGGCTCCTGATCGGCGTGCTCGCGGTGGTCGCGGCGATCCTGCTCGTGACGACGCTCCTCTTCGCGCGACGCGGTCGGCAGCCTCCCGCGATGTCGCCGTACACCCCGCCCGCCGGAGCCGCCGCGGGCGGAGCCGCGCCGCCGCCTCCCGCGTGGCAGGAGCCTCCGCCGCCCCCCCCGTCGAGCTGAAGGACGCGAGCTCGCCCCGGGACAACCCCTTCCCCCGCCCCTCCCACAGTCCGTGCGACCCGGCCGCGAAGGGGTAGTCTAATCCTTCCCGGTAGCTCGCGCTAGTCGGTGAGGGCCGTGCCCGGGCCATACCAGGTTCTCTCCCTGGATCTCCACGACACGGTCGTTTGGGACACTCGGGCCATCGTAGAGGCCCAGTACGAGGTTCGGTGGAATCGTCTTGCGGGGGCACTCCGAAGGCCGGACGGGAGCCCGGTCCCGGCGGGGGAACTCCGTAGGGCCCGGGAAGCTCTGTACTCGGAATTGAAGAGCAAGGGACAACCGGTGGAGTCCGTCCCGATCGCCACCCAAGTCGACCGGATTCGTGAGCTCCTGGGGGCACTGTACGACGGCCCCGTTGAGCAGGCGGTCCAACGCTTCGCTGAAGGAGGACTCAAGGAACATCCTCCGGTCGTCAATCCCGAGGCCCAGGCTCTCGTACGAGAGCTGAACAGGGTGGGGGTTCCCGTCGTGGTGACCACGGACACCTCCCGATCGGGGTCGGCTTGGAAATCGTTCTTGGAGGGGGCCGGGGAAATGCGACTTGCCCATGTCGTTGCCTCTACGGACGTTGGGGCGTGCAAGCCCGATCCCCGGATCTTTGCCGAGACGGCACGCCGCTCCGGTGTCCCGGCGTCCCAGATCCTCCATGTGGGAGACAGCTGGAAGTGGGACGTGGAGGGAGCCCGGGCGTTCGGCATGGGGGCTGCCCTCTACCGTGGGCTGTGGTCCCGTTACTGGGACCCCGTCGATCCGCGTGAGATTCCTCCCGCGATCGATGCCTCGATTCCGTGTCTCGACCATCTATCTGAAGTTCGGCGCCTCCTGGGGCTGAAGTAGCCGAACGGCGCGTCCTCCCGTTCCCGAGCCCGCTGTCGGTGGCTCTCCACCGGCCGCGCGCGACGTTCGAATCGGTGGCTGTCGAAGTGGACTGGTCGGGATTTGAACCCGAGGCCTCCGGTTTGCAAAACCGGCGATCTTCCGGACTGATCTACCAGCCCATCCCCCGGGGCAGGCGCGAGCCTCGGACTTAGCCCTTGGGGACCGCGGGAAACGCCATCTACCCGCCTCGGGTCCTCGCCTCATGCGGCTCAGCGCCTTCACGGTCGTCGACGGCGCGCCGCTCCCGGCGCGGCCCGTCTCCGACCGCTACGCGGACGTGCTCGGCCTCGCCGACGCCGCCGAGGCGGGCGGGCTCTCCGCCCTCTGGATCGCGGAGCACCACTTCCAGCCCGGCGGGCTCTGCCCGTCCCCCCCGGTCCTGCTTGCGGCCTGCGGTGAGCGCACCCGGCGGCTGCGCCTCGGGGTGCTCGTGAGCGTCCTCCCGTTCCACCGCCCGATCGAGCTCGCGGAGCAATACGCAATGGTCGACCGGCTCACCGGCGGACGACTGAATCTCGGGGTCGGGAGCGGTTACATCCCGCTCGAGTTCGAAGGGTTCGGGGTCGATCCCGCGACGAAGCGCGAGCGGTTCGACCGCCACCTGGAAACCCTGCTCGCCGCGCTCGACGGGCAGGAGGTCCGCGCGGAGGAGCCGTCCGCCCGACCCGTGCGGCTCAACGTGCTGCCCGTCCAGCGCCCGCATCCGCCGATCTGGATCGCGGTCCAGCGCCGCGAGGCGATCCCGTTCGTCGCCCGGCGCGGCGCCTCCCTCGCGCTCGTCCCGTACGCCACCGTCGCGAACCCGGAGGAGCTCGCCGCCGAGATCCGCGAATTCCGGGAGCAGCTGCCCGAGGGAGTCCGGGCGGAGGTCGCGGTCGCGCTGCACCTCTACGCCGGCGCGCAGCCGGGGCTCGCGCGCGAGGCCCTCCAGCGGTATCTCGACGCCCGGCTCGCGACCCAGAGCGTGTTCTACCAGGAGAAGGTCCAGCGCGACCCCCACCACGCCGACGCCCGCGCGATCGAAGCGAGCGGCTTCGCGCTTCTCGGATCGCCGCGCGAGGTCGCGGACCGCCTGCGTCGATTCGCCGAGATCGGCGTGGACGAGGTGCTGGGGATCTTCGACTTCGGCGGCCTCGCCGCGAGCGAGGTCCAGGCCTCGGTCCGGGCGCTCGGCGACGCGTGGCGCTCCTGAGCGACCGTTCGAGAAAAGGGAAGAAGGGGTTCGCGCCGAGGCCCGGCTCGGACGCCTATTGCGGCCCCGCGGGAGGCGTGGGAAGGGGCGGGGGCATCTCCGTGGTCGAGGAGGGCGGCGGGCTCGACGCCGACGGGTCCTTCCACTCGGCCGCGGGAGCGGTCGACGGCGGCGGGGCCGCCGGAGGGATCGAGCCCGTGGTCGGCGAGTACGTCGGTCCGCGGGCCGTCATCGGGGGGCGGCGCCGCATCAGGAGCACCAGGAGGACCGCCACGACCAGGATCACGATCAGGAGGATCAACCATCCGACCGTGAGGCCGCTGCCCGCGCCGAGCTCCATGCTGAGCACCGACGGGTGGGCGTTCACCGTGAGGCCCGACTCGCCGTAACACTCGTTGTAGTAGCTGTCGCACTCCGGCCCGAAGGCCCCGGGCGCGTAGACGTAGAGGTCCAGGTAGAGGAGTCCGGACGGCGTGTTCGACGGGATCGTCAGCGCGATCGTGCCCGAGGACGCGGTCGAGGTCCAGACCGGCTCGACGAGCGTGTCCCCGAGGTAGAGGTACAGCGTGTACTGACCCGGGAGGGGCTGGTTGCCGTATGGGCTCAGGGACCAGGTGACCTGGATCGTCTGGCCGGGCTGGAAGCTCCCGTCCGAGTAGCTCGACAGCGTGCTGATGCCGACGAGCACGGCGAACCCGGTCTCGAGGTCCGATTCGGCACTCCCGGTCGCGTAGACGCCGTTGACGGGCGACTGTGCCCAGACGTCGACGGTGTAGTAGGTCGCCGGGTTGTTGCTGGGCGCGGCGAAGGAGATCGCGCCATTGTTCGCGACCGTCCCGACCGCGACGACCGACTCCGCGGTCTCGTAGTCCGCGGGGTAGGAGATCCAGTAGCCGGTGATGTTGTAGTAGATCGTCGTGCCGGGCTCGGCCGAGGGGCTCAGCTCCACGGGGAAGGAGATCGTCTGGCCGCCCGTGAAGTAGGGGGAGGGGGTCGAGACCAGGAGCGTCGGAAGCGCGACCTCCCCGATCGCGGCGCCTTCGAACAGCGCAGAGCCGTTCGAGGCGACCACGTAGACATAGAACCCACCGATGTAGCCGGCGGGGAGGCTGAGTTCGAGCATCCCCGAGCTCGCCGTCGAGTTGATGGCGCCGGTCGAGGCGAGCCCGGTGCCGGCCGAGAGGCCCCACTGGACGGCGTGCAGGACGCCCACCGAGGCGTTCGAGACCGCGAGCGTCCAGTTGACGAAGACCGTCTGGCCCGCGACGTAGAGGTACGAGTTCAGCGCGACCGAGACCACGCCCGCGCCCGAAGGCGGCAGCACCTGGAAGGAGAGGTTCTCGTAGGCGTTGGCGTAGCCGACGATCGCCGCCGGGTCCGAGACGGTGATGTTGATCGAGTTCCCGCTGAACGGATACGAGTAGTACGACGTGAACGGCGGGGCCGAGGGGACGAACGAGATCGCGACCGGGCCCGTGGAGTTCGTCGTGACGGACGCGGGTGGGCTCCCGCCGGGCGTCACGTTCTCGAGTCCGTTCCAGTAGAGGAACGATACGGTCATCCCCGGAATGTCCGTCGTGGTGCGGCCCGAGCCGTGGGCCTCGACCCAGACGCAGACGAAGACCGGGCTGCCGCTCGTGAAGGTGTCGTACGAGCCGCCGCCGAGTTGGCAACCGGGAGACGAGTTGAGCGTCACCCGTTGGATCTCGAGGGCGCCGACGTAGAAGACGACGTTCTCGGACTCGTTCTCCGCGACCTGGCCCGAGACGTTCGTCACGGCCCAGATACTGACCGAGAGCTCCGTGTCCGGCGTCGCGTTCGCCGGAACGGCGAAGGTGAACGAACCCGTCCCCTTGACCGGCAGCGGCAGGAGCCCGGGCGAGAACAGGTCGAGCGGCGTCGCGTTCGTGTACTCCCCGTTCGCGGTGACCGAGGTGAGATCCGAGTACGCGGCCCCCGTGCCGTAGTCCGTCGCGATCCAGGAGAGGGTGATCGGTTCGCCCGGCACAACGACCGAGTAGGTGTCGGGGTTGCCGGCCACGAGCATCGAGTAGGTGTAGAGGGTCAGGTTGACCGCCGTGAAGCCGCCGAGCGGCGCCGAGGCGGTGATGTTCCAGCCCCCACCGTACGGCAGGGCACCGGGGAAGGTGAAGGAGAGGTGGTTGTCGTTGGGCGTGAGGTTCTCGTGGGTGGTCTGATTGATCGCGAGAGCGGCCGAGAAGACCGGGTTCACGAGCCCGTCGCGCGTGGCGTTCGGGTCGTTGATCGTGACGTTGACGGCGAGATCGGCCATCGTGTCGCCGATGGAGAAGTAGATCGTGCTCGCACCGGGTTCGTTCCCGTCCAGGGCGAGGCAGGCTCCGATGCAGAACTCGTCGGTCGGGTCACCGTAGCCGTTGTACGGCGAGATCGAGATCGGTCCGGCGTCCGGGTGGCTGGCCGCCGCGACCGATGTCGCAGCGGGGGCGAGCGGTTCCGCCGCGGGCCCGTGCGTCCCCGAGACGACTCCGAGACCGACGAAGACCGAGGCGATCAGCAGTACGGCGAGCGCGAGCGCAGCCCATTGACGCGACATCGGTATTGACCGCGCGCATCCAGTATAATAATCCGTCGGCGCCCCCGAAGGCCGGTCCGCCCCCGCCGGAAGGCTCGAACCGGGCGCCGGAGCGCTCGCGGGAGGCGGTTCCGAACGGAATTTATCCCGTCGGGGCTACGGCGGAACACCATGCCCGAGATCCTCCCCGGCGTCCATCAGGTGGAAGGCGTTGACCCGAGCCCCGATTTCTCGACCCACGTCTACCTCGTCAAGGATTCGGGGTCATCGTGGACCCTCATCGACACGGGTCTCCCGGGCGCCCACGCCGCGATCGAGAAGTACATGGCGGCGCACGGGATCGCGGCGACCGCGGTCAAGAAGATCCTCCTGACCCATCTCCACCGCGACCACACGGGATCGCTGAAGGCGATGGCCGCGTTCACGCATGCGAAGACGTACGCCCACTGGCTCGAAGCCGCGTACATCGCGTGCGATCCCCCCTACGATGGGCCGGGTACCCCTCCGGCGGCCCCGTTCGTCGTCGACGAGACCCTGAAGGACGGCGACTCGATCGACGCGGCCGGGGGATTGATCGCCTACCACACCCCGGGCCACACGCCCGGTCACACGGCGTACTACCACCCGGAGCGCAAGCTTCTGTTCTCGGGGGACCTCTTCTTCGTGTTCGGCCAGCAGGTCGTCCTCACGGTCCCCGACTATACCCATCACTCGCCGAGTGCTCTCGTCTCCGCACGGCGGATGAACCAGCTGTCCGTGGACGCGCTGCTCACGTACCACGGCGGTCCGATCTTGAAGGACGCCGGGAAGGCGATGCGGGCGTTCCAGCAACAGGCGAAGTGATCCCGCAATTGCGCCGATGGGACTGGCCAGATTTGAACTGGCGTCTCGGAGTCCCGAACCCCGAAGGATGGACCAAGCTACCCCACAGTCCCGCGGTGAGCCGACCACGCTCGTCGCTATTTGAGGATGCGGTCTTTTGGGCGCCGGGAACATTTTTCTGACTGCCCATCGAAGGGCGCCGGAGGACGGGCTCCGCCGGGGGCTGGGGGTATCCGGGACGGTGTCAGTCAATCCCCCGAGGGTGCCCCCGAATCGAGTACCGTTATGGACCTTCGGGACCTCCCCGCGTGATGTTCGTCCTGCCGCGGGTACGAAGATGGCTCACCGGACCCAAAGCCGATCCGAGTGTCCGCGCTCGGTATTGGCTGGAAGTCGATGGGCGCCCGCGCAGCGATTCGCGCGTTCAGACGGCGGTGAAGGAGATCGGACGTACCGGATGGGCCGCGTCGCTCCTCGAGCCGCAGTTCCCCGACGGTCACTGGGCGACTCCGCGCAGTACCGCACGAGACTTGTACGTCCCGAAGTACATCGTGACCAACTGGATCGCGATCGTCCTCGCCGACCTCGGAATGACGAAGCGCGACCCGCGGATCCGCCGTACCGCCGAATTGATCATGGACCGGTGGGGAGCCCGGGGCAACGACCTCTCGGGGCGGAGCGGCGAGGTCTGCGTCACCGGGAACGCCGTGCGCACGCTCGTTCGGTTCGGCTACCTCGACCACCCGGTCGTGCAGCGGGCGATCGCGTGGATCGTCCGGACCCAAAAATCCGACGGAGGGTGGCATTGCTTCCCGTCGAAGAGGGGGACGCTCGATGGGTGGGAAGGTCTCGCCGCGTTCGCCGAAATCCCCGAGAGCGAGCGCGACCGGTCGGTGCAAAGGTCGGTCGAACGTGGGGCCGAGTTCTTCCTCCACCGTCAGCTCATGCACGAGGGAACCCGCTACGCGCCCTGGTTCCGGATCCATTACCCCAACCACTACTACTACGACCTCCTCGTGGGCCTGCGGACCTTGACACGGCTCGGCTACGGCGGGGACCGCCGTCTCCGGCCCGCGCTTCGATGGCTTGCGAGCAAGCGGGCGCGCGACGGGACGTGGGCGATGGACGAGACCCATCCGGACGTCGAACCGGACTTCCCGGGGGATAACCTGTATCGCCCCTTCTTTCCCATGACCCTGGAGCTGTTGCGGGAACCCAGCCGTTGGGCCACGGTCGAGGCGCTGAGCGTACTCGCTCGGGTCGAGAGCGCCCGAACGAAGTAGCGAGCGGCGCGACCCGACACGCCCGGGCGATCCTGGGGGAGCAGCGGACAGCTGGCCCGCGTCACGTCGCCCTGTACTCGTTAGGGTGACTCTTCCCTCGAACCCGACCGCGACGATCCGAATCGCGCGGTCCGCGTCGCCCGGGTCCCTGTCCTCGGAGGGGTGTTCCGCGACCCCTGGCGTCGGCTCTTCAAGCCGCGACGCCGTACCGGAAGATCGTCCATGGCCGGTTCTGCGACGCCGCCGCCTCTACCCGGGATCGCTCCTCTCGCGTCCCTTTCCTGGAGCATCCCCGGCCTCCGGGAGGATCCGACGATGTGCGTGCGGTGCCGGTCCGCCCAGCTCCTGTGCGGGAAGCCGGTCTGCCCGATCCTGGTCAAGTACCATGCGTTCGAGCGCACGCTCCCGATGGTCGGGGGGTCCGAGCTCTCCGGCAGCTCGCCGCCGGGCGTCTTTGTGGGACGATATGGCTACCCCAAGGTCTCCTTCGGCCCCCTCCTCTCCGCGGAGCACGGGTCCACGGAACTGCTGGACTCCCCGGAGGACTGGGTCGGCCGCTCGGTCGCCGAGGTCGTCGGGTTCCGGACCAGCCTGGTCCGTGGCACTTCCCCGATCCGGGTCACGGACGCCGAGCGGCCGATCCGTCTCCTTGAGGATCTCCAGCTGCTGGGGATCGCCGCCGAGTCGGCGGAGAGTGAGACCCGGTTTCGACGGCCCCCGAGGGGCCATCTCTCCCTCTCCGACTCGACCCCGCCGTTCGGCCCGTCCGCCCCGATCGAGCGGTTCCGGCTCGACGTCCGCCGGGTCGACCCGCATCTCGAGCGCCTGAGCTCGGATACTGCCGCGAACGCTCGGGTCGCCGTCGGGGAGCTCTATCAGCGCGGCGTGCGGGTGAGCCGGATCCAGCGCGCGTTCAGCGTCGGAACCCTCGGTCGCCGGGGCCGCCGGCGGCTCGTCCCGACGCGCTGGAGCATCACCGCCGTGGACGACCTGCTCTCGAAGGCGAACCTGGAGCGGGTCCGACACTTGCCCGAGCTCTCGGAGATCCAGGTGCACCGGTTGACCGCGCTCGACAATCGCTGGATCGTCGCGTTCCTCCCCGGCGCCTACCGCTACGAATCGATCGAGGCCTGGTACCCCAACACGCTCTGGAATCCCAGCACGACCCGTCTCGTCATCATGGGCGATCACGAAGGAGCCCAGGGTCGGACGACGTACGCCTCGATCGGCGGTTGCTACTACGCCGCCCGGCTCGCCACGAGCGAGGCGCTGCTTCGCCTCGGCCGGCAGGCCGGGGTCATCGTGCTGCGCGAGGTCCATCCGGGCGAGATCCTCCCGCTCGGGGTGTGGAACGTCCGGGAGTACGTGCGGGCGGCGATGGCCCGGCCGCCCGAGCGGGTGGCGACGCTGGCAGAGCTCGGCGACCGGATCCAGGAGACGTTCGCCATCCCGCTGGAGCGGTGGCTCGCCGCGAGCGCGGTGCTCCACGAAGCCCGGACCCAGCGTCGGCTCGACGACTGGCTGGAGAGCGGCCCGCCGGTGGGCACCGGGATCGCTAGCTGAACCGCTCGCCGCAGCGCCCGCAGAACGTGTCGGCGGCGGTGCGGGGCGCGCCGCAACGGGGACAGGTCGAGGGCGTGCGGGGGGTCCCGCATCCCCGACAGAACGCATCCGCCGGTGTCGTGGGGTAGCCGCACTCCGCGCAGCGGCTTGCGCTCGCCGCCGACTCGGCGGCCGCGCTCGCGTCGAGCGGTTCCCCTCCGGCGGCGCTCCCCGGCCCCGGTGCGACGGCCTCGACCTTCCCACCGAGGTTCCGCCGTCCCTTCAGCGCGAAGCGGAACGCCTCGGCGAACTGTCCGGCGTCGAACGCCGTCCGGGCCCGGTCCTGGAAGTCGAGCCCCGAGAGCGTCGCGGGATCGCTCGGCCGCTCGGCCGATGCCCGGGCGAGGTCCGCCTCGAGCAACCGCATTTCGAACTGGGCTTCCATCCGGCCCCGGGGGATGGGGGTGATCGGGGGCGGAGCGGCCCCGGCCGCAGGACGCATCGGCGGAGACAGGGACGCGGAGGCCGAGCGGGGGCTCGCCCGGCTCGGGATCGGATCGGCGGCCGGCAGCGGGGCGCCCGGTGTCGCCGACTGGTACGCCTGGACCAGCGACTCGTGCGCGGATTGCGCGAGCTCGTAGGCGCGGGCGAAATTCCGGAGGTCGAGCTGGGCCTGGGCCTGGGCGATCTGCTCCCGGGCCCGGCTGACGTCCTTCCCCTGGCGCCCGACGATGTCCGCCTCCCGCCGGGCCATGACAATGCGATTGAACGCCCGGTCGGCGTCGAGGCGCGGCGAATGCTTCAGTTCGCCCAGGATCTGCTGCTTGCGCCGCCGGAGGCGCTGGAGCGTGAACAGGGCGAGCGCGACGACGACCACGACGAGGACGACCGCCGCGAAGAGGAGTAGGTAGATCTGCTCCGACGCCACGCGCCCTCCGACCTCTCGGACCGGCCCCTCGTGCGAGGGGGCGGACTACGAAGTAGTTGGCCGGCTCCGGTATTTAGCCCGACCTCTTCCGGCGGCGCGCCGTCTCAGAAGACGCTGAGCTTTCCCGTCAGGAGCCGCCGGGGGATCGTGTCGACCTGGTCCATCCAGCCGTTCGCCACCGCTTCGGCCTTCCCCTTCACCGCGGAGAGCTTCACGCCGTCCGCGGGCAGGATCTGAAGGCTCGCGACCTGGGGCTGGTCGACCGGCTTCCCGATCTGGGAGAGGATCTTCACGTGGACCTCCTTGACGTTGCCGCCGGTCTCCTTCACGATGTCGGAAGCGATCAGGTTCCCGAGCAGGTTGTAGATCTTGCCGACGTGGTTGACCGGGTTCTTGCCGGCCGACGCTTCCAGGCTCATCGGACGGCAGGGAGTGATCAGCCCGTTCGCCCGGTTCCCCCGGCCGACCGACCCGTCGTCCCCGGCCTCCATCGAGCAGCCGGTGACGGTGAGGTAGTAGCGGCCGAGCTCGGGGTCGTCCGCCGTGTTGACGTCGATCACGACCTCCCGCTGGGTCATCTTCGCGGCCTGCTCGGCGAGCTGCTCGCCGACCTGGTCGCAGACGGAGCGGTACTCCTTCGGGTTCGCGACCTCGCTGTCCACCAGGGCCGCGGCGACCGTGAGCCGGATCTTGTCGCCCTGCCGATAGCCCATCACCTTCACGTCCTCGCCCAGCGCGGGGATCTTCTTCTTGAGCTTCAGCGTGAGGAAATGCTCGCTCTCGAGCACGAGCCGCTCGAGGTCGGAGAGCGGCGCGAACCCGACGCCGAAGGACGTGTCGTTCGAGAGCACGTTCTTCTGTTCGAAGACGCCGCGCAGGTCGACGGAGCCCTGGCCGATGCGGCAGTCGAACTCGACGTGACGGTCGATGTCGATGTGGGCGCAGACCGACTGGACGTACTTGCGCGCCGCTTCGATCGCGGTGTCGCGGATCGGGAGCTTCTCGCCGTTGACCTCGGAGGTCGCCCGGCCCACCAGCAGCATGTAGATCGGCGCCGTCACCTTGCCGCCGCCGAACGCCGGTTCCGAGGCGCCGCCGACGACCTGCGTCTCGTCCGTGTTGTGGTGGAGGATGTGTCCGAACTCGTCGAGGTAGAGTCGGCTCAGCGCGCGGCTGACCGACTCGGAGACTCCGTCCGCGATCGAGTCCGGGTGGCCGAGCCCCTTCCGCTCGACCATCTCGACGGCTTGGTCCTCGATATGGACGGTCCGCAGCGGCTCCACCTGGAAATTACGGGGCATCGAGGTCACTCGGTCGGCGGAGCCGGGGGTGGGTTTAACGGTTGCGAGGCGCGTGGGTCGCGGCGCGGGGATTTCTCCCTCAGTGGTTGCGTCCCGCGCAGAGCGGTTTCCTCATGTGCGGGCCGGCCCGCGCGTACCCGTACCTCCGGTAGTACTCCCGGGTCCCCACGGCGCTGGTGACGTATATCCCCGAGAACCCTGCCCCCGCGACCTCCGACTCCGCGGCATCGAGCAACGCGTGCCCGAACCCGCGATGCTGGTAGTCGGTCGCTCGCCCCGGCGACTCACCGACTGCGACCTCGCTGCCCACGACCTTCAGTTCCCGGATGACCGGTTCGGGGAGGCCGCCCGGGGTGGCGAGCGACGGGTACCGCAGCCGCAGGAACCCGGCGACCGTGTCCGTCGCTGGCTCCTCCCAGACGTAGAACACCTCGCGGCCCCCTCCGGCCCGGTACTCGGTCCGGTGGAACTGGAACGCCTCGGGGGCCGGCGCGGCGCGCCGGCCGGCCTCTCGGCAGCGCAGGCACCGGCAGTCGGCCCCGTCCCGCCGCAGCCGCGCGAGGGCGAGCTGCCGAACGTTGCTCGCCCGCACCCCCTCGGCGATCAGTCGCGAGGGGATATCGCGCTGGATCCGCTGGATCCGTACCCACGGCGGGACGATCCGCTTCATCTCCGAGAGGACGCGGACGGCGGTCTCGGTGTCGTAGGGTCGATACCGCCCGGCCTTCCAGTCGTCGTAGAGGGGCGTGCCGGGGAGCACGAGCGTCGGATAGATCTTGAGGAGGTCGGGTCGGAACTCCGCCTCGTCCCAGAGTCGTCGGAAGTCCCCGAGGTCGGACTCCGGGTCCATCCCGGGCAGTCCGAGCATCCAGTGGTAACAGATCTTGAGCCCCCGGTCGCGCGCCTCGCGGGTCGCGCGTACGACGTCCGAGGCACCGTGCGCGCGTCCGACCGCTTCCAGCACCGAGTCGTGCAGGCACTCGACCCCGATCTCTACCCGGGTGACGCCGGCGTCGAGGAGGAACGGTAGCACCCGCGCGTCGCACCAGTCCGGCCGGGTCTCCACGGTTAACCCGACCATGCGGTGCGCCGCCATCTCGTTCCGGCTGACCGCCTCGGCGAGGGAGGTGCTCGCCATGCCGTTGAGGCCGTCGTAGATCCCGCGGAGCGTCTCTTCCTGGTACGACCGGGGCCGCGCCGGAAAGGTGCCCCCCATGACGATGACCTCGACCTTGCTCGTTGGGTGGCCGATCGCCTCGAGGGTCTCGATCCGGTGGCGGGTGATCGCGGCGGAGTCCCACTGGAACTGGGCCCCGCGCAGCGCCGACGGCTCCTCTCCCGTGTAGCTCTGCGGGCTCGCGTTCTCGACCCCGCCCGGGCAATAGGTACAGCGACCGTGCGGGCATCGGGCCGGCGCGGTCATGACCGCGACCACCGCGACGCCCGAGAGCGTTCGAGATGGCTTCCGCCGGACCGACCCGGCGAAGCGAGCCCGCTCGAGGGGAGGAAGGGTGCGGATCCAGTCGACGTTCGAGGGGAGGGGGCCTTTCGGGCCGGTCTTCGACCGGAGCAGCTTCTCCCGGTGCACCTCCTCGGAGGACGGAGGCCGGGGCGCGGTTACCGATGGATCCATTGCCGGCTCTCCCCGGTGATCAGGTACGGAGCGCGGCGGAGGTCGTCGAGGGTCCGGGACCCGGTGAGGAACATCGCGACCTTGAGCTCGTGGACGAGCAGCTCGAGCTCGGTCCGGGTCTCCTCGTAGCCGGTGGATGCCGCCCGGAG
>DATJNY010000046.1:0-14385 GCA_035507575.1 Thermoplasmata archaeon | reverse complement strand
TACCGGAACTGCGGGGTGGGCACCGACCTGTTCGCGGCGCGGGCGGCGTGGTTGCGTACCCTCGGGGTCGACTCCCTCGTCTCCGAGATCGCCGAGTCCAACCGACCGTCGCGGGCGATCGCCGAGCGGGCTGGGCTCCGGGTCGTCGGACGGATGTTCCGGATACCGGCCGTGGGGTCCGGACCCTAAGTACGGGGCGCGCCGCAATTCGGACAGACCGTAGCCGTGGAGTCCATCAACGTCCCACAGTACCGACACGGCACTTTCACCGTCTCTCGCAGCACGATCTGCTGCACCGCGGGTTGGCCCGAGGGCGTGAGGTGGACCGGCGGGGGGACCCCCATCGGAGGCGGCGCCGCCGGCGGCCCGAAGTCCACCCGCCCGGTCGCCGAGTGCTGCGGCAGCCGGCGTCGGGAGCGGGAGACCAGGATCGCCACGAGGACCACGATCACGACGACGACCAGGACCACCAGCGCCACGACCTCGGTCTCGGAGAGACCGCCGGAAGTCGAGGATCCGGGCGGGGACGGGTTCGACGCGACCTGAAGGGGATAGGAGGTGCTCGTGACCTGGACGGTGTCGACGATCCGGAATCCGGTGCCGTTGGGATTCGTGTCGAGCTCCTGGTACGAGTAGCCAACCAGGTACCCGGTACCGGGATCGAAGTACGACAGCCAGGTGTAGGACGCGCTGAACATCCCGTAGACGTCGTCCCGCTCGAACGAACCGTTCCCCTCCGTCGAGATCGTCGTCACGTAGCCGGTGGGCGAGAGGGGGAGGGCGAGCGCGGTCTCCGTGGAGACGACGTGGCATTGGGTGTTCAGTAGATAGAGCGTGGTTCCATTCGCGAGTGTGTTGTTGATGTAGAACCACACGTACGGATTCGTGTAGCCCGTCTGGTTATCGGTCCCGTGCACGTAATGGAAGGTCGTGGCCGAGAATGTGAACGTCCCGGACGAGGTCCACGCGTACGCGGAACCGGTGTTGTTGCTCCAGTAGTTCGTGTTGGAGTACGACGCCGCCTCCGTGCCGTTCGGATTGACCGCCGTGACCTGGATCGTTCCGTTGGTGTACTCGCTTTCGGTGTATCCGAGGTATTCCCCCGTACCCGAGTTGAGGTACCAGGTTTCGTAGTAGTGGAAACTGTCGCCAGCCTGCGGGACGTAGTGCCCCACTGACGCCTGCGGCGTCGCCGCGATCGAGGGCGCCGCGGCGAGCAGGAGGACGGCGACGGCCAGGCCGAGGTATCCGAGCCGGCTCACCCCGCAAACCCCCCGGTTCCGAAGTGCGCGTGGCCGGGGTGGGCACCTCCGACGCCGCTGAAGGTCGAGTAGTACGCCCCATGGGCGACGAACACGGGCACGAAGAAGAACCCCGGTCCGTAGAAGTACCCGCCGCGCACCGGCGCCGCCGGCTGGGCCGTCGCGGTGGTGTCCAGGCTCTGGATCGTTTGGGGGCGGACGCCGTGGACCATGCGGACGGCGAGGCAGATCAGTTCGGGAGGCGTGAGGGGCATCGCCCGCGCGCCGATGATGCCGTACGCCTGCTCCAGCAGCGCCAGGCTCTCGTTCGCCTCCATCACGGGTACCGCCGCCAGGATCGAGGCGGCGACGAGTGGGTATTGCAGGTACTGGCCCAAGCCGCGCGCGATGATCGCGAGCTTGGTCTGGACCCCGTCGATCGGGAGGTCGGAGACCGCGATGTACGCCGAGGAGAGTTCGACGTCCTCGGACGGGGCATACCCCCAGGAGGCGAACAGGGAACGGAGGTACGAGAACTTCTGCGAGATCTCGGGGATCGGCGCGTTCACGATCGCGAGCAGCGCCGCCGATTCGAAGGAGCGCGTCATGCGCAGATACGTCGCGAGGCTGTCGGTCGCGAACGTGCCGTCGGCCCGCTGCCCGAGCAGGAGCACCGACGCGACGCCGAGGGACGACTCTTTCGGGACCCCCATGCCCCGAACCTGGCTCTCCAGGGCGCGTAGCGACGGGAAGGCGGCGTTCAGATCCCCGCGGGCGGAGGAGAGGATCTCGGCCGCCATGAGCCGGTTCTCGTCGTTCCCGCTGAGCGCGCCGAGCGCTTGGTAGGCGTTCAGGAAGGCGGGGCCACCCTGGCTCACGTCGGGAAGCGCCTTCGCGAGCCCGATCCCGATCGACCAGAGATACCCGCGATCGACCGTGGCGAGCGCCCCCGACAGGCCCGAGACGTACCGACCCCCCGTGTCCGCGATCGTGACGAGGTCGCGCGTCACCTGTTGGGTCTCGGCCCAGTACGCCGAGAACGGGAGATCCGAGACCCGGTACATTCGGATCCCCATCTGACGCTGCTGAAGCACTCCCGCGCTCGTCAGCCCGACGTAGCCGCCCGAGTACGGCACGAGTCCCCCGAGCGCGGACTGCTTGGAGACCAGCGCGTTGAACGCCTGGATCTTCGCGGTAAGGTCGGCGTCCATGGATCGCAACGAAGCCTCATCCTGCGCCGCCTTCGACTCGTCGTCGGTGCGACGTTGGGCGTTCTCGAAATGGAAGAGGATCGAATGCGTGTGGCCCTCTTCCGATTGGACGTTCCCGGCGAGTTGCGCGCGGCTCGTCTGCTCCTGGAGGAGCGCGGCGCGGTCCGCCCCGATCGCCTGAACCTCCTGGTTCATCTGCGTGTATTGGTCGGCGGAGACCCGCTGGATCAGCATCGCTTGCTCGAGCGCGACGAGGTCGGGCTCCGCCAGCGAGACCGTGAGGTTACGGTTCGACAGCCCGGTCAAGAACCCGTAGACGTCCTGAGAACTCGCCACCTATCGATCCACCGCCTGGAACCGCGTATAGAGCGACCCCTCTTGACAGTTGTTTCGAATTTCGAACTCAAGCCGCCCCCCGGATTCCACGAGCCGCAGGAACGGGTCCTCGCGGAGCGCCTCCGTGAGGATCGCTTCGAACTGGGCTTGCCGGGCGACTCGCCCGCCGAAGCGTCGGATCCGCTCCTCCTCGATCTGCTCGTAGGCGAAAGTGAGCTCGTAGAGCGAGCGATACACCTGATCCTCGATCGTCTCGCGGACGCGAGCGCGCTCGACCTCGACGGGTTCGATCCCCTCGAGGTCCACAAAGAACACCGTGCCGTCGGGCGCCACGACCGCGTCCTTGTCCAGCCAGACGTCGTGGAAGTCGAGACCGCGATAGCGCCCCTCCGTTCCGGAGGGGTCGAGCGTCCGCGCGAATAGGGTCAGCATCGCCATCGTGCTGCGCACGAACCGCACCTCGAAGGCGAGCGCCCGGGCGTTGGAGTCGATGCGGAACAGGTCGAAGACGTGCTGAACCTGGTTTCCGATCGTGTGCCGGGCGTGGAAGTAGATGCGCACGTTCGACGGGACGAGACGGAGTTCCTGAACGATGCGCCCGCGGTACTGCCGATACCAGTAGATCGAACGGAGCCGCTCCTCGAGGTCGGGAGGCAGGAACGCGACGCGGACCACCGGGGCGATCCGAAAGCCCCGGATCGTGGTCAGGTCCGCGCGCTCGGAGATCCGAAGCGCCGTTTCGGCGTGCTCGAGACCCTGTCCCCCGTACGGCGAGCCGCGCAGCCACAGCTCCCCCGTGATGAGGCGTTCGACGCCCTCCGGCCCCGGTCGGGAGAAGCGTTCCCGCACGGTCGCGTCGCGAGCGAGTTCCGCTCCATGGACCCGATCTAGGGCCCGCCAAGAGTACGGGCTCACGGCCGCCCCGATCCCCTTTACGGAAAGGTAGAACGGCATGCCGTCGAGCGTGGCGATCGGATCGGGGAGGATGGCTCCGCGATTGTCGTCCTCGATGAACTCGCGTCGATCGACCGGTTCCCGGTCGATCAGGCTTTCGAGCACCCTTGGAAGGTAGAACCGCTCGAACGGGGCGCCGATTCCCGAGGGGAACTGCGGATTGGGCCGGGTTTCCGCCGGGTACGCGCCGAGCTCGAGAGGCAAGCCCGTGAGCCGCATGGGGGGTCCGAGGTCGTCGGAGCGTCAGCTCGCGAGGAGGGTCCTCGGGATCGCGCACGCGGGGGCGAGGATCGATGACGGATTCGCAGCGCCGCAATACGCGCAGGGCGGGCCCGCGTCTCCGTAGGTCCGGTGGGGATTGGGTCGAATGGCCCAGTCGCCACGATGCGTCGGGAGACACCCGTCACAGATCGGGGTCGCGGGCCCGTCGAACACGGCCGGTCCAAGCCGAGGGAGGAATTAATGGTGAGGTGGGACCGAGCGTGCCGTGGGCTCCCCGCCGTCCCGGCAACCCCTGAGCCGGCGGGGCCCACCCGGGCGCTACGGCACGCTCTGCGTACTCACGGGTTCGACGGTCGGGGCCGGCGCGGTGGGCACGTCGCGAGCCCGCATTGGTTCGCTCGGCCGGGTGAACTCGAGTCCGGCGAACGATCGCCGCGGTGCGACGCCCGCCGCAAGGGCGAAGCCCCCCAGCAGCAAGTACTGGAATCCCCACCGTAGATAGAGCGAGAGGGTCACGGGGAAGACCGGAGAGACCGCCCCCCATGCTGGGGGGGCGCCAAGGACGGCCAGGAGCTCGTTGACGAACCCCGGTGCGCCGGCGAGGGCCACGGTCGGAGGGGTCCCGATCGCAAGCGAGGCGCCGGCAACGAGCGATCCGATTCGCAGCCCCCAGGCGAGGGAGTCGCCGCGGAGGAAGGCGCGCGACGTGGCCGCCGGGAAGAGCGCGACGGCGACCGCCAGGATCCCGAGCCACTGGTGTTGGAAGACCCACTGGAACCACAGCACGGCGCTCCCGGACGAAGGCGAAGTCGTGGTCCACTCGGCGAGCATCGCCAGCGACCACGTCACGCCCGCCACGAGCAACGCCCCGCGGAGGGCGCCCACCGCGATCGTTCGCGGGGAGAGTCGGGGCGGCAGCGCCACGGGCGCTCCCTCGTTCGTGATGGGGGCGAGTCCGAACAGTCCCCCGTAGATCTCGAGAAGGACCTCTTGCGCGAGCAACGCGACGCCGATGATGACGACCTGAAACACGTCGAGGTACCAATTGTTGATCAGCAAGTTGTCCAGCGTCGAACCGCTGGCCTGGGCCACGAGTCCCACGCCGGCCGTCGCGGCCGCCGTCGTCGAGCAGCAGGCCCCGAGGGTCACGAGCGCGATCATCGCGGGAGTGAGCCCGGCCACGGCTCCGACTCCGCCCGGTTGGACGGCTCGGCGTCGCCCGTCGCGAATCAGACGGACGGTGATCAGGATCGCCACCGCGATCCCGATCCCGACTCCGATCGACACGAAGATCATCGACCACGTGGCGAGGAACGGGAGGCTCAGGATTCCCCACGGGGCGACCAGGAGAAACCCGGGATAGTTCCACGCCCCGGTGCCGAGCGCGTTTCCCCACAGCACCTCCGTGGTGTAGCCTCCCTGAACGCGGGCGAGGATCAACATCCCGCCCAACACCATCGACCCCAGCGCGTAAAGAATCGCGAAGAACACGACCATCATGCGGGCGTGAGACTCGCGAAGGAACCGGCGCGTCTCCGATAGGACGAGGACGGTGGCGAGGCGAGGGGGCGAAGCCGCCTCCGACACGAGGTCGTAGCTAACTCGCTTGCTTATAATCCGTCCGTTGGGACATGGTCTCGGCGTTCCCGGGGGGCGTGGCCCGCGAATCTCCGCCGCTCCATGTTTATCTCCCGCGCCGGGTTACCCCGTGGCGGATAGCGGTCGTGAACTCTTCCCGAGCGTCCACGGCCTCGCAACAGCAGTGACCCCGACCAAGGCGTCGAGCGCGACAAGGCCCTCGGTCCCGCGTCGCGAGCGCACTCGCCTGCGCGCCGAGGCGACCCCACGCGACGCCGAGATCCTGACCCCCGATGCGCTCGATTTCGTACTCACGCTCCACGATCGATTCGACAAGACCCGGCGCGACCTGCTCCGACGCCGGGGCTCCCTGAGGGCGGTGCTCAAGTCGGGGCGGGTTCCCCAATTCCCGGAAGAGACGGAGAAGATCCGAACGTCGGAGTGGCGGGTGCCGCCGCCGCCCGAGGATCTCCGGGACCGACGAGTGGAGATCACCGGTCCCGTGGACCGAAAGATGGTGATCAACGCCCTCAACTCGGGGGCGTGCGTCTACATGGCAGATTTCGAGGATTCCCACTCGCCGACGTGGTCGGCGACGATCGCGGGTCAGGGGAATCTGATCGACGCGATCCGCCGCCGGATCGAGTTCGTCGCGTCGGACGGGCGCGAGTACCGGTTGGCCGAGCATACCGCGACCCTGATGATGCGTCCCCGGGGATGGCACCTGGAGGAACGGCATCTGGAGGTCGACGGGCGGCCCATATCCGCCAGCCTGTTCGATTTCGGGCTGTATTTCTTCCACAACGCGCGCGAACTCGTCAGCCGGGGGACCGGCCCGTACGTGTACGTGCCGAAGCTCGAACATTACCTCGAGGCCCGACTCTGGAGCGACGTGATCCGACTTTCGGAAGAGACGATGGGACTGCGGCTCGGGTCCGCCCGAGTGACGGCGCTCATCGAAACCCTCCCCGCGGCGTTCCAAATGGACGAGATACTGTACGAGCTCCGAGAGAACTCCGCCGGGTTGAACAGCGGTCGGTGGGACTACCTCTTCAGCTGCATCAAGCAGTTCCAGGATGCGCGTCGGGTCGTTTTCCCGGATCGGGCAGCGCTGCCGATGACCACCCCGTTCCTGGCCGCGTACACTCGCCGCGTGGTGCAGGTCTCCCATCGTCGCGGGGCCCACGCGATGGGGGGAATGGCCGCGCAGATCCCGATCCGGGATGACCCGATCGCCAACGAACAGGCGATGGAGCTCGTGCGCCGGGACAAAGAGCGGGAGGTCCTCGCCGGCCACGACGGGACCTGGGTCGCCCATCCGGGATTGGTCCCGATCGCGCGAGAGGTGTTCGACGCCCACATGAAGGGCCCGAACCAGATCAACGTGCCTCGGGCGGAAGCGCCCGTCACCCCCGAAGAGCTCGTCGAGCTCCCGACCGGAGCCGTCACGGAGGACGGGGTCCGTCGGGACGCCCGCGTCGCGCTCCGGTATCTCGAGTCGTGGCTTCGGGGGGTCGGCTGCGTGCCGATCGACCACCTGATGGAGGATGCGGCCACCGCCGAGATCGCGCGCGCGCAGCTCTGGCAGTGGATCCACCACGCGGCGGTCACCGGTCAGAAGACGAAGGTCACCCCGACGCTGTTTCGCAAGATCTTGGCCGATCAGGTCGATCGGCTTCGGGAGGAGCTCTCCCCGCCCGGTCCGACCGTCGACGCCGCGTCGAAGCTCCTTCGCGACGTCGTGCTCGCGCCCGCCCTAGAGGAGTATATCACAGTGGTCGCGTACCCTCTCCTGGAGGCGCCTCGGGCGAAGGCGAAGTGACCGCGGTCGGGGACGACTGGAAGACGGACGAGCGGTGGCACGGCGTCGTCCGGCCGTATCGGGCCGACGACGTCGAGCGACTCCGGGGCTCCCTGCAGATCGAACATACGCTCGCCCGGGTCGGTTCGCAGCGACTCTGGCAGCTCCTCCAACACGAGCCGTACGTCCCGACGCTCGGCGCCATGACCGGGACCCAGGCGGTGCAGATGGTGGCGGCCGGCCTCCCCGCCATCTACGCGAGCGGCTGGCAGGTCGCCGCCGACGCGAATACCGCGGACCAGACCTACCCGGATCAGAGCCTCTATCCCGCGGACTCGATGCCGGCCCTGGTCCGTCGCCTCAACAACGCGTTCCGCCGCGAGGACGAGAAGCAGCACGCGTCGGGGAAGGGGTCGACCTATTGGTACGTCCCGATCGTCGCGGACGCCGAGGCGGGCTTCGGCGGGACGCTCAACGTCTTCGAGATCACGAAGGGGCTGATCGAGGCCGGCGCCGCCGGCCTCCATCTCGAGGACCAGCTCGCGTCGGTGAAGAAATGCGGACACATGGGCGGCAAGGTGCTCGTGCCGGCCCGGGAGTTCAACCAGAAGCTCTGGGCAGCGCGACTCGCGGCCGACATCGCCGGGGTCCCGCTGGTTCTCGTCGCCCGAACCGACGCGCTGAGCGCGAAACTGTTGACGAGCGACATCGATCCCCGCGATGCTCCGTTCCTCACCGGAAAGCGGACGACCGAGGGGTTCTTCGAGATCACCGGTGGGCTCGACATGGCGATCGCTCGGGGCCTCGCCTACGCTCCCTACTCCGACCTCCTCTGGTTCGAGACGTCGAGCCCCGACTTGGACGAGGCGGAGCGGTTCGCCCGAGAGATCCACCTCGAATTCCCCGGAAAGCTTCTGGCGTACAACTGCTCCCCGTCGTTCAACTGGCGGAAGAAGCTCGCGCCGGATGTGATCGCGGAGTTCCGGGAGACGATCGCCAAGATGGGCTACCGGTTCCAATTCGTGACGCTGGCCGGTTTCCACGCGCTGAACCTTTCGATGTTCCAGCTCGCGAAGGGCTACCTCGAGAGCGGCATGGCGGCGTACAGCGAACTCCAGGAGGCCGAGTTCCGGGCCGAAGAGACGGGGTACGCGGCCGTGAAGCATCAGTCGTTCGTCGGCACCGGCTACTTCGATGACGTCGCGCAAGTGTTGTCGGGTGGGCTTACCAGCACCCTCGCGATGGACGGTTCGACCGAGGCGGAGCAGTTCCACGCCCGATCGGGTGCCGCGACGGGAACGGCCGAAGGCAGCTCCCCCGGCCGCTCGGAGCGGCCGAAGGCGGCCTAGCGCGAAGACGGGGCCGGTCGCGGCCAGAGTTGGCGCGCCGCGACGAGGTGCATGATCTCGGCGGGGCCGTGGGCGATCGGCCCACTGCGCACGTCCCGCCATCGCTGCTCGTGCGGCAGCGCCTGCGAGTACCCGCGCCCGCCGTGGAACTGGATCGCGTGGTCGATCGCGACCAGCGCGGCCTCGCCGGCCATCCACTTGGCCATGGCGGCCTCGGCGTCCGCGCGCTCGCCGCGCTCGAGTCGCTCCAACGTCCGTTCGAGATACTGCCACGTGGCGCTCAGACGGGCGCCGTCCTCCACGAGCGGGAACGCGACGGCCTCCTGCGCGGAGAGGGGGCGGCCGAACGCCACCCGTTCCCCGACGTACGCGACGGTCTCGTCCCACGAGGCCCGAGCGACTCCGAGGTAGATCGCAGCGAGGAGCGCCCGCTCGCGCGTCAACTCCGCGCGCACGTAGTCGAATCCAGCGCCCTCCTCCCCGATCCGATGGGACTTCGGGACCCGCACGCGCGTGTAGGCCACCGTGCCGCGTCGCTGCCAGCGCTCGCCGAGGTCCCCGATTCCCGGATGCCGGGCGATCCCAGGAAGCCCCTGCGGTACGAGGAAGGCGGTGATCCCACCCCGGGGCCCGCCGGACGGAACCTTCGCATAGACGATCGCCGCGTCGGCGTCCGCCGCGAACGCCGCCTCACTCTTCGTGCCGTTGAGTACGTACTGGTCACCGTCTGGCGTTGCGGTCATCTCGAGAGCCACGGCGTCGGAGCCCGCTCCCGGCTCGGTGAGGTGGTTTCCGACCAGCTGCTCGCCGCGTATCAGCGGTCGGAACCACCGCTCGACAAGTTCGGGCGCGCCGTGCTCGGCGAGGACGGACGAGAATTCCGGTTGGAGGGAGAGCTTCGCGAACGTGGTTCCGCTCGCGTGCGCGAGGTGGAAGAGCGCCACGCCGGCGCGCGGCAGCGGCAAACCGCGTCCGCCCAGCGACTCGGCGGTGTGAAGCCCCAAGAGCCGCGCCTCCCCCAGCGCCCGGAACTCCGCCCGAGGGAATGCCGGGTGGCGGTCCAGTTCTCGATAGCGGTCCGACAGTCGAAGACGTTCCGCGACTTCGCGGATCTCCGAGACGATCGGGTCTTGGGGGAGCGGGGGCAGCTGGACGGTCACAACCCCTCCGTCCGGTAGAATGCGGGGCGCGAGGGCGCCGGCCCGCTCGGAGGATGCTCCCCGATCACGCCCGCCGAGCGCAGCTCGGCGAGCCGCTCGCCCGAGTAGCCCAGCACCCCCGATAGCACCGCGTCGTTATCCTGGCCCAGCCACGGTGCGCCGCGCCACACCCCTCCGGGCGTTTCGGAGAATTTCGGGGCCACTCCGGCACCCTTCACCCGGCCCGCGATCGGATCGTCCCACTCGAGGAACATCTCTCGGGCGCGGTAGTGCGGGTCGCGAGCGATGTCGGCGATGTCGAACACCCGGGAGATCGCCACGTCGTGCTCCCGACCGATCCGCTCGAGTTCCGCCCGCGTGCGCGTCCCGCAGAACTCTGCGATCGCCCGATCCACGGGTTCCCGGTGCGCGAGACGGTAGTCGCGATCGTCAAAGGCGGGGTCGGTGAAGCCGATCAACGCGCGAAGCGCACTCCACGCTTCCGGCGTCGGCGCTGCGACGACCACCCATCCATCGGCCGCACGGTGCACGTCGTACGGGTGCAGCCGTGCGTGGCCCGAGCCGTATCGGCCCCGGACGACTCCCCGCATGAAGTAGTCGAGAGCGAGGTTCTCGAGCAGCATGAAGAAGATCTCGTACTGGGCGACGTCGACGGACTGCCCTCGCCCTGTGCGCTGGGCGTGGACATATCCCATCAGAGCGGCGGTGGCCGAGGCGAGACCCGTCACGGTGTCGTTCAGAGCCGTCCCCGCGCGCATCGGCGGTGCGGGATCCGGATTCCCCTGCAGGGAGAGGTACCCGCTGAACGCCTGGGCGGTGAGATCATACGAGGGAGCCACAACACGCTCGGGATCGCCGGCCCGCCCGTGACCCGACACATGGACGATCGTCAGCGCGGGACTCGCCTCCCACACCGTCGCGTCCGAGAGACCGAGCTTGTCGTACGTCCCCGGCCGCGACGACTCAATCCAGATATCGGACGCGCGGACCAGATCGAGGAACACTTCCCGGCCCGCCGCGGTCCGCAGATCGACCCCGACGGAGAGCTTGTTCCGAGAGTACTGCACCCACGACTCCGAGACGTTCTCCTCAGACGTGGCCCCGGGGAGGAGCGGGCGAAGGCTCCGCGTCGCATCGGCGTACGGCGGTCCGAAGGGCGGCCCCTCCACATGGATCACCCGGGCGCCGAACTCGCCGAGATACGTGGCGGCCCACGGTCCCGCGACGAAGCGGGCCGACTCGAGGACGCGCAGCCCCGCGAGGGGACCGTACGGAGGTACGAGCGGCGGCCCGGTCCGATCGGATACCATGGCGTTCCAGCCGGAGCGTCCGCGATAACCCGGGGGGTTCCGCACGGAACCTCGGGCACCAAATAGCGGGGCCCCGTCGAACGGGCGATGGGCGACGCACCTTGGGACCGGTTCGAGGGCGAGCAGTTCCGCGACGAATTGACGAAGTACAAGATGGCGAATCACCCTTTCAAGACGCATCCGTTCTTCGCGGAGCTGGAGCGCGGCGCGGTACCGAAGCCGGTGGTCCAGGCTTGGGTGAAACAGTTCTACCCGTGGCTCGCGTCCGTGCCGGTGGCGATGGCCGAGCGATTCGCGAACTGCTCGTGGGAAGCATCCAACGATCGGTACCGTCGCATGATCCTCGACCAGCTCGTCGAGGAGGCGGGGGACCCGAAGGGCAAGGAGCCCGGCCACCCCGAGCTCTGGCTGCGGTTCTGCGAGGGGATCGGGGTGCCGCGCGCCGAAGTCCAGTCTGCGTCGCTGCTCCCGAGCACGATGGTCGCGATCGACGACTTCCTCTACACCAACCGCATCAACACGTTCTTCGTTTCCGCCGCAGGGTCGTCCGAACCCCCCAACGTCGATCTATGCGCTCGCCTCCTCCCCGCGTTCCGGACGCATTACGCGGTGCCCGAGGAGAACCTCGAGTACTATCGCCTCCACGTTACGGCGGATGTGGAGCACAGCGAGTGGATCGGGCAGATCGTCGCGGGATTTGCCAACAACGCTTCGGTCCGCAAGCAGATGTGGGAGCAGATGCTCCGCGGCTTCTCGATCCACGCGCTGCTCGTCGACGGAGTGGCCCAGACGACGGGCTGGTCGCCGGCCGCGGGCAAGCATAAATAGAGGGGGACGGGTTCCGGGATCGATGGCAGCCGACACGATGCGCCGCGAGTTCGCGACGCCGAGCGGAGACGCTGCCGCGACCTGGCTCTGGTGAACGGGAGGCGCCGGGAAGGCGCCCCCCGATCGTGCCCCCGCACGCGGACGGGTCGTCCCTTCTCGGTCGCCTCCCTCGAACGAATTTCGGAGGAAAACCACCGATGTACGGAAAAACGATACGCCTTCGCCGACTGTTCCCCGCCCCGGAGCGGAAGCTCTTCTCGGTCCCGCTCGACCACGCGCTGTCGATGGGACCGATCGACGGGCTCGAGGAACTCGCCCCTCTCGCCCGGGATCTGCAGGACGGCGGCGCCGATCTGCTGATCGTCACCAAGGGGGCCGTCCGCGAGCTGATTCCGGTGCTTCGGCCGGCCACCCTGCTCGGGATCCATGTGTCCGCGTCCACGAGCCTCGGCCCGACGTCGAATCACAAACGCCTTGTCGGCACCGCGGAAGAGGCCGTCGCGCTCGGCGCCGACCTGCTCTCTGTGCAGGTGAACTTCGGGGTGGCCGAGGAAGGAGACATGTTGGCCGACCTCGGGGTCGCCGTGGACCAGTCTCGTGCGCTGGGGCTGCCGCTCCTGTGCATGGCCTACGTGAAGAAGACCGGCGGGGGGACACCCGAGGAGCTCCGGCACGCGGCGCGGGCCGCCGCGGATCTCGGTGCCGACGTCGTCAAAACGAGTTATCCGGGCTCCAGCGAGGAGTTCGCCAAGCTCTGCCGGACGACGCCGGTGCCCGTGCTGATCGGAGGCGGAGTGCGCCTCGATGACGAAGCGGCCTTCCTCCAGTTGATCGACGCGAGCGTGAGATCGGGAGGCGCGGGGATCTGCATCGGCCGTAACCTCTTCCAGCGGCGTCCCGTAGTCCCGCTCGCCCGCCGGATCGCGACGGCCCTGCACGGGGGCTGACCGGAACTTCCGAATGACGCGAGACCGGGTGACGATCGCACTTCCGGCCGGCGATCCCGGCTTGCGGACGGCGGTACTGGAGCGAGCCCGACGTCGCGGCTTCTCCCGATTCCTCGATGCCGAGGAAGCGGACTTCGACGCCCGACCGGGAGAGGAAGTGCTGAAACGTCGAGGGGATCGGCTGGTCGGCGTGGGACCAAATGGCGGGGACGTGCGCGTGGTTCGGGTCGAGGACGAAGCGTCGCTGAACGCCGCCGTGCGCGCGACCCCGGACGGGGGGGTGCTCGCGATCGAGTGGGGAGGGGACCGGGTGATCCCGCTCGAGAACGCCATCGCCGCCCGGGGCCGCCGGTTCTCGATCTGGGTCTACGCGCTCGACCCGAACGAGGTCCCGGGGGCGCTCGGCGCACTCGAGCATGGCGCGGATCGGGTGCTCGTCGACATCCGTTCCGCCGAGCAAGTCGATGCGCTCGAAGCGGTGGTCGAGGGGCAGCTCGGTAGCCACCTCGACTGGACGACGGTGGAGATCCGCCGCGTCGGTCCCGCCGGGATCGGCCATCGCGTGCTCGTCGACACGACCTCGCTGCTGGCTCCGGAGGAAGGACTCCTCGTGGGAAGCGCGGCGGCGCTCCTGTTCCTCGTCACGAGCGAAGCCGTGGGTTCGAAGTTCAGCCGCCCCCGGCCGTTTCGAGTGAACGCCGGGGGCGCGCACTCCTACGTGCTGATGGCCGACGGCAGCACCCGATACCTCGCGGAACTCGGTCCCGGCGACGCGGTCCTGGTCGCGGCGCCTCAGGGTCCGATCCGTTCAGCTCGGGTCGGACGGATCAAGATCGAACGGCGCCCGCTGGTCGTAGTGAGTGGCGATGACGCAGGGACGGCCCGTACCGTGTTCCTCCAGGAGGCCGAGACGGTCCGGCTCTCGACGGACGGCGGACGCATCGCAACGACGGAACTCACAGCGGGAGTCCGCGCCCACACGGTTCGACTACCGCCGGCTCGACACCTCGGACGCGAGATCGAGGAGACGATCGAGGAGCGATGACGCCCGAGCGTCCCCTCTTGATCGTGTCCCTACCCGGGCGCTCGCCCGAGTCGGTTCGCCGGGAGGCCGAGCGGGCGCGCTCCGCCGGCGCGGACCTCGGCGAGGTCCGGCTCGATCGCTGGACCCCGGAAGACCGGGAGAGAGTCGGGGAGTTGTTTCCCTCGGCGCTGCCCCTCCTACTCACGTTGCGCTCGCGGCTCGAGGGTGGGGAAGGACCGGACGACCCGCGAGAGCGGGCCGACGCACTCCGGAGCGCGAGTCGCGCCCCGTTCCAATGGGTCGACCTCGAGGAGGCTCGCGATCTCTCGCTGGCCGACGAACTCCGCGAGGACGAGCGGCGGCGTCTCGTATTCTCGACCCACGAAGCGAAGTGCCTGACCTCTGCCGAGCTGGTGGAACGCCT
>DATJNY010000045.1:0-3941 GCA_035507575.1 Thermoplasmata archaeon | reverse complement strand
CCGCCCCCGTGCGGCTCCTGGTGGATCTCGTAGCCGTTCCCGCGGCGCAGCCACGCGAACTTGCCGCCCCCGACGTCGAAGATGCCGAGCCGCATCTCCCGGAGGTGTTGGAACTGGCCGGGGAACGGGTAGAACAGCTCGTTCCACTCCCCGTTCTGGTTCACGGTGAGCAGCACGCGGCTGTTCCCCGTGAGCATCGTGATCACGGGCGGGCTCCCGGCGCCGGAGCCCCACGCATCGACATCCGGGAAGCAAGGGGGCCATCGGGCGTGTATAACACCTCGGTTCGAGTCGACGCCGGAGACGTTCGGGGCCGCGCTTCACCTGTCGAGCGCGGGCATTAATACCGGATTTCTCGAAATCGCCTCGGGTGCTCCGTGCCCGAACTCGTGCTCCTCAACAACCTCTGGGTCCTCGTCGCGGCGCTGCTCGTCTTCTCGATGACCGTCGCGGTCGGCCTGCTCGAGGTCGGCGAACTCGGCGCGTCGGTGTACCGCAGCCTGCTCAAGACGCTCCTGATGAGCGGGCTCGCGATCGTCGTCATGGCGATCGTCGGCTTCAATCTCGGCTTCGCGCCGACGTTCTCCGGTGTGGTCGGCAACCCGTTCTACGGACCCGGCTTCTTCCTCGGCGGATTCAACCCGAACTACGCGACCGCGTTCGCCACGCCCTGGTGGTCGATGCAGCCCGCGTACTTCAACACCGGATTGTACTCGGGGACGTACTTCCTGTTCGAGACCGCCTTCGCCTCGGTGACGCTCGCGCTGGTCGGCGTGGTCGTCCTCCAGAAGGTCAAGCTCACGTCGTTCGCGATCTACTCGGTGGTCTACTTTGCCGTCATCTGGACGGTTCCGGCGGCCTGGATCTGGAACCCGTCGGGCTGGCTCGCCAAGCTCGGAATGGTCGACTTCGCCGGGGGCCTCGTCGTGCACGGTGCGGCCGGGGCCGCGGGGTTGGGGATCCTCGTTCAGGTCTGGCGCGAGGAGCGCGCCCGAGGACTCGCCGCGTCGCCCGGTCTTCCGATGCGTCCTCGCCCGGGCTGGCTCGCGCTCTCGATCCTTCTGCTCTGGATGGGCTGGTTCGGGTTCAATCCGGGGAGCGTCCTACAGTTCAACACCGAGACGATCGTCGTCGTGCTGACGACTTTCATCGCGGCGGCTTCGGGGATGCTGTCGCTGCTCGCGGTCCAGTTCTATCGCGGTCGCTCGCTCGCGGACCTGGCCACGGGAGTGAACGGGACGTTGATGGGTCTGATCGTCATCACGCCCCTCGCGGGGTTCGTGAGCCCGGCGAGCGCGCTCGTTCTCGGTCTCCTCTCGGGCCCGATCTTCGCGCTGGCGGAGGGGCGGCTCGCGCGGCTCCGCTGGCTCTCCGACCCTGTCGGGCTGCTCCCCGGTCACATGGTCGGCGGACTCTTCGGGGTGCTGATGATCCCGTTCTTCGCGCAGAACGTCTTCGCCGTGGGCTCGGGGTATCCCGGCCTCCCGAACGGCTTCCTGTTCGGCGGCGGTTGGGCCGCCCTGCACCAGCTCGGCCTCGAAGTGCTCGGGATCGTCGCGGTCGTCGCCTTCGTGTTCGCCGCCTCGTTCGCGACCACGGCCGTGATCGCGCGCCTTTCGAACGGGATCACGGTGTCGGCGAGCCAGCCGTCCTCCCCCACGAGGATGGGCGCGAGCGCCTCGGGGCCGACCGTGGGCGGGGCGCGGTAGCGCCGCGGAGCTCGCCGAGGCAACGGTTCATATGGGAGGACCGCCGGTCCGGAAGCGACGCGCCCGCGACGGGGCGCGCGTCCGACCATGAGCACCACCTACCAGGCCCCGATGCCCTCGCGACCCCTCGGCGTCGCGATCCTCGCCGTGTTGATCGGGATCTACGGTTTCCTCGTCTTCCTGGTCGGCCTGCTCATCGCGGTCGGCTCCGGGATCCTTTCGAGCCTCGGCAGCGCGAGCCCGTTCCACGTGCTCGGGGTGACCGGGGTGCTCGCGGGGATCATCATCCTGGTCATCGGGCTCATCATCCTGGGACTCGCGGTCGGCCTCTGGCATCTGCGGATGTGGGCCCTCGTCCTCACGATTCTCTTCCTCCTGTTCGAGATCGTCGTCTACGGCATCGCCGGGGCGTACCTCACGCTCGGATTCATCATCGCGATCCTGCTGTTGATCTACCTCGTCGCGGTCAGCCGGCACTTCACGTAGCGCGGCGACACGGGCCCGAGCCGGGCGCCCCCTACTTCAGGATCGGCACGCCGAGGCGCTCGAGCGCCCGTCGACGCAGGTCCGAGAGCGCGTTCATGTAGTTCGCGTAGGCGTCGTACGGGCTGTCGTAGCTCGAGAAGTACTCGTGGACCCCCTGGTCCGCGCCGTGTCCGCTCACGTACATGTAGTAGAAGTGGTCGGACGTGAGCAGCTTCCGCCAGTCCGCGAGGATCGCCGCGTCGCGCGCCTGGCGCGCCACGACGCCGACCTTCTTCACCGCCTCGAACGCGGAGCGCTGGAGGTCGTTCCCGAGCCAGGCGCCGAGGTCCCGGTTCTGGTCGGCCCAGCTCATCGTGTACGGCACCGTGAGGGAGTCGCGCGGCGGCCCGACGATCGCCTCCTCCACCGTGTTCCACTCGAGCCCGCCCTCGCGGCGCGCCGCCTCGGGCAGCGCGGAGAGGAAGTTCAGGATCCCCGTCTGCGCGGAATGGTGCTCCCCGAACGTCTCGAAATCCATGAAGAGCCCGATCAACTCGCCCGGCGTCGCGTGGAGCCAGCGGGCGTACTTCTCGGCGGTGAGCGGGAACTCGCTCCACTCCTTCGAGGAGAACCGGAACCCGACGTCGTCGCTCAACGGATAGTGCCGCAGCAGGAGCATCAGGGTCGGCGCCGGCGCGGCGCAGTACCGGTACGTCGGCGGGTTGCCGCGGAGCGCGCCCTCCCACCCTTCGGCGAGCATCCCGTGGAATCGCTCCGCCTCCGCGAACCGGGCCAGGTCGTCGGAGTACGCGAGCTCAGTCATCCGCAGGACCTTCGGGTCGGCGCCGAACTCGCTGCGCAGCATCGCCCGATGCAACGCGACCTCCTCCGCGAGCTCCGGGGGCGGGAGCAGGAACGCGAGCGAGTGGTAGTACGTCTCGGCGACGAGCGCCGTGCGGCCGGTCCGGACGAGCGCGCGCACCCGCTCGAGTACGTCCGGGGCGGCGGCCCGCGCCTGCTCGACGAACGTGCCGGTGATCGAGAGACTGAGCCGGAACTCGGGATACGCCTCGAGGGCGTGCAGGAGGCGGTCGAGCGCGGGCCGATAGCACCGGTCGGCGATGCCCCGGAAGATCCCGAGGTTCCGCTCGACGTCGAAGTACGATCGGCCCGAGCCGAGATCGAGGTAGCGGAACCGGGCGAGCCGCCACGGTTGGTGCATGTGGAGGTACAGGACGATCTTCACGGGGTCCGACCCCGCGCGGCCATCGCCTCGAGGTAGACGCCGACGGTCTCTCGCGCCCGCTCGGGCCACCCTTCCCGGAGCGCTTCCCAACGTCCCTGCTCGCCCATCGCGGCCCGGAGGGTCGGGTACTCGAGGAGCTCCGCGATCCGGCTCGCGAACTCTTCGGCGTCCCAGAAGTCGACCTGGAACGCGCCCGAGCTGATCTCCGCGATGCCGCTCGTCTTCGAGACGATCGTCGGCACTCCGGCCGCCATCGCCTCGAGCGCGGCGATCCCGAACGGCTCCACGACGGACGGGAGGACGAACACCGAGCTCCCCGCGAGGAGCAATTCGCGCTCTTCGTCGGTCACCTTCCCGAGGAACATGACGTGGTCCCCGATGCCGAGCGCCGCGGCGAGGTGGATGAGCCGCGAGTACTCCGGCCCCTCCCCGGCGATCACGAACAGCACGTCGGGGAACGTCGGCACGAGCTTCGCGGCGGCCCGGAGGAACGTGTCGACCCCCTTCATCGCGGCGAGCCG
>DATJNY010000044.1:0-2307 GCA_035507575.1 Thermoplasmata archaeon | reverse complement strand
GCGCGAAGCCGGCGCGACCGCGGTTCAGGAGGTCGCCTTCACGCTCGGGAACGCGATCGCCTACGTCCGGGCCGTCCAGGAGCGCGGGCTCGACCTCGACGAGTTCCTGCCCCGCCTTTCGTTCTTCTTCTCCTCGGACCGAAACTTCCTCGAGGAGATCGCGAAGTACCGGGCCGCACGTCGACTCTGGGCCCGGATCGTGACCGAGACGTTCGGCGCCCGGAATGCCCGGTCGAAGCAGCTGCGGTTCCACACCCAGACCGCCGGGTCGAGTCTCACCGCGCAGCAACCGGAACTCAACGTCGTGCGCACGACGCTCGAGGCCCTCGCGGCCGTCCTCGGTGGCACGCAGTCGCTGCACACCAATGCGCTCGACGAGGCGCTCGGGCTCCCGACCGAGTCGTCCGCCCGCCTCGCCTTGCGCACCCAGCAGATCCTCGCCGAGGAGTCCGGGGTCGCGAACACCGTCGACCCGCTGGGTGGGTCGTACGAGATCGAGTATCTCACCGACCGGATCGAGCGAGAAGCCCAGGAGTACCTCCACCGGATCGACGAGATGGGCGGAGCGCTCCCGGCGATCGAGCGAGGGTTCCTCGCCTCCGAGATCGCCCGCGAGGCGTACCGGAGCGCCCGAGCCCTCGAACAGCACGAAGAGTCGGTCGTGGGGGTGAACGCCCAGACCGACGGCAACCCTCAGTTCACTCTTTTCCCAGGGACCGGCGGCCGGGGCGTTCGGATCCAGCGGATCACTCCAGCGGAGGAACGGCGTCAGGTCGGCTCGGTCCGTTCCTGGCGGCGCACCCGGGACGGGGCGAAGGCCCGCGCCGCGCTCGATCGTCTCGAGCAGGAGACGGTACGAGGCGAGAACGTGCTCCCCGGGGTCTTGCGCGCCGTGACGGCCGGCGCGACCCTCGGCGAGATCGCGGACGTCTGGCGACGCCAGTTCGGCGAGCACCTCCCGTCCAAGGCGTTCTAGGGGCGAGGACGTGCAGCTCGATCACGTGGGTATCGCGGTGCCGGACCTCGCGGCCGCGCTCGAGCGGTGGCAACCGCTCGTGGGTCCGCCCGAGTCCCCACCGGAGGTGGTCCCCTCGAACCGGGTCCGGGTGGCGTTCCTCGCCGTCGGCGCGACGCACGTCGAGCTGCTCGAGCCGTCCGATCCCCAGTCGCCGGTCGCCCGGTTCCTCGAGAGCCGGGGACCCGGGGTCCACCATCTCGCGTTCCACGTCCCGAGCGTTGACGCCGCTCTCGCCGAGGTGAAGGCCCGCGGCGAACGGGTCGTCGATGAGCGCGCCCGCCCGGGCGCCCGGGGGCGACGGGTCGGCTTCGCCCATCCTTCGGCGTTCGGAGGCGTGCTCGTTGAGTTCGTCGAGGGTCCATGAGTGAGATCCGGTCGCTCGAGCTGGGCCCCCTCTACGACAGTCGGGGTCGGCTCACTGTCGAGGCGACGGTCGTGCTCGAGTCCGGCGCCAAGGCGCGAGCGGGGGCTCCGAGCGGCGCGAGCACGGGCGCGCACGAAGTCCGCGCGTTCCCGGCCGGCGGGGTGGCGGAGGCGCTCGAAGTGGGCCGTCGCGTGCTGCCTTCCGCGCTCCTCGGGGTCGATGCCGCCGATCAGCGTCGCGTCGATGGGACGCTGCACACGGCCGATGGGACGGCCGACTTCTCCCGGATCGGCGGCAACCTCGCCACGGCGGTCTCGATCGCCGCGGCGATGGCGATCGGCGTGGAGACGGACCGGCCGCTCTGGAAGGTGCTCGCCCGGCCGTCCGTCGACGGCCGGACGTTTCCCGCGATCGTGGGGAATTGCATGAACGGCGGGGTCCACGCGATCGGCGGGCCGGAGTTCCAGGAGTTCCTCGCGTACGCGACGGATCCCGATCCCCGCGCGTCGGTCGCGGCGGCGATCCGCGTCCACGCGCTGGTCGGAGAAGCGATCCACCGACGATGGCCGGCACTCGCCCTCGGACGAGGCGATGAGGGCGGCTGGGTCGCCCCGATCGGCAACGAGGCCGCCCTCGAGTTCCTCGTTGACGCATGCGCGCGAGCGCGGGACGAACTCCACAGCGAGGTCCATCCGGGGATCGATCTCGCGGCCAGCGAATTCTATCGGGACGGCCGTTACCGTTACCGGGACCGGGACCTCGACACGGACGGCCAGGTCGCGTTCGTGGGCGAGCTGGTGGACCGGTACGGGCTGCGCTATCTCGAGGACCCGCTCGACGAGGAGGCGTTCGAGGGATTCGCGGCGGTCCAGCGGGCGGTCGGTGCGCGCACGCTCCTGGTCGGGGACGACCTCTACACGACCGA
>DATJNY010000043.1:0-13742 GCA_035507575.1 Thermoplasmata archaeon | reverse complement strand
AGCAGGGCGAGCAGCGACGGCGCAACCTGTTTGTGGCGATACAAGAACTGGAGCGCGACGACGAGGAGCGCCACGATCACGGCGGTGCCGACGAAGGCGGAGGCGGTGGGCCACCAGCCTCCGGGTCCCACCGTCGGGGTGAGGAGGACGAGGACCCCTTGCGCGACGAGGAGGAGGCGCAAGGAGCGGTCGCTCTCGGGATAAACGAGCACGGCGAACAGCACGATGACGACTCCCGACGCCACCAGGAAGGTGGGGGCGACCAGGACGCCGACGAGCGCGCCGAAGACGGGAGGGAGGCCGCCGAGGTTCGGGTACGCTCCGAGCACGCCGAGCGACGCCCCCAGGACGGCGAGCACCGTGAGAGCGAGCGCCAGGGCGAGTCGGCGCCCGGCGTCCGACAGCGAGGGGAGCCGAACCGTCCCGTCAGAACTCACCGGTCTCACCCCCGGACTCGCCGCTCTCGCCGGTCTCGCTGTCGAGATGGACGATCGTCGTGCCGTCGAACGTTTCGTTGTTGAGCGTGTTCAGCACGTCGGTCACGAACGCGGGGGGGAGCGGTGCCACGGCCGAAACGCCCGTGAGCCAGTAGAGGTAGGTGAGGAGCCAGGTCGCGTTCGAGAGACTCAGCGTGCCGCTGTAACCCACGCCCAGGTCGCGGTAGATCCCGGCATAGGTCAAAACCGCGAGCGGGTAGGCCCCCACTCCCCCGGCTCCGGCCAACGTGAAGCCTGTCCAGTTCCCCCGGAGGACGGCGGTCGAATTGGCGAGCGCATTGGCCGCGATCCAGGTATCGACGGCGTTGGGACTCGCGTACGCTCCCGCCGCATCGAGCAGCGCGGCCACGCCCGGGCCGATCGCCCCGACCCCGAACGACTCCATGTAACCGAGCGCGCCGGGGGTCGCCGACAGATCCGCGAGCATCGCCGACTGCGAGGCGACCGCAGTGCCCGACGGCCAGTCGACCGTCAGGCCCGTACCGACCGAGTCGTTCCACGACGGACTCGACCGGGAGAGGTACTCGCTGAGCGCCTGAGAGGCCACGGCGGCGCTCGCGTAGTGGAGGGGCTCGATCGCGGGAAGGCCCGCCAGATCGACCCCCGGGTTGAGGTCGGCGATCGCCGGCGCGTTCCACGCCGTGATCGAACCATTGTAGATGCCGGCCAGCACCGCGCCGGTCAGGTTGAGACCGGTCGGCACTCCGGGCAGGTTGTAGATCACCGAGACCGCGCCGAGCGTGATCGGAACCACCGCCACCGGACTCCCGAGCGTGCCCGCGTCGGTCGAGTTCGGAGGAGCGTAGGTCGCGTCGAACTCCATCCCCGTCGTGCCGAACAGCGAGAGGTAGCCGTCGCCCGTATCCGAGGCCAACGTGACGCTGAAGCACCCACCGACCGCCGCGGAGAGGTTCTGGCCGGCGTCTTCCAGCCAACCCGAAAACGCCGGATCAATGGCGGCGGAGATCGCCCCGGTCGCGTGGACCGGATATCCTTCGCACGTCTGGGTCTGGTAGCCCCCGGCGGCCGACCCCGGGCCCCGGAGGTTGATCCAACCCGTCACCTCTCCGACTCCCGCGGCCAGGACGAGCACGGCGACGACGATGACCACGGCGCCCCAAACGTCACCCCGGGCTTTCGGGGGCAGTACAATCCCCGCCGCCCGCGCCTGGTCGGCGAACGCAGCTTCTGCCTCCCGCGGGTCGGCGACCCGGCCGGCCTCCGTCGTATCGTCTGCCACAGAACCGGTCCGATTTCGTTTATATACGGCCCGGGGGAGGATAAAGAACCTTGGGGAGCGCGCCCCCGGCCGGCGGCTTTTCGCGCGCTCCGGCACCGGGAAGGCTTCTTACGCGTCGGGTCGTCCCGACCTCGATCCGATGGCTCGGACCTTGGAGTCGCACCGTTCGCTCCACGCGCCCCGGGGTCCGCAGATCTCCTGCCGCGGATGGGGCCAGGAAGCGGCGCTGCGCCTGCTGATGAACAATCTCGACCCGGAGGTTGCACGGGATCCCGACCACTTGATCGTGTACGGGGGCCGCGGCAAGGCGGCCCGAGATTGGGAGAGTTTCGACCGAATCGTGGCGGCCCTCCGTTCCCTCGGAGACGACGAAACGCTGCTGGTTCAATCCGGCAAACCCGTCGGGGTTTTTCCCACGCACGGCGACGCCCCGCGCGTGCTGATCGCGAACGCGCTCGTCGTGCCACACTGGGCCACCGATGATGCGTTCTGGGACCTCGAGGCCCGGGGCCTCACGATGTTCGGCCAGATGACGGCCGGCAGCTGGATCTACATCGGAACGCAGGGGATCCTGCAGGGGACCTACGAAACCCTCGCTTCGTTGGCGCGCATCGAGTTCGGCACCGAGGGCTTGGCCGGCCGATGGATGCTCACGTCCGGATTGGGCGAAATGGGCGGCGCGCAACCGCTCGCCGTCACCCTTCTGGGCGGGGTGGCGCTCGTCGTGGACGTCGATCCCCGGGCGCTGACGCGGCGTCGGGAGCACGGCTACCTCGACGTCGCGGCGAGCGATCTCGACGAGGCGCTGGGGCGCGTTCGGGAAGCGGTCGCGGCGAAGCGGCCGCTTTCCGTGGGCCTCTGTGCGAATGCGGCCGATGTCTTCCCCGAGCTCGTCCGCCGCGGGATCACTCCGGACATCGTCAGCGACCAGACCGCGGCCCACGACCTGAACGTCGGGTACATTCCGCAGGGCCTCGACGTTGAAGAAGCGGCGACGGTCCGCGCCTTCGACCTTCCCGGGTACCTCGCGAAGGTGCGGGCGTCCCTGGCGACGGAGGCTCGGGCCATCCTCGAGTTGCAGCATCGCGGGGCGCATGCCTTCGACTACGGCAACAATTTCCGAACGCAGGCGCGTGCGGCAGGCGTCGCCGAGGCGTTCGACATCCCCGGGTACGTGCCGAAGTACATCCGCCCTCTCTTCGAGGTCGGGAGCGGTCCATTCCGCTGGCTCGCGTTGAGCGGCGAGGCCGGAGATATCCGGGCGATCGACGCGATGATCCTGCGCGAGTTCGCCGACAACGCGGCGCTGTGCCGCTGGATCCGCCTCGCCGGCGAAAAGGTCCACTTCCAGGGTCTGCCGGCCCGCATCTGCTACATGGCGTACGGAGAGCGCGAGCGCTTCGGGCATCTCGTCAACGATCTGGTGCGGTCGGGGGCCGTCGCGGCTCCCGTGGCGATCGGGCGGGACCACCACGACACCGGGAGCGTGGCGAGCCCGTACCGCGAGACCGAGGGGATGCGCGATGGATCGGACCCGATCGCGGACTGGCCGATCCTGAACGCACTGCTCAACGTCGCCAGCGGGGCGACCTGGGTCTCCGTCCACCACGGCGGCGGTGTGGGGATCGGCAACTCGATCCATGCCGGCGTCGTGATCGTGGCGGACGGCACGCCCGACGCCGACCGACGGCTCGGCCGGGTGCTCCACAACGACCCGGGCCTGGGCGTCGCGCGACATGCCGATGCGGGGTATCCGGAGTCGGTGCGCGTCGCACGGGGCGCCCGGTTCCGGATCCCCGGCCTCGAGTGAGTTCCCCTCCCGAAGGGAGGTTGCGAGGGTCTAGCACGGCGTCTTATCTCCGCCGTGACCGCTGGAACAGGCGTTTATCTCGGGGATTTGGGCCTCGTCTCCCCTGACGGAACAACCTCCGTCAGGAAAGAAGAGATGGCGAAAATCGGCGGAACGAAAGGGTGGCTCGTGCTGACGGGCGTGGCGGTGTTGGTGGCCCTCGCGGCCGTCCCCGTCCTCGCCGGCACGGCGAGTGCCTCCCCGACGCCCATCACGGCGGCGAATTCGCCGTCGAATCAGTGGGCGTACGGAGGCATGGGATGGTCGAACAACACGTTGATCATCGGAACGGACGAACTGAGCTGGAACGCGTCGTTTGGATGGACGGTCATCTTCACGGCGACGAGCACCGGCCCGAACACGACGATGCTCGAGGAGCAGCGCACGGTCGGCGTCGATCTGACGGCGAGCTTCACGAGCCCGTCCGCCACGGCGTCGTACACGTTCCACGGTCAAGAGGTCGACACGGCGTTCGCGAACCTGACGAACGCGTCGACGGTCTACGTGAGCGGGGTCGCGACCCCGGCGCTCGGCCTCGTCAACGACTCGACGAACAGCCAGGGCGCGCTCTCCGAGTCGATCTCCGTGACCCAGAAGGGCGTCACGAAGTCGGCGAGCCTGGACGTGACGGCGACGGCGTCGACCGCGGCGAGCTTCTCGCCCGCGCTCGGACTCGTCCCCCTGAACCTGAGTGACGCGTCGGAGTGGAACTCCACGGCGACCGTCACCCCGACCGCGAGCTGGAACATCACCTACTCGTGGGCGAACAACGGGTTCAACGGCCAGACCGGCTCCGGTACCAAGTACGCGAACGGCACGTTGAGCACCCCCGGCACAGTCAACCTGACGGGATTCGATGTGACCCACTCGTACGGGGTCCCGCCGTTCCCGGACCACGTCCAACGCCACGCGATCCTCCTGGTCGTCGAGGGTCCCCTCGGCAACTACGACGCGTTCGTCTTCGTCCCGCGCGGCTTCGGCCTGTTCTCGGGAGCGAGCGCCCCGTACGCCTCGGAGGCGCTCGGGTCGGCCTCGATCTCCGCCCAGACGCTCTACCTGAGCCAGGGCGCGAGCGGACCGCAGGTCACGGCCGGCGCGACGACGTTCGGCGCCGACACCAGCGCGGTCAACAGCCTCGAGGGCTCGTCCGGCGGCACCGTGCCGGCGGCGTCGTCCTCGCCGGGTGCGACCGTCGTGGGTGCCCCGATGACCGTCAGCCAGGCCCAGGCCGAGAACGCCTGCCTCACGGGCGGCTGCAGCGGCACGACGGGCGCGATCCTCGGCGCCGGCGCGATCGTGGTCATCGCGGGTCTCGGCGTGGTCGCCGTCGTCGGCACGGTCGCGGTCGTGGAGTGGCGCGCGTACGCCCGACGCCGGTCCCAGAAGGGCCTCGTCGGCGGATACGGTGAGAGCTGGCCCGGCGGCGTTCCCCCCGCCGCCGCGGGCGCGCCCCCGCCGCCCCCGATGCACGCCCCGGCCGGAGCGCCGCAGGCGCCCGAGGACCCCACGCGTCGGCTCTAGGGCGACCGACACGGTGGGCCCCTCCGGGGGACCACCGGCAACCCCTTCCCCCTTCCTTTTCTCAGTGGGACGAACGGTCTGGGGTCGAGACCGCGGCCTCCAGGACCGACCGATCCGTCGGATACTTCACCCGGCGGATCGCGTCGGCCAGCGGGAGCCACTCGGCCGTGTCGAAGTACGGCTCCAGCTTGGGCGTGCGCTCGCGCGTCCGGCCCCGGAAGTACACCACGGCCTTGTAGACGTTGACCGCCTTGCGGGGATGGTAGAACCGGTAGCTGATCTCCCGCAGTTCGCCGTCAATCGTCACGTGCTCGAAACCGGTCTCCTCCCGAACCTCTCGGAGGGCGGCGCCCTCGAGGGACTCCCCGGGATCGACGTGCCCTTTCGGCAGGCACCAGCGGTCCTCGTCCGACTGGTGCATGAGGAACACCGGGCCCTCGGACTCGGCAAAGATCACGATCCCGGCGGCGAGCTCCGCGACGATCGGGGCATCGGGCCGGTACGGCAGCGACGCGACAGGCATCGGCGCGCGGGAGTCCCCGACCGCCTAAGAAGGCTCCTCGAGCCCGGGCCGGGTTGCGCGACCGAACGCTTATGGGTCGAGAGCCCTCCGCGGGCCGAGATGCTGGATCCCGGCGAGGAATACCACGACCTCGCGACCCTCGTCCGGGCGAAGGCTCGGAAGAATGGCGATCGTCCCGCGCTGAAGTTCCCGGGCCGTTCGATCAGCTACGCGGAACTCGACCGGGAGAGCGACCGGGTGGCGAACGGGCTCGCCGCTTCCGGGATCGGACCGGGACATCGCGTCGCCACGCTCCTGTTCAACACGCCGGAGTTCCCGCTCCTCTGGTTCGCTCTCGCGAAACGCCGGGCGATCCTGGTCCCGCTCAACACGGCGCTCAAGGGCGAGATCCTCCGCTACGAGCTCGCCGACTGCGCTCCCTCCGGGTTGGTCGTCGACCCGCGCTTGTGGGAGGCGTACGCCCCCCTCCGGGGCGAGCTCGGGATCTCAAGGGAGTGGGCGGGATCCGCCGTCGCCCGCGACGCGGTGCCCGTCGGCGTTCCGTCATTCGCTGACCTACCCTCGGACCGGAGCGCCGACCCGGTTGGGGTCCCCGGAGCTTCCGAAGCCGGTTCGATCTTGTACACCAGCGGCACGACGGGCCCTCCGAAGGGCGCGATCATCCCGCACCAGAAGTCCATCACCACCCCCCAGGAGATCGGCGCTCGAAGTCGTCTCACCCCCGATTCGGTCCTGTTCACGGCGCTGCCGCTCTTCCATTGCAACGCCCAGGAGATGACCGCGCTCACGGCGATCCTGTACGACCTCACCGCCGCGTTCGACGAGCGGTTCCACGCGTCGACCTATTGGGAGGCCGCGGCGCGCATGGGGGCGACCCACATCTCCCTGCTCATCTCGATGATCAACGTGCTGTTCAAGCAACCGGCGAAGCCGACCGACTCGACCCACGGCGTCGGAACGGCGCTCACCGCGGGGACGACTCGCGAGGTCTGGCCCGAGTTCGAGCGGCGCTTCGGGCTCACGATCGTCGAGCTGTACGGGATGACGGAATGCGGCTGCACGACGCTCATGAACCCTCCCGGGGCGATCCGCCTCGGGTCACTGGGCACCCCGCTCGGGTTCGTCGAGGCGGAAGTCGTCGACGACGACGATCGGCCCGTGCCCCCGGGGACCCGCGGCGAGCTGGTCGTCCGACCTCGGGCGCCGTTCACGATGTTCTCCGGGTACCTCGGCAAGCCCGAGAAGACTGTGGAGGCATGGCGGAACCTCTGGTTCCACACCGGCGACTACATGACCCGCGACGCGGACGGATACTACTACTTCGTGGACCGAAAGAAGGACGTCATCCGCCGCCGGGGAGAGAACCTCGCGCCCTACGATGTCGAGACCGCCCTCAATCGCCATCCGGCGGTGTTCGAATCGGTCGTCGTGGGCGTCCCGTCCCCGCTGGGAGAGGAGGACGTCAAGGCGTTCGTCCAGCTGAAGCCGGGGGCGAGCGCGACGCCCCGCGAGCTGTTCGAGTTCTGCGTCGCGCACCTTCCGTTCTTCATGGTGCCGCGCTTCCTCGAGTTCATCGACGAGATCCCGAAGACCGCGAATCAGAAGTCCCAGCGGTACGTGCTGCGGGACCGTCGGGGGGGAACGCAGTACGACCGGGAGACGCTCGGGATCGCCGTCCGAAAGCCGTAGGGGGGCCGGGGCGGTCACCGGACCGACGGTCCTGATCGACACGAACGCCCTCTTCCTTCCCGTGCGCCACGGGTTTCCGCTCGAGAGCGAGGTCGAGCGGATTGCCCCGGGAGCCCATCTCGCCGTGGCCGAGGCGACCCTCCGAGAGCTCGACCGACTCGTCAGGCGCGCGACCCCCGGGGCGGAGGCCGCCCGCGCGCTCGCCGCCCGGTATCCGGCTCGGCGCTCCGACGCCCGCGGCGACGCCGCCGTGGTCGAGATCGCGGTCCGCGACCGCATGCTCGTCGTTACCGCCGACCAGGATCTCCAGGACCGCCTCGTCGCGCGGGGCGTCGGCGTCCTCGTCCCGCGCGATCGACATCGACTCGAACTGCGTCCACCGCGACGCCCGACGCGCCCCGTGCGCCGGCGGCGCGGCAACGGTTAAGAAGCGCCCCGGGCTCGGAACGGGTGGAGCCGGCTTCCGTGCGCGACGACGACCGCATGATGGACCTCCCGCCCGAGTTCGGGAGCGGCGTCGTGGGCGTCTGCGACATCTGCGGGGTCCGCCAGGCGGTCATCATCCTCAGCAAGGAGCGCTACAAGCTCTGCGTGCTCGACTTCCTCAACAAGACGTGGATCAACTCGGACCGGAAGCCCGGCGCGCCCATGCCGCTCTATCGCAGCGACCGGATCTGGTATCCGACCGACGGGACGGCGAGCGGCAAGGCGCCGGCGATCCTCCTCTCCCCGACCAAGGTCGTCCGTCACCCGGTCGTCCTGATCACTCCTGACGTCTACGGGATCACGACGACGCTCCTCGACGCGGCGATCCGTTTCGCCCGCGACGGATGCGAGGTGATGATCCCGGATGTCGCGAAGACCGACGGGATCGGCGCTGGCCATCACGTCGCCCTTCGGGCGGGAGCCCGGATCCGGGGGGGCGTGCCGATCGGCTCGAAGCGGATCGCGAACCTGCTGCACCTCTACACCGACGCGCTCGCCTACCTCCGGGGACGAGAGATGGTCGACCCGGCGAAGACGGGGATCTTCGGCGCCTCGTATGGCGGCTCCCTCGCCCTGGTGCTCGCCGCCCAGCAGCCGAAGCTCACTGCCGTCGTGCTCGCCTACCCGCAGCCCGTCTCGCCCCCGGACCTGGGGAAGCTCCTGACCGCCCCGACGTTGTTCGTCGCGGGGGGAGGGGACGCGGCGGCCCGTCGCGCCCGGGCCCAGCTCGAGGCGGCCGGGGCCGGCGCGTCGATCGAGTACGTCGAGGTGCCCGGTGCGCGTCACGACTTCCTCTCCCGCGACATGTCCGCGTACGATCTCCCCCGCGCGGAGGAGACGTGGACGAAGGTGCAGGCGTTCTTGCGACAGCGACTGATGCCTCCGCCCCCGAAACCACCGGCTCCCCCGGGTCTCAAGCCGAACGATCCCCTCGCGCCACCGGCCGGGAAGCCCGCCGCGCCGCGCCCCGCCGCGACCCCGGCCCGGCCCCCCGCGGCGCCTGCGCCGGCCGCGCGCCCCGGGTGAGGCGACCCCCGGTCGATCAGGCGGTCACGTTCGAGGCCGTCTCGACCAGCTCCTTCGCGGCCCGGGTAAACCGCATGAGCTTCGCGAGGTTGCCGCGCACCTTGAACGTCCCGTCGAGGATCGCCTTGACCGGGTCGAGCTCGTGGCGCATGAGGCGCTCCCAGTTCGCCGGCGTCCCCTCGTAGACGAACTCCGACGCGACCGAGCGCGCATCGGCGTGGAACGTGGCGGCCCGGCACCCCCCGTCGGCGAGATCGAGGTGGACCCCCGGCGCCGGGGCGTCGGGGGACTCGGGGCGGACGAGGAGCAGGATGTCCCCGACCCACGCCTTCGCCGCGGCGCGGTAGGCCGGGTTGTCGTTCAGGGCGCGTTGGTACGCGGCGGCCCACTCCGCGGACGGGAACGTCATCGCCGCGGGACGAGCCGGGTCCGCATAAAGACGCGGCGACCCGGGCCTAGGCGCTCGGGTACTCGTAGAACCCCTGGCCGGTCTTGCGACCGAGATGGCCGGAGTCGACGAGCCGCTTCAGAAGGATCGACGGCCGGTACTTCGGATCGCCGAACTCCCGATAGAGCGTTTCCGCTACCTCGAGGGAGACGTCGAGCCCGACGAGATCGGCGAGTTCGAACGGACCCATCGGCATGCCGGCCCCGGCTTTCATCGCCGCGTCGATGTCTCGCGACGACGCGAGGCCGCTCTCGAGCGCGGCGCACGCCTCCGCGAGGACCGGGGCGAGCAGGCGGTTCACGACGAACGCGGGCGACTCCTTGACCCGGATCGGCACGAGGGGGTAGCGGTGGTTCTTGAGGCCCTGCAGGAAGTCGATCGTGTCGGTCACCACGTCCTCGCGGGTGTCGACCCCTCCGGAAACCTCGACGAGCGGGAGCGTGTACGGCGGATTGAAGAAGTGGATCACCAGCGTCTCGCGCACGTGTTTCAGCCCCCGGGCGAGTCGCGTGATCGACAGGGACGACGTGTTCGACCCGAGCACCGCGTACTCCGGCAGGACCGCGTCGAGCGCCTCGAGGACCGGGCGCTTGACGGGGTACGTTTCGAAGACCGCCTCGACGACGAGGTCGACGTCCCGGAACGCCTCGTAGTCGGTGACCCCGCGGACGCGCGCCACGACCTCCTCCCCCCGCGCCCGGGTGAACCGGGGGGCGAGCTTGGTCGCGACCTTGGCGCGCTGGTCCTCGGTGAGTTCCCCCGTGAGCTCGGAGATCCGTTCGATCTCCTTCGGAGCGCGGCCCTCCTGGAACCGGACCAGCTCCTCGACGATCGCCCGGACCCGGGCGAGCCCCCGGTCGACCGTCGCGCGATCGACGTCCTTGAGCACGACTTCGATCCCGTTGAACGCGAGAACCTCGGCGATCGCCGAGCCCATCGTTCCCGCGCCGACCACTCCGGCCTTCGCTACGCGCATCGGTACGCCCGGCGACGGGAGCGCGGACGCGCTACATAACGGGTTAGCGCGGGACTAGCTGCCCGAGAGCGGGCCGCCCGGGCCGCGGCCCCGGCGTCCGAGGTCGGTCATGATCTGGTCGAACTGCTCGCGGGTGATCTCCCCCCGCGCGTACCGCTGCCGAGCGGCCATCACCGCCGGATCGCGATGCGGGCCTCCGTACTGTCCGTAGCCGCCGTAGCCCGAACCGCGCCGGCCGGTCCAGAGCGCGATCCGGATCACGAAGAACGCGATCCAGACGATCAGGAAGACGAGCAGGAATCCCCCCCAGACGCCCCAGCCGGGACGCGGGCCCGAGTTCGAGCCGATCACTCCGTTCGCGAGGAGGACGAACACGAGCGCGATCGCCACGATCGCGGCGATCCCGATCCCGATCGCGATCCAGATTCCGCTAGAGCGACCCCGGCGCGCGGGCATGGTCCCCGAATTGGGATCGTACACGCCGGACGCCTCATCCCGAACTCGCGCGAACGACTATCTGAACCTTCGTCCCGACGTTCCGCGGGGTTCCGAGACCCCGACCGGCCCCACGGCGCGGCGCACCGACCTCGGGAACGGGCGTTCCGAGCGAAGACTTAAGGCGCCGACCGGGCTCGACCGGACCGCGCGGGGATAGCCCAGCCCGGTAAGGCGCAGGATTGCTAATCCTGTGGTGATTTCACCTCGGGGGTTCAAAAGGGCACCGGATCGTGCCGGGGCCCGGAACGTCCCCCTCCCCGCGTACGACGTTCAGGGCCCGGGTTCGGTCCGCGCCCGATAGACTTCGCCGTCCTTCCGGACCGCGACGACCGTCCCTGCCGACGGAAGCGGCCCCTCCACGATCGCGAACAGGCGCACGGATTCCGCCAGCTCGACCAGCGCGAGCCGGTGCGGCGCGTGCCAGCCCTCCGCGGGCGAGGTCATCTCGGTCGCGGCGAGCACCGTTCCGAGCGAGGGTGCCGTGTACGCGCGCACGCTCGTCGAGCCGCAGCGCGGGCACGAGCCCTCCGTGGGGAGGAACCGGGCCTCGCACGAATCACAGCGGCTGAGCTCGATCGACTCGAGTTCCGGGGTCATGCGGCCCCCGTTCCAAGGATCGTGACGAAATTGTGGGAGGCGATGCCGCTCATCGCCTGGGCCAATCCGATCTTCGGGGTCCGTGCGATCGCGTGGGCGCCGGCCTCCCCCCGCAGCTGCAGCGCGACCTCGGCCACCTCGGCCAAGCCCGACGCCGCCACGGGGTGGCCGCGTCCGACGACGCCGCCGCTCGGGTTGACGGGGATCCGACCATCGCGACGCACGTCCCCTTTCGCGAACGCCGCCGGCCCTCCCCCCGCTTCGCACAGCCCGAGATCCTCCATGTGGATGTAGACGAACGGAGCGAACGCGTCGTGCACCTCGGCGACGTCGATCTCCTTCGGTCCGACCTTCGCCCCCTCGTACGCCCGCTTCGCGGCGATGCGCGTGGCCGCGAAGGTCGTCAGATCGTCCCGGTCGACGAGCCGGATCGACTCGAACCCCTGGCCGACCCCGAGGACCGTCGCGGGCCCCTGGCCGCGTTCGAGCACCAGCGCGGTCGCTCCGTCGGAGATCGCGGAGCAATGCAGCAAACGGAGGGGGTTCGACACCATGCGGCTCTTCGCGACCTCCTCGGCGGTGACCGCCTTCTGGAAGTGCGCGAACGGGTTGTCGACCGACATCGCCCGCGCGTGTACGGTGGCCGTGTCGCAGACGGACGTCGGGTGGCCGAACCGTTCCAGGTAGCGCTGCGTGACGATCGCCGCCAATCCGGGCATCGTCGCGCCGGCTGCGACCTCCGACGGGTGCAGGGATGCGGCCAGGTCCCGGGTGTTCGCCGCGGTGGTCCGATCCGTCATCTTCTCCGTCGCGACGACGAGCGCGCGCTCGAATCGCCCGGACTCGATCGCAAGCACCGCGGCGTAGAACGCCATGCCGCCGGTCCCGCTCGCCGAGTCGACGCGAAGGCCCGAGGCCGCGTCCAGTCCGAGCCGGGCGGCCAATCTGGGGAGGAGCGCCTCGGGGCCGTGGCGACCGTGCGCCAGCATCGATCCCGCCACGAGCAGGTCCACCGGGCGTCGTCCGATCCCCTCGAGTGCCGCGTTGGCCGCCTCCGCGGCCAGATCGATCAGCCCCTCCGGCCGCTTGCCATAGCGGCCCATGCCGACGGAGGCGACGTGGACGCTCATGCGCTCACGGTGACGGGGCGCTCGGTGAGGAAACGGACCTGCTCCAGGAATCGGGAGAGAGGCATCCCCTCCTCCCAGCGGAGGATCCCGTGGCCCTCCCGGGTCGCGCTCACCGGCGGGAGCCGGCGGCACAGGAACTTCAGCACGCCGTACTCGGGAGGCGGGCTCGCGAGGAACACTCGCCAACTCTCCTCGCCCCGCAGGCCGAGCCGGCGGTACGCGTAGAGCACCGTCAGCCCGACGCGCCCGACCGCCGCCCGGTGCGCCGCGAGCTGCGCGTCGGCGCGACCGCTCGCGGCCGTGAACCGGATGACGGGTTCGGAGGACGCCTTGACCTCGAGCGGGAAGGCGAACTCCCGGCGCAGCGCGACGAGATCGAAGCCGAGGGAGCCCGCGCCCCGGATGACGAGATACGGCTGCTCGATCAGGCGCTCGAACGAACTGCGGTGCTCGGGTGGCAGCGAGCGGGCGTACCCCCGGACCGCGGGCGCGTCGCCTTCGAGCAACGTGCGGAGTTCCCGCTCGTACGCCGAGGACCCCCGCCCGACCACGGCGGGCGAGTTGTCGCGGGTCTCTTAATAGAAACCTTCCGGCGGAATCGACCGCCGGTTTTCGTCACGTGCCGAAGTCTCCGGCCCGACCGTCGTCGCGGGCCGCCGGTCCCTCCGCTCCGCTTCGAGGCCCCGGGCAAGTTCTAAGCCCGCCGTGCGGTGGCGGGCGCGTGGCCGCACCGGCGCCGCTCGAGATCGTAGTGTCGGAGCTCTCGCTGGCGCGGGTGCTCGCGAAAGTCGTCGCGGACTCCGATCGCCGACGTACGGTGCGCGGGGTCCACGCGCAAGCGGCGCGGTTCCGCTACTCCGAGCTGCGCAGCCGACTGTTGCGCGAGCGCGTTTTCGAGGACGCGAGCCGGCTGCTCGCCCGGCTCAAGCGACGCGGACTCCTGATCGAGGTCCCCGAGGGGCGCGGCGACAAGGTCTACCAGGTGCCGTACCCGGACGAGCTGCGGCAGCTGCTCCTCGACGAGATCGGTCGGTCAGAGGCCGCCGAGCCGAGCGCACTGCAACCGGTCCCCGACGAGTCGGCGGAGATCCGATCGATGGACTCCGAGTTCCTCGATCTGTTGCGCGACGTGCTCCGCAACCGGCTCGAGGAAACGATCGCCTTCGGCCGTACCTTCGACGTCGAGGCGCTCTCGGGGTACCTGCGCGACCTGTTCGGAGAGGCGCTCTACTTCGACTCCCTCATCTCGCTGCTGCAGCAGT
>DATJNY010000042.1:0-5696 GCA_035507575.1 Thermoplasmata archaeon | reverse complement strand
CAGATCCACGCCGATCGCCCGCGCGCGAGCGAGGGTCGCCTCGGCGTCGGCCGCTCCGTCGCGCACGGTATCCCCGCGGACCACGCCGTGATCCTCGAAGGCTGTCAGGGTTCCCGGCGGCAGGGTGTCCACGGTGTCGGGACCGATGAGCTCCTCGACGTAGAGGGTGTCCCGGAAGCTCGGGTCCTTCGTGCTTGTGCTGGCCCACAGCACCCGCTGCGGTGCCGACCCTCGCCGCGCAAGCGGTTCGAACTCCGGACCGTGGAAGATCGACTCGAACCTCGCGTACAGGCGACGGCAGCTCGCCAGCGCAACGCGCCCTCGAAGGCCCGCCGCGCTCGGGTCGGACGACGTCGCGAGCAGTCGGTCGACGGCGGTGTCGATCCGGCTCACGAAGACGGAGGCCACGGACGCGACGCGGGTCGGATCGGGGGCCCGCGCGAGCCCGCGGAGGTACGCGCGCGCGACGACTTCGTACTGCTCCATCGAGAAGAGCAGGGTGACGTTGACCCCGATCCCCTCGGCGATCAGCTGCTCGATCGCGGGCACCCCCTCGGGTGTGCCCGGCACCTTGACGAGCAGATTCGGGCGGTCGACCTCGTGCCAGAGCCGACGCGCCTCGGCGATCGTTCCCGCGGTGTCGTGCGCGAGGGTGGGGGCGACCTCGAGGCTCACGAAACCGTCCCGACCGCCTGTGCGGTCGTACACGGCCCGCAACACGTCCGCGGCGCCCCGAGCGTCTTCCACCGCGAGGCGCTCGTAGAGCTGGGCCGGAGTCTGCTGCGGATCCTCGTCGATCAGCTGCGAGAGCTCCGCGTCGTAGTCGTGGCTCCCCGCGATCGCTTTCTCGAAGATCGTCGGGTTGCTGGTGACCCCGGTGATCCCGTCCCGCTCGACCATCCGCTGGAGGTCCCCGCTGGTCAGGAGGCTGCGACGGATGTAGTCGAGCCACGGAGATTGGCCGTGCGCAAGCAATTCCGCGAGTCGAGTCATTCCCCGGGGCTCCCGCGACGAAGAACTTGCCGGACGACCTCGACCACGTGATCGACCGTGAAACCGAATTGCTGCTGCAAGACGGGCCCGGGCGCGGACGCTCCGAAGTGGTCGATGCCGATCGAGACGCCCCGATCGCCCACGTACCGACTCCACCCGAGCACCGATCCCGCCTCGATCGAGACCGCCGGGACACCCGGGGGGAGCACCGAGCGCCGGTACTCCTCCGATTGTTCGTCGAAGACCCGCCACACGGGGAGCGACACCACCCGGACCCGGGTCCCCGTCCTCGCGAGCTCGGCCTGGGCGTCGAGAGCCAGGGCGACCTCGGAACCGGTCGCGACGAGGATCGCGGCGGGGGGCCCGCCGGCCGCCTCGGACAGCACGTAACCACCTCGCGGTACGCCGGACGCGATGGCGTACTTGGCAGGGTCCAGCACCGGCACTTTCTGACGAGTGAACACCAGCGCGGCCGGCCCGGATCGCTCCAGCGCCATCCGCCACGCCGCGACCGTCTCGTTCGCGTCCGCGGGCCGGTAGACCGTGAGGTCCGGGATCGCGCGCAGGGCGATCAGCTGCTCGATCGGCTGATGCGTCGGCCCGTCCTCGCCCATGCCGATGCTGTCGTGCGTGAAGACCAGCACGATGTGCGTGCGCTGGAGCGCGGCCAGCCGAATCGCCCCGCGCGCGTAGTCCGAGAAGACGAGGAATGTACCGCCGTAGGGGATGAGCCCACCGTGCAACGCCATGCCGTTGAGGGCTGCGACCATCGCATGTTCGCGCACGCCGAAGTGGAAGTTGCGCCCGAGACCGTCCTCGGCCGAGAAGTCGGGAGCCCCCGGCAGCAGCGTCTTCGTCGACGGGGAGAGATCGGCGGCACCCCCCACGAGCGCGGGCAGGCGTGGGCCGACGCTCGCGAGAACCCGCTGGGAAGCGTCGCGCGTCGCGACAGCACCGTCCCCGGGACCGAATGACGGCAGAGCGCCGCCCCAGTCGGTCGGGAAATGGCCCGCCCACTGTTCGCGAAAGCGCGCGGCCGCGGGGGGATCCCGCTCGGCGAAACGAGCGCGCGCCGTCTCCCACTCGGCCTGCCACTGGGCCCCACGCGCGCGGGCGAGCCGCATGTGGTCCCGGGCTTCGGGCGGGATGAGGAACGCCGGCTCGAGGGGCCAACCGAGCGTCTCCTTGGTCGACTTCAGGTTGGCCGGACCCAGGGCTTCCCCATGCGCCTCCCGGGTGTCCTGCACGGGGCTACCGTAGCCGAGGTGCGTCCGTACCCGGATCAACGTGGGCCGGGTCGGGGCGCTATGGGCCGTTCGGATCGCCGCGTCGATCGCGGCGAGGTCGTTCCCGTCGGGGACGTGCAGCACCTGCCATCCGTACGCCTCGAACCGCCGACCCACATCCTCGGTGAACGCCCAGCTGGTCGGTCCCTCGAGGGTCACGTGGTTGTCGTCGTAGAGGCAGATCAGCTTCCCGAGACCGAGCGTGCCCGCGAGGGACGCCGCCTCGGAGGCGATCCCCTCCATGAGATCGCCGTCCGAGACGATCGCGTAGGTGTAGTGGTCGATCAGCGACGCGCCGTCCCGTGCCCACTGGGCGGCGAGGTGCCGCTCGGCGATCGCCATCCCGACCGCCATGCCGAAGCCCTGGCCGAGCGGGCCGGTCGTCGCCTCGACCCCCGGCGTCCGGCCGAATTCCGGGTGCCCCGGAGTTTCGCTGTCCCACTGGCGAAACCGCTGCAGCTGCTCGAGAGGAAGATCGTACCCTGTGAGGTGCAGGAGCGCGTACAGCATCGCCGATCCATGACCGGCGGAGAGGACGAACCGGTCCCGGTTCGGCCAAGCAGGGTCCGCCGGGTTGTGCCGGAGGAACCGGTCCCACAGGACGTAGGCCATCGGCGAGGCGCCCAGCGGAAGCCCCGGATGACCGGACTTCGCCTTTTCCACCGAGTCGACCGCGAGGAATCGGATCGTATTGACGCAGGTCTGGTCTAAGTCCGCCATCATGCAGCCGGGAAACGCGGAAGTAGGAAAAGCTCGCGGTGCCGAGCCCGCGCGCGCGGCGGTTCCATCGGTCCCGACATATAGCCCCCGCTGCTCCGGGCTCGCGGGACGATGTCCGATCTCGAACCCCCCGTCGCGCGAGGAAAGTTCGAGGTCACCCTAGTTCCGGCGGACGAGGGGCGGCCGGACGATCCGCTGGGTCGCCGGACGATCGCGAAGACATTCCACGGCGATCTCGAGGCGACGAGTCGCGGTCAGATGCTGACGGCGATGACTCCCGTCGACGGTTCCGCGGGCTACGTGGCGATCGAGGAGGTCACCGGGAGCCTCCGCGGTAGGGCCGGTTCGTTCATCCTCCAACACGACGGCGTGATGGATCGGGGCTTGCCGAAGCTCAGCGTGGTCGTCGTGCCGGATTCCGGCACCGGGGCGTTACGCGGCATCACCGGCAGTATGGAGATCGTGGTCGCGGACGGGGAGCACTCCTACGAATTCCGCTACTTCCTCCCCGAACCCGAAGTGTCGCCCTGACGTCGTCCCCAACGAGTCGCCGCGACCCTCTCGGCCTTCAGGCGGCCAGCGCCCGCCGCCGTAGGGCCGGGAGGTGGCGGCTCCACTCGGCGTCCCCCAGACACTCGCGGCAGGCCAGCGAGTCGACGTCGAGCGCCGCGACGGCGTAGAACATCACTTCCGAGCTCGAGAGGGGCCGGTCGCATTCCGAGCACGTGAGCGCGTGGATCGTCTCGAGGCGGGCGCCCCACCCGGTCGAGGCCGGAATCGCACCTCCGTGGCCCGCGAGCGGCTCCGGTGCGGGCGCATGCACGGCCTTCGGAGTCCGTTTGAATCCGGGCTCCGTGAACAGACCGAGGAGCGCGGCGCGCATCATGACCGCGGCCCCGGGCACCAGCAGGACGTAGTACCACACCCAGCCGACGAGACCGCGACGGGCCTCGCCGCGGGCTAGGGCCGGGATCATGAAGACGAAGAACGGCAAGCACGTGATCCCGATCGCGACCCAGAGGGGGATCAAGCGGAGGACGAGGAGGGCCCAGGGCAGGAACAAGAACGTCGGTGCGACGACGAGCGCGTTCGTCCAGGTCAGGAGGAACAGGAACGAATCGACCTTCTCCGTGAGGGGGATCCCGCGCGTCCGCAGGAATCCGGGCCAGTGCCGCCGATACTCTCGGATGGTCGTCGCCGTCCAGCGCGTGATCTGGGTGAAGAACGTCCCATACTCGTCCGGGGCGATCCCTCGGCCGATGATGCGCGGGTCGTACACGATCCGCCAACCGGCCTTGCGGAGCCGGAACGTCGTGTCGAGGTCCTCGTTGGCGGTGAGGACGGGGGCGATCCCCCCGAGGTCTCGGATCGCTTCGTTCCGGTACGCCTGGACCGTGCCTTGCACCCCGACGAAGCCGCGGTGCCGGGAACGGCCGGCCAGCAACGTGCCGGCGACTTCGTGGAGCGCCTCGGAGAATCGGGTGAGATAGGTCGCGGGGCGATTGAGCCCCATCGCCATGAAGCCCTGGATCCCGCCGACCCCGGGCTGAAAGTGTTCGGCGAAGCGGACGAGAACGTCGGGGTCGACCACGAAGTCCGCGTCGAAGACGACCATCCACTCGGACGACGGGTGGAGCTGCGGGAAGGCGTTCCGCAGCGCGCCACCTTTGAACCCTTCGCGGTTCGCGCGGCGAATGACGCGCACGCGCGTCGACTCGACGCGGACCGGAACGGTCGAGTCGTCGGCGAGCACGATCTCGAACGCCGGGTAGCGCACCCGCTCCCAGGAGTCGATCGTCGCCTGGAGGATCTCGACCGGCTCATTGTACACGGGGATCACGACGCTGACGAACGGGAGGTCGCGGTCGGGGTCCGCCGGCGGGCTCTCCCAAGGTCGGAGCACCGCGGTGACGAGCTCGATGAGGAGGTACGTGCTGATCAGGAGGGTGAGTCCGATCGCAAGGAGCTCCCAAGCGGAGACGAAACCCAGGAACGTGACCATGGCTTTCGCCCCCCCGTGCAACTAGGCCGGCCCGGGGGCGATCGGTGCGGAGGCGCGGAACCGACCCGCGGGTCGGTCCGCCTCTTCGCGGGACGCCGCGAGGAGGATCTCGATCAGCTCGGCCGGCGGGGCCGAGATCAGCGGCTCGGGATCGCCCAACGGATCGGGGGTCGTGATCGTCGGGAACGGGAACGCCAGTCCGAGGTCGACGAGCTTGGCTCGGAGGCGCTGGACGATGTAGACGGCCTCGGACACGCGGCCTTCCTTCCAGCGCCGAGCCGCTTCCGTCTGGAGCCGACGCGCCATCACCGCGAGCGGATGATCCGGTGCGACCTCGCGCAGCGCCGCGTCGATCTCGGTGTAGGCGTCGTAGAACGGCGTGGAGGGCAGGCCCTCGTGTTCCGGCTCCTCCTCGCTCCAGATCGGCGGGTCCGGCCGGCGCCCGAGGGGGCGAGACTCGAGGAGGGCGACGGAGCTCGTCGCGCGGACCTCCTGCGAGATCACACAGAACCGGCAGAGCGCGGGCTCGTCGACGGCGTCGAGGAAGTAGAACATCCGCTCTCCGACCGAGAGCGGATCGTGGCACTCGGCGCAAACCCGCGGGGGCCGGACCTTAGCCGGCTTGCGCGGGGGTTCGGATGGCGGTGGGGCCGTGGGGGGAATCGCTCACACCTGCCTGCGGCTCACCATGCGGT
>DATJNY010000041.1:0-33858 GCA_035507575.1 Thermoplasmata archaeon | reverse complement strand
CGGCGCCGTCCGAGTCGATCTCGAAGCGCGTGCGCGCGGCCGAGCTCGACCGCATCCCGTATGTCATCGTCCTGGGCGACAAGGAGGTCGCCGAGGGCACGCTCTCGGTGCGCATCCGGGGCGCGAAGGAGTCGAAGAGCCTATCGCGCGCGGAGTTCACCGCGCATCTGCTCGACCGGATCCGGCGACGCGACTTCGATCCCTAGCGGGACTGGGCTCGGCGCGTACGCTTCGCCTCGATACGGGCGTTGAGGTACATCGTGTCGAGGTCGGCGGAGTTCGAGTTGTGCTCGGAGCGGAGATGCTCGCGCAGCCGGGCGAGTTCGATCGCTCGGCCGCAGATCTGACACGTGACCCGCGAGCGGCGCTGGTTGGCGTCCCCGGGCGCCGGCGTCGGGATCATCGAGAGAGCGTGGGCGTCCGCGAGTATAAGCGTGCCGTCCGACGCGCGGGTGGAAGGCGGCGCGCCCGCAAGGCTTTATTTAGCTCTCCGTTCAGCCGCGCTCGTATTTCGAGGGATTTCGCATGAACCTCAGTCTCGGCCAGCTGGAGCTGTTGATCTTCCTCGCCGCGATCCTGTCGCTCGCCTACGCGGGGATCCAGACCGCCCTCGTCCTCCGCGAGGACGACGGGGACGACCGCATGCGCGAGATTTCCGCGTCGATCCGTGAGGGCGCGAACGCCTTCCTCCGGCGCGAGTATACCGTCGTGTTCGTCATCGCGATCGTCCTCGCCGTCGTGATCGCGCTCGCGTTCGGGGTCACCGGCGAGGGCGCTCGGCTCGCGGTGGGCTTCATCTTCGGGGTCGCGGGAAGCGCGCTCGCGGGCGCGGTCGGGATGTTCGTGAGCGTCCGGGCGAACGTCCGTACCGCCGCGCACGCCCGCGGCGGAAACCTGGCCGCGACGATGAGTTTCGCGTTCCGCGGGGGCAGCGTCACGGGACTCTCCGTGGCGGGGCTCGCACTCCTCGAGCTCGTCGGCTTCTACTGGGCGTTCGGCGGGAACGTGCTCGACATGGTCGGGCTCCTGTTCGGCGCCTCGCTGATGAGCCTCTTCGCGCGGGTCGGCGGGGGCATCTACACGAAGGGTGCCGACGTGGGCACCGACCTCGTCGGCAAGGTCGAGGCCGGCATCCCCGAGGACGATCCCCGGAACCCGGGCGTCATCGCGGACAACGTCGGGGACAACGTCGGCGATTGCGCCGGAATGGCTGCGGACCTGTTCGAGACGTACGTGGTCACGGCGATGGCGGCGATGCTCCTCGCGTTCCTGGTCGGCAAGGCATCGGTCTATCCCATCCTCCTCACGTCGTTCCCCAACGCCGTGATCTTCCCACTGCTCGTCTGCGCCTGGGCGATCGTCGCGACGATCGTCGGGACGTTCTTCGTCCGCATGGGAACGAAGGGGACGATCATGGGCGCGCTGTATCAGGGCCTCGGCGCCACGACGGCGGTCGGCCTGATCGGGCTCTACCTGCTCGACTACTTCTTCATGAACGGCAACTGGGGCATCTTCGTCGCGACGGCGGTCGGGCTGGTCGTGATGATCCTCATCGTCGTGATCACCGACTACTACACCAGCGCAAGCTACTCGCCCGTCCACAAGATCGCGGAATCGGCCCAAGCCGGCGCCGGTCCCACCGTGATCAGTGGCCTCTCGGTGGGCCTCGAGTCCGCCTGGATGCCGGGCCTCGTCGTCGTGGCGGGCACGTTGATCGCCTACGCGGCCGCGGGCTGGAACGGAACGACGACGGCGCCCGACGCCTATCTCGGGCTGTACGGGATCGGTCTCGCGGCGGCCAGCATGCTCTCGGTCACCGGGATGATCATCTCGATCGACGCCTTCGGACCGATCACGGACAACGCGGGTGGGATCGCCGAGATGGCGAACCTTCCCCCCGCGGCCCGCGCGATCACGGACCCGCTCGACGCGGTCGGCAACACGACGAAGGCGATCACGAAGGGGTACGCGATCGCCTCGGCGGTCCTCGCCGCGCTCGCCCTGTTCGCGGCGTACACGTTCGCGGCCGCCTCGAACTGGGGGCAGTCCTGGGGCACGTTCACCGCGCTCCTGACGCTCTCCACGCCGCTCGTCGTGGCGGGGCTCGTGATCGGAGCCGTCATTCCGTTCTTCTTCACCTCGTTCTTGATGAACGCGGTCGGGATCGCCGCGGAGCGGATGGTCTTCGAGATCCGCCGCCAGTTCCGCGAGATCCCCGGTCTGCTCGAGGGGAAGGCGCGCGCGGACTACGGCCGGTGCGTCGACATCGTGACCGTCACCGCGATCCGGCAGCTCGCGGTGCCGGCCCTGATCGCCGTCCTCACCCCGCTTGCGGTCGGGTTCTTCCTCGGACCGGTCGCGCTCGCCGCGCTCCTGCTCGGTGTGATCGTCTCGGGCTTCCCGCTCGCGCTGACGATGACCACCGGCGGTGCGGCGTGGGACAACGGCAAGAAGTACATCGAGAGTGGCCACTTCGGTGGGAAGCACTCCGACGCCCACAAGGCGGCGATCGTCGGCGACACGGTCGGCGACGCCACGAAGGACACGGCCGGGCCCGCGATCAACCCGCTGATCAAGGTCGTGAACACGATCTCGATCCTCTTCATCGCGCTGATCGTGGCCCACTCCTTCATCCCGATCTAGAGCGGGCGGAACCGCGGCCCGCGCCCCCCAACCGGGGGTCCCCCCGCCCGAGGCAGGGTTTTCCCCCGTCGCGTACTCTCAGCTCCGTGTTCGACCTCTCGGGTCGGGTCTCGCTCGTCACCGGCGCGTCGCGGGGGATCGGCCGGGCGATCGCGCTCGAGCTCGCGCGCGCGGGCTCGGATGTCGTGCTTCACCACCGGGCGAATCCGGCGAAGACCGAGGCGGTCCGGGCCGAGGTGGCGAAGCTCGGCGTCGACGCGAGGATCGTCGCGGGGGACGTGGCGGATCCGGCGGAGGTCGCGAAGTTCGTGAAGACCGCCGGCGAGTGGAAGGGCCGGCTTGACGGGGTCGTCGCGAACGCCGGGATCTACCGGGGCGAGGAGACCCCCGCCCTCGGCCCGAACGACGTCGCGATCGTGCTGCGCACGGACCTCGAGGGGATGCTCCGCACCGTCCAGGCGTCGCTGCCGTACCTCAAGAAGAGCGTCCGGCCGGCCGTGGTCACGATCTCGTCGGTGCTCGCCGCCCACCCGGCGGTGGGTGCGGTCGCCTACCAGGCGGCCAAGGCCGGGGTGGAGCAGGCGACGCGGGCCCTCGCCCTCGAGCTGGCCCCGCGCATTCGGGTCAATGCCGTCGCACCGGGCTTCATCCGCACGGACCTGAACCGGGGCGGGCATCAAGACCCGAACTACTTCGCGACGGTCGTCGGCGCCACGCCCCTCGGCCGATGGGGCGACCCGGACGACGTCGCGCCCGCCGTCCGGTACCTCCTCAGCCTCGAAGCGGACTGGGTGACGGGCGCCGTGCTCGGCGTCGACGGAGGGATTCCGCTCCGATGACCGACGCCCCCCGCTTTTCCGGCCAGGTCGCGCTCGTGACGGGCGCGTCCCGGGGGATCGGACGGGCGATCGCCCTCGCTCTCGCCGCCGAGGGCGCCGACGTGGCGTTCAGTTACCACAAGGACGCGAAGGGGGCGCGGGAAGTTGCGAGCGGCGTGGAGCGCCTCGGTCGTCGCGCGGTCGCGCTGGCCGCCGACGCGGGTCAACCGGACGAGACCGAGGACTTCGTCCAGAAGGCCCGCGCCCAGCTCGGCCGCATCTCGATCGTCGTGCCGAACGCCGGGATCGGCGGACCGCGCGGCTGGGAGGCCGTATCGCCGGCGGCGTGGCGCGAGGTCCTGGAGACCGACCTCGTCGGGGCATATTCCCTGGTGCGGGCCGCCCGGCCGCATCTCGCCGTGAGCGGCGCGTCGGTCACGTTCATCGCCTCGATCTCGGGACTCGTCGCCGCACCGGACCTCCTCCCGTATTCGGTCGCCAAGGCCGGGGTGATCGCCATGACCCGAAGTCTGGCGCTGGCCCTGGCACCGGGCGTCCGGGTCAACGCGGTCGCGCCGGGATGGGTCCGGACCGCGATGACGGCGGGACTCCACGAGGCCAGCGGGCCCCGGGAGGCGGTGCGGAAGGGGATCCCGCGGGGCCGGTGGGGCGAACCGGACGACGTGGCGGCGGCGGTCGTTTTCCTCGCGTCGGAGATGGCCCGCTTCGTGACCGGCGAAACCCTCGTGGTCGACGGCGGCGGGAGCCTGCGCTGGACCGCGGGCGTCGAGGGATGATCGTCAGGCGTAGTGGCTGAGGCTCGAGCGCTCCTTCTTCGACGCCTCGCGATCCTCGCCCCGTTCCTCGCGGCGGCGCTCCTTCTCGCACTCCTCTTCGGTCACCCAGAGGAACTCGAGGTCCTCGGGATGCTCGTGGGCGATGTAGGCGCCCGCTTCGAAGGCGCTCGACAGGAGCTCCTCAAGGTTCTCGGCGTCGGTGCCCTCAAGTCGACCGGCGGTCCGCCAATACCAGTCCGGCGCCTTCCCGGCGGCCTGCAGGTACTCCGTCACGAGGTCGTAGATCGAGGAGCGCTCGTCGTTGAGGCGGACGTGCAGGTGCCGGTCTCGGTCCTCGGCGCCCGACGCCTCCTCTGCGGCCATCGAACCGTCCCAGACGGAGTCCCCCGATAACGTCTCCTCGCGCTCCCCTCAGGGGATGCTTGAAAAGGCGTCGCGGGATGGGTGAGCCGGGCTCCATGTACGGTCGTTCGGGCTCCGGAACCGCCGCCTCGGGTTCCGGCAATCCGCGGTACGACTATCTCACGAGCCGACTCCGCAATCGTCAGATCACGATGGAGGAGGCGACGGAGCTGTTCAGCTTGATGCAGGCGATGATCGCACGGGCGAACGAAGTCGCTCGGGCGGCGGCGTTGCGCCCGGCCTCGGTCATCGCGGCCGCGGGGGGCCCGCCTCCCCCGCCCCCCGCCCGCGCCCCGGCGGCGCCCGGCTCGTCGGACGACTTCCTGCTCGTGGGATTGCTCGCGATGGGCGCCGGCGCCGGGCTCCTCGCGGCCCTCGCGAAGCGTCTCGGAGATCCGTCGTCGCCCTCCCCCGCCGGCGGCGGGCGCTCGAGCCCGGGCGCTGCCTCTCGGTAGGGGTCGGGATGCCCGGCGATCGGTTCGTCTTCGCCCACCTCGCCGACGCGCACGTCGGCGCTTGGCCGCGAGATCCGGCGGTGCGAGCCGCGCTCCGGGAGAGCGTCCTCCGTGCGCTGCGGGTCGTCTCCGAGCGGAACGCCGATTTCCTGCTGATCTCGGGCGATCTGTTCCACACGCCGGTTCCCGACCCCGCCGAGGTCGCGCCGGTCGCCGCGGCGTTGCGCCAGCTCGTCGCCGAGGGACGACGCGTCTACGCGATCTACGGTTCGCACGACTACGTCGCCCACCGAACAAGCTGGCTGGACGTGCTCGCCGAGGCCGGGGTGTTCCTCAAGGTCGCCCCCGAGGCGGTCCGTTCGGAGGGGACGCGATGGACCCTGCCGTTCCTCGTGGACGCACCGACCGGGGCCCGGATCGCCGGGATCAGCGGCCGGTCGCACGGACTCGACCGCGACTACTTCCGGGCCGTCGACTCCGAGGCGTTCCGCGCGGAGCCCGGCTTCAAGGTATTCCAGTTCCACGCGGCGGTAGAGGAGTACCTTCCCCCCGCGCTCCGCCCCCACATTCGGGGGATCCGACGCGAGGACCTCCCCGGCGGATGCGACTACTACGCCGGGGGCCACATCCACTACACCTACGAAGGGGAGGGACCGGACGGCGGGAAGCTGGTCAATCCGGGGGCCGTCTTCGGCACGAACCGTACCGACCTCGCGAACGGGGCCGCCGGCGTGACCCATCAGGGGGTCGTCATCGTCCAGGTGGACGGGCGCCGAACCTCGGTGGAGTTCGTCGACACCGCACCGCGCGACGCGATCCGGCTCGTGGAGGTCGACGTCTCGGGCCGCTCCGCGGAAGAGGCGCACGCGGAAGTCGCCGCGGCGGTCCGTGGCGCGAGCGACCGTCCCGGGGTCCTGGTCTTCCCGAAGATCCGCGGGACACTTTCGGACGGGAGCGTCGCGGCGCTGGCCCTCACGTCCGTGGCCCGGACCGAAGCCGCTTCGGCCGGTGCCGTGCACTGGGATGTCAGCGAACTCGAACTCCCCGAGACGGCCGGGGCCGGCTCAACGACCGAAGCGGAGGTCGAGTCCGAGGAGGTCCGCGCGCTCCTCGCCGCGACCGGCTCCGACGTGGAGTGGCTCCAGCCGCCGGCCGGCGAGCGGCTGGTGCGGGAACTGTTGCGCGAACTCGGGCTACCGAAGGCCGAAGGCGAGTCCCGCCAGGACTACGCGAGCGCCCGGATCGACGGAGCGCGCCGGATCCTGGGGGTTCGGCGCGGCGGCGCGCCGTAGGAAGCGACGATGCAACTCCGCCACGTTCGCGTTCGGAACATCCGCAGCTACGAGGCGGGGGCGGTCGACTTCGCGCCGGGCACGACCTTGATCGCCGGAGATGTCGGCGCGGGCAAGACGAGTCTGCTCTACGCCATCGAGATGGCGCTGTTCGGGACCTCCGAAGTCGACGCGGCGTTCCTCGTGCGGCACGGAGGGACCCACGCGGAGGTCTCCGTCTCGTTCGAGGACGCGGAGCATCGGTACGAGGTCGTGCGCCGCTTCCGCCGCGTTCACCGAAAGGGGCGCGAAGCGTTCGAGCCCGAGGGGATCTCGTTCTCCAAGGATGGTGCAAAAACCGAGTACTCCGCGACCGAACTCAGACAGCGCGTCATCGAGCTCTTGGGGTTTCCGGACAATCCGAGTCCGACCGCGCACTCCGATCTCTGGCGATGGGCGGTGTACGTTCCCCAGGAACGGATGCGGGACATCCTGGCGGCGAAGCCCCAGGAACGCCTCGAGACCGTACGCAAGGCGCTCGGCGTCGAGCGATATCGAATCGCCGCCGAGAACGCCCAGGACGTGGTCACCGACCTGCGCCGGACCGCCACGTCCTGGCGGTCCGAGGCCGAGCTCCTCCGGCACTTTGACGAGGAGTTCGCCACCGCGAGCCAGGAAGCCGACTCCCTGCGCGCCGAGCGCGTGGCGATCGATGCGGCCATCGCGGACGCGGAAGCACGGGCCCGGTCGGTCGCCGCCGAGGTCGACGCCCTCGAGGCGGCAGCCCGAGAGACGGAAGCGGACCGGCGCGAACTCGAGTCGGTCGAACGGGATCTCGGAGCCGATGCCCGATCCGAAGCGGAACTCGAGCGACGACGCGGGCAGCTCGAACGGACCCTCGCCCAGCGAGAGGACGACGCACGCGCCGCGGATCGGGAAGCGGCCCCCGAGGAAGAGCGGCGTCGGGAGCTCGAGCGCGCCGAGGTGGATCGGGCCGCCCGACGTGCCGAGCTCGAGGCGATCAGTGTCGAGTTGCGCGCCCTGGAAGCGGCCCGGGCGGATCGCGCGTCCGCCGAGCGACGGCTCGCCCCGTCCGCGGAAACCGTCGTCCTCCGCGAGAAGGACGTCGAATCCGCCACCGCGCTCACGCGACGGCTGGCGGAGTCCGGTCCCTCGCACGAACCCCCGGCCCCGACCCCCGATTCCGTCGAAGTGATCGACCGACGTCTCGACGCGCTGCGCGCCCACGCGCAGTCCACGCTCGCCGAGCTCGCCCGGTCGCAGGCCGCGGAGCACGACTTCGAAGAGCTGCTCGATGCGGGCGTGTGTCCTCGGTGCGGTCAGTCCGTCGAGACCGCCTCGTTCGAGCCCCATCGGCGGGAAATCGCCGGTGCGACGGCCCAGGCCGACGCCGCCCACGCCGCGGCCGTCCGCGAGGTGCACGAGGCGGAAGAGGCGCGACGTGCCCGAGAACGGTACGACCGCGCCTTCGACCGATGGCAGCAGCTGGAGCGGGAGCGAGCGGCCGCTCTGGCGGCCCGCTCGGCGGCGATCCAACGTCTCGAAGAAGCGATCGCCGCGCGAGCGGGGGCCCAGCAAGCGTTCGACGACGCCGGGGCGCGCCTGGAGCACCTTTCGGGCGCCGAGCCGCGCGAACGCGCGGTCCGAGAGAGCGCGGGAGCGGCCGAAACGCGTCGGGACCGGGCGGCGGCGGAGTGGGAAGCGGCCCGACGGGCCGCCGACCGTGCTCGTCTGGCCCGCGAAGCGATCCTCGCCGTGCGCGGCGAACTCGAGCGCGTCGCCTCCGACCGCGCCGCGGGTCTCGCTCGGACCGAGGCGCGCCGACGTCGTCAGGCGGAGTTGCGGACGCGACTCACGGCCGCGGAACCCGACGCCGAGCGATTGCGGGCGGCCCAGGCCCGCCGGACCGAGCTCACCGCCCGATCCGAAGAGCAGCATCGCGCGCTCGTCCGGACGGACACGCGATTGGACGGCGCGGTCCGGCGGGTGAACGCGTCGGAGCGCGGCCGCGCCGAGCGCGCGCGCCGGATCGCGGAGGCGATCGACCTCGAGGCCAAGGCCGCCTGGCTGCACGGCCCGTTCCGCCTCGCCGTGCTCGCGATGGAACAGAAGCTCCTCCGCCACGCCCAGGCCGCGTTCGATCGCCATCTCACGCGCTACTTCGCGACGCTGATCGACGACCCCGCGCTCATCGCCCGGGCGGACGCCGCGTTCACGCCCTCGGTCTCGATCGAGGGGGAGTGGACGCCGGCCGAGGCGTTGAGCGGAGGAGAGCGAACGAGCCTCGCGCTCGCGTTCCGTCTCGCCCTCGCCCAGGTCGTACGGGCCCTCGGCAGCCTCCGGCTCGACACGATCCTGCTCGACGAGCCGACCGACGGCTTCTCGCCGGAGCAGGTCGTGCGGATGGGAGAGCTGCTGAACGAGCTCGCCCTGCCGCAGGTCATCCTGGTCTCCCACGAGGACGCGTTGGCCGGCATCGCCGACCACGTCGTGCGCGTCGTCAAGGTCGATGGCGCCTCGACGCTGCGGGTCGGGGACCAGCCCGCGACCGACCTCCCACCCGAGCCCGACGCGACGGCCCCGCGCCCGCGACGTGGGCGGGCGCGACTACGTAAGGACGTCCTGGAACCCCGCGAGGTCCCAGGGCGGTAGGCCGGCGACCTCGAGATTCTCCGCCAGGTGGTCGGAGCTCTTCTGGCCGATCAGGGGCCCGAGGCTCCCCGGAGCCGATCGCGCGAACTGGAGCGCGGTCTGGGCGGCGGAGAGGCCCCGGCGCTTCGGGCCGGCGTGCGCGAGCTGGCCCTGCAGGAGCGGCACGCTGGTGAAGCAGCCGACCCCGAGGCGACGCGCCGCGTCGAACAGGGTCAGCCGCTCGTCGCCCACGACCTGGTTGTGGATCGCGGCCGCCTCGGGCATCGCGAGATTGAACGGGAACTGGATGAAGCGGAAGCCGTGCTGCCCCCCGCCGACTTTTTCGGCGACGCGGACCGCCGAAGCGAGCGAGAAATATCCCGGCTCCGAGCGGCCGACCCTGAGGCAATCCCAGGTGGCGATCCCGTACGCGCCGAGGCGGCCCTCGCGGCGGAGTCCCTCGTAGAAGCCGAACGCCGCTTCGAGCCGCGCCTCGAACTCCTCGCGCCCGACGATCGGCAGCTGCGCGTCCGGGCCGTTGTGCAGGTAGAGGAGGTCGACGGACTCGAGGCCGAGATTTCGGCGGCTCCGCTCGAATTGGTCGGCGAGGTACCGAGGGGTCATCGCGTGGCAGTCGTCGACGATCTCGGACGGCTTCACTACGCCGGACTTGAGCAGCTCCTGCCGGACCCACTCGTCGGGGGTCAGCCGCGACTCCGCGTCGGGGGCGAAGTACCCGCTCTTCGTCGCGACGAACACCTCGTCGCGCGCGACCTCTCCCTTCTCCAGGAGGCGGCCCAACGCCCGGCCGATGCTGCGCTCCGCGCGTTGGTGCCGATAGTTGATCGCGGTGTCCAGTACGTTGACCCGCGTCGACGTGAGGCAGACCGCCACCGAGTGCTCGACGGCGAGGTCCGTCGGGGCGTCCGGCGCGCCGATGTAGGTCCCGAGCCCGAGCGAGCTCAGCGCGAGAGCTCCGGGGGCGGGTCGGAAATGCTCCGGCGGTAGGTGTCGGCGGTCCACGCCGCGGTCGCGGAATCGCGTGGTCCCCTCGGCCGTGGCGAGGCCGCTCTGGAGCGCCACGCTGGGGTAGGGGCCCGCGAGGCACAAAAGGTCGCCCGGCCGAGTCGCCCCGCGTCGCGCCCGTCACGTTGAAGCGTCTCCGCGGCTGACCCCGACCGGCCCACCGATGCCGCGCCGCAAGTACGGCCGCCTCCGGAAGCCGATCCCCCCGGTCCCGGTCGAGAAGTGCCGCTTCTGCCGGCTCGGCCGGCCGTGCCCGTCCCACCCGAAGATCGGACGATCGTGACCCGGCCTACGGCGTGGCGCGCGCCGGCGGTTTCTTTCCCGTGAGCAGGGGCGTCGCCACCTTCGCGTGGAACTCGTCTGCGGCCCGCCCGATCCGCTCGACGACCCGAGGCGAGAGCCGGTCGCGCGCCTTGCCGAGCGCGGCTTCGAGACCGAACCGGGCCTGCTCCCAGCGGTACAGCACCTCGGGATAGGCCGCTTCGTACAGCAGGCGGGCTCCGCCGGAGTTGGTGGATTTCCGGGGGCGACCACGGAGCCGGTCCTTCACGCTGTCGTAGAAGCGGGTCCCCGGGACCGGGACCGCGATCGAGACGGAGTACTCCTCCGGCGAGAAGCGCCGGAACAGCTGCAGGGTCTGCTCGATGTCGTCGAGCGTCTCGCCCGGATAGCCGAGCATCAGGAACCAGAATTGGCGGATCCCTTCCCGACGCAAGGCGTCGGCGGTGCGCTCGACCTGCGCGAGCCGGGTCCCGCGGTTCATCAGGTCGAGCATCTTCTGGCTGCCCGACTCGACCCCGACGTACACGCGGGCGAGACCCGCGGACCGCATCCGCTTGAGCAGGTCCGGCTTCAGGAGGTCGACGCGGGCGAGACACTCCCAGGTGAGGCGCAGACCGGTCTCCTCGAGGAGGGTCAGCAGGCGGTCGATCCACGCCCGCGAGACGCCGAAGACGTCGTCACAGAAGCGGACGTAATCGACCCCGTATCGGTCGTGAAGGGCGCGGAGTTCGGCGAGGACGCGCTCCGGGGACTGCTGACGGAACGTCCGTCCGAACGTCGGCTTCGAGCACCAGGAACAGTCGAACGGACATCCGCGCGACGTCAGTACGGCGGCCCGCCTCTCGCCGGTCGAACGCTGCCAGCGGCCGAGGTACTCCTCCATGTCGACCAGGTCCCAGGCCGGGAGCGGCAGCGCGTCCAGGTCGCGGAGGAACGCCCGATGGGGACCCCGGATGAGCCGCCCGTCGCGGCGGATCACGAGCCCCGCAACGCCCGCAGGCCCGGTGCCGTCGTGCACTCGACGGGCGAGTTCGAGGAGGGCGTCCTCTCCTTCCCCCGGTGCCACGGCGTCGAACCCGGCGCGCAAGTACTCCTCGGGCCGCGTCGCGGCATCGGGCCCCCCGGCTACGGCGAACGCCCCCTCCGCGTGCGCCCGTCGAGCGACCTCGATGGCCCGGTCGTGAGTAAGGGTCTTCGTGTGGACCCCGACGACCTCGGGACGGAATTGCCGGAGACGCGCCGTCACCGGTCGCGCGTCCCGCGCGAACGTGAGGTCGGTCAGGGCGACGTCAACGCCGTGTTCGCGCAGATATGCGCCAAGGGTCAGCAGCCCGAGCGACGGGTAGAGCTCGACGAACTTGCGCTCCATCGGGTCCTCTCGCGCGACGTACGGGTCGACCAGCAGGACACGCGGCGGGGTGCCGCCACCCGCCTTGGCCTCAGTCATCGGAACGCCTCCGACGCACGATCGTTCGGCCGCCCGAGATCGCGCCGACGGGACAGTATGGGACGCACCAGCCGCAGTCCGTGCAGTTCGGGAGGACCACGAGCCTCGTGGGGGTGAGCTCCATCGCGTTCGGCGGGCACACGCCGGTGCAGAGCCCGCAGAGGACGCAGATGTCCGGGTCGATCTCGATCACGTGGAACACGCCCGCGGCGTCGACCGGGCCCAAGTCGTTCCACCGGCGCGAGACACTTAAAGAGGTCGTTTCGGGCGACCCGGGGTCACTGGACCGCCGCGGCGGTGGGGTGCAGCGCGTGGCCGAGGGCCGCGAAGCCGGTCAGGGCGCACTTGACCCGGACCGGGGAGAGCGGGATTCCGAGCGACTTCAGCACGTCTTCCTGGGTCAACCGGCCCGCGTCGCGGAGCGTGAGGCCGGCGATCTTCTCGGTGAGCATCGAGGCGCTCGCGACGCTGATCGCGCACCCGTCGCCCTGGAACCGCACTTCCCGGATCGTCTCGGTCGCCGGGTCGAGCTTCAGGCGGAGGGTGATATGGTCGCCGCAGAGCGGGTTCGACTCCTCGCCGACGCGGTCCGCGCCGTCCATCGGACCGAAGTTCCGGGGCGCCCGGTAATGCTGGAGGATGACCTCCTGGTACATGTCGTAGGCCATGGGTGTCGCGCCTTCGACGGTAGGACCGGGCCACCGTATAAAGTAACGATGGGCGCGGTTTCCGAGGGGAAATCCGGCGCGCGAACGGGTCGCGCGAGGGGCATTTCTTATAAACACTCCTGAGTGTGTAAATCCGTCATGGCGTCTGCCGTGCCACGCTTCGATCAGTGGCTCTCCGCGGAGCAGGTCCATCGACTCTCCCAGAGCGTGGCGGACCCCGCGGGGTTCGTCGCGACGCGCGAGGACGCGTTCGAGCGTTTCCAGCGCCTCCCGATCGAACCGAACCCGCTCTTCCGCGGCTACGGCTACTTCACGAACGTCGATCTCTCCGAGATCAACCCCGAGGAGCGCGCCGCCCCCGTCGCGCTGCCGCCGCCGCTCCCGGGGGCGATCCGGATCGTCTTCGATGCGTCGGGAACGCGCGTCGACCTCCCTCCCGAGCTCGCGGCCGCCGGTGTGCGCGTCCGCACCCTGGCCGAAACGTGGACCGCGGGGGACCCCGGCCTGGACGTCTTCCTGCGGGGGGCGGAGGAGCCGACCGACAAGCTCTCGGCCCTCTCCACCGCGCTCCTGAACCGCGGCTATCGGCTTGAGATCCCCGACGGCTACTCCGCGCCGGTCCGCGTTCAGGATCTGACGGTCCTCTCCGCCCCCCACGAGGCGATTTCGGTCCGGCGGTCGATCCGCACGGGGAAGGGAACCCAGTTGCTCGTCACCGAGGAGCTGTACTCGGCCCCCGGAGCGCCGCCCTCGCAGCGCCTCTACGCGTCGAGCGTCGACCTCGATCTCGGCGAGCGGGCGAAGGCGATCTACCTCGGCGTTCACGCCCCGGACCTCCGCGCCGTGTCGATCTACCGGCGGACAGCGACCACGGGCGACGACAGCCGCCTCGCCTGGCTGTGGAACGGCTTCGGCGGGTTCCGCACGAAGATCCGGAATCGCACCGCCCTCACGGGCCGCGGATCCCACGTCGACGACCTTCAGACGTTCCTGGGCGCGAAGGACCAGGCGTTCGACAGCTCCGTCGATTTCACGCACATCTCTACCGACACGCACGCCCAGTCGATCACGCGCGGCGTCTTCCGCGACTCCTCCCGCGGCATGAGCCGGGGGTTGGTCCGGATCGAGCCGAACGCGAACAAGACCGTCGTGTTCATCTCGGAGCACGCGATGCTCCTCTCTCCCGGCGCCCGCTCCGACACGATCCCGATCCTCGAGATCCTGTGCCGGGACGTCAAGGCGACGCACTCGACTTCGGTCGCGCCGGTCGACCCCGAGAAGGTCTTCTATCTCGAATCGCGCGGGATGAACGCGTCGGACGCCGTCCGGATGATCGGGGAGGGGTACCTCTCCTACGTGCTCGATCGGGCCCCGATCGGGAGCCTGCGCGACCTCCTCTATCCGTCCCTCGCGGCGCGCTGGGACGGTCAGGAGATCGTCTGGGACCCCTCGGCGTTCCCGGCGCTGCCGACGCTCGAGGTGACGGGCAGCGAGAGCGCGCCCGAGTGGCGGTTCGACGCGAAGCTCCGGTGAGCGTGCCGCTCATCCTCGACCCGCGCCGGCACTCCCGCGTCTCGTTGGCGCGGCTCGCGCGCCAGATGGCGATCGCGCTCGACGAGACCCGGGAACTGGTCACCCGCCCGCGGGGGCCGGTGCTCGACCCCGCCAGCCTCGTCACCGCCTCCGACCTGCTCGAGGCGGCCCGGGCCCGGATCGGCTCCCCCGGGAAGGGCCGTCGGGCCGATCTCGCCGCGAACGTGAACCTCGCCTACGCGACGATGCTCGCGGTGATCGACCTCGTGAAGTCCCACTCGATCGTCCCCCGCGTGCCGCTCGGGCCGAGAGGCCCGGCCCGCCGCCCGCGTCGGTCTACCCGACGGCGCCGGTCATCTCGAGCTGGATGAGCCGGTTGAGCTCGAGCGCGTAGTCCATCGGGAGCTCCTTCGCGAACTCCGCGAGGAAGCCCATCAGGATCAGGTGGATGGCGTCCGACTCGTTGAGCCCCCGACTCATCAGGTAGAAGATCTGCTCCTCGCCGATCTTCCCGACCACCGCTTCGTGCGTGATCGTCGCGTCCTGCTCGTGGATCTCGTTGTAGGGATACGTGTCCGAGCGTCCGGTGGCGTCCGGCAGCAGCGCGTCGCATCGGACCGCAGCCTTGACCCCGGTCGCGCCCGGCGCGACGTGGAGCAGTCCCCGGTAGCTCGTCTGGCCGCCGCGGATGGCGATCGACTTGGCGATGATCTTGCTCGAGGTGTCCGGCGCCGAGTGGACGGCCTTCGCCCCCGAGTCGATGATCTGGCCTTCGCTCGCGAACGCGACGGAGAGGATGTCGGCGCGGGCGCCGCGGCCCTTCAGGTAGACCGAGGGGTACTTCATCGTCACCTTGGAGCCCATGTTTCCATCGACCCACTCGACGAGCGCGTTCTCGTAGGCGACCGCCCGCTTCGTGACGAGGTTGTAGACGTTCTTCGACCAGTTCTGGACGGTCGTGTACCGGAGCTTCGCGTACGGTTCGGCGACGACCTCGACGACCGCGGCGTGGAGCGAATCCGTCGAGTAGACGGGGGCCGTGCAGCCCTCGAGATAGTGCACCTTCGAGCCCGTGTCGCCGATGATCAGCGTCCGCTCGAACTGCCCGACGTTCCGCGCATTGATGCGGAAGTACGCCTGGAGCGGGATCTTGCAGTCGACCCCGGGCGGAATGTAGACGAAGCTGCCGCCGGACCAGACCGCGCTGTTGAGCGCGGAGAACTTGTTGTCGTTGTACGGCACGACCTTGCCGAAGTACTTCCGGACGATCTCGGGGTGCTCCCGGACGGCGGTGTCCGTGTCGCAGAAGATGATGCCCTGGGCCGCCAGGTCCTCGCGGAGCTTGTGGTACATCGTTCCGCTGTCGTACTGGGCCCCGACGCCGCCGAAGAACTCGCGCTCGGCCTTCGGGATGCCGAGCTTTTCGAACGTGTTCTTGATGTCCGCCGGCAGGTCGTCCCAGCTCTTCTTCGTCTCCCCCTCGAGGAGGGGGTTCGCGTAGTAGGTGTACGCGTCGAAATCGATGTCGTCGAGGCTCGGGCCCCAGTCCGGCATCGGGCGCTGGACGAAATGCTCGTACGCCCGCAGCCGATACTCGAGCATCCAGTCCGGTTCGTTCTTGAACTTGGAGATCTGCTCGACGACCTCGCGGGAGAGGCCCTTCGCGATCCGAAGGCGGTACGTCTCCGGATTCTTGAAGTCGTACCGGGTGTAATCGAGCGGGGTGATCTCGGGTGCCGACTGCGCCATGAGTGACTCCGTCAATTCCAGCACCCCGGCGTATTTAAATGAGAGGTCGTGGTCGTCGCGACACGGCGTTTTCTCGCCGAAAACCGCGAAGCCGTACCCCCTTCACTGTCGGGGACTCCGCTACAGAGGTCCGCGGGACGCGGCAGGACTCCCCGGCGTCAGGCGAAGACGCCCGCGACGCGCTCGAGGCCGTCGAAGAGCCGGTCGAGGTCGGAGGTGTCGTTGTAGACGTACGGGCTCGAACGGGTAAGGGCCGGCACCTTCAGGCGCTCCATCAAGGGCTGGCAACAGTGGTGGCCCGCCCTCACCGCGATCCCGTCGGCGTCGAGGAGCGTGGCCACGTCGTGCGGGTGCGCGCCGGCGAGCGAGAACGATTGTAGGCCCTGTCGTTCGGCCGGCTCCTCTGGCCCGTAGACCTTCCAGCGTGACCCCAGGCGCCGCTCCCCCTCCGCGCGGGCGTACTCGTAGAGCCGCCGTTCGTGTGCGGCGATCTCGTCCCAGCCCAGCCGATCGAGATAATCCAAGGCCGCGGAGAGAGCCACCGCGCCGGCGACATTCGGCGTGCCGGCCTCGAACCGCGCCGGTGGCTCGCGGAACGCGACCCGGTCCTGGTGGACTTCCCGGATCATCTCGCCCCCGCCCGCGGCGGGCGGCATCTTCTCGAGGAGCTCCGCGCGCCCCCAGAGGACGCCGATCCCCATCGGCCCGAGAGTCTTGTGGCCGGAGAACGCGAGGAAATCGGCCCCGAGGGCCTGGACGTCGAGCGGGCGGTGGGGGGCCGACTGCGCCGCGTCGACCACGACGAGCGCCCCGGCGGCATGCGCCCGGTCGGCGATCTCCCGGATCGGGTTCACCGTGCCGAGCACGTTCGAGGCGTGCGTGACGGTGACGATCTTCGGCCGGGCCTCGAGGAATCGGTCGAGATCCGGGAGGCGGAGCCGTCCGCTGTCGTCGATGTCGACGAAGTCGAGCCCGATCCCTCGGCTCGTGCGGAGCATCTGCCACGGAACGATGTTCGAATGATGTTCCATGACGGTGGTGACGACGCGGTCCCCGCGCTGCAAGAGGGACTCACCCAGACTCTGCGCCACGAGGTTGAGCGCCTCGGTCGTGCCCCGGACGAAGACGATCTCGGACGGGTCGCGGGCGTGGAGGAATCGGGCGACGCGCTCGCGCGCGCCCTCGTAGGCGTCCGTCGCTTCGACGCTCAGGGCGTAGACGCCGCGATGCACGTTCGCGTTCGTCGCCGCGTAGAAGTGCTCCTCGGCCTCGAGGACGGCCTTCGGCTTCTGGGAGGTCGCCGCCGAATCGAGGTAGACGAGCGGGTGCCCGTGAAAGCTCCGCTCCAGGATCGGAAAGTCGGACCGGACCCGCGCGACGTCCATGCCCACTCGGGTCCGCGGGTTCGCCCTCGGGTTACGAGCTGCCCGGGATGCCGAACTTCACGAAATCGTAACCCTTCGCCTCGAGCTCTTCCGCCAGCTGGCGTCCGCCCGAGAGGGCGATCTGCCCATCGACCATCACGTGAACGCTGTCCGGCTTCACGAACTGGAGGATCCGCTGGTAGTGCGTGATCACGAGGATCCCCGCGTCCGGCGTCCGCAATTTCGCGACGGTCTCGCCGACCGCCCGGACCGCGTCGATATCGAGCCCAGAATCCGGCTCGTCGAGGATCGCGAAGCGGGGATTGAGCGTGGCCATCTGAAGCACCTCGACGCGCTTCTTCTCTCCACCGGAGAACCCTTCGTTCAGCGAGCGCTTCAGGAGCGACTCGTCCATGCCGAGGTACGCGAGGTGGGTCTTGAGATCGCGATCGAACGTGGCGACGTCGGCGGTCTGGGCGCTGTGCCGGACCATGTAGGAGGTCCAGAGGAATTTCGACAGCGAGAGGCCGGCGACTTCCTGGGGGTACTGAAAGCCGAGGAATAGGCCGGCCCGGGAGCGCTGATCGACCGGGAGGGCGAGCAGGTCCTTCCCGTCGAGATACGCGTGGCCTTGCGTGACCTTGTACTTCGGATGGCCCATCAGGGCGTAGGCGAGGGTGCTCTTGCCGGACCCGTTCGGACCCATGAGCGCCGTGAGCTCCCCGCTCTTGAGCGAGAGGTTCACCCCTTTCAGGATCTCCTTTCCGGCGACTTCCGCGTGGAGGTTCTCCACGACCAACGAATGGCTTTGCGACGGCGCGGCCATGATGCTTCGATCGATTACGAGCCGATACCGTTATTTAAGCATGGCGCGGTGTGTAAATCCCAGCGGGCCGGAACGCCGACTCCTCCGAGCGAAGTGATACCGATGGCGACCTCCGAAGGAAGTGTGTTGGAAGGGACGCGCGGTCGGATCCTCGAAGAGCTCGCGGTCGCCCCTCGGACCGCTCGAGACCTCGCGAAGAAGCTCGGCATCCAGGAGAGTGCGGCGCGGGGCCATCTCGATCGCATGGAGGAGCGCGGGCTCGTCGTGCCGTCGTTCCGACGCGAAGGCGTCGGACGACCTCGGAAGCGCTACCTCCTGACGTCCCAGGCTCAGGAGCTGTTCCCGAAGAGCTACGATCTGATCCTCGACGCGGTCGTCGACGAGCTGCTCGCCCGGGAGGGTGAAGGATTCGTGAGCGCCCTGTTCGCGGAGTCGGCGCGTCGCATGGCGAGCAAGATCGCTCGCGAGATCCCGAAGGGAGGCACGACCGAGGAGAAGGCCCGTCGCCTGGTCCAGGCGCTCAACGATCTCGGGTTCCGGTGCACCGCCGAGAAGACCGCCGACGGTCACCTGCGGGTGATGCGGACGAATTGCATCTTCCGGCACAGCGCCCTGTCGCACCCATACCTCCTCTGCGATGTCTTCGATAAGCACCTGACCGAAGCGCTCCTGGGCGAGGTCGGCGTCGACCTCGAAGACTCGATCGGGCGCGGAGGGATGCGGTGTACGCATCTGATCCAGCTCCGGTGAGCGGGGCGCGCTCGGCGGATCGGCTCCACGGCGGAATCCCCGCGGCCGACGACCCGCTGCTGGGCCGGATCGGGGGAACGCCGCTCCTACCTCTCCGTCGGCTCCGCGAGCCCGCCGAGGGACACTTCGAGCTGTGGGCGAAAGCGGAATTCCTGAACCCGACCGGCTCGGTCAAGGACCGTGCGGCTTTCGAGATCGTTCGGGCTGGGTTCGACTCCGGGGCCCTGGGGACCGGCCGGGTGCTGCTCGACGCGTCGAGCGGCAACACGGCGGTCGCCTACGCCCTGCTCGGTGCGCGGCTCGGCTTTGCGGTCGAGCTCTGCGTGCCCCGCAACGCGAGCCCCGAGCGGCTCGCGAAGCTCCGAGCGTACGGGGCCGACGTCGTCCTCACCGACCCGGCCGAGGGGACGGACGGTGCGCAGCGGGAGGCGAAGCGTCGGGCCGCGGCCCGCCCCGAGCAGTACTGGTATCCGGATCAATACCATCACCCGGCCAACCCCCTCGCGCACTATCGTCACACCGGTCCCGAGATCTGGTCCGGCACGTCGGGTCGGCTGACCCACTTCGTGGCGGGCGTCGGAACCGGGGGCACGATCTCGGGCACGGCACGGTTCTTGAAGGAGCAGCGGCCCGGGATCATCGTGATCGGCGTCGAGCCCGCCGGGCCGATCCACGGTCTCGAGGGCCTGAAGCACCTGCCGTCGGCGCAGGTCCCCGGCACCTACGACCCGAAGGTCGTCGACCGCACCGTTCGGGTCGAGACCGAGGACGCCCAGTCGATGCAACGGCGCTTGGGGCGCGAAGAGGGGCTCCTGGTCGGGCCTTCGGCCGCCGCCGCCGTCCTCGTGGCCACGGCCGTCGGGAGCGAGCATCCCGGCGCGGTGGTCGTGACGATCCTGCCGGACGCCGACCGCCATCTCCTCGAGCGGGAGGAGCCGTGAGGCCGGTGCGGATCCCGGGCCCCCTCGTCGCGGCGATCCGCTCCCACGGCCGGGAGACGTACCCCGACGAATGCTGCGGCTTCCTCATCGCCGGCCCGGATCCCCCCGACCCCGCGGCGCCCCGCGAGATCGTTGCGGTCGAGCGCGCCCCGAACGAGTTCGAGGGCGAGCGGCGGCGGCGGTTCGTGATCCGAGCCGAGGACCTGCGGGCCGCGGAACGGGCGCTCGACGGAACGGATCGGATCATCGCCGGATTCTATCACTCGCACCCCGACCATCCGGCGCGGCCGTCGTCGTTCGACCAGGAGCACGCCTGGCCGTGGTACACCTACGTGATCGTCGCGGTGTCGCGCGACGGCGCTTCGGCGGTCGGCGCGTTCGAGCTCGAGCCGGAGTCGGGCACCTTCCAGCCCGTGCCGTGGTCGGAGGATCCCGATGAGGCCGAGGTAACCGCAACCCTAAGTGCCCCCGAGGCCCGGTAGGCTCCATGACGCCCGCGACGGTCCGCATCCCCACGCCCCTCCGCCCGTTCGCCGACGGACACGCGGAGCTGATGCTCGAGGGAGCCACGGTCGGTGCGCTCGTGCGCGATGTCGCGGACGAGTACCCCGCGCTTCGGCGGCATCTCTACGCCGCCGACGGGCGCCTCCGCAACTTCGTCGCGATCTATCTCAACGACCAGGACGTGCGCCAGCTCCAGGCGGAGGCGACCCCCGTCAAGAGCGGGGACGTCGTCTCCATCGTGCCGGCGATCGCCGGTGGATCGCCCGCCGAGGCCCGGGGGGCGTCGCCCCCGTCCCCGCTCACTGTGCTTCCGCGCCCGCCGACCGATGCGCTGGGGCGCGACGAGCTCCGCCGCTACAGTCGGCATCTCCTCCTCCCGGAGGTCGGCGTCGCCGGCCAGAAGCGCCTGCGCCGATCGAAGGTGCTCCTCGTGGGCGCGGGGGGGCTCGGCGCCCCGACCGCGCTCTATCTTGCGGCCGCGGGCGTCGGGGAGATCGGGCTCGTCGACTTCGACGAGGTCGATTTGTCGAACCTCCAGCGTCAGGTGCTCTACACGACGGCCGACCTCGGCCGACCGAAGCTCGACGCCGCGAAGGAGCGGCTCGAAGCGTTGAATCCGGGCGTGACGGTGACGCGGATCGCGCAGCACCTGACGTCGGAGACGGCGCTCGACGTCCTGCGACCGTACGACGTCGTCGTCGACGGCACGGACAACTTCCCGACCCGATACCTCGTGAACGACGCGGCGGTGCTGCTCGGCAAGCCGAACGTGTACGGATCGATCTACCGGTTCGAGGGGCAGGCGAGTGTGTTCGACGCGCGGCGCGGGCCGTGCTATCGGTGTCTCTACCCCGAACCCCCGCCCCCGGACCTCGTTCCGTCGTGCGCGGAGGCGGGCGTGCTCGGCGTGCTCCCGGGCCTGATCGGGATGATCCAGGCGACGGAGACGATCAAGCTGCTCCTCGGCGTCGGCGAGCCGCTCATCGGCCGGCTGCTGCTCTACGACGCCCTCGCGATGCGCTTCCGCGAGCTCAAGCTGAAGAAGAATCCCACGTGCGTGCTCTGCTCCCCGACCGCGACCCAGAAGGGGTTGATCGACTACCCCGCGTTCTGCGGCGTGCCGGCCGCGGGCACCGCGCCGGCGGCGTCGGGCCTTCCCGAGGTCTCCCCGGTCGAACTCGCGGCCGAGCTTGCCTCCGCCGACCCGCCGTTCCTGCTCGACGTCCGGGAACCGAACGAGTGGGAGATCGTGCACCTTCCGAACGCCCACCTGATCCCCCGTGGCGAACTGCCGGACCGGCTCAACGAGATCACCGGGGCCCGGGAGGTCGTCGTGTACTGCCGCACCGGGGGCCGGTCGAGCCAGGCCACCCGGCTGCTCCTCGACCTCGGGTTCCAGAACGTCCGCAACCTCGCCGGGGGGATCACGGCGTACGCGAAGGACGTCGACCCGAGTCTGCCGACGTACTAGTCCCCCTACCAGGGGGTCCCGTCGTCGACGGTGAGACCGCCGGGGAACGACCGCACGCGCCGGGAGAGTTCGCGGGCGAACGCCTCGCGGTCCGTCGGCGAGATGAACAGCGGATACGGACCGCCGCTCACGAGGAGTCCCGTCGGATCCGTGTAGACGGCGTCGAACTCGTGGATGTACGGGCTCCACATCCGGCCCCGGTACCCCCAGGACCCGAAGAAGCCGGTCGGGGAGAGGTCGCGCATCGCGGTGAACTCGATCTTCCGGATCTCCTTGAGCGGCATCCGCCGCGGTCCGAGGATCCTCCAGGCGACCAGGTTCGTGTCGTCGATCGTGTAGCTCGTGGTGAGGTAGCGCACGAGCAGGAAGATCGTCCCGGCCATCAGCACGTAGACGAGCAGCGGGTTCGAGTCGAACCCGATCGGGAGCACGAAGAAGTAGAGGAGGAGCAGCAGCACGACGTAGACCCCCACGGTCACGGCGGAGATCGTCCCGTGCGCGTGGTACCGCCCTTCGGGATCGAGCCTCGGGGGAGAGGGGGCTTCGTCCTCAGCTGGCGGCTTCGTAGTAGTACTCCTGACGAGCCCGCTGTTCCCGGTCGAGGACCGAGCCCTCGCGATTGATGCGGGGGCGGAGCGTCTCGGGATCGCGGCGGAACGTGATCTGGACTTCCGCGAGGAGCCGGTTCATTCCCTCCCGCATCGCGAACGGCCCGGCTCCGGACCCGCCGGAGCCGTCCGCCGCCGTGGGCAGGAAGACCATCAACTCGTCCGACGCGAGGTCGAGGAAGTAGACGTCGTGGTCCACCACGAGGGCGCTCGCCGCCTGCCGCTCGACCTGTCGACGGATCAGGCGGGCCATCGACATCCGCTCGTCGGCGTCCAGGTACGCCGACGGCTCGTCGAGCAGGTAGAGCGTCGCGGGGCGGGCGAGCGCGAGGGCGACCGCGGCGCGCTGGAGTTCGCCCCCCGAGAGGTCGGGCAGGGCCACATCCTGGATCTCCTCGAGGTGGAGTCCGGGGATGAGCTCTCGTTCGAACAGCTTCGCATCGAACGACGGGTCGCTCGCGAGGGCCGCGGCGCGCTCGCGCAGGCTCGCCGTCTGCGTCGCCTTGAGGTACTGCGGCTTGTAGCTCACCGTCACCCCGGGCGGAGGTCGACCTTCCGTCGGGGTCTCGGCGCCCGCCAGCATCCGCACGAACGTGGTCTTGCCGGTGCCGTTCGGTCCGACGATCCCCACCGTTTGACCTCGCGCCAGCGTACCGGCGCCGACGCGGAGCCGGAACTCGGGATACTCTTTTTCGAGCGCCGGGAACTCGACGAGGGCGTGGGCCCGGGCCGCCGGCTTCGGCGGGTGGGCGACGAACCGGACCGGCTCGGTGCGGAAGCGGACGTTCTCGTCCTTCAGGTAGCCGGTCAGGTAGGTGTTGATCGCGGAGCGCATCGGAAGGGGGTGGCTGATCACGCCGAACGCCGCGCCCTCGCCGTAGAGCAGATGGGCCTGGTCGGCGAGGTAGTCGAGGAGGGCGAGATCGTGCTCGACGACGATGACGCTCTTCGTTTCGCCGAGGCGTCGCAAGAGGCGGGCGACGCGCAGCCGATGGACGATGTCGAGATAGCTCGAGGGCTCGTCGACGAGGTAGAGGTCGGCGTCCGTCGCGAGCGTGCGGGCGATGGCGACGAGCTGCAGCTCGCCGCCGGAGAGTTCGCCGAGTCGCCGATCCGCCCTCGGGGCGAGTCCGACGTCCTCGAGCGCGCGCTCCGCGAGCGGACCGGCGGCTCCGACGTACTCGCGCGCCGTCGCCGGTTCATCGGAGAGCCGATCGACGTACTGGGGCTTGAAGGCGGTCCGGAGCTCCCCCTTCGCGATCCGCTCGAAGTGCGCGCGCAGCGCGGTCCCCCGATAGCGCTCGAGGACCTTCGCCCACTCCCCCGGGCGCTCGAAGTCGCCGAGGTTGGGGACTTCGCTCCCCGCGAGCAGGCGCAACGCCGTCGATTTTCCCGTGCCGTTCGGACCGAGGAGGCCGGTGATGCCACGCGAAGGGGGGACCGGCAGTCGGTACATCCGGAAGCCGTTGTACCCGTACCGGTGCACGATCTCCGACGGGTCGGCCTCGGGAGTGTTCAGGATCTTGATCGCGTCGAACGGGCACTTGTGGACGCAGATCCCGCACCCGATACAGAGCGTCTCCGAGATCACGGGTTGGCCGTTCGGCCCCTCCACGATGCACTCCTGCCCCATCCGAACCGGCGGGCAGTACGCCTGGCACTCCCACTGGCACTCCTTCGGGTGGCAGCGGTCGTTGAGGAGGATCGCGATCCGGGCCATCGTTACGCCTCCCGCCGGTCGGCGGCGATCCGGCCGTCCCGCATCGTCACGTGGCGTCGCGCGCGAGCCGCCACCTCGGGGTTGTGGGTCACGAGCACGAGCGTCGCCGATCGATCGGCCCGTACCCGCTCGAGCAGCGCGAGGATCGCGGCGGCGTTGGTGCTGTCGAGCTCGCCGGTCGGCTCGTCCGCCAGGAGGAGGCCCGGCCGGTTCGCGAGGGCCCGCGCGACGGCGACCCGTTGCTCCTCGCCGCCCGAAAGCTGGTGCGGGAAGGCGCGCTCCTTGCCGCGCAACCCGACCTCCTGCAGGAGGTCGGACGCACGGCGGGTCCGCTCCGCGCGGGGCACGCGCAGCGCGCGCATCGGCAGTTCGACGTTTTCCTGGGCGGTCAAGGTCGGGAGCAGGTAGAACCGCTGAAAGATGAACCCGACACCCTCGAGCCGCAAGCGGGCGCGCTCGCGATCCGACCGATCCCCGACCGAGGTGCCGTTCCAACGCACCTCCCCCGAGGTCGGGGCGTCGAGCAGCCCGATGAGGTTCAGGAGCGTCGTCTTGCCGCAGCCGCTCGGACCCTCCACTGAGACGAACTCCCCCGGAGCGATCGCCCAATCGATCCCCCGGAGCGCCGGCACGCCCTCGGGCTCTCCAGATCGGTACGTGCGACCGACCCCGACGAGTTCGAGCGCGGGCGCCCCCGCTCCGTTCATCGCAACGCCTCCGTCATCTCGATCCGGAGTGCGGAGCGGGTCGCCACGCCGCTCGCGAGGAGCGAGAGCAGGACCACGCCGAGCACGATCGCTCCGATCGTCACCGGATCGAACTGCGCCCATCGGGCGGCCAGGCGAACGTCCCCGGAGCCCCACGTCGCGAGTCCGGCGACGATCGCGTATCCTCCGACCACGCCGACGAGGGAGCCGAGGCTCGCGAGCAGCAACCCGTCCCCGACGATCGACCGCGCGATCCAACGGCCGGGCAGCCCCAGCGCGCGCTGGATCCCGATCGAACGGCGGTCGGACTCCACGCGACGCACGAGCACGAGCGCCAGGAAGAGGAGTCCGACGGTCAACCCGACGGACGAGAGGGCCAAGTAAAAGCCAGTGAGCACTCCGCTGGCCGACTGGAGCTGGGCCGCCTCCTGGTCGAGCGCGCTGACCGAATAGTACGGCACAAGGGCCTGGATCGCGTTCTGGATCTGGTCCAGCGCTGCGGGATCGGTCGAGGCGCTCCCCGCCACCGCGACCTCGATCGTGTCGGCGGCGTCGGGCGCCGTCGTGTTCGGCCCCGAGGCGAAACCGCTCATCACCTGGAGGTTCGACAGCGGCAGGATGATCGCGAAGGCGCCCGTCGGCCCGAGCGTCGTTGGGGGCACGCCGAACGTCCCCGTGACGTTGTACGCGACCGCGCCGCCGCGCTCCGCGGTCGGGCCGATCTCGAGCTCGGCCCCGACTTGGATCCCGTCGGCCTGAGCGAGCGGCGAGGAAACGAGCACATCCTGGACCGACGGACCGGTGTAGGTTCCGTTCGCGAAGTGGACCGCATCCGTCGGGTCTCCGAGGGGGAGGGGCGACGGGAAGAGACCGTCCTCGGCCGGCCCGAGGGTGGGGGTGAACTCGTCGGGGATCACCCCTTCCGCGAGCACGGGGGTGGCGCCCGACCCCGACGGGAAGACGTCGACCGCGATGCTGAGGACGGGGGACGCGGCGACCACGGAGCCGACACGCAGGATCGAACGGGTGAGGTTGTGGGCCTGCGTGATCCCGTGTTCCCCGGCGGCGCTCACGACGATCTGATATCCCGCGTTCTCGAGACTCCCGAGCTCGTGGGCGGAGACCCCGCCGCCGACGCTGACCAGGACGACGGGGAGGGCGACCGCCGTGCCGACCGCCGCGATCGCGAGGATCTGCTGCAGCCGCAGGTGACGGAGACGGGACCCGAAGCCGAAGCGCATCATGGGGCCCGAAGCTCCTCCGCCACTGGGAGCGACATCGCCCGCGCGGCGGGTAGGACCGCGGCGACGAGCCCGATCGCGAGGACCAGGGCGACCCCGTAGCCCAGCACCGACGCGTCGAACGAGACGAACGAGAATCCGACGGGCAGGCCGCCGATCAATCCCAGGAGGAAGCGGTTGAGCTCGTAGGCGCCCGCGAACGCGAGCGGGAAGCCCACCGCGAGCCCGATCACGGAGAGGGCGAGCCCCTCGGCCGCGACCAAGCTTCCCACGCCCGCCCTCGTGTAGCCCACGGCGCGGAGCAGGGCGATCTCCCGGCTGCGATCGTCGACCGACATCTGGAGAACGGTGGTCGCGAACAGGGCCGCGACGATCACCCCGATCGCGCCGATGAGGACTCCGAAGGTCCGGTAGATGTTCACGACCTGCTGGATCGCGCCGAGGACCTCAGCGAGGGTGATCACGGTCAGCGACGGGAACGCGGTCTCGATGCGAGTCTGGTCGGCCGAAGCGGTGGTCGGGTCGTTGAGGTGGATGAGCAGGAGGGACGCGTAGTCGGTCGACGGCGTCCCGCCTCCGACGATCGACTGCATCTCCGAGAGGTAGAGGAAGGCGAGGAGCGCGGACGGGATGAGCCAGAACGGACCCGAGATGCCGACGACGCGAAACGCCGTCGCGTTCGCGTACCAGTCGGGGAGCGCGGCGGCGTTGGGAGCTTGGGCGGCGCTCGCCCAGACGAGGTCGCCCACCGTCGCGCCGAGGACGCCCGCCAGTCCTTGGTCGAGCACGATCTCGTGGGTGAACGGACCCCCGTAGGTACCGTTCGCGAAGTGCGGGTCCCCGGGGTCGGTGAAGCCGGTACCGTTGTAGATGGGGGGCACCTCGATCCCGGTGTTGTCCGAAGGGATCCAGCCGACCGATCCGGAGCCGGTCGGGCTCCACCCGGACGGCACCGCACTCGCGTTCGCGGCCGCCCAGAGCGACGCATTCCCGAACACGAGCTCGCCGACGAGCCAGGGGCTCGCCACGGCGATGTTCGGATCGGAAGCGGGGACTTCGGTCGCGAGTTCGTGACCATGAGGGATCGGTGGCACGCTGCCCGTCGTGATCGTCGTGTTGGCGCTCGCCGCGATCAGATCGACTCCGCTGGCGGTAGCGAGGGTCGTGGCGCTGGTTTGCACCCCCGCGGAGATCGCGAGCAGCAGGACGACGAGCCCGACCGCGAGTCCGATCCCGAGCGAGGTCAGAGCCGAACGGCCCGGCCGCCGTCGGAGGGCGTCGAATACGTAGCCCACGTTCCCTCCGGCGCGGTCAAGGACCCGCGGCCCGACGCAGGTCCCCAAACGAGATCCGGTGCGACGCCTCGACGTCGTACTTGTGGATCGACTCCTCGCTGATCGTGCCGGCCCGGGCGACCGTGGCATCCCCGAGCCGCGGGAACGCCCGTGGAAGGTCCGCCAACAAGTCCCGCAGGACGTCCTCCACGAACTTCGGACGGCGGTGCGCGGCGAGCACGACGCGTCCCTCGTCGCCGCGTTTGAGGATGGCATAGGTCGGACTCGACTGCGCCCGTTCGATGGCGGCGATCAGCTCGTCGACCTCCACCTCCGCTCCGTCCTCCAACTCGAGCAGCAGACGCGTGCGATTGCGCTGATTGTGGGTGATCATCGGTAGACTGGAGAGTTCGGGGGAGGCGAGGGAGGGGAATTCCTCGGTCAACGCCGCGCGGGTCGTCTCCATGGCGCAGGGGCAGGCGGTCATGCCGACGGCCTCCGCGCCCACCGCGCGCCGCAGCTCGACGCGGCCCCCTTCCGCCCGGACGGCGGTCGCTTCGGCCAGCAGCAGGTAGTCCTCGAAGCTCGCCTTCTCCGCGGAGATGCCCTTGTGCAGGAAGTACTCGGCGGACGCTTCGACCGTCGCCTCCGTCGCGTACGCATGGCGGACGAGCAGTTCCTGGGCGATCGACGAGCACGCCGATTCGAGGCTCGCCACCGGCCGCTCGGCGGTGCGATCGATGATCTCCGCCAGGATCTCCGCGTTCCGGGAGAGGTCCGACCCTTTCCGATCCGACGGGAGATCGACCGCGACGCGGAACGTCGCGGCCAGCGTGTTCGCTCGATCGCCCCGTTGGACGGTGATCGGCTTCCGGACCCCCGAGACGCCCACCGACCGCAGCGAGAGCCGCCCCTGCGTCGGGCGCATCGCGTGAACGTCCCTCATCGGCCGCGCCACCCGGACCGTCCTTAAACGGTTGCGCCGGGCGACCCTCCCCCGAGGGAACCCGAGCGACGCGTGACCTTATACGGGTTCGACCGGTCGTTCGATCGATGTCCGCCCCGCCGCCCCCTGTCGCACCCGCCCCGGCGCCTCCCCCGACCGCGCCGGCCTCTCCGGCCCCGAACGGACCGTACGCCGAGCGCGAGCGGTTGATCACCGAGAACCTGAAGCAGATCTACGACCCCGAGATCCCGATGAACATCGTCGACCTCGGACTCGTCTACGGCTTTGAGTGGAAGGGCGACGACGTCACCCTGCACATGACCCTCACGGCGCCCGGCTGTCCCGTCGCCGGCATCCTGGCCGAGGAGGTCAAGACGGCGATCGAGAAGGTGCCCAACGTCCATTCCGCGAAGGTCGACATGATCTGGGACCCGCCCTGGAGCCCCGAGCGGATGAGCGAGTTCGCGAAGCGCCAGTTCGGCTACGCGTGAGCGCCGGAGCGCCCCGCTCCCCAGACGAAGTCGTCGTTCGGGAGCTCCGCTGGACGGATTTCGATCCGATCCGGGAGACGTACTACCGCCTCTACGACGAGCGGGAACGCAACCCCGACCTCGGGATCACGCTCTTCGCCCACCGTCCCTCGTACGCCGACGAGGTCAACTGGTTCTCGACCCTCTACCGTTCGGTCCTGAACGGCGACGCCGTGGTCGCGGTCGCCGAGAGGTCGGCCGGGTTCGCGGGCCACTGCACCGTGCGGCGGGTGGGCCCGTCCCCCGAATCCGAGACCGCCCACGTCGGCGAGCTCGGGATCCTGGTCGACGAAGCTCATCGCGGGCAGGGAGTCGGACGCGCCCTCCTCGACCGGGTGCTCCGAGACTGCGGGGAGCGGTTCGAGGTCGTTCGACTGTCGGTGTTCGCGACGAACCATCGGGCGCGCCGCCTGTACGAGTCGTTCGGCTTCGTGCGCGTCGGCACCCTGCCCGGCGTGATCCGACGCGGCGACCGGTACCTCGATGAGGACCTGATGGTGAAGTCGCTTCGGCCGTCCCCGAATCGTTAAAGGCGGGGGACGATGGCCCGGACGATGGCGAAGTCCGACCCGTGGGTCCGGGAGCTCCTCGAGGAGCGACACATGAAGGACGAATTCATGGCCCGACATCCGGAGTCGCCGTTCGTCGCGGGTCGCGTGCCGTTCCACGATCTCCGGTACTTCCCTCCCGACCCGAAGTTCCGCGTCCGTGCCGTGCTGCGCCGCGCGGCCGTCCCCGAAGAGGCGTACCTGCGCACGAACCGCGACGGGCAGGCGGTGATGCGCTACCTCGGGCGGCTGGCGTTCACGATTGACGGAACCCCGCTCGAGCTCGGAGTCTATCATGCCGGCGAGGGGGTCGGAACGGCCGTCTTCGTCCCCTTCCGCGACCGCACCAGCGGCGACGAGTCATACGGGCCCGGCCGGTACGTGACCCTCGAGCTGAACGAGTCGGACGACTACGAGCTCGATTTCAACCGCGCCTTCAACCCGTACTGCGCGTACACGGACGACTTCGAGTGCGGCTTCCCGCCGGCCGAGAACGATCTCGCGGTCCCGATCCGTGCCGGCGAGAAGGTCTGGGCCGCGGATCGCAATCCGCGGACGCCGTCGAGCGCGGTGCTCGAACGGTTGCGAGGTCCGTCGCCGAAGGCCCCGGCAAAGCCCCGACGGACGGCGAGGACGCGCCGGGCCGCCCCTAAAGCGAAGGGAACGAGCCGAGGATCCCGCTGATCACGAACTGCACGCCGACGGCCGCGAGCAGCAGGCCGAGCACGCGGGTCATCGCCATGATGCCCACTCGGCCGAGCGCGCGAAGGATCGGCTCGCCGTACCGCAGGATGAAGAACGTCGCGACCGTGGTCACGGCGATCGCGATGAAGGTCGCGGCGATGGAGACGGGGCTGTTCGAGGCGTTGCCCTCGTAGATCATCACCGTCGAGATCGCGCCCGGACCGGCGAGCAGGGGGATCCCGAGCGGGACCACCGAGAGCTCGTCCCGCCGCGCGATCGCCTCGTCCCGGTCCTGCGGCGCGAGCTTCGCGCGCGCCATCTCGCCGCGCAGCATGTCGTAGGCGACCATGAACAGCAGGATCCCGCCGGCGATCTCGAACGCGGCGAGCGTGAATCCGAACGCCTGGAAGAGGAACCGGCCGAACAACGCGAAGATCCCGAGCACCGCCCCCAGGACGAGCACGGAGCGACGGAGGATGACGTTCCGGTCGTCCGGCGAGAATCCTTGCGTCAGCGCCACGAAGAACGGCAGGGTCCCGACCGGGTCGACGATCGCGAAGACCGTGACCACGATGGCGAGGTCCGCGAAGATCGTGCTCGTCATACCCGCCCCGGCGCCAGAGGCGCGGGAGGCTCGAAGGGTTTCAAGGCTTCGGCCGGGGCTCGGGGTGGCGTGCGAAGCTCACTCTCGGTCGGGGGAGCGAGCGGGAGGGCGGTCGCTGGAGGCGCGCTCGGCGACGGAGCGACGGGCCGGGCGGTGCGTCGACCGGGCCCCGGCGATCGGTCGCTTGCGTCGCCCGCCCCCGCGCGCCACCGTGGGTCGTGGAGGTCGAGGACCGACGTCGCGCGCTCGCAGGCGGAGGATGACGGGCTCCCGCTGGGGGTTCGCGAGGAGCAGCTCGTACGGGCCCGGGCTCTCCGGGTCGAAGTAGATGCGGGCGCGCCCCGCCAGTCGCACGCGCTGGACGTACGGCCCCCCCACCTGGCCGATCAGGAGGACGAAGGAGCGCCCCGACTTCGGGTTGTCGAGCTCGACATCGATCTCGCAGGCCGGGGCCTCGAGCTGGATCTCGACCTTGACCGTCGACATCGGGTTGAGCACGAGATACCGGGGGAGGTCCGCGAGGCCGGTCGCCACGACGTACTGACCCCGGCACTTCACAAAAGCTCACCCGCCCGACGCGGCGCCGACGGCGAGGTTAAATCGCCGGCGCGGCTCGTCGCCCCGATGGCGACGAAGAGTACCGCCGAGGCGGTCTGGGAAGGAGATCTTCCTCACGGGAAGGGGCGCGTCAAGGGGACGAGTGGAGGCTTGGCCGAAACCTCGGTCTCCTGGGCCGCGCGGACCGGCACGGCGGCCGGATTGACGACGCCCGAGGAGCTCCTCGCCGCGGCGCACGCCGCCTGCTATTCGATGGCCCTGTCCGCCGGGCTCGGGCGCATGCAGAAGCCTCCGCAGCGACTCGCCGTGACCGCGTCCGCAACGTTCGACAAGGTCGGCGACGGTTGGAAGGTCACGACGATGGAGCTCTCCGTCGTCGGCACGGTTCCCGGTCTCAGCGCGTCCGAGTTCGAAGCCGCGGCCAAAGCGGCGGGCGAAGGATGCCCGATCTCCGGCGTGATGAAAGGGAACGTCGCCGTCAGCGTTCGGGCGAGGCTGGAATAGCCGCGCCGAGTTCGAGATCCGCGAAGACGAATCCGTCTCGCTCTACCACCGGGCCCGGTCGGACCGGGATCGGTCGGTCGAACATCGGGCCCGCGACGACGCAGGTGTGAAACTCCCCGCGCTCCCCACACGGGTCGACCCCCGGCGGCAACTCCGCGAGGAGCGTTCGGTCGAACGCGCGCCCCGCGAACCGAGCGGGCAGTTTCCGGGGGTCGAGCGCGACGATGCGGGCGTCGAGGCCGGCCGCGATCATGTCCTCTGCCAGCCGTTCGGTCGGCCGCCCCCACAGCGGGAACTCCGGGGTGACCCCGGTGCCGCGGAGTCGCTCCTCGCGATAGGCCCGAATGTCCTCGAGGAAGAGGTCCCCGAAGACCATCCGCTCCACCCCGTCGCTCCGGAGTCGCCCGATCGCTTCCGACATTCGCCGCTCGTACACTTCGTTCGGGCAGGGAGAGGGGATCGTCACCTTCATCACCGGCAGACCCGCCGCCCGGGCCTGGGCGTCGAGCACCGCCTCGCGTACGCCGTGCATCGACACCCGCGCGTACGTCTCCGTCACGGTCGTGAGGAGTCCGACCACCTCGAGCTGGCCCGCCCGTCTCACCTCGTACAGGGAGAACGCCGAGTCCTTGCCGCTACTCCACGAGACCACGGCCCGGGGGCGATCCCGGACCAGATCCGGGGAGATCATCGTCCTCCGAAATCCGAGAGCTGGCGCTGGACGGCCCGCTGCTCGCGATCGGGGCGCCCCGACTCGGTCTCGGGAGTCGCGGGGGTCGCGTCCTCGTCCTCGTTCGCGGCTTCACCGCTCGGTCCGAAGTAGGCGCGCACCGCGGCCCCGTCCGGCTCGGTCTCGATGAGATACGCGACTTCCTCCGGCGTCAGTTCGAGCTCGCGGACGAGCCGCCGCCCCGCGGGGTCCGCCACCGTCCCGTGCGACCGGGTCGGTGGGACCAAGAGCTCCTCGAGGAGGGGGAGGAACACGTCCCGCGACTTCGCCCGGGACACGTGGAAACGTCGGCCGGCCTTCCGTGCGATGGAGTCGCGCAAGGCTCGGGTCGTGCGCGAGCGACCCATCTCTCCCAGGAATCGGGGGAACTGTGCCCTGCCCTCCCGCGGCACGGGGGCGTCGCGAATCACGAGTCCCACCCCGCCGGTCATGAGTTCCGAAGCGTAGCTCCACTGGCCCCACACCCGGAATTGTCGGGCCCGGGCGAGGGATCGCTCGGCGGATCCGAGGCGATCGAACGCCCGCGCGCGGTGCTCGGGATCCGGTGCGAAGTGGGGGATGTTCTCCTCGATCCAGGGGAACAGATCGTCCGGCGTGGCGTCGAGCCGGTCCTGCACCTCGACCGATCGGTAGTAGCGGGCCTGGGTCAACGCCTCGTCGGTGAGCGCCTCGAAGTCGGCCGAAAGGTCCCGCGTCCCGAGGACGGCGAGCTGAGCCGGACCGCGCGGCAGAGGCATCAGGGCGTCGAGATCGTTCAGCGCGGCGCGCAGGTCCCCCTGGGCACGATGCACGATCGCGTCGACCGCGGTCGGAATGATGTCCAGCTCCTCTCGACGGGTCACGGCCGCCAGATGGTTCGCCATCTCGCGCTCGCGAAGCGGATAGAACCGTATCCGGGCGACGGCGCTTCGAAAGACCGCCGAGTACCGGGTGAGCACGCGATCGTCGTTCACGGTCAGCACGACCGGCTGGCGTGTCTCGCGCACGAGTCGGGCGATCGCCCCGAGCCCCCCTCGGTCGGAGGTATCCTTCGGTCGACCCGCCGACCGCCAGTCCTCGAGGTCGCGCCGGGCTGAGGGGAGCTTCGCCCACGCGTAGTTGCCCGGGGACTTCGGGACGCCGTCCCACGACTCGAACGGGCGCGGCTTTCCGCCGGTTTGGAGACCCCAGGAGGCGTTCAGTGCCTCGACCGTGCGATACCGGGCTCGGAGGAATTCGCGCAGGATCGGAGGAGTCAGCGCGGCCCGCGCGGAGTCGCCCACCCGTCCGCTGAGCGAGTCGGCCTCGTCGAGCAGGATCAACGCCCGCGTGCGGCCGCCGGGTCCGGGCCCCTCGAACAAGGTGTGCGTGATCGAGGCGCGGCCCGCGACCTGCTCGATGGCCCGTTCGTTCCGGGCGTCCGAGGCATTCATCTCCACGACGGACCAGCCGTAGTCGGCGGCCAGCGCGAGCGCGGCGCTGGTCTTGCCCACGCCCGGAGGACCGACGAGGAGCGCCGCGCGCTGCGCCGGCGGATCGGGAGCGAGCCACCGGTCGGCCCACGCTCGCAGCTGGGCCCGCCCCGCCGGGTTACCGACGAGCTCGTCGAGCCGGCGGGGTCGGAGG
>DATJNY010000040.1:0-21537 GCA_035507575.1 Thermoplasmata archaeon | reverse complement strand
TGCTCGGATCAGATGGGCCTCTACGCCCAGGTGATGCCGGAGTTCAAGAAGTTCGGGGCCGCGGTGCTGGGGATCTCGGTCGACGGAGTCTGGTCGCACCTCGCGTTCTCGAAGGAGCGGAAGCTGAACTTCCCCCTCCTCGCGGACTTCGAGCCGAAGGGGGCGGTCTCCCGGCGGTACGGCGCGTTCGAGGAAGCCACGGGCGAAGCGGCGCGCGCCCTGTTCGTGATCGACTCGAAGGGAACGATCGCCTGGAGCGACCTCTCCTCCGACGGCGTCAACCCGGGGGCGGACGGCGTGCTCTCGGCCCTCGAGCGGCTGGGGTGAGGCGACATGCCCGGAACCTACACTCCCCCGCGGCTCACCCTCCCGGTGGCCGCCCGAGACCATAGCCAGGGGGCCAGTGGGGCCGACGTCGTGCTCGTCGAGTACGGCGACTACCAGTGTCCGTACTGCGGGGCGGCGTACCCCGTCGTGAAGCGGGTGCAACAGGAGTTGGGGAGCTCGCTTCGGTTCGTGTTCCGAAATTTCCCGATCACCAATTCGCACCCGCGGGCCGAGTGGGCCGCCGAGACCGCGGAGGCGGCCGCGGCCCAGGGGAAGTTCTGGGAGATGCACGATCTACTGTACGAGCATCAAGCCTCGCTCGGGGACGGGGCCCAGATCCTGCGCACCGCGACGTCGCTGGGCGTGGACCCGAAGCGGATCGCGCGGGAGGTCGAAGAGCGACTCTACCGGCCCCGCGTCGAGGAGGACTACCTGAGCGGCATCCGGAGCGGGGTCAACGGTACGCCGACGTTCTTCATCAACGGGGCGCGGTACGACGGTCCCGCCGAGTTCGGGGCGCTGGTCGCGGCATTGAAGCCGACCCCGCGATCGACCCGGCGCTAGATCGCGCCCGCTCCGGGACCGTCGGCCGGTCCCGAACTCCCGCGCTTCCCATCGATCGATGGACCGCCGTATCGTCCTCTCCGGCCGGTCCGCGCGATGCGGAGCCGCGGCTTCGGCCGAGGGACCGCGCGGGGCCGGAGACCAAACCGTTTTCCCCCGGACCGGGGTCCGCCCCGGGATGTCCGAGACGCCGGTCGTGGTCGTCGCCGACCCGATCGACCCGTCCGCGCTCGAGCGACTGCGCGGCGGACCGTGCCGGGTCCTCGACGTCAGCGCGGACCCGAAAGCCCTGCCGGCGGCGCTCGCCGACGCCTCGATGCTCATTCTCCGCAGCCGGACGAAGGCAACGGCGGAGCTGATCCGCTCGGCACCTCGGCTGACGTTGATCGCCCGGGCCGGGGTCGGGGTCGACAACATCGACACGGCGGCGGCGTCCGCGCGGGGGATCCGCGTGGTGAACGCGCCGGCCGCCGCGACGGCGAGCGTGGCCGAGCTCACCGTCGCGCTCTACCTCCTCCTCGTGCGGGGACTCTACCCCGCCCTCGTGGCGACGAAGGCGGGACGGTGGGAGCGGGGCGCGCACGGCCACGAGCTCGCCGGGAAGACGGTCGGCTTCGTCGGCTACGGTCGGATCGCGCGGGAGGTCGCGCGCCGGATCGAGCCGTTCGGTGCGGCGACCATCGCCTTCGATCCGTTCGTGACGGCCGCGGTCGACCGGACCGAGATCCTCCCCTGGGAGGCGCTGCTCGCCCGCGCCGACCTCGTCAGCATCCATGCCGCGCTCACGCCGGCGAACCGCCACCTCGTCGACGCCCGCGCGTTCGGGCAGATGAAGCCCGGCGCGTTCCTCATCAACGTCGCGCGCGGACCCCTCGTCGAGGAGGCCGCTCTCGTCGCCGCCCTCCGCTCCGGCCGCCTCGCCGGGGCCGCGCTCGACGTCTTCGAGGTGGAACCGCCCGTGAACCGAGAACTGTTGGAGATGCCGAACGTGATCGCGACGCCCCACATCGGGGCGATGACCGCCGAAGGGCAGGCCCGGGCGGGGACGGAGATCGTGGAGGAGGTCCTTCGGGCCCTCCGCGGCGAGACGCTGCGCGCCCTCGTGCCCCCTCCGGGGGGCGCACCATGACGTTCGACCCCGAGACGACGACGTTCCTCATCGCGGGTCCCGTCCGGATCCATCCCCGGGTCCTCCGTGCGATGTCGATGCCGTCGTTGAACCACCGCGGCGACTACTTCCACGGGATCGTCGCGGAGATCCGGGAGCTGCTGCCGGTCCTGTTCGGCGCGAAGGGGCACCAGCTGATCCTCTCGGGCAGCGGCACGGCGGGGCTCGAGGCGGTCTATGCGTCGCTCGTGCCGAAGGATCGACGCACGCTCGTCCTCTCGAACGGCAATTTCGGCGAGCGGACCGACCAGATCGTACGGCGGTACTCGGGCTCGGTCACGACCGTGACCGCTCCGTGGGGGCACCCGTTCGACGCCGCCGCCGTCGCGCGCGAGCTCGAGCGCGGCGACGTGGGCGCGGTCTGCGTCGTGCACAACGAGACGAGCGTCGGGCTCGCGAACGACCTCCCCGCCCTGGCCCCGCTCGTCCGGAAGTCCGGCGCGCTGTTCCTGGTCGACGGGATCAGCGCCGTCGCGGGGATCCCCCTCGAGATCGACGCCTGGGGGGTCGATGCGGTCGTGGCCGGGAGCCAGAAGGGGCTCGCGGCTCCCGCCGGGCTCGCGCTCGTCCATCTCTCCGACCGGGCCGTCGCCGCCCTGCATCCGGGCACGTTCTACCTCGACCTCGCCGCGCACCTCAAGTCGCTCGAGAAGAACGACACCCCGTGGACCCCCGCGGTCCCGCTGTTCCTCGCGCTCCGCGAAGCGCTCGCGCTGCTCCGCGAGGAGGGGCTCGCGATGCGCCTCGCGCGCACCCACCGTCTCGCCGAGGCGGCGCGCGGCGCGACCGAGGCGCTCGGGCTCCAGCTGTTCCCCGAGCGCGCGTGGGCCTCGGACACGGTGACGGCGATCCGGAACCCCGAGGGGATGGGCGACCCCGAGCTGAGGAAGGCGCTCGAGCGTCAGTACAACATCCTTGTCCAGGGCGGGCAGGGCGCGCTGACCGGGAAGATCTTCCGGATCGGGCACATGGGGATCGCCGACTGGCCGGACCTGCTCGTTACGTTCGCCGCCCTCGAGCGGATCCTCGGCAAGGCGGGACGGCTTCCCGCGCCGGGGATGGCGCTCCGCGCGATCGTCGAGCGGATGCCGTGAGCGCGGGCTAGATATCGACGATCACCCGCGCCCGACCCCGGGCGAAGTCGAGCGCGAGGCCGTGGAGCGTGATCGCCTTGACCTCGGTCCGCGCGACGTGCCGCGCGGGGTCGAACGGCTCGCCCGCGACGCTCGCGATGATCGCGGTCGGAGGATCCCCGAGCGGTCGCGCCCGGATCTCGCGCACGACGAACCCGTCGGTCTGCTGCAGCAGCAGAAGCTCCGAGAGGTAGGCGACGACGAGCGCCGGCGCGTCGGTCCCCGACGCGCTCACCGCGCGCTCCTCGACCGCGCGGACCCGGCTCCGGTCCGTGATGAGCGCGAAGAGGCCGAGCCCGAGCGCCTCGAACAGCGCCGCCGGCGTCGGTCCGGTCGCCCAGATGCCGACGTCGGCGGTCGTCGGGAATCGTCCCCACCGCCGGGCGGTCGCCCGGCGCGGCGTGCGCGCGCGCGTGGCGCCCCGACCGTTTCGACGCGCTTAAGCCGTCCGCGCGGCCTATCCACGACGCCCATGCGCGCGTCGCTCGTCGTCCCCACCCTCGACGAGGGGGAGTCGATCGGACACGTCCTGCGGACCTTCCGCACCGCGGCGGACGCCGCGAACCGCTCGACGTTCGCCGGCGATCCCATCGACTGGGAGATCCTCGTCATCGACGGCGCGTCGACGGACGGGACGGCCGAGATCGCCCGCGCGGAGGGCGCGCGGGTGCTCGTCGAGCCCCGTCGGGGGTACGGCCGCGCCTACAAGACCGGGTTCGCGGCGGCGACGGGCTCGGTGATCGCGACGGCGGACGGCGACGCGACGTACCCGGTCGAGCTCGTGCCGGAACTCGTGCGGCGCCTGCGCGACGAGCGGCTCGATTTCGTCACGGGGAACCGGATGGCGTTCATCGACCGTCGGGCGATGACGACGGAGCACCGGATCGGCAATCGGGTCCTGAACCTGTTCCTCGGGGTCGCGTACCACCGCTACCTCCGGGACCTGCCCGGGGGAGCGCTCGTCGACAGCCAGTCCGGATTCTGGGTGTTCCGGCGGGAGATCCTCGACCGGGTCCACCTCAGCCAGGACGGCATGGCGTTCAGCGAGGAGCTGAAGATCGAGGTCCTGCTCCGCGGGCTGCGCGTCGTCGAGGTCCCGATCCGGTACGGGGAGCGGTGGGGGCGACCGAAGCTGTCGAGCTGGCGCGACGGCTACCGGAACCTGATGTTCCTCGCCCAGAAGCGGCTCGCGATCGCCCGGGAGCCGTCGCGGGGGCCGCCGGTGCCGTTCCTCGACGGACCGGACGCGGCGCCGCCCCACTGAGCGCCGGGCTCACTGCGTCTTACCGGACCGCTCGCGGGACTTCACCCGCAGGCCGTGGTAGCCGCACTTCCGGCACTGGACCGCCCGCGGAGGGTTCCGGGCCGAGCAGTTCATGCAGATCTTCTTGTTGAGCAGGCGCTCGACCGCCTCGGGGAACGGCATGGGACCCGCGGGGACCTCTCCCCGCGTATAAAGCCTGCGCCGGCGGCGGGCGCACAAGCGCCTTGTCGGCGCCGTCCTCTCGGCCGGATCGTGCTCTCCGACGAGGAAGGCGCGAGCGCGGTGCGGCTCGCGCGCGCGAGCGGGGCGGCCGCGCTCCGCGCCGGCCGGAGTGGGGCCGCCGCCCCGGAGCTCGGCGCCGTATTCCGGGAACGCCGCGGCGTGTTCGTCACGTGGCGGCGCTTCCCGAGCGGCGAGCTCCGGGGCTGCATCGGGTTCCCGCTGCCCGTGCTGCCGCTCGAGCGGGCGATCGCGGAAGCGGCGGTCGCGGCCGCGACCGAGGACCCCCGGTTCCCCCGCGTGCGCGCCGAAGAGCTCCCTGCGCTGACCGTGGAGGTCTCCGTCCTGACCGTCCCCGAGACGATCCGGGCCGACGCTCCCGCCGCGCGTCTCGGCGCGGTCGTCGCGGGCCGGGACGGCCTGATCGTCGAGGGGTTCGGGACCCAGGGACTGCTCCTGCCGCAGGTCGCGACGGAGATGGGCTGGTCCGCGGAGGAGTTGCTCGACGGAACCTGCGAGAAGGCCGGGCTTCGCCCCGGAGCCTGGCGCGACCCCCGGGTCACCGTGCGCCGGTTCGCCGCCGAGGTGTTCGCCGAGACGCGCCCCGAGGGTCCGATCGAGCGGGCGGCCCCCCCGGCCGGCTAGCCCGCCCCGGGCGGGGCCTCCGCGCGCACGATCCGCGCGGAGAAGGCGAGCCCGTCGAGTTCCCAGCTCCGCACCTCCGGACCGGGCTCGAGCGGCCGGTCGGTGATCTCGAACGGCGTGGCGAGGAGGTCGCGGGCGAGCCCGTCGCGGCGGGCCCGCAGCGCCCGCGCGAGCGGTTCGGGGGCGCTGACGACGACCCCGACCGCGTCGAGATACCGGAGGCCGAGCTCCTTCCGGGCCTGCTGGAGCCGTCGGGCAACCTCGCGCGCGAGGCCCTCCTCGAGAAGCTCGGGGGACGGGGTACGCGGGAGGGCCGCGATCGGGACGCCGCGATCCTCGCGCACCACCCAGGCGGTGTCGGGGTACCGCGCCGCGTCCTCGGCCGGAACCCGCACGACGCGCTTCACGTTCAGCTCGTCGGCGAGGAGGGCGGTCCCCTCGGCGCCGAGCGACGCGAGCTCGGGCGTCGCCGGACCGAACAGCACGAGCTCGGCGAGCGGGATCCGCGACTTCACCTCCGCGCGCTGGCGAAGCTCCCGGCCGATCTCGACGAGCTCGCGGACCGTCGCCATGCCGGTCTCAAGGGAGAGGTCCCGGGCGGCGGAACGGAGGGGCCAGGCCGCGAGGTGGACCGACTCCTCGGCCCGCCCGAAGTGCGTCTCGCCGACCTCCTGGCGCACCCACTCGGCGGTGAACGGGACGAGCGGCGCCGCGATGCGGGCGATCTCGAGCAGCGCGTAGGAGAGCGTCGCGTGCGCCGTGCGGCGCTCCGGCGCGTCGGCCGCGGACCAGAACCGGGGTCGCGAGCGGCGCAGGTACCAGGTCGAGAGGTCGTCGACGAAGTCGCGAACGGCCCCGGCCGCCGGCCGGGGGTCGAAGCGCTCGAGCGCCTCCGTCGCCGCCGCGCGGGTCCCCTCGAGCCGCGAGAGCAGCCATCGGTCGAGCGCCGCGGTCGGCTGGGGCGGTTCGGTCTCGGGCGGGAGGTGGTCGGCCCGGGCGTTCTCGGTGTGGAACGCCACGACGTTCCGCAGCGCCCCGAGCGTGCGGTGGCCGGACTTCTCGAGGGTCGTCTCGCCGACGCGGATCGGCGCGGTGAAGTCCTGCGACAGGAACAGCCAGCGGATCGCGTCGCCGCCGTACCGGTCGAGGATCTCGAGCGGCTCGAGGACCTTTCCCTTCGACTTCGACATCTTCCGGCCGGTCTCCTCGAGGAGGAACTCGGACGTGACGCTCGCGCGGAAGGCGGGGCGATCGAAGAGGGCCGTCGCGATCACGAGGAGCGTGTAGAACCAGCCGCGCGTCTGGTCGATCGCCTCGGCGACGACATCGAGCGGCGCCGCCGGATCGAACGGGCCGTCCTCGAACGGGTAGTGGAACTCGGCGAACGGCGCCGATCCGCTGTCGAACCAGACGTCGAGGGTGTACGGCTCGCGCCGCGCCGCCCCCTCGCACGTCGCGCACTTCAGCTCGATCCGGTCGACGGTCACCCGATGGGGGTCGAACCCCTCGGGGATCGGCGTGCCGCTCCGCTCCGCGAGCTCCGCGAAGCTGCCGACGCACGTCGCGTGCCCCGCGGCGCAGACCCAGACCGGGAGCGGCGTCCCCCAGTACCGGCTCCGCGACAGCGCCCAGTCCTTCGCCTCGGTGAGGAAGTTCCCGAACCGGCCGTCGCGCAGGTACGCGGGGATCCACGTCGTGGCGCGGTTGTTCCGGACGAGCGCGTCGGTGATCCGGGAGGTCCGAAGGAACCAGGAGTCGATCGCCCGGTAGAGCAGCGCGTGCTCGCACCGCCAGCAGTACGGGTACGTGTGCCGGAGCGTCTCCGAGCGGAAGATCCGCCCCCGCTCGGCGAGGTCGTGAAGGAGGATCGGGTCGGCGTTCTTGAACGTCTTCCCCCGAACGAGCGGCACCGCGTCGCCGAAGACGGCCCGGTTGTCGAGGGGGTCGAACACGCCGACCTTCTCCCGGAGCCCGATCCGGTAGTCGTCCGGCCCGAAGCTCGGCGCCCCGTGCACGAATCCGGTCCCCTCCCCGGCGGTGACGAACCGGTCGAGGACGACGCGGTACCGTCCGTCCCCCGGGCCGGCGGCGTCGAACGGGGGCTCGTAGCGCTGGTCCGCGAGCGCGCGGCCCGCGAACCGCTCGACGATCTCGACCGGTCCGGAGAAGTACCGCGGGATCGCCTCCGACGCGAGGACGACGTCCCGGCCGGTGCCGGTGCGCACCACCGAGTACTCGAGGTCGGGATGCGCGACGACGAACAGGTTCGCGGGGAGGGTCCACGGCGTGGTCGTCCAGACGAGGAGGTCGCGCTCCGCCCCGACGAGGGGAAACCGGACCGTGACGGACGGATCGGTCGTCTCGTGGTAGCCCTGCGCGACCTCGTGCGAGCTGAGGGTCGTCTCGCAGCGCGGGCAGTACGGGAGGACGTAGTGGCCCTTCTCGAGCAGCCCGCGATCGAACAGCGACTTGAGCGCCCACCAGACGCTCTCGATGTACGGCGCGTCCATCGTGCGGTAGGCGTGGCCGTAGTCGAGCCAGTTGCCCTGCCGGCGCCCCATCTCCGTCCAGACGCCGGCGTACTCGAGCGCCGCCTCCCGGCACTCGGCGCAGAACCGGTCGACGCCGAACGCTTCGATCTCCTTCCGGGACTTCAGGCCGTGCCGCTTCTCGATCGCGATCTCGACGGGCAGTCCGTGACAATCCCATCCGCCTTTCGCGGTGACGATCCGGTCGCCCCGCATCCGGCGATAGCGGAGCAGCGTGTCCTTCAGCGTCCCGGGCTCGACGTGCCCGAGATGCGGGGGGCCGTTCACGCCAGGTGGTCCTTCCGTGAAGCGGAAGACCGGTCCGTCCGGGCGGCCGTAGTACGCCCGCTCGGGGACGCCCATCGTGTCCCAGTACTGGAGGACGCGGCGCTGCACCTCCGCGGGGCTCGGGGCGCCAGCCGCCTCGTCGTCGGGCGCCATGGCGCGTCCGACAAAGCCCGGGGAGATAAGGGTCCCGACCGCGCGGCTACCGGCTGAGGCCGTGCGGCCGGGGGCTGCGCGATTCCGGGCCGACGCGGCTCGTCGGATCCTTCCGGACGACCGTCCCCTCGACGGTCGTCACGTGCGCGCCCGGGCCGAGCGAGATCGACCGGGCGCGCACGAGCTCGGCGTCGACGGCGGCGAGCTCGACGGTCTCCGCCTCGATCCGTCCGATCCGGATCTCGGCCCCGCCGCCGAAGACCGCCCGCCAGAGCGTCGGGATCAGGCTCGTGGGGGGTCCCTGGAACGCGACGCGCGGGGCCTCGACCGACCCGAGGTTCGTGTCGCGGTCGAATCGGCCCCGCACGACCGCCGTGCCCGTCACCCGGCCGGGGATCTCCGCCGCACCCCCGAGGTCGACGAGCGCCGCCCGCACGTTCGGCGCCTCGACCAGGCCGCGGGCGAACAGGGCGCGGTCGACGGCGAGGTCCGCGTCGAGATGCAACGTGCCGCGCGCCTCGAGCTCGCCGGCGTGCGCCGGACCGCCGAGCCGGGTCATCCCGTCGACGGTGAGGAGCTCTCGGACGTCCGTCGCCCCGAACACTTCGAGGGTGCCGCGAGAGCGGAACGTGTCGGCGACGAGCCGGCCCGCGATCGCCGTGAGGCCGTCCGCATCGCCGCGGCCGACGTCGACCTCGCCCTCGACCTTCGCGAGGCCCCGGGTGGTCCACAGCACGCTGTGGACCGACGCCCGTCGCGTCGTTCCGACGTCCCGGATCGGGCGGCCGCGCTCCGGCCGGGGCGCCGCCGGGACGGGGGAGGTCGCGGGGGCCACGAGGCGCGACGGAGCGGCGGCCGACATCGCCCGTCCTACGGTGCCGGGCCCACGGGCGGAATGTGGAGGCGACGGTGCTGGCTCATCAGGCAGAGGTTCTCGATCGCCGTGCCCCCGGCCGCCCGGACGCGGGCCGCGGCCTCCGGGTTCTCGATGCCGAGCTGCATCCAGACGACCGGCACGTGCCGCGCGATCGCGGCGTCCGCGATCGGCGGAACCTCTTCGCTACGTCGGTAGATGTCCACGACATCGATCGGGAGCTCCGGAGGGATCGCCGCGAGGGAGGGATAGGCGCGCTCGCCCAGGACCTCCGTGACCATCGGGTTCACGGGGATCACGCGGAGGCCCTGCGCGGTCAGGTAGCGCGCCGCTTCGTTCGAATCGCGTTCCGGTTTGTCGGAGAGGCCGACGATCGCGATCGAGCGGGCCCGGGTGAGGATCGCGCGCAGTTCGGTGTCGGACGGCGCCACATCCCGGCCGAACCGGGTCGCTTACAAGACGGTTCCCTGCGCGGCCCCGCCGCCGACCGGACGCTCGTCCCGTCGAGCGGGGGCGCGGGGGGGGTCCCGCTCGGGGGCTACGAGGGTCCGGACGGACCGCGGAGCGGGCCGATCGGCGCGTGGCCCTGGTCGGGCCGGGGCTCCGCCGGGGCGGCGACGGGCCCTCCCCCTCCCGGGATCGCGAGGAGCAGGAGGACCGCCCCGACGAGCACGGGCAGGTACCGGAGCGCGAGCCCCGCGCCGGGGTTGATGTACGCGAACAGGAACGCCGATGCGTCGTACGCGCCGTGCAGGATCGCGACGACGACGAGGTTGCCCCCGGAGCGCTGGTAGGTCGCGGCGAAGGCGAACCCGAGGAAGAAGAGCGACGGGAAGATCAACGGGGCGGCGATCCCGTACGTCGTGCCGTAGTACAGGTGGACGGCGGCGAAGATCGCGCTCGAGCCCGTCGCGGGAACGAGCCAGTCCCGGGCGCGGGCCGACCAGAACCCGAAGATCCAGCCGCGGAAGATCGTCTCCTCCACCGCGCCGACCACGAACGAGAACCCGACCCAGAACCACGGGTCCCCGGCGGCCTGGGTGAGCGCCGGGTTCGGGCGGTTCAGCAAGTGGATCGCGGACGGATCGATCGACAGGTAGACGATGCCGAGCCCCAGCGTGACCCCGATCGCGAGCAGGGAGAGCCCGGCGTACCACAGGAGACCCTGGTACGCCGCCGTCTCCATCGACCCGTACCAACGACGGAGCGGTCCCGCGCCGACGAGCGTGGCGAAGGCGGCGATCGGGATCCCGTAGACGACCCCGAGGTCGCCCGGGAGGTTGCCGTAGAGGGCGTTCGCCGACGGGAGGAGCTCGGGGACAAAGTACTGGCTGAGGATCGCGACGACCGTCACCCCGACGGCGATCGCATACCCCTCGAGCGCCCGATCCGTGCGGACCGCCGCGCGTCCCGCCACGGCGGCGGCACGGCGTCGCGCTACTTAGGGGCCTGCGCGCTCCGCCGCCGCGAGGCAGGCGAGCAGGTCGTCGAGGGTCGTCCGGGCGCTCCCGGCGGTCGGCGCCCGGACGCGCACCACGAGCGCGCCGTCCTCGACCGCGACGTGCACGTACGGCGGATTGTCGGCGGCCACCGCCGCGGCGAGCCGGCGGGCCTCGAGCTCGCTCGCGCAGCGCCGGCGGGCGACGACCGTCACCGCGTCGACTTCTTCTTCGCCGGCGGCGGGGATGCGCCACCTCCTCGCGCGGCGGGCTGCGCGCCGGGGCCGCGGCTCAGCGCCCCGGGGACGATCGGGGCGGTGCCGGTCCGGCGGGTCGTCTCCGCCGCGGCCTGCTCCCGGAGGTACTCGAGGATCGACGGCCAGACGCGGGCGTCGTCGCGCTGCTTGTTCTCGAAATTGTGCTCGCCGATGAACCGCGCGAAGGCGGCGCGGCTCGCCGCGTCCCACGTGCCCGTGAAGTGGCCGGAGTAGTAGCCGAGGACGCCCAGGTCGTGCTGGAGCGCCTGGGCGACCTCGCCGGCGATCGGGACGAGGGTCGCCGGATCCTCCCGGCTCAACATCGTGAGGTCGTAGAGCTTGAAGATCCGCTTCAGCTCCTCGATGGGGGTCGGATGGTCCTCCACGCGCAGGTCGACCCACCGATCGCTCCCGCCGTACCCCGCGCCGCGCTTCACGACGTAGATCGCGGCGGACTGCTGGCCCCGGCGGTCGCCGCCCTCCCGCTGCCCGGCGGAGAGCGCGGCGAGGAGCCGGTCGAGGACGTCCCCGGCGGTCGTCGTGTACGCCCGGGCCATCGCGCGGACCACCGCCGGCCCGAACAGGATGTTCCCCTGGCAGGCGAAGCCGTCGCCGACCTCGTGGCCGGCCCAGTCGTTGCACTTCGAGCCGGTGTAGGCGGCGGCCCGTCCCTTCGCGTCAACGACCCCGAGCTGCCGATCGGCGCGGTCGGGATCGGCCTCGGTGAGGCGCCGCACGACCTCGGGGGCCGAGAGCCCTTCCCGCAGCAGCCGGAGCCCCTCGGGCCCGTAGCCGACGTTCACGAACGCCTGGGTCGCGACGGCCCCGACCCCGGCCTCGGCCCACGGGACGACCGCCCCGACGGCGATGAAGCGCGACTGGACCGCGACGCCCCAGCTCGACGTCTCGGGGTCGTGGGCGACGATTGAGAACGTGCCGAAGCGCGACGGCGGCATCGGCGCGGGGACGCGGGCGGCCCTTAAACGGATTCGCCCGGCCCGAGTTCGCGGTCGAGCTCGGCGAGGATCGCGTCGACGCGCCGCGTCGCGCCGACCCGGTCCCCCCGCACGCGCTGCCGCTCGGCCTCCGCGAGCGCGCGGACCGACGCGTCGACGTCCCGACCGTTCGCCCGCAGCACGCCGAGGAGCCGCGCGGCGAGCTGGAGGCGGTTCCGCAGCCGGTCCTCCTCCTCGGAAGGGGTCGCGTCCGGAGGTCCGGCGGGAACGTACCCCGTGAGCCCGCGGGGCCATTCGGTGACCTCCCCTTCTCCGCGTCGGATGCGACGGCGGCGCTCGGGCCGCGCCTCGTCGGCCACCGGCGACTACGCCTCTTCGGGCTCGGCGGCGGGGCGGGCGGGCGCCGCGGCGCGGACCGGGGCGGATTTCGGCATCGGGGCCCGGGCCCGGACCGCCTCCCAGACCCGGTCGATCCGCTCGTAGACGCCGGGGCCGACCCCCTCCGCTTCGAGGATCGCTCGGGCCTCCTCGAGCCCGGGCGACGCGTCCGCGAGGTCGACGTGATGGGTTGCGCCCCAGGCGACGGTCCCCCGCGCGAGGGCGAGCTGCTCGTCCGCCGCGCGACGGGCGCGCTTCGCCTCCTTCTCCGGGGCCGGGAGCGCGTGATCCGGGTCCCAGTGCGGGGGCATCGGGGCCGGGATCGGGACCCGGAGGAGCTTGAACGGTTCCGGCAACGACGGCCAGCGCGGCTCCGCGAACCGGACCGAGAGGAGGTCGAGCTGGTTGAGCGCGCCGGGGAAGTCCCCGGCGGCGAACGCCGCTTCCGCCTTCTCGAACGGTCCCGTCAGCTCCGGGCTCGGGGCGCCTTTCCAGAGATCGAGGAGGAGCGCGACGCGGCTCGGGGCGAGCCGGCGCAGCACCCGACGCTCGGGCGGTTCGGCGACGGGGACGACCGGCGGCGGGGCGGGGGTCGTTTCGGGCGGGCGGTTCGGGGCGCCGGGCATCGGTTCCGGTCCCGGGCGTTCAGAGGAACGCCTCGAACTCCTTCGTCACTTCCGGATACTTGTCGTGGACCGCCTTCAGGATGTTGTGGACCGTGAGCTTCTGGAGCCGGACGCCCTGGAGCGCGTCCACGATCTTGTCGAACGTCTCGTCGGAGATCGTGCAGAGCTTCTCCTTCGCGAGCCAGTTGCGGTACAGCTTCTCCTCGAGCCGCGCGCGCCAGCCCTTCTCGTAGGCCTGCAGGAACGCGGCGGAGGCGTCCCCGGTGGCGGCCGCCCGCGCGGCGACCTCGCCGCAGATCTTCCCGGCGATGCAGCCGTTCGCGATCCCGCCGCCGGTGAGCGGGTCGATCATCCGGGCCGCGTCCCCGACGAGCATCAGGCCGTCCATGACGGTCTGCTTCAGCGGCGGGGAGATCGAGACGCCGCCGCCGACCATGTCGATCTTCTTCCCCTTCGCGTACCCCGGATGCTTCGCGATCCAGTCGTCGAGGTACTTGCGGGCCTCGGCGGTCGTCTTCACCTGGCTGACCTGGACCCCGATCCCGACGTTCGCGACACCCGCGTCCTTCGGGAACACCCAGACGTAGCCGCCCGGGGCGACCTTGCCGAGGTAGAAGTCGCAGTAGCGGGTGTCGGAGTCGACGTTCGTCATCCGGTACTGGAGGCACGTATCCATGTCGCGCAACGCGATGTTCGTCGGGATCCCGGCCCAGCGACCGACCTGGCTCTCGAAGCCGTCGGCGCCGATCGTCACCGGGGCGCGGATCTCGAACTTCTGGCCGAACTGCTTGACGCGGGCGCCGACGACGGCCCCCTTCTCCTTCAGGATCTCGACCGCGGCGGTCTTGAGGACCACGTCGACCCCCGCGTTCGCCGCGTCGATGGCGAGCTGCTTGTCGAAGCCGTCCCGCTCGACGACGTAGCCGACCTCGTTGCCGGCGCTCTTCTCGTTGATCTCGAAGACCTGCTCGCGCGGGGAGAAGATGCGGGCCCCCTCGACCTCGACGTTGATCCACTTCCCCGGCGTGATCCCGACCTCGGGGAGCCACTCCTTGCTCATCCCCTCGCCGCAGCGGACCGGGCTCCCGATCTCCTGCCGCTTCTCGATCAGGAGGACCTTCGCCCCGTGCTTCGCGGCCCATTTCGCCGTCATGCTGCCGGCGGGGCCGCCCCCGATGACGAGGACGTCGGTGCGCAGATCCTGGACCATGCTCCCTCCGCGATCGGCGTCAGCCGATCTCGATCGCCCCGACCGGGCACGCCCGGACGCAGATCTCGCAGCGGGTGCAGACCTTCTCGTCGAAGGTGATCCGGGTCTCGTCCAAGTAGATGCAGTTCAGGGGGCAGATCCCGACGCACGCCCCGCAGTAGATGCAGAGCTGGCCGGACGCCTCGATGTGCAGATGCTTCTTGCTCGCCACGGGATCGCCGCCGTGCGCACCGGACCGTTCGCTCTTAAAAGCTATGCCGCAGGCGGCGCCGGAGGCGCCGGAGCGACCCCGCTCGCGCGGTGGGCGTGATGCTGCTCGGCGAGCCAGCGCTCCGCGTCGATCGCCGCCATGCAGCCGGCCCCGGCCGCCGTGATCGCCTGGCGGTACCGGTGGTCATGGACGTCCCCGGCGGCGAAGACGCCCTCGACGCTGGTGCGGGTGTGGTCGTGGACGCGGACGTAGCCTTGCGCGTCGAGCTCGAGCTGCCCGCGAAAGACCTCGGTCGCGGGGTCGTAGCCGATCGCGACGAAGAGGCCCTGGACGCGCAGCTCGGAGCGCTTCCCCGTCGGCAGGTGCTTCACGCGGAGGCCCTCGACGTGGTCGGTGCCGAGGACCTCCTCGACCGCGGAGTCGAGGAGGAAGGAGATCTTCGGGTGGGCGCGCGCCCGCTCCTGCATGATCTGGCTCGCCCGCAGCGCGCCGCGGCGGTGGACGATCGTCACGTGGGGCGCGAAGTTCGTGAGGAAGAGCGCCTCCTCCATCGCGGTGTCCCCGCCGCCGACGACCGCGAGATCCTTCCCCTTGAAGAAGAACCCGTCGCACGTCGCGCACGCCGACACCCCTCGACCCTTGTGGGCGGTCTCGGACGGGAGACCGAGCCATCGGGCGTTCGCCCCGGTCGCCACGATCACCGCGTCGACGAGGAGCGCCCCGTGGGTTCCCGTGACGAGCGAGAACGGGCGACGTCCGAGATCGACGCGCGAGACGTTGTCGTCGACGAACTCGGCGCCGAAGCGCGCCGCCTGCCGCCGCATGCGGTCGACGAGCTCCGGGCCCTGGATCGCCTCGGGGAAACCGGGGAAGTTCTCGACCTCGGTCGTGATCAGGAGCTGGCCGCCCGCGGGGACCCCCGAGACCACGACCGGACGGAGCTCCGCCCGCGCCGCATAGAGCGCGGCGGTGAGCCCGGCCGGGCCGCTCCCGAGGATGGCGAGGCGGGTCGACCGCGGAGGGTCCGACATCGTCGCGTACGAGCCGCGGGGGGGTTAAAGCGCCGCGCTCACGGGTGGCGCTCGGGCAACCGGAGTCGGCCGGGCGGATCCTCCTCCGCGTAGCCGGATCGGAAGTAGAGGAGCGGCGCGGCCTCCCCGCCGCCTTCGATGTGGACGACCTCCCCGAGCAGGAGCACGTGGTCGTACGCCGGGCTCCGACGGGCGATCCGGCACTCGAGCGCGCCGAGCGTCCCGTCGAGCAGCGGGCTCCCGTGCGGCCCGCGATGGAGTCCGACCCCGCGGAACTTCTCCTCCGACGGGAGCGTTCGGGCGAACCGTTCGCTGAGCGTGCGCTGGCCGGCGGCGAGGACGCTGACGCCGAAGTGGCCGCTCCGCTCCGCGACGGGAAGGGTGTCCGCGTCCGTGGAGAGGCTCACGAGCACCGCCGGCGGCTGGAGCGACACGGAGAGGAGGGCGTTCACGGTGAGCCCCGCGTCGGCGCCGTTCGCCGAGGCGGTCACGACGGAGACGCCGGTCGCCCAGCGGGACATCAGGGCCCGGAACCGGGCGGGGTCCGCCGGGAGGTCGGCCCCCGGCGTCATTCGTCCCGCCAGGTGAAGAACCGGATCGCGAGCAGGAAGACCACGACCGACGCGACGAAGACGATGGCGAGATCGGTGGCCGCGCGGGCGGTGTTGGAGAAGAGCATGACCTGGTTCATCCCGTCGATCACGTAGTACAGCGGGAGGATGTGGGCGAAGCTCTGGAGCGCCGGCGGGAACGCCGACACCTGGAAGAACGTTCCCGAGAGGAACATCATCGGGAACGTGATGATGTTCCCGATCAGCGCCGCGCTCTCGGGGGTCTTCGCCACCGAGCCCGCGAGCATCCCGAGGGAGACGAAGAAGAGCGGCCCCACGATCAGGAACGGGATCAGCCCGAGCGTGAGCGTCACGTGGGCGCCGAAGAGGGCGACGCCCGCGCCGATCATGATCCCCGCCGTGACGAAGGTGAGCCCCATGTACCAGAGGATGTGCGAGGTCAGCCACTCGGCCCGCGTGAGCGGCGTGAGCGACAGCTGCCGGAAGATCCCGTCCTTGCGGTACGACGCCGCAACGTCGACCATCGAGAACATCGGACTCGTCAGGATCGAGAAGCCGATCAGCCCCGGGATCAGATAGTCGATGTAGGAGAACACCTGGCTCCCGACGTTCTCCTGGGCGATCCCGACGATCGCGGTGCCGTTCGCGGCGCGGAGGTTGAAGTAGTTCGCGACGCCCTGGACCGCCCCGAGGACGGCGCCGGAGTCCTGGGCGTCCTGGGGATCGACGAAGACCGTCACGTTCACGGGATGACCCGCGCCGTAGCTCGAGTTGAACCCGGCGGGGATCACGAGACCGACGGGATCGTCGTTCTGCCCGAGCCAGGAGGCGAAGTCGGAGGCGTTGACGTGGTTCACCAGGTTCACGTTCACCACGTGGGTCGCGTTGAGCGCCGAGAGGAACTCCTGGCTGGCCGGTGAGTTCTCGTCCAGGTTGATCACCTGGACCGCGACCGGGCTGTTCCCGACGCTCGAGAAGATGAGGCCGAACAGGGCGATCAGGATGATCGGAAAGATCAGGGAGAAGAACAGCGCCACCGGGTTGCGCAGGTACGATCGGGTGACGATCGTGAAGTCGGCGACGATCCGCTTCGGCCTCATGCCGCCTCCTCGCTCTTCAACGTCCCTTCGTCCATCTGGCCGACGAGGCGGACGAAGACGTCCTCGAGCGTGTCCTGGACCGTCGTGAAGTTCTTCCACGGCACGCCGCTCGCTTCGACCGCGGTGAGCACCCGGAGCGCGTCCGCCGGCCGGGCCAGCTCGACGTCGACCCGTCCGTCCGACGCGGAGACCGGCAGGCCGAGTCGGGGCGCGAGGTACTCCCCGAGGGCCGGCGCCGCGAGGAAGCGCAGCCGCTCGGGGCGGCCGTGGGCCGTGATGATCTCGGCCGGGGTCCCGGCCGCGATGATGCGGCCGTGGTGGATGATCGCGACCTGGTCGGCGAGGAGCTCCGCCTCCTCGAGATAGTGGGTCGTCAAGAAGACGGTCCGCCCCTCGGCCTTCAGGCTGCGGATCACCGCCCAGATCGCGCGCCGCGCCGTCGGGTCGAGCCCGGTCGTGGGCTCGTCGAGGAAGCAGATCTCGGGGTTGTTGGTCAGCGCGAGCGCCAACCCGAGCTTCTGCTTCTGGCCGCCGGAGAGGGTGTCGAACCGCGCGCCGGCCTTGTCGGCGAGCTGCACCCGCTCCAAGAGGCCCATCGGATCGGGGGCGGTCCCGAACAGCGCCCCGTAGTACTCGATCGCCTCGCGGGGGGTGATCTTCTCGAAGAAGCGGAAATCCTGCGGGATCACGCCGACCCGCCGGTGGAGCTCCGTGGCGTCCGTCCAGGGGTCGAGCCCGAGCACGCGCACGTCGCCCTCGGTGCGGCGCCGCAGCCCCTCGAGGATCTCGGTGGTGGTCGTCTTGCCGGCGCCGTTCGGCCCCAGGAACGCGAAGACCGTCCCCCCGCGGACGGAGAAGTCGATCCCCCCGACGGCGGCCAGCGAGCCGTATCGCTTCACGAGGTGCGCGACCTCGATCGCGGCCGACATCGCCCGCGGTTCCTCCGCGAGGTTAAGAACTCTGCCCCGCGCCCGGCGCGGCCGCCGACCCGAGCCGGTTGATCTCGCGGTTCCCGAGGATCCGGTCCGCCGGCCGGTCGCGCGCGACGGCGATCATCGCCCGGCCGACCCGATCCGTCGTCGTCACCCAATTCGGGGCCACCGCGCGCATCAGGTAGACGATCGGGGAGAGGATCACGTAGAGGACCCGGTACGACGTCGTCCGGGAACGGATCCCGTGGCGCGGCTGGATGATCCCCGGCCGGAAGCAGTAGACGGCTCCGAACGGCAACCGGGCGACCGCGTTCTCGGTCGCGCCCTTGACCCGGGCCCACATCGACCGGCCCCGCTCGCTCGAATCCGTGCCGGCGCCCGAGACGTAGACGAACACCGAACCCGGGTTCCAGGCGGCGAGCGACGTCGCGGCCGCGAGCGTCAGGTCGTACGTGATCGCGCGGTACTCGGCCTCGCTCTTTCCGACCGACGACGTCCCGAGCGGCCAGAACGTCGCGTCGAACCCCTTCAGGTCCGCCGCATGCGCCGCGAGGTCCCCGACGTTTGCGAGCACGAGCTGATGGAGCTTCGGCGCCGTCGCGGCGACCGGAGTGCGGCCGACCGCAAGGACCTCCGTGACGGTCGGGTCGAGCAGACACTCCCGCAGGACGCCCTGCCCGACCATCCCCGAAGCGCCGAAGAGGAGAACGCGCACCGCCCCCCGAGCGCGGCGGTCGGCCAAGAAGGAATCGGCTCGGTCAGGTCGTCGGTCGGAGCGGGAGGTCGGCCGACTGGCCCGACGGGAGCGTGGCGACCTCGTCCGCGGTGCGGACCGTGAGCGGACGGGGCCCCAGCCAACGAACCCGGAGGCGCTCCGGGCTCCAGTCGAGACCGACCGAGCCGTCCCCGACGCGCAGGTTGTCGAGCGCGGCGGAACCCCAGCTCGTGGGGAAGGCGGGGCGGACCGTGAGGACGCCGGCCCCGGCGTTGACGGAGAGGCCCCAGAGCCGCTCGAACAGCACCGTGAGGAACGGCGCGACCGAGAAGCCGAGCAGGAAGCACGAGTCGAACGGTTCGGGTCGGTCCCCGCGGTAGCACTCGTTGGCGGAGCCCCCCTCGTCGCCATAGCGCTCGGCGATCGTGAGCAGGTAGCGGAGGCCGCGCTCGGCGTCGCCGATCGCGAACGCCGCGTCGGCAGCCCAGGCCGTCGCGATCGTCCAGACCTGACCGGCGTGGTACGCCTGGGGGTCGTACGCCGGGTCCTTCGCGGAGAGCGTGCGGACCCCCCACGGCGTGGTCAGGTCGTCGGCGGCCGCCCGCGCGACGACCGATCGGGCGAGCGCCGCCGGCAGGAGGCCCGCGCTGACGGCGCGCAACGCGTTCGGCCGCACCTGCGGGATCGGGCGCCCGTCGCGGAGGCTGTCGTACAGGTACCCCTCTGCCGGCCAGGCGTACTCGCGGCCGAGCGTGGCGGCCAGCCGGTCGGCGGTGCTCCGCCAGCGTTCGGCGCTCCCGCTGCGGTCGTCCCCGACCAGCCCGGCCGCGGCCCGGAGCGCCCGCCACCAGTGGACCTGGATGTCGACGGCGTGGGCCCGACGGTCGGCCGAGTCCCAGATCGTCGTGTCCGGTGCGTCGATGCCGTAGCGGACCCGGGCGAGCGCGGCGGTCGCCGCCTCGATCTCCTCGGCCTCTCCGCCGTTCCGGAGGAGACCGGTGGACGGATCCGTGCGGGCTTCCCCCCACGCGATCATCGCCCGAACGCTCTCGATCCACGCGCTCGGCACGGGGGCGCCGGCGTGCGCCGACCACCCGGCCATGAGGAGAGGAAAGTAGAGCGTGGTGTCGGAAGTTCCGTAGAGGAAGATCGGGCCGGGAGCGACCTGCATCGGGAGTTCGCCGGCTTCGCCCCCCAACACGGGGAGCGCGGAACGGGCTTGGAATCGCAGCAGCGAGTCGATCGAGCGGGCCGCCCAATCGTAGTCGCCGAGCCAGAGCACCGCCCAGAGCATCCAGGCGAGGTCGCGGCCCCAGATCGCGGCGTACCACGGGTAGCCGGCGACGAGCCCCGTCAAGTCGTCCCCGGGGGCGGAATAGAGCCGGCGCAGGCCCTCGCGGGCCGCGACGTACGCCCGCTCCAGCGCCGGCGCGTCGGGGCAGCGGAAGGTCGGGGTCGCGTCGGTCCAGCGCCGATCGGCGGTCACGACCCGTCGCGCGGCGGCGTCGGGGTCGGCGAGCACCGCGGCCGCCGCCGCGGCGCGGGAGTCGAGAGCGCGGTCGAGGCCCCCCTGCAGGACGATCGCGAGCTCGGCCGGCGTCGAGGGGTCGACCCGGAGCGTGTACTGCGCTCCGATCTCCTCGACGCGACCTCGGTACCGCCCCCCGATCCAGGAGCCGCGGTTCACGAACAGCAGTTCCGGCAGCGGCCGCGATCGGTACTCGAGCCCGAACGTGCGCTGCTGCACGCGGAGCGTCTCGTCTCGGGTCTCCAGGCGGAACAGGTGTGGGCGGATCCCTTCCACGAGGACCGGCAGCAGATACGGGACGAACCGGCTCGTCACGGTGAGCGCCGCGACGCCGCTCGAACGGGTGCATCGCAGCGAACGGACGACCCCCGGCACGTCGTCGACGGGAGCTACCCGCTGCTCGATCTCGAAGCCCCCCCACCGGTGTCGGCTGACGAAGAGGCCGTCCGAGAGGCCGGCCGAGATCGTCGTCGCGGGCAGGGAGGTCTCGCTATCGCCCGAGCGGAGGTCGAGGCGCCACGGTCCGGTCAGCCGGACGCAGCTCGCCATCACCCCGCCCCAGTCGACCGGGGCGCCCCGGGTCTCGCGGACCAGCTCGAGATCGCCCCGCCCGTCGAGGAGCGCGGCCGCGGAGCGGCTCGTCAGGAGCGGCGGGTGGATCGCGGGAGGGGGGGCGATCACGGGGGCGGCGCCTTCTCCTCGAGCGTCTCGGTGAACTCGAACCAGACGAGCGGAGGGATCGCCGTCGAACGGAGCTCCAGCCGCACGGTGGAAGGTCGTCCGTCGACCCCGAATGTGCCGAGCACTGCGAACTCCGTGCGGTCGCCCGGCGCCCACCAGAGCGGGGTCGCCGGTCCGACGGAGTCCGCGGTCCGCCACTCCCGGCCCTCGCCCGCTCGCCAGCGCACCCGGTCCGGCGGAACGAACGTGCCGTCCACCGCGAGTCGGATCGCCCCAAACGCCCCGACCCGGAGGGGCGGATTGTCGAGCGCGAACTCGATCCCCTCTCCAGTCCGGCGGAACGAGTCGATCGCGTAGACGTTCTCCTCCACGGTCTCGGCGACCGCGAGCAACGCCTCCAACGAGTGGGTGCCGTAGTCGACCCCGAGCGTCAGTCCTTGCCGGAGGAGCGCGAACAGCGCCCCGGCGTGCCGCGAGCTCACGTACGGGCGAGCCGCTGGCCCGCCTTAGGGATTCGCCGTGACGGGGCCCGGCGACGACCGGTGGTCCGTCGTCGCGAGGCGACCGGGGGACCGTCGCGGTCCCCGCGGGGGGCGGGGAGGGGGGAACGGGAATGCCGGGGCCGATGTCGCACCGACGGCCCGCACTCCCCCGCGTCCCATCGGCCGCGGCGCGAACGCCGCCCGGTGCACCCGAGACGAGGGCGCCCGAAGCGGCGACGCATGACCGTCGCCGACC
>DATJNY010000039.1:0-3814 GCA_035507575.1 Thermoplasmata archaeon | reverse complement strand
CGCAACCTCCTCCTGGTCTCCTGCGGGGTCCCCGAGGCGGACCGGGTGGCCCGCGACCTCTTCGCGCGTTCCGCGGTCTCGATCTCTGAGGTCGAGCTCGAACGTCACGACCTCCTGATCGCGGAATCGCTCGGTCTCGCGCACGCGGTGAACCTCCTGTTCCTGGCCGCGCTCTCCTCCGACCCCGCCTCTTCGCACGAACTCGCGCGGGCGGCCAGCACGACCTTCCACGGCCAATCGGCCCTCGCGCGAGCGGTCGCGGGCGAAGGCGCCGAGCTGTACCTCGACATCCAATCGTTGAACCCTCACTCGTGGGGAATGTACCAGGAACTCCGGACCGCGTTGGACCGGCTTTCGACCCTCGTGGAGCGCCGGGACCTGGACGGCTTCTCCGAACTTCTCGCGCAGGGCCGGGGGAAGCTCGAGTCCGAGCCCGGAGCGCCTCGCTAGCGAATCGTCGTGCTCCTCGACAGAGGAGCTCGCGCGGACGCTACGGCCCCGGAATCGGAGAGAACGAGATCACCCGGACGAACCGATCGTTCTGACCCAAGGCGCCCACGTCCACACCGCGCAGTGGCGGGCGGCCGTCGCCGAAGTGGATGGTCCAGCCCATGAGGATCCAGCCGTGATGCTCCTTGAGCAGCGAGGCGCTGAAGTTGCCCCGGGGGAACTGTCGGCGGAAGCTCGCGATCGACTCGAGCTGTGCGTCGATCCCCGTGTGCTCGCCGTACGCACTCGCGAAGTGGGTCTGCTGATTGCAGGTCGACTCGAGGAGTCGCCGGCGCTCGCCGAGTGTCTCCGCGTTCCAGGCCCCGACGAACCGGGCGACGATTTCCTCGGGCCGGGTCGGCTTCTTCGCCATGCCGTCCTCGTCGTGGGTGGTTCGCCCCGGTCCATTAGGGTTCCGCCGGACCCGGCGCGCTCTACCGCTCCGTCCGCGGGCGCGGACAAGCCACGCCGTCCGTGCGGCGTCGGCGGCTCTCCGGCGGTCGGGGGCGGTGCGTGCGTCGCTCTCATCCCGGATAGCGTTATGTCGTCCGTTGCGCAGGGCGGATTCGTCGACCATGACGGCGAATCCCCCTGCTCCGTCGCCCAGCCCTCCCGCCCGTCCGCGAGGGATGCGCGGTGCCTCGTTTCGGGTGCGCGCCAGCGTCGCGCTCGGATTCTTCCTGCTCGAAGGAGCGATCGGCGGGTCGCTGGCCTCCGAAGCCTCCTACAACGTCGCCGCCCTAGCGGCGCATATCGCCCTCGCTCTCCTCCTTGTCGGCTTTTCTGGCTACACCGCGGCCATCGCGACCCGGCCGTACCCGCTCGCCGCCCGCCTCGCTGCCGCGCTCACCTTCGTCGCCGCGCTCGGCGCGACCCTGAGCGGAACGGCCTTCCTGCTCGGGGGCCAAAGCAATTCCGCGCTGTACGCGATGGAGGGTTTCTTCGTGGTCGGCGTCGTCGCCCTCGTGTTCCTGATCGTGCTCGGAGCCGACCCCAAGCCCAGCACCCCGCCGGCCCCCTCTCTCGCGTAACGCCCTCTCAGAGCGGTCGAGGGACGGCGCCCCGGTGCCCCGCACCGACCGGGGAACTCTCCCTGTCAGGATGACCCGGTCCCTCCCGGGGGCCGGGGTCCCTCGCGCGGCACTTAAGTGGGGAGGCCCATCGGGGCGCGTGCCCGCCTCCCCACGACAGCTCGCCGCCATCATGCTCACCGACATGGTCGGCTACGCTTCCTTGACCCAGCGCGACGAGGAACTGGCCGTCGCGATGGTTCGGGAGCACGAGCGGATAGTGCGGCCGCGGGTGCGGTCCGCCCGGGGGCGCGTGATCAAGGCGCTGGGGGACGGCCTCCTGGTCGAGTTTCCTGATGCGCTGAGCGCGGTCCGATGCGCGCTGCTCGTGCAAGCGGCGGTGGAGGAGCGGAACTCTAAGACGAAGGCCGAGCGCCTCGAGCTCCGGATCGGGGTGCACCTCGGCGACGTCGTTCATCGGGCCGGCGACGTCTTCGGGGACGCCGTCAACATCGCGGCGCGGATCCAACCTCTCGCGGAACCGGGTGGCGTCGTGATCTCCCAGCAGGTCTACGATCAGGTGCGCAACAAGTTGCCGCAGCCGTTCGAGTCGATTGGGACCCCGCGCCTGAAGCACATTGAGACCCCGATCGGGGTGTACCGCCTCAGTGGCCCGCACCCGGCCGCGGCGCCCGCCCCGGAAGGTGAGCGTCCTCGCGTCGCGGTGTTGCCACTCGCGAACCTCAGCGGCAAGAGTGAGGACGAGTTCTTTGCCGACGGGATCACGGAGGAGCTGATCCAGACGCTCTCCCGGGTCGGCGGGCTGCGCGTGCTCGCGCGCAGCTCGATGATGCGGTTCAAGAACAGCGCTCGATCGCCGGCGGAGATCGCCCGCGAGCTCGGTGTTTCGGCCGTCGTGGAGGGGAGCATCCGCCGGGCGGGGGCCCAGCTCCGGGTCACGGCACGACTGGTCGACACCTCGACGGAGGAGAGTCTCTGGTCGCAGGAGTACGACCGCGAGGTACGGGACGTCTTCGCGGTGCAGTCGGACATCTCAGAGCGGATCGCCTCGGCACTCCAGGTTGAGATCTTGGGCGGGGAGCGGCGCGTGATCGAGCGACCCGCGACCCAGAACGTGGCGGCGCACACCATCTACCTCGAAGGGAGATACCTCCTAAATCAACGAACGGAAGCGTCCCTGAAGGCCGCCCTCGAGCGCTTCGGGCAGGCGATCCGCGAGGACCCCGGTTTCGCGCTCGCCCACACCGGACTCTCCGACACCTACAGCACGCTGGCCTGGCTCGAGTTTCTTCGACCCCGGTTCGCGTTTCCGCGGGCCCGCGCCGCGGCGAAGCGGGCGATCGCCCTCGATCCCGCGTCCGCCGAGGCCCACACCTCGCTCGGATTCGTGCTGTTTCTCTACGAGCGCTCGTGGGTCGAGGCCGAGAGCGAGTTCCGCCGCGCTATCGCGCTCAACCCGAACTACCCGACGGCCCACCAGTTCTACTCCGACTACCTGAAGGCGATGGGGCGCCTCGAAGAGGCCCAAGTCGAGGTCCGCCGCGCCCTCGAACTCGACCCGCTCTCCCTCGGGATCAACACCGCGCTCGGTCACGTCCTCTACCTGTCGCGCGAGTACGACGCGGCCATCGAGCAGTATCAGCGGGCGCTGCGACTCGACCCGAACTTTGCCCAGGCCCACCTGTGGTTCGGTCGACCGTACCTCGAGAAGCGCCGCTTCCCGGACGCGATCCGGGAGGTCGAGCAAGCGGTTCGCCTCTCGAAGGAGAGCACGATGAGCCTCTCGGTTCTGGGACACGTCTACGCGGCGGCCGGTCGACGCGATGCCGCCGAGCGCATCCTTCGTCGTCTCGTTCAGCGCAGCCGATCCCAGTACGTGCCGTCGTACTGGATCGCCCTGATCCAAGTTGGTCTCGGCCGTCGCGCGAGCGCATTCACCTGGCTCGACCGGGCGAACCGCGAGCGCTCAGCGTGGCTCGCCTGGGTGAAGGTCGAGCCCCGTTTCGACAGCCTTCGGAGCGATCCCCGGTTCGCCACGCTGCTGCGACGACTCAAGCTCGCGTGAGCGGCGCCCGACTCCACACGCACGTGCGCGGGGGCCGGGCTGAACGATCATGGCTCCCGGTCGTGGCTCACGTAAGGTGGCGTCTCGTGGTGAGCCAACTCTTTAGGCACGAGTAGACCCCGTCCCCGCATGACCGCCGTGCCGGGCAGCGTGCCGAACGATGCGCCGACCGGCCCGCTCCGTCTCTTCCAGAATCCGAACTTCGCTCGGCTCTGGATCGGGGCGATCA
>DATJNY010000038.1:0-37114 GCA_035507575.1 Thermoplasmata archaeon | reverse complement strand
CGGGACGCCCGCCCGTGTGCCCCGGTCCTAACGATCCGCGTCACGGTAGGCGACTGCCCTCTCGGCGGTCTGACCCGGACCGGGGGTGTCGGACACCGGGGTTGTCCTCACGTCATCCTCGGCGGACGACCCGTCCGCGTTGAGTCAAGAGGGACCCTTCGACGGTACCCGGGCGCGACCGAGGGCCGCGCCGAGCCCTCGAGCGGCCCGGCCGCCTAAAGCGTTGCGGCCGCGTCCGGGTCGAAGAGATCGGGGCGGCTCACGAGGTACGCGAGCACGCCGACGGCGGCGGCCGCGAGCGCCCCGGCGACGCCGAGCGAGGCGGCGCCCGAGGGCAAGAGGAAGGTGCCCGCCCATCCGACGAGCACCCCGAGCGCCGGTACGGCCCAGACCACCAGCCCGCGCCGCGCTCCGCCGCGGGGCCGCGCCGGATCGTCCGCGAGCCATGCGACGTAGCCGACCCCGGCGAGCCCGGTCAGGAGCAGGGCGAGCGGCGCGAGCGTCCCGAATGCGGCGAGGAGGCCGAGGGCGACGAGCGGAGGTACGGCGAACAAGCCCTGGGCGATCGGATGGCGCATCCCCCGGAGCCCGACCCCGGCGCCGATCCCGACGACCGCGACCGCGAACGCCAGCGCGAGGGGCAGGGTGGAGCCGTACGCAACGAGGAACGTGAGTCCCGCGAGGAGGGGGACCGTCGGTCCGAGGGCGTACGGGCGGCTCGGACCCGCCGGGGGCGCGCTCACCTCAGAACCCCCTCCCGACCCGACCGGGCCGCCTCAGGAGATCGACGAGGCCGCCGACCGACCAATACTCCTCCCAGTCGACCACGGGTGCGTCGCGCCACGTCTCGCTGAGACGCCGCCGCCGGAGGAGCCGCGCGATCCGACCGACGAGCTCGCCCTCCGCGCCCCGGACGTCGTGGGTCCCGGCGAAGTACGGGAGCGGGGACGGGCTCAGCACGACGACCGGAAATCCCCGTCGTCGCACGTGGGGCACGAGATGGGCGGCGTCCTCGTCGGCGAGGCTCGAGAAGACGATCGTCGTCACGCCCGGCGGGAAGTATCGCCGGAGCGCGACGGCGCACCGCTCCGCCGGGCCGGGACTCGAGGTGAGTCGGCTCGCGAGGAGGAGGCGCCGGATCCTCAGCGATTGCGCCCGGCCGCTCCCGAGCGGCACGACGTCGAGGAACTCCCCGTAGACGCCGAGACCGACCCGCGCCTTCTCCCGCAGGAACGACTCCGCGATCCCGTACGCGGCGGCGAGCGAGAGGGAGAGCAGCGACGCGTCGACCCGCGGGCCGAGGCTCGAGGGCCGGGCGTCGAGGAGCAGCAGCACGTCGCCGGTGCGCTCGACCCGGAACTCGTTCGCGAGCAGGCGGCGGGCCCGGGCGGACGCCGTCCAGTTGATCCGTCGAGGGGGCTCCGTCGGCGTCGCGTCCCGGATTCCGAAGAACTCCCCGCTCGTGCCCACGCCGCGGGAGATCGTCTCGCCGGGGATCGCGATCGTCCGCTCGAGACGGACGGCGCCGATATGGATCAGGTCGGGCGGATACCGCTCGACCATCAGGTCGGAGAGCTCCGAGACCACCGAGCGCTCCACGAGTCCGGCCGGGTCGCGCCACGTCAGCGTCGGGGGACGCACGGCGACGACGACCGGATTCGCCGCGTCCCAGTGCAGCGCGAACGAGAGGGCCGAGGAGGTCGCGTCGATCTCGGCCGGGGCCATCTCGGAGAGCCCCGCCGGTCGCTCGAACTCGGCCACGACGTCGCGCGCGTCGGTGGGGGCCTCGAAGGTGATCTGGCCCCGCACTTCGACGGCGTGACCGGTTCCCTCGACGTGCCATTCGGCGCGGCCGCGGGGCGCCCGTCCCGGCCCGAGCACCGCGGCGGCAATCGGGGCGAGGAGGAGGGGCACGGCGAGCAGGAGCGGCGCGGGGGTTCGGAGGGCGATGCCCGCCACGAGCAGGAGCGCCCCCGCCCCCAGGAGGCCGAACGCCCGCGGGCGGAATCGGAACGGACCGACCGGGGGCGCGACGTCGGTCAGACGCGTTCCTCCAGGTCCTCGATGCGGTGCCGAACGTACTCCCGGAAGTCCGCGCGCGGAAGCTCGACGATCGACTGGACCTCTCGCACCGAGCGGCCGGGGAGGAGGGGGGTGGGGCCGGACCGCTCGATCCGGTCGAGGGTCGCGACGATCTCCTCCCGGCCGAGTCGACCCGAACGGAACCCGAAGCGGAAGAGGAACTCATCCCGCTCCGGCGCGGCGGGCGGCGTCGGGACCGACCGGCCGCTCCACGCATCGAGTCCGACCCCGACGAGCAGCAGGGCCGCCGCCCCAACGGCCGTCGCCGCCGCCGGCCCCGCGATCTGGGGGTTCGGCCCCGCCCAGAGGGCGATGCCGGTCGCCCCGGCCGCGAGCGCGATCAGGAGGGCCGCGGGAGCGCGCTTCATGGAAGCGGCGGCGCGGCGCGATCCAGGTCCTCCCGCGCGGCGGCGATCGCCTGCTGGGCGCGGACCACGGCGTCGTCGGACATCGGATGCGTCGAGTAGCGCGCCTCCTCGAAGAGACGGGTGAGCCCCTCGGCCGACGCCGGCCGGATCCCGAGCCGTTCCAGATGGAGTGCGCGGATCTCCTCCGGCGTCTGGGTGTCGAGGCCCCCGACCATCGGCTCGACGCGGCGGAGCAGGCTTCCGTAGAGGGCGATCACGACGGCCCGCGGGTCCTTTCCGGCATCAAGATCGACCTGCGCTGCGGCGAGCGCCGCGTCGACCTCCTCGATCTCGCTGGGGGAGGGCCGGCCGGTGGCGCCGTCGCGTTCTCGGCGGGCGATCCACGACCACGCGCGCGGGACCGCGACCGCGGCGGCGACGAGCACGACGCCCGCGATCACGGCGAAGAGGGCCCACCCGGGGAGGTGCAGGGTCTGGATCACTCCGCCGGGACCGGTGAGCGAGCCGTTCGTCGGCGCCAAGCCGCTTGAGGTGTTCGTGGGGGCCGTGCCGTTCCCCGCGCTGCCGTAGAAGCCGCCCGCCGGGCTGCCGAAGACCTGGAGGATCGCCACGAACAGGATGCCGATGACAAGGATCGCGAGCCCGACGACGACGAAGCGCGCGGGGAGCGGGGACGCCGAGTCGGCCCGGATCCAGACCCAGAGGCCGATGACGATCGCCATCGCGAGGGCGAACGTCGCCGCGAGCTCCGGCGCGCTCAGGTACAGCTCGGAGTCGGGGCCCGAGTGGAACGCGGGAGCGGTCGCAGCGCCCGCCACGAAGCTCGCCGCCGCGCCGATCGCGAGGGCGATCCCGAGCGCGGCGAGCAGCACCGAGGCGGCCGGAGCCGGCCGGGCGGCCATCGTCTTCCCCCCGTCCGTACGAGCTCGGGGGGCCGCCATATACCTATCCCGCGGCGGCGGGCGGTGAGGGCGGGGGCGCGCGCGCGAGGAAGTAGAAGCTGCGTCGCTCGTGGTCCGCCGAGACGATGGCGAAATCGTCGACGACGTAGCCGAGGTCGCCCGCCGACCGGAAGGCGTCGCGCACCGCATGCCGCCAGCGGCGCAGCGCCTTCGGCTCGTGCTGGCGGACGAGATCGAGATCGAACGGGATCTCGAGATGGGCCGACGCCCCGGTCGGCTCACCGACCGCGGTCGGGACGCGGATGCCGCTCTCGCCGGGCTCCGTCTCCACGATCGCGGACGACACCGCCCACCGTTGCTGGTCGGCGCTCGCCGCCGGCCGCTCGCCGGCCATCCGGGCCTCCACGGTCGGGGCGGTGATCGGCCAGACGGCCCGGATCCGGTCGGTCTCCATCCCCTGGTTCGCGGCGTCCGCGAGCTGGCCGTAGTAGTGAGCGAAGTACCGGTCGGGCTGGGCGCCGAGCCGGCGGACCCCGAGCCACGCGCTCTTCGAGCGCAGCGGGTCGAAGACCCATCGGATCTCCGAGAGCCCGAGCTTCAGGACCTCGTCGCGCTGGAACGCCTTGAGACGGAAGCCGAGGTGGTGGTTCTGGTACTCGGGACGGACGGCGGTGAGGTGCGAGTAGTGGTACAGCGTCGTGCCGTCCCAACCGATCGACGACACGGCGAAGCCGGCGAGGTAGATGTCGGCGAACGCCCCGACGACCAGTCCCCCGTTGTCCTGGAGGCCGCGCAGCAGCGGCACCGGCAGACCGGGATCTCCGGGTCCGGACCCGATCGCGGCGCGTTCGACCTCTTCGAGCTGACGGAACTCCTCCGGCTTCTCGAGCCGGCGGAACCGAAACCCTTCGACGCGGTCCGGCGCGGGGGCGCTCGCCACGCCGACGTTCACCGTTCGGACGGTACTTAACGCGGACCGGGGCCACGCCCGACCATTAGCGTCGGACCCGCAGCTCCGACTTCTTCTGCTCGTAGCGGATCTCGTCGGCCGGCGTCAGTTCCCAGAGGAGGTCCTCGAGCTCGGGGATGTTCCGGAGGAACTCGGCCTTGCTCTTCGTCACCATCAGGTGGTCGAACTTCCGCCGGGCCACGACGTACGACCCGACGAGGTACGCCCCGGCGATCGTGACGATCGGACCCAGCACGATGAAGACGAGGTTGTAGTTCGCGGTCGGCGTGTTGGTGGCGCCGTTGATCGTCGTGAACGGCCAGGAGTTCGCGAGCGGGGTGAAGAACCCGATCGCGAGCACCGTCATCGCGATCCCGACCGCGAAGACGAAGCCGGAGATCTCCGCGCGGTAGGTCCGCAGACCGTGCCGGAACCGGCGGCCGACCGGCACCTCGACCGCGGCCGCGCCCATGCGCTCGGCGGGAAGGCCCTCGGCTTAAGAAGCTACCCACGGCGCTCGTCGCCCCCGGCCGCCGCCGGGGCCCGGTCGGTCCGGCCGAAGAGGGGGGTCGTCGAGCGGGGAGGCGGAGGAAGCCCAACGCTCGGGGCCGGGATCTCGGCGAGCAGCGGGCGCAGGCGCCGGTAGACCAGCGCGCCGCCCGCGAGGGCGACCAGCGCGGCGGCGAACGCCGTCGCCTCGGCCTCGGGACCGGCGATCCCGGAGAGCGCGCCGATGCCGAGCACGAAGAATCCGACCGCTCCGAAGACGGCGCCCGGGATCGGGCCCCCGCCCTTCCGGCCGCTCGCTTCGGACGGCGGCAGGGAGAGGAGCGCGCCCGCGACTTCGAGGACCAGCACGGCGAACGACTCGAGGAGCACGAGGAGGACCCCGTCCCACGCAACCGACCCGCCGTCGAGATACTGGGCGACGAGCGCGAGGGCGAAGATCCCGGCGATGCCCGACCGGTAGCCGAGCGCGTAGAACGGGCCGCTCGCCCCGCCGCCCCAGTAGTGCGAGCGCAGGAGGGCCCACTGCGCGAGCTCGGTCCCGCCGACGAGCGCGGCGAGGAAGATCAACGCCCCCGGGAGCGCGCCGTTCGCCATCGAGGCGAGCAGCAGCAGGAAGGCGATCGCGAGGGGAATCCCGACGAACAGTCCGGCGGTGTAGGCGAAGACCTCCCGACGCTCGTCGAACAGCGTCTCGGGCACCTGCGGGGTGGCGAACCGCCCGATCTCGACGTAGATGTACCCGCCCGAGAGCAGGACCCCGACGACCGCGCCGATCGAGAGGCCGACATCGACCGGCATCGTCAGTCGACCCGGCGGCCGGCGGCGAGGAATCCGGTGTGTCCCAACATGTCGAACGACGGTCGGGTGCCCCCTTCCCCCACGTGGAGCGCGCGCTCCCAGATCTCGACGGCGCGCACCTCGTCGAATCCTTCCGCCCGGAGCGCGTTCACCGTGCGCTCGAGCTGGTTGTACGTGGGCGTGTAGGTGGCGACGTGCCCCCCGACGCGCAAGGACGCGCGGGCGCTCGCGAGGACCGCCCACGGCTCCGGCAGATCCAGGAGCACGCTGTCGTATCCGATCCCCTCGAGCCCCTCCCGGGCGACATCCCGCTCCCGAAAGTCGACGCGCGCCGCGAGGCCGGCCCGCTCGACGTTCCCCCGGGCCGCGTCCAGGAAGTCCCGGCGTCGGTCGAACGACGTGACGCGCCCTTCCGGGCCGACCGCGAAGGCGAGCGCGATGGTGAGCGCCCCGCTCCCCGCACCCGCTTCGGCGACCCGGCCCCCCGGTCGGACGCCGGCGAGGTGGAGCAGTTGGACGGCGTCCTTGGGGGTGACGATCTGGGCGCCGCGCCGGACCGTGGCGAGGAGGTCGGCGAGCGAAGGGCGCAGCACCCGATACCGGCGACCGAGCCACTCGATCGCACCCCCCGGTGCGGCGCCGATCTGCGCGGTCAGGTCCACGACCGCGTCCTCACCGATCCGCACCGGGCCTCGTGCGAGGGCGACGAGCACGGGGGGCGTTCCGGCGCTCTTCAGGACGACGGTCTCCCCCTCCGCCCAGCGATCGTCGGACATGCGCTTTGGGTCGCCGTCCGCTCCCACGTCGGGGACCCCGTAATAACCCCGCGCCCGTCACGGCGCGATGTTAAGCGGGGTGCGTTACTCGGGGTCCCCCGACGCGCCCCCGGGCGCGGGAGCGGCCGGGAACGAAGCGGACGATCACCGTGCGGGCATAGTGTAGTCTGGTTATCACATAGGCTTGCCAAGCCTATAACCCGGGTTCAAATCCCGGTGCCCGCATCCCCGGATCGTTCGCCCACCGCCGACCGCGGGGGCCGGCGAAACGTTTGAGACGGAGGAGTGATACCGAACCGATGGCCCGCGTGCGGAAGGTCCGCGTCTCCCGCGGGCGATACTTCGAGTACGTCGCGCAGGGGAAGGGCCCGGCGACCTTGCTCGTCCATCCCGGCGGGCCCGGACTGACGTACCACTACCTCCGGGGCCTGCTGAAGCTCGCGAACGCGCACCTCCGGGTGATCCTGTTCAACCCGCGGGGCGTCGGGAAGAGCTGGAGCCCCGACTCGCCGCGCGACTACACGCTCGCCGCGATGGCGGAGGACGTCGAAGCGATCCGGCGCGCGCTCCACATCACGGAGCTCCACTTGCTCGGGTACTCGGCGGGTGGGTTCGTGGCCCTCGAGTACGCGCACCGGTACGAGCGCCACCTGACGTCGTTGCTCCTCTGCGCGACCGCCGGGAGCGCCGAGGAGATGCGCCAGGCGAACCGGATGATGCTCGCCGTCGCCCCGCCGAGCTGGCGACAGCGGGTCCGGGAGCTCACCAAGGCGCGGGCGTTCGACTCCCCGGAGTACCAGCGGCTCGTCGAGGGGATCTTCGGGCCGTTCCAGACCCGGTTCTTCCGCGGGACGTCCCGCGACTGGAAGGCCACGAAGACCAGCGTCCCCGTCTACCGGGCGATGATGACCCGCTCCGGCGACGAGTTCGCGGTCGATGGGACGCTCGCGAAGTGGGACGGACGACGCTACTACTCGAAGATCGAGGTGCCCACGCTCGTGGTCGTCGGCCGGTACGACTTCTTCCTCACCCCGTCGGTCGAGATGTCCGAGCGGATCGAGCCCGCGCACCTGCGGGTGCTGCAACGGAGCAGCCACCGCGCGATTCTCGAGCAGCCGAAGGAATTTCTCGGGACGGTCCGGGAGTTCCTCGAGGACGTCACCGGCGGGTAGCGCCCTTCGGGCCGCAACGCCATATATCGTGCGGGCTCGTCCGGCCCCCGAGCGTTCCGTGGCAGCGTCCGACGTCGTGGTCGCCGGCGAAGATGTCTGGAAGGTCTACGGGCACGGGGAGACCGAGGTGCGCGCGCTCGCGGGCCTCAACGTCACCGTGCGACGGGGCGAGATGGTCGCCGTCATGGGTCCGTCGGGGAGCGGCAAGACGACGTTCCTGAACTGCTTCTCGGGCCTCGACGACATCACCCGGGGCCGCGTGACGCTCGAGGGCGTCGACATCCACCACCTGCCGGACGCGCAGAAGAGCGCGTTTCGTGCGCAACGGATGGGGTTCGTCTTCCAGTCGTACAATCTCCTCCCCGTGCTCTCCGCCGTCGAGAACGTCGAGCTCCCGCTCCTGATCTCGGGCGCCTCGACCCGCGACGCGCGGGAACGCGCGCTCGGGATCCTGGGCGAGCTCGGGCTCGCCGACCGGGTCCACCACCGTCCGGCCGAGTTGTCGGGGGGCCAGCAGCAGCGGGTCTCGCTCGCCCGGGCCCTCGTCGCCCGTCCGGCGATCGTCTGGGCCGACGAACCGACCGGCAATCTCGACGAGGAGGGCGCGACCCAGGTGACGCAACTGCTCCGCCAGCTGAACCGGACCCACCACCAAACGATCGTGGTCGTCACGCACGACGCCCACGTCGCGGCCGCGTGCGATCGGACGCTCCAGATGCACGACGGTCGCCTCGTCCGCTAGGCACCGCGAGCCATGGCGTCGATCGTCGCCGTCCTGGTCCTCCTCCTCCTCGCGGTCGCGGTCGTCACGTTCGTCCTCGCGCTCCGCGCGCGCGTGCCGTTCCGCATCGCCATGCGGAACGTCCGGCGGGGGCGCGGCCGCACCGTCCTGATCGTCCTCGGCCTCCTCGTCGGCACCGCGATCATCTCGGGCAGCCTCGTCATCAACGACACGATCGCCGCGGTGAACGTCCACTTCACCTACCAGGCGTACGGGTACACCGACGAGGCGATCTACAACAACTCCGTCGCTCAGGGGAGCGCGCCGTACGCGTTCTTCCCCATCGGGATCTACTCCGCGATCTCGAATCGGACCGCGACCGAATCGCTGATCGCCGGCACGACGCCCGAACTCATCGATTCGGGGAGCGCCTTCGATCGCACGAGCGGCGTGCCCGAGGCCGGCATCCAGGTCATCGGGGTCAACGCGAGCGCCGGCGCGGTGCTCGGGGATTTCACCTACGACAACGGGACGACGACCCCCGGACCGCAGCCCGGCGCGGTCCTGCTCGACGACACGCTCGCCGCGAACCTCGGGGCGGCCGCGGGCGACCAGGTCGTCCTCTACGGTGCGACCGCGGTGCCGGTCACGGTCCAGGGGATCGTGCGCGACGACACGCGCGGGGGGTTCCTCGGGGGGAACACGGCGTTCGTCACGCTCGCCACGGCCCAGACGTTCGCGAACGCCACCGGCGCGTTGAACTTCATCGCGGTGACGAACGTCGGGTCGCTGACCGGCGGCGTCGCGCACACCGACGCGGTGATGACCTTCCTCAACGCCACGCTCGACGACCTCGGGCGTCCCGCGGGGCTCCAGGCGGTCCCGCTGCTTCAGCAGCAGCTCGACGCCGCGACCGCGAGCGCCGCCTCGACGGCGACGCTCTTCCTCGTGCTGGGGCTGTTCTCGATCGTCGCGGGGACGCTCCTGATCGTCGGCATCTTCGTGACGCTCGCCGAGGAACGAAAGGGCGAGATGGGAATGCTCCGGGCGGTCGGGATGGGCCGGCGGGGCCTCGTCTACATCTTCTTCTTCGAAGGGACGGTCTACGCGGCCCTGAGCGCCCTCGCGGGCACCGTCCTCGGCGTCGCCATCGGCTACGTCCTGATCCTTGTCGACACGAAGGTCTTCAACGGGGCGACGCCCGCCGTCGCGACCGCCCTGTACGCCTCGTTCACGGCGACCCCCACGAGCCTGCTGACGGCGTACGTGATCGGATTCCTGCTCACGGTCCTCACGATCGCCGCCGCGAGCGGTCGGGTGAGCCGGCTCAACATCGTGCGCGCCATCCGCTCCGTGCCCGAACCGCCGCCGACCCGACGGGCCTACACCTACCTCGCGTACCTCGGGGCGGTCCTGCTCGGGCTGGGGGCGCTCCTCTTCGGCGCCACGCGCACCGGAACCGGGGACGTCTCCTACCCGCTCATCGGGCTCGGCCTCGTGATCCTCGGGGGAGCGTTCGTGGCCGCCCGGTTCGTCCGGGACCGGTACGCCTTCTCCGTCGCGGGAGTATTGCTCGTCGTCTGGGGGAGCGTCGCGTCGCTCCATCGCTATCTGCTCGGCACGGCCCACTCCGGGACGATCTTCGCGGTCTTCGTCGACGGGATCCTGATGCTGCTCGGCGCGGTGCTGCTGTTCGTCTTCAACTCCGACCTGATCGTCGCCGGCCTCTCCCGGCTCGCCGGCGGCCGTGGCCCCGCCGTGCCGGTCGTCCGGGTCGGGCTCGCGTACCCCCGGCGTCGCCCGATGCGCAGCGCGGTGAACTTCGCGGTCTTCGCGATGGTGATCTTCACCGTCGTGCTGATCGGCGCGTACGGCAGCGGCGTCGCGGCGTCGGTGGAGGATTCGATCGCGGCGGAATCCGGCGGCTTCACCTACTTCGGGTACAGCACCTCCTCGATCCCGAACCTCGCCGGGCTCGTGGCGAACAACTCGACCTTGGCGGCGGAGATCTCGGTCGCGATCCCGATCACGTACGGGACGGTCGGCTCGGCGCCTCCCGGGTGGACGGGCGCGTGGTACGACGGGATCTATGCCGCGCCGACCGGCGGCCCTCCGTCGTCCGACTTCTACACGACGAACGCCTACAACTTCACGGCGACCTGGCACGACCTCTCGGCGGCCGCGGTGTGGAACGAGGTCGCGACCAATGCGTCGGTCGCCGTCGTCGACGCGCTCTGGGTGCCGGGGTCATCGAGCGTGGTCAGCGCGGCCCACCCGACCGTCCCGCTGGGGGGCTCGATCCCGCTCGAGAACCCGGCGACGCATACCGTGCGGAACGTCACGGTGATCGGCTACCTCGACCAGCAGTTCCTGACCGGGTTCTGGGTCAGTCCGGCCGCCGCCGCGGCGCTCGGATACACGAACTTCCAGGGTTCGCTGTTCAAGCTCGCGCCGGGCGCTTCGGTCACGCAGGCCGCCGTCGATCTCAAACGGGCGCTCTTCCCGTACGGCCTCCAGCTGTTCAATTTCGCGCAGCTGATCCAGCAGGTCATCCAGAGCCTGCAGACCGTCATCGGCCTCCTCGAGGTCTTCGTCTCCCTCGGCCTCGCCGTCGGGATCGCCGGCATGGGGATCGTGGCGTTGCGCGCCGTGACGGAGCGTCGGACCCAGATCGGGATGCTGCGGGCGGAGGGGTTCACCCGCCGCATGATCCTCGGGGCGTTCTTTCTGGAGTATTCGTACGTCACGCTGCTCGGGATCGGCGTCGGCACCGGGCTCGCGCTCTGGCTGTACTGGAACGCGACCGCCGGGACCCCCGGCAACTCGCTCGGGACGTTCACGATCCCCGGTGCGACGATCGCGACCACCGTGCTCGTCGCCTATCTCCTCACCCTCGCCGCGATCGCGGCGCCGTCCTGGAAGGCCGCGAACCTCCCGCCGTCCGAAGCGGTCCGGTACACCGAGTGACGGGTCCGGCGCGACAAAGGTAGAAATCCCCCGGTGGCGTTCGACCCCTCGCCCTCCGGGGCGCGAGGCAGCGATGATCCACTGTCAGGGATGCGGCAAGGAGCTCGCCGACACCGCGACGGTCTGCGACGGCTGCGGCCGCGCCGTCGGCTCGGCGCAGCACGCGGTCGGCGAGACGAAGGCGATGACCGGCACGCTCGGTCGGGGCCTCGTGAAGGGCGTGAAGACGCTCGGCGCCGACGTGAAGAAGGTCGGCGAGGACGTCGCGAAGTCGACGAAGAAGAGGGACGGCACGGAGGCGCCCCCGCCTCCGCCGCCCCCTCCCCCTCCGCCCCCGCCTGCGTCGTAGCCCCGCACGGGCCGCCGGGCGTCCCCGGCGACCTGAAGGTTTTAGCGGGGCGCCGGCCCTCGTACGTCCGTGCACGGGGCGGAGGAGCCGGCCGTCGACGACCCGAAGCGCGTGGTGCGCGACGGGTGGAACCGGGTCTCGACGATCTACCGGCCCCCCGGGTCGGCCCGGGACGCGTTCGACCACACCAGCGCCGACTACCGGGAGTGGCTCGCCCCGCTCTTCCGGCGGCTGCCCCCGGGCACCGAGGTGCTCGACCTCGGCTGCGGTTGCGGCATCCCGGAGGCCGAGATGCTGGGCGGCCGGTTCCGCCTCACGGGGGTCGACATCTCCGACGTCCAGATCGAGCGGGCGCGCCGCCTCCTTCCGGGCGGCCGGTTCTTCCGGGCCGACATGACCCGGATCGCCTTCCCCGCGAACGCGTTCGGCGGCGTCGTCTGCCTCTACGCGCTCATCCACGTGCCGCTCGCCGAGCAGCCGGAGCTGCTCGACCGGGTCGCCCGGTGGCTCCGCCCCGGCGGGCTCTTCCTCGTCACGACCGGCGCCTCCGCCTGGACGGGGGTCGAGGAGGGGTGGCTCGGGGCGAACGCGCGGATGTACTGGAGCCACGCCGACGCCGCCACCTACGAGCGCTGGCTGCGCGCGTCGGGCTTCCAGATCGTCGAGCGACGGGTGATCCCCGAGGGAGAATCGTCCCACGCGCTCTACCTCGCGCAGAAGCCCGGACCGCTCCCGGACGCCCCCGGGCCCGAGCTCGATGCCGCCGGCTACGCCCTCGGCCGCCCGAGAAAGTAGAATCTAGCGGAACGCGTTGTCGGCCGGGTCGCCGGCCCCCTCCCCGGGGCGGCGGAGGCACGGCGCGGAGTGACCGAATCCGACATCGCCCGGACCGCGCTCAAGTTCGTGAACGAGATCAACCGCCACGACGTCGACGCGATCGTCGCGATGCTCACCGACGACCACCTGTTCGTCGACGGGCTCGGCGTCGAGACCCGGGGCCGGGAGCGGCTCCGCGAGACGTGGCAGGGGTACTTCGCCCAGTTCCCCGACTACCACGTCGGGGTCAAGGAGTGGTTCCAGAACGGCCGGATCGTCGCGATGTTCGGCACCGCGAGCGGTACGTTCGCGGTCGGCGGGGAGCTCGCCGCGGAACGGCGGTGGAAGCTCCCGGCGGCGTTCCGGGTCGTGGTGCGGGAGCACCAGATCGTCCACTGGCAGGTGTTCGCCGACAACGAACCGGTCTGGAAGGTGATGGGGGTCCGACGCCCGTAGCGGGCGACGGTCCCGGGAGGGGAAGGGGTTGGTCCCGTCCGGACGGCCCCGGCCCTAGTGGCCCTGGGTCATCTGGCGGTGCCGGCTCATCTGGTGGAACAGCCAGCCGAGGAACGCGAGGAAGATGCCGATGCCGACCAGGGCATCGAACGTCGCCATCGAGTTCAGGTACGACTGGAACGCGTTCGCGCCGGTCGCCGTGGCGTACGTGGCGTTCCCGATCAGGGCGATCACGAAGCCGACGAGCACCAGGATCCCGCCCACCAGGACGAGGATCCCCCCGAAGCTGAGCCAGGGAGGCAGCATCGGTCCCCGGTAGGCCGGGGGCGGGGCGCCCTGCCAGCCCGCATACGGGGCCGGCGGATACGCGCCGGGCGGAGGCGGCGCGGCGTTCGGGTCATACATCGCGGCCGGTGGGGGTGGGTCGGGCATGGCGTAGTATGTGCCGGGACCTAGTATCTAAAACCCGAGGCTCCCCGCCCCGACCCCTCCGGGGCGCTCCGGGTGGGGATTTCCTCACCGGCCCTGGGGGACCCCGATCCACTTCTGCATCCGGTGGAGGTTCGGGAGCGTCCCGACGACGATGATCGCGTCGCGGGGCTGGAACTGGAAGCCGGACGGGGGATTCAGGACCGTCACGTACTCGCCGTCCGCGCCCGGTCGCGCGTAGCCGATCACGAGACAGTCGCAGGCGGCCCGCACGAGCGCCTCGGCCTCGCGCAGCGGCTGCCGGGCGATCGGGGTCCGGTCGGTGAGCACGAACTCCTCCATGTCCGCGCCGAACGCGGTCGAGGTGAGGTCCTCGACCATGTTGGCGACCTCGGGGCGGAACGCCGCGTCGGCGCAGAGCCGCCCGCCCATCTCGGCCGGCGAGGCGACGTACGTCACCCCCGCGGCCTTGAGCGTCTGCTTCAGCTCGGGCCGAGAGACCGAGACGACGATCCGGATCGACGCGTTCATCGCCCGGACGTTCAGCGCCGCGACGAGGGTCGTGGTGTCGTCGCCCGTCGCGACGATCACGGAGTGGGCCGCCGAGACGTTCACCCGCTTCAGGATCTCGACCTCCCCGGGCGGGCCGTAGGTGACGAACAGCCGGGCCTCCTCGCCGAGGTGCCGGAGCGTCGGGACCTCGGTCGCGTCCTCCGTGACGATCGCCACCTTCTCGTCCTGGGCGAGGAGCTCGCGGACCGCGGCGCGGCCGACGGGGGAGTAGCCGAGCACGACGATGTGGCCGGTGAAGTCCGTGCCGAGCGTTCCCAGGAGACGGTGCTGGGATTCCTCGCTCACGACCGAGATGACCACCGTAACGAGATAAGCTCCGAGGAACACCTCGACCGCGGCGATCCCGATCGCGAACAGTTTCGCGTCCGGATTCGTCGGGACGATGTCCCCGTAGCCGATCGTCGCGAGCGTGATCATCGCCCAGTAGAACGAGTTCAGCAGCTGGAGGGGCGTCGTGTACCCCTCGAGCAGGTAGAATCCGACGGCGGCGACGACGAGCACGCCGGCGTACGCGACCAGGAATTTCCAGAGGCGGCCGAGCAGGATCGTCGCGTAACTTCGACGCATCGCGGCCCGGGCGCCTACCGCGGGAGGGCTTTCACCCTTTTCCTCCCGCGCGCCGGCCGGGGCGCGCCGCGGCGCCGCAAGGGGTAAATACGGTGCCCTGAGTGGCCGACCCCTTGACGGCCGCCGGCGCGCTCGCGGCCTCGAGGAGTGCTTCCGTGCCCGACACCGCGGTACCCGCGCCCCTCGAGTCCAGCGATTTCACCCGCTTCGAGCGGGCCCGCATCCTCGGCGCGCGGGCGCTCCAGCTTTCCCTCGGCGCCCCGATCCTCATCGACCTCGCCCCGACGCTCGTCGACCCGGTCGAGATCGCCGAGCTCGAGTTCGCCGCCGGGCGGATCCCGATCACGGTCCGGCGCGGACCGCGTTCCAGCTAGACCGCCGCGTCGTCGAGCGCGTGGGCGCACCGGCAGCTCGGCGGGTGCGCGAGCCGCGGCAGCAGCGTGGCGAGCACCTTCTGCATCCGGTCGGCGTTGCGGTGCATCGTCTCGACGATCTCCTTCGCCTCGACCGGCCGGTCGGCCCAGACGTCGTAGTCGGTGACCATCGCGAGGCAGGCGTAGCAGATCCCCCGCTCCCGCGCGAGCGTCACCTCGGGCACGAGCGTCATGCCGATGATGTCGGCGAAGCCCCGGAAGAACGCCGACTCCGCCCGGGTCGAGAAGCGGGGCCCCTCGACGCAGACGTAGGTCCGGTCCGTGGCGAACGGGAGACCGACCTCGGTCCCGACCGCCCGCGCGGTCGCGAGGAGGTCGGGGCAGAACGGGTCCGCCATCGAGACGTGGTAGACGCGGCCCCCGTCGAAGAACGTCGTCGGCCGCTGCTTCGTGAAGTCGACGAACTGCGTCGGGAGCACGAACGTCCCCGGCGCGAGCTCCTCGCGCAGCGAGCCGACCGAGCTGACGGTCACGATCGCCTCCGCGCCGAGGAGCCGCAGGGCGTCGACGTTCGCCCGGTAGTTGATCCGGTGCGGCGGGGTCGTGTGCCCCGAGCCGTGCCGGGAGAGGAACAGCACGCGGACCCCGCCGACCTGCCCCTCCTCGATCGGGGCGGACGGGGCGCCCCACGGGGTCGCGATCCGGTGGCTCGTCCCGCCGGATCCGCCGAAGAGCGTCGTGATCCCGGAACCGCCGATGACGCCGATCGTGCGGCGCGCGGAGGAGCTCATGGCGCCCCCGGGCCGTCCGGGGCCCTCGGCCGCGCGCGCGCGAGGAAGCGGGCCATCACGACCTCCCCCCGCGTCCGCTCGAGGAGGGTGCGGGCGGTGTCCTGCTTCGGCTTGAGCTGGACGATCGCCCGGGTCGTGTCGAACCGCAGCAGCGAGCGGGTGAGCCGTTCCATGAGCGCGAGATCCGTCTCGGCGCCCGCGACGTCGTCGCGCCCGAGCCGGTCGAGGACCCGTCGGCGCACCTCGCCGACGACGTCCCCGAGCCCGAGCAGGTACGGCTCCGGGTCGACGCCGAGCTCGGTGGGGCCCGGCAGCGGCTGCCCGTCCGCGATCGCGCCGAGCAGCACCGCCTCCACGGCCTCCTGGAACGCGTCGAGGGCGATCGGCTCGTCGCCGCGACCCTCGCGATGCACCCAGTCGGCGAGCTCGCTCGTGAGCCGGCGCACCTCGGCGAGCTCGGGCGCCGCCCCGCCGTTCGCGTGCAGGTGGGTCATCGTGGCCTGCGCGAGCCGGCGCAGCCGGCGGGCGCGCTGGAACAGCTCCTCCCGACGGAGCTCCCGCTGGCGGAGATGCGCCTCGATCGTCGCGAGGACCGGCTCGGGAACGCCGGGCGAGCCCGAGCGGCCCCCGTCACCGGAAAAGGGTGAACCGCTGGTCATCGTCACCCCCGTCGAGGAGACCGAGCCGGACCCCCGCATCGAGCCACCCGTGGGCGTAGCTCGCGGCGGCGAGCGCCCGCTCCGCGTCGCCGGCGGCGGAGAAATGTTCCGCGTCGGCGAGGTAGGAACGGGCCATCTGGAGGAAATCGTCCGACGCGCCGTGGAGGAACGACCGGGCGGGCGGGCTCGGCCGGACCCGGTCGAGCGCCTCGCGCGTGAGGCGCAGGTACTTCTCGAGGAGCGTCGGCGCCGGCACGGCGGGTCGGGGTAGCCGTCGGCCCGTATAATCCGGCGGCCCCGGGGCTCAGCCCTTCGGGACCTTCTCCCAGTCCTTCAGGAATCGCGCGAGCCCCAGGTCCGTGAGCGGGTGCTGCACGAGCTTCTCCATCACCGCGTACGGCATCGTCGCGATGTCCGCCCCGAGCTTCGCGGCCTCGAGGACGTGGACGGGGTGGCGCACGCTCGCGACGAGGATCTTCGTCCGGTACTGGTAGTTCCGGTAGATCTGGACCAGGTCGCGGATCAGCTCCATCCCGTCCTGGCCCTGGTCGTCGAGCCGACCGATGAACGGACTCACGTACGCGGCGCCGACCTTCGCCGCGAGGAGCGCCTGGTTGGCGCTGAAGACGAGCGTCATGTTGACCCGCGTCCCTTCCTGGGCGAGGACCTTGGTCGCGCGAAGGCCCGCCGCCGTCATCGGGACCTTCACGTAGATCGAGGGGTGGATCTCCCGGAGGTGCCGCCCCTCGCGCAGCATCCCGTCGGTGTCGGTGGCGACGACCTCGGCGGAGACGCTCGGGACGCCGAGGCCGCAGACCTCCCGGAGCACGTCCTCGAACTTCCGGCCCTCCTTCGCCACGAGCGTCGGGTTCGTCGTGACGCCGTCGAGGATACCGGTCTCCCACATCGTTCGGATCTCGGTCACGCTCGCGGTGTCGAGGAACAGCTGCATCGTCGGACCTCCGGGGCGATTACGCCACCTTTCCCCGGCTCTTGAGGAGTTCCCACGCTTCGTGGCGCAGCCGCTCGGGAGCGAACCCGTAGCGGTCGAGGAGCTCCGCCGGGGCGCCGCTCTCGCCGAAGACGTCGGGGACGCCGACCCGGCGGACCGGGACCGGGTAGCCCTCCGCGGTGGTCGACGCGACGAGCGCGCCGATCCCGGTCGCGACCGAATGCTCCTCGAGGACGAGGATCGCCCCGGTCTCGCGCGCGGCGCGCAGGATCGCGGACGCGTCGAACGGCTTGACGGACGCGAGGTCGAGGACCCGGACCGAGATCCCGACCTCGGCGAGGTCGGTCGCGAGCGCGAGCGCGCGGTGGACGAGCGCGCCGATCGCCGCGATCGTGAGGTCCCGACCCGACCGAAGCTCGTTCGCCCGCCCGACGACGAGCGTCCCGTCCGTTACCGTAGGCAGCGGCTCCGTCGTCAGGCGGAGGTACCCCGCGCCGGGTCGTTCGGCGAGACCGCGGGTCGCCGTGCGCGCGCTCGGCGCGTCCGCCGGCACGAGCACGGTCATCCCCGGAAGGCCGCGCATGAGGCCGAGGTCCTCGACCATCTGCACCGTGCCGCCGTCCGGGCCGGGAAGAAGGCCCGACGGCGCGGCGACGATCTTGACGTTCGCCCCGTTGAAGCAGATCGATTGACGGACGAAATTGTACGCCTCGCCGGCCGCGAAGACCGCGTTCGTCCCGACGAACACGGTCCGGCCGTCGAGCGCCAGGCCGCCGGCGACGGCCATCATCGCCGCGTCGGTGACCCCGAGGTCGAACGCCCGGTCGTCGAACTCCTCCGCGAACCGCCGGGTCCCCGTCGCGCTCGCGAGATCGGCGTCCAGGACGACGAGGCGCGGGTCGCGGGCGCCGAGCTCGAGCAGCGTTTCCGAGTAGGCGTCGCGGAGGCTCGCGAGGGGCGCGGACGGCGGGCTCATGGGACGGGCCCCTCGAGCGACGATCCGAGCTCGCCGAGCGCCCGCTCCGCCTCGTCGCGCGTCGGCGCGCGCCCGTGCCAGCCCGCGCTGTTCTCCATGAACGAGACGCCCTTCCCCTTCACGGTGTGCGCCACGATCGCGGTCGGGCGATCCGCGGAGGTCCGCGCGGCCGCGAGCGCGCGGAGGATCTCGGGGAAGTCGTGGCCGTCGATCTCGGCGGTCCGCCAACCGAACGCCTTCAGCTTGTCGACGAGCGGCTCGATCTCGAGGATCTCCTCGGTCGCGCCGTCGCCCTGGAACCGGTTCCGGTCGATCATCACGGTGAGCCCGCCGAGGCGCTGGTGCGCGCCCACGAGGAACGCCTCCCAGGTCGCCCCGGCCTGGCATTCGCCGTCGCCCACGAGGGCGTACGTCCGCGCGGGGCCGTGGGCGATCGCCGCGTCGAGGGCCATCCCGACCGCCATCCCGATCCCCTGGCCGAGACCCCCGGTCGACGCGTCGACGCCCGGAAGGCGCCGGCGGTCCGGGTTCCCCTGCAGGCGGCTCCCGAATTGCCGGAACGTCGGAAGCTCCGTCCGCGGGAAGAAGCCGCGCAGCGCGAGCGCCGCGTAGAGCGCCGGCGCCGCGTGGCCCTTCGAGAGTACGAACCGGTCCCGGTCCGGGAGGGTCGGGCGCGCGGGATCGATCCGCAGCTCGCGGAAGACGAGCGCCGTCAGGAGCTCGACCGCGGAGAGGCTGCCCCCCGGGTGGCCGCTCTGGGCCCGGTACGTCATCCGGACGACCTCGCGCCGGATCTCGAGCGCCGTCGCGGTCAGGGCGTCGACGACCTCGGGCGGGACGTCGTCCGCCATCTGCGGGCGCGGATGGCGGGGGCGGCTATTTGACGGTTGAGCCGGCGGCGCGGGACCGGCGCACCTTCGGCTTCGGTTCGGGGGGTACCCCGCCCACGACGAGCGCGCGGAGCGTGGCGAGGTCGGTGACGTACCGGGCGTACCCCGTCGCCGGATCGAGCGGGGTCTCGAGATATCCCGGCACGTTCGCCCAGCGGGGGTCGTTGACGACCCGCCGGAACCCGTCGAGCCCGATCAGCCCCTTCCCGATGTTCTCGTGCCGGTCGAGGTGCGAGCCCCGGTCCGCTTTCGCGTCGTTCAGGTGGAACGCGCGGACGGCCTCGAACCCGATCGTCGCCCCGATCCGATCGACCAGGGCGCCGTACCCCTCGTCCGTCCGCAGCTCGAAGCCGGCGGCGAAGAGGTGGCAGGTGTCGAGCGTCACGCCGAGCCGATCCGGCGCATCGACCGCGGCGAGCACGGTCGCGAGCTCCTCGAGCGACGCGCAGAGCGTCGTGCCCTGACCGGCCGCGTTCTCGAGCAGCCAGCGGACGTGGCCTTCGGGTGCGTCGTGCAGGGCGAGCCGAAGGCTCTCCGCGACGGTTCGGAGACCGGCGTCGGTCCCCGAGCCGAGGTGCGCGCCGGGGTGGAAGATCAGCCCGTCGACCGCCAGGAGCTCCGCGCGCCCCACCTCGTCTCGGAAGGCGCCCCGGGATCGGGCGAGCGTGTCCGGCTTCGGGCTCCCCAGGTTGGCGAGGTACCCGTGGTGGACCGCCGTCGCCCGGACCCCCTCGGAGCGCACCGCCGCGCGGAACGCTTCGGCGGCGGCCGGAGCGATGGGAGGCCCGCCCCACATCTGCGGGCTCTTCGAGAAGATCTGCAGCGCCTCGCCGGGGAGCGCGCGGAGATCCCGCACGGCCTCGGGGAGCCCTCCGGCGATCCCGAGGTGCGCGCCGAGGATCATCGCCCGCGGCAGCCCGCCCGCCGAATTAGGCTAGCGGAGCGCTCGCTCGAGAGGGGAAGGAGGCTGACAGCTTTCCGCGTTTCCCGTAGGCTCGCGCACTTCAGTACCGCGCGGAACGCCAGCGGGCTTAACTGCCGGGTTCGGAATGGGACCGGGTGTTTCCCCGCCGCTTTGGCCGTCAGCCATCGCGGCCGACCGGTGGCCGATATTTAACCTTGCGTCGGGCGCCGGCGCCCGGACGTCGTGCGCCGGTCCGCCTCCCAAGCTTCAAGGCAAAGCCGAGTTAGCGGGCGCAACGTGACGTCTCCCGAGGAGCGCCCCGAGATCCCCGAGTACCGCCTCACGCTCGACGTCGACTTCGTCGCCCGGACCTGGACCGGGTCGGTCAGCCTCGAGCCGCCGGAGGGAACGCGGGCGCTGACGCTCGACGCCGACGCGCTCGAGATCCGGAGCGTCACGATCGGGGGCCGGCCCGCGCCGTACCACTACGAGCCCGCGAAGCGGACGCTCCAGCTGCCGGCCGTGGTGCCCGGGACCCTCACCATCGAGTTCGCCGGTCGGGTCGATGAGCAGGCGCTCATGGGACTGTATCGCTCCCGGCAGGGGGCCGGCTACCTCCTCACGACCCAGTGCGAGCCGAACGGGACCCAGCGGATCTTTCCGTGCCTCGACCGGCCGGACCGGAAGAGCCGCATCGCGCTCACCGTGCGCACCGACGCCGACGTCGAGGTCGTCTCGAACATGCTGGAGGAGTCCACCGGCGAGGCCGACGGCCGGCGGGTGTGGCGGTTCCCCCCCACCCCCAAGATGCCGCCGTACCTGTTCTTCCTCGCGATCGGCCGGTTCGACCGGGTCGAGGACACGAGCGACCGGGTCCGCTTCCGCGTGTTCGCCCCCCCGGGGCAGGGCCCGTCGGCGCGATTCGCGCTCGAGTCGGCCCGACGGATCCTGAAGTCCTACGAGGAGTACTACGGGATCCCGTACCCCCTTCCGAAGCTCGACCTCGTCGCCGTCGCCGAAGCGTCGTTCGGCGCCATGGAGAATTGGGGCGCGATCGCGTTCCGCGACGACCGCGTCCTCGTCGACGACGAGACGTCGTCGTTCGTCCAGCGCGAGGTCTTCGAGACGATCGCCCACGAGATCGCCCACATGTGGTTCGGCAACCTCGTCACGCTCACCGATTGGACCGACATCTGGCTCAACGAGAGCCTCGCGTCGTTCCTCGAGACGAAGATCTCCGACCGCGTCGACCCCTCCCTCGGGGCCCGCACCGACTTCTTCCTGCGGACCGCCGGCACGTTCGCCGCGTTCGAGGGGGACTCCCTGGATGCGACCCACCCCGTGCGCGCCCACGTCGAGGGCCCGGAAGAGGTCGCCCAGATCTTCGACGAGATCAGCTACGGGAAGGGATCGAGCATCCTCGCGATGATCGAGTCGTACCTCGGCGAGGAACCGTTCCGCCGCGGCATCGCCGACTACCTCGGCCGGTTCCAGTACGCGAACGCGACGACCGCCGATCTGTGGACCTCCCTGAGCCGCATCACGGGCGAGCGCGTCGGCCCGCTCATCGATCCGTGGCTCGACCGTCCCGGGGTCCCGTCGATCACCGCGCGGTCGACGGACGCGGGGATCGAACTGACCCAGCGCCGGTTCAGCTACCACGGCGCCACGGACTCCCCGCCGTGGCCGATCCCGATGGCCGTCTCGATCAACGGACGCGTCGACCGGTTCCGGTTCGACACGCCGACCCACACCCTGCCGGTCCCGCCGGGGGCGACCGTGCACCTGAATCCCGGTGCGGTCGGATTCTACCGAGTCCTCTACGACCGGCCGATGTTCGACCGGCTCCTCGCCGCGCTCCCCGACCGTCCCGCCGAGGATCGATGGACGTTCCTCGCGGACCTCTGGGCGTACCTGCTCGCCGGCGAGGTCCACTGGCCGACGTTCTCGCGGGCCGTGCGGACGCTCGGGCTCACGAACGACCGGCTCGTCGCGGAGCTCCTCAGCCGGACCCTCGGGCCCCTCGCGATCTTCTTCCCCGACTCCGGCCCGGTGCAGGACCTCGCCCGCTGGTTCTTCGGGCACCAGTTCGCCCGCCTCGGCACGGTGCGGCGGCCCGGGGACTCGACCTCGGACGGCGTCCTCCGCGAACGGATCTCGTTCGGCTGGGTCCGGATCGACCCGGGATTCGCCCGCCAGCTCTCCGAGCTGTTCGTCACGTGGGACCACGTGCAGCCCGACGTCCGCCCGGCCGTCGCGGTCGCCCGCGCCCGGACCGAGGGGGTCGCCGGCTACCGCGAGCTCGCCCGGGCGATCCGGGCCGACCTCCCCGAGGCGGAGCGGCTCCCGCTCGAGATCGCGCTCGGCTGGACGACCGACCCCGCGCTCGTCCGGGAGACCCTCGACCGCGCTTGCTCGGGCGCCGTCAACCGGGGGATCGTGCCCGAGGTGATCCGGAACGTCGCGGCCAACCCGGCGGGGCGTCCCGTGCTCTGGCCGTGGCTCGTCGAGGAGCTGCCGAAGCTCGACGCGCTCTTCCGCGGGGCGGGACTGCTCTCCCGCACCCTCGAGATCACCCTCCCGGTGCTCGGGATCGGCCGCGGGGACGCCGTCCGCGCCTACTTCGCGTCGCACGCCTATCCCGAGGCGGTGCGGGGGATCTCGAAGGGACTCGAGCGGCTCTCCGTCCTCGAGCGCATGGCGCCGGTGTTCGCGGCGCTCCGCGACTAGCGCGCCTTCCGCCGGGCGGGCGGGGGCGGCGGCGACCGGTCGTCCTGCGACCAGATGTACCACGTCCCCCGCGCCTGGCTGAACCGCCGGCCGTCCTCGCCGTAGAGGTTCCCCTCGGCGAACGCGATGTGCCGGCCCCGCCGCAGCACCTCGCCGCGCGCGGTGAGCGTCTCCCCTTCCCGGGCCGCGCGGAGGAACTCGACGTAGAGCGAGGTCGTCGCGGTGGTCTCGCTCTCCGTGAGCAGCGACACCACCGCCGCGCCCATCGCCGTGTCGAGGATCGTCGCGTAGACGCCGCCGTGGACGACCCCGTTGATGTTGAGGTGGCGCGTCTCGACCTTCCCGGTGACGGTCACGAAGCCGTGGCCGCTCTGCGCCGCGTCGATGCGGAAGCCGACCTCCTGGTGGAAGCCGCCGCGGCGGGCGGCGGCGAGGAGATCCGGGAGCGGACGGGTCGGTCGCGGCTCGGACGACGGGCTCGACGGGGACACGCGCCGGGAAGCGGGAGCGCGCGGATAAGTACTGGGGGCGGCCGTGGCCGCTACCGATGCCGGCGGCCGTTCGGGCGGCGGTCACGTACGAGGCGCCGCCGAACATCGCGCTCGTGAAGTACTGGGGGGTGCGGGACCCCGAGCGGGGGCTCCCGTACAATTCGTCGTTCTCGGTGACCCTCGACCGGCTCCGCTCCCGGACGACGGTCCGGTTCGACCCCACGCTCGACACGGACCGCGTCGAGCTGAACGGCGCTCCGGCGACCGGGGGCCCGCGCGACGGCGTCGTGCGCTTCCTCGACCGCGTCCGCGCGAGGGCGGGGCTCGACGACCGCGCCACGGTCCGCTCGGAGAACAACTTCCCGACGGCGAGCGGCCTCGCGTCGAGCGCGAGCGGCTTCGCGGCCCTCGCGGGGGCCGCCTCCCGGGCCGCCGGCCTTCACCTCTCGGATCGCGAGCTCTCCCAGCTCGCGCGGCTCGGCTCGGGGAGCGCGTGCCGGTCGATCTTCGGCGGCTTCGTGGAGTGGCACGCCGGCACCCGGGCCGACGGGCGCGACTGCTACGCCCGCTCCGTCTACCCGGCCGGGCACTGGCCCGCGCTCGTCGACCTCGTGCTGCTCGTCCGGGGCGCCCCCGTGAAGGAGGTGCGGTCGAAGGACGCGATGCAGGCGACGGTGCGCACGAGCCCGGAGTATCGCCGCCGGCTGCGCGAGGTGCCGCGCCGCCTGCGGGGGATCCGGGCCGCGATCGGGGCCCGCGACGCGGGGCGCCTCCTCCCGCTCGTCATGGAGGAGTGCGACAGCTTCCGCCTCGTCTGCGAGACGACGACCCCGACGCTCGACTACCTGACCCCGACCTCGCGGTGGATCCTCGAGGAGGTGCGCGCGATGAACCGGGCGGCGGGACGGGCGGTCGCGGGGTACACCCACGACGCCGGCGCGCACGTGCACGTCTTCACGCTCCGCCGCGATCTCCCGTCGGTGCGCCGCCGCCTGGCGGCGCTCGACGGGGTCGAGCGCTCCCTCGTGGTCCGCCCCGGTCCCGGCGGCGCCGAGCGACGGGCGCGCGCCCGCTAGAGGACGTGCCGGTCGAATTCGGGCGGCGGGAGCGCGAGGCCGATCTGGCCCATCAGGCCCGAGACCTCCTGGATGTAGCGGGCCCGGGCTTCCTCGTTGGTCCAGCGCTTGAGGCCGTACTCGATCGCGCGTCGGCTCGTCGCGGACTGGGAGTGGCCGAACATGTCGAGCGCGCGGGGATACCACTTCTCGACCGCCCGCTGCGCCTCCTCGCGGGAGCCGTAGTACTTCCCTCCGTCCTGGACCATCCGGCGCAGGACGGAGAGGCCGAAGTTGAGGTGCAGCTGCTCCTCGCTGAGCATGAGCGGCATCGCCCGGGCGAGCGGGCCGTACGAGCACTCCTGGAACGCGCGGAGCTGGTAGACGCCGACGCGATCGACGAAGCAGGTGAAGGCGCCGACGTCCGACCAGGTGTCGAACTTCATGTTGAAGGCGTCGAGCTTGTGCTCCCCCTCGCGCTTCGTGAGGAGCTCGTCGATGTACCGCTGGCCCTCCTCCCCGAAATCCCGGAGGATCCGGCACGCCTGGAGCCCGTGCCGGGCCTCGTCGGCGACGATGCGGGACTCGATCCATCGATCCTCGAGCGTCGGGGCCTGGTCGAGCCAGGGTCGGTGCTGCTGGATCGAGGCGAACTCGGTGTCGGCCTGGACGACCATGAGCTTCACGATGAGCTTCGCCATGTCCGGCTCGAGTTCCTCGGCCGTCTCGTACTTGTGCGCGCCCGCCGAACTGCCCCAGAGGATCTCGCGGACCGGCACGACCGTGCCCCCGTCCTTCAGGCTCGACGATCCCGCGCGGGTCCGGGACGTCGGGGCCGGGGCGGGCGTCGGGGGCGGGTTCGGGGTCGCCATCTCGTCCTCGGGAGAACGAAGGGGCTAACGTCCCTTAAAGTTGGGCTTCCGCTTCTCCGTGAACGCGGCGAGCCCTTCCTTCGCGTCCTCGGTGATGAACAGCCGGTTCTGGAGTTCGCGCTCGAGCGCGAGTCCGGCGGGGAGCGGCATCTCGATGCCCTCCTCGACCGAGCGCTTGATGAGGCTGACCGCCCGCGCGGGCCCGTGCGCGAGGGCGCTCGCGTACGCCTGGACGTCCCGGGCGAACGTCTCCTTGGGATAGACGTAGTTGACGAGGCCGATCTGGAGCGCCTCGTCCGGCGTGAGCCGGCGGCCAGTGATCATGAGGTCGAGCGCACGCGCGGTGCCGATGAGCCGCGGCAGCCGCTGGGTCCCGCCGGTGCCCGGGAGGACGCCGAGCGTCACCTCGGGAAGGCCGATCGAGCCGGAGTCCTTCGCCATCATGCGGAGGTCGCAGGCGAGGGCGATCTCGAGTCCCCCACCGACCGTGTGCCCGTTGAGGGCGGCGAGGACGACCTTCGGGGTCTGGGCGAACTTGTTGAGGGTCTCCTGGCAGAACAGGCAGAACATCGCCTTGAAGTCCGGGGCGCTCGCCTTCAGCATCTCGATGTCCGCGCCCGCGCTGAAGAAGCCGGGGACCGTGCTCGCGAGCACGATCACGCGCGCGTCCTCGTCGAACCGGAACTCGTCGATCGCGGCGTTCAGCTCCCGCATCATCTCGAGATCGTAGGTGTTCGCCTTCGGCTTCCCGATCTCGATGTAGCCGACGTGATCGTCGACGCGAGTTCGCACGTACTTGCCCTGCATGGTGTCACCGCCGCCCGGGCGGGGCGGACGACCGACCGCACCGCTCGGGGCGGATAACGGCGACGCCCGCTACGGGGGCGGCGCGACGGGCCGCTCGCGCTCTTCGACGCTCCCGTCGGGGTGTCCGACGAGCACGGTCGTCGCGAGCCCGACGAAGAGGCCGGTCTCGACGACCCCGGTGTAGGACGCGAGCCGGGCGGCGGTCGCCGCCGGATGCTCGATCGGCCGATGCGGCCGGAGGTCGAGAATCTCGTTGCCGTTGTCGGTCAGGTAGGGGCGCCCGTCGCCGGCCTGTCGGTGGTGGACCTCGAACCCGTCGTCCCGGAAGCGGCCCGCCAGGACCGTCCGCGCGAACGGGACGACCTCGACCGGGATCGGCGCCTTCTCGCCGAGGTGGGCGACGAGCTTCGTCGGATCGACGAGGATCACCACCTCGCGGGCGAGCCGGGCGAGGAACTTCTCGCGGAGCAGCGCGCCTCCACCCCCCTTCGTGAGGTCGAGCGCGGGCGTTACCTCGTCCGCCCCGTCGAGCATCAGGTCGAACCGGTCGCCTTCCCGGGGCGCGCGGACCGAAAGCCCCAGCGCGCTCGCGAGCTCCTCGGTCGCGCGCGAGCTCGACACGCAGTCGAACGCGACGCCCGGAAATCGCGTCGCGAGCGCCCGGACCGCTTCCGCGGCGGTCGATCCGGTGCCGAGGGCGAGCCGCATCCCCGGGCGGACGCGCTCGACGCCGCGACGGGCGGCGGCGCGCTTTGCGGCCAGGAGGTCGTCGGCCACGGGGCGGTCGAGCGACGCGGCCTCTTGAGCCCGGCGCCCGGCGCCTCCGTCAGGCCTAAGTCGTGGGACCGCTCCCGGGCCCCGATGGCGTCGACCGCGCCGGCCCCCGCTCGTCCCGTCGTCGTCTCGATCGGCGGCTCGGTCCTCCTCACGGGCTCGGACGACGCCCGGTACATCGGGGAGCTCGCCGAACTCTTGCGCCGCCTCGGACGCTCGCTCCCGCTCGTCGTCACGACCGGAGGAGGGCGCCCCGCGCGCGACTACATCCGCCTCGGCCGCGAACTGGGGCTCACCGAGGTCGAGCTCGACGAGATCGGGATCGACGTCACCCGGCTCAACGCGCGGCTCCTCGCGGCGCGCGTCGGACTCCCGACGCCCGCGCACCCTCCGTCCACGGTGGCGCAGGCGGTCCACGAGCTGCGCCACGCCTCCCCGGTGATCCTCGGGGGCACGGAGCCCGGCCACACGACCGACGGCGTGGCGGCGCTCGTCGCCGCCCGCGTCCGGGCGGCCCGCTTCGTCAACGCCACCGACGTCGACGGCCTCTACGACCACGATCCCCGAACCCATCCGGGCGCCCGGCGGATCGACCAGATCTGGTGGCCGGAGTTCCGCCGCCGCGTCCACGCCGCGACCTCGGGCGAACCCGGACAGAATTTCGTCTTCGATCGGCTCGGGGCGGACATTCTCGCCCGGGCCGAGATCCCGCTCGCGATCGTGCAGGGTCGCGACCTCCCCAACCTCGAGAAGTCGATCCAGGGAGACGCGTTCGTCGGGAGCCGGGTCGGCTAGGCCCGTCGGCAACTCCTTAAGCCCCTGCCCGGCTGGGCGCGCCGATGCCACGGATCGTCTTCCTGGGTCCCCCCGGCGTGGGGAAAGGGACTCAGGCCGCCCGTCTCGCGAGCGAGCTGCACGTACCGCACCTGTCGACCGGGGACCTTCTGCGCGCGGCGGTCGCCGCGGGCACGCCGCTCGGTCTCGAGGCCCAGGGCCACATGAATGCCGGTCGCCTCGTGCCCGACGACCTCGTCCTGCGGATCCTCAGCGATCGGCTCGCCCAGCCCGACGCGCAGCCGGGATTCCTCCTCGACGGCTTCCCCCGCAACCTCGCGCAGGCGGAGCGGCTCGCCCAGATCACCCCGATCGACGCCGTGCTCTCCTTCGAACTGCCGGCGCACCTCCTCGTCGAACGGCTCTCGGGACGCAGGATCTGCCCGACCTGCCAGTCCGTCTACAACGTCACAACCCAGCCTCCGCGCGTCGCGGGGCAGTGCGACCGCGACGGCACGGCGCTCATCCAGCGTCCGGACGACCGGCCCGAGGCGATCACGACCCGGCTCGCGGTGTACGCGGAACAGACCGCCCCCCTGCTGGGGTTCTACCGGAAGCTCGGGCTGCTCCGCACGGTCGACGCGAGCGGGACCCCGGACGAAGTCGCCCGCGCGGTCCGGGTCGCGATCCGCTGAGCGCCGGGCCTCACTCGCGGAGCCGGAGCACTTCTCCCGAGACCCAGCGGCGACCGTCCCATCGGAGCCGCACCCCCTCGAGGTAGCCGATCGCCGGCCCCCAACCCGCGGCGCGATCGCCGAGCGCCCCTACGGTGCCGAACACGATGATCGACCCGTGGGAGACGATGAGGAGGTGCCCCCCGTCCGGGACGCGCTCGAGCTCGGTGCGCCACCGCTCCGCCTGCGCGGCGGCGTACTCCCGGGCGACCGCGCTCTCCCGCACGAGCGTCGCGATCCGCTCGAACGTCCAGAACCGCTCGTCGCCGAGCTCGAGCCCGAGGTCGTCGGGCAGCTCGGCGAGCGCGGGGTCGGTCCCGTCGACCGCGTGTCCGAGCTCCTCCGCCGTCTCGATCGCCCGATCCCGGGGCGACGTGACGACCCGATCGAACCGGGGGAGGGACGGGCCGACCTTCCGCGCGAGGGCCCGGCCGGCCGCGCTGAGGTGGAGGTCGCCGGGGTCGCGCCGGCTGTGCCGTCGGTGCTCGACGGTCCGCATCCCCGGGGCGCAGCAGGGGCAGATTTATAGCGGGGCGACCGCTCCTCGCGGCATCCCGGCTTAGCTCAGTGGTAGAGCGGGGGACTGTAGGCGAGACTGCCGGTGTCCCGGCAGCCCCCGTGGAGATCCTCAGGTCGCCTGTTCGAGTCAGGCAGCCGGGACCTGAGGCCGCGCGACGGGCGCTCTCCGGCAGGGCTCAAGTAATCGCCGGGGCCTCGACGCCGTCGCGATGCCCGGCACGTTCTCCGACTCCTGGAAGCTCACGAAGACGGCGTTCGGACTGATCGCGGACGACCGCGCCCTCCTCGTCTTCCCGCTCGTCGGCGGCCTCTCGATCCTCGGGGTCCTCGCCCTCTTCCTGCTCGGCGCGTTCTGGCTGTTCCCGCATTTCTCGGGCCCGTCCGCCTCGACGTACGAGGCGCTCGCGCTCGTCCTCTTCCTCGCGACGTACTTCGGGACGTCGTTCGTCTCCGTCTACGCGACCGCGGCGCTGATCGGCGCCGCGACCCTGAAGCTCGAGGGGCGGCAGCCGACCGCGGCCGACGGGTGGCGCGTCGCCCGCTCCCGGCTCGGGCGCCTCGTCGTCTGGTCGGTGATCACCGCGACCGTCGGGCTCCTGATCCAACTGATCGCGAGCCGGGTGCAGGGGATCGGGGGCGCGGTGATCGGGCTCGCGGGCGGGGCCGCGTGGTCGGTGGTGACCTACTTCATGATCCCGGTCGTGCTCTACGAGAACGCGACGACCTGGGCGTCCCTGAAGCGCTCCGGACACCTCTTCGTCTCGACGTTCGGCCGGTCGCTCATCTCGAACCTCGTCGTCGGGCTCTTCGTCGGGGCGGGGATCGTCGCCGCGGTCGTCCTCGGGATCCTCGGGCTGTTCGAGCTCAGCGGGGGCGCGACCGCGCTCGGTTTCCTCCTCCTCGGGGGAGCGATCGCGGTCGGGACGGTCGTCGCGCTGATCGGCGCGGCGGCCGAGGGGATCCTCCGGGCCGCGCTCTACCGCTACGCGACGACGGGAAAGATCGATCCGGACCTGCTGCCCAGCGCGTACCGGCTCGGCGGCCCGCCCGCGACCGACGCGCCGCTCGCGTAGGGCGCGGGGCGCAGTCGTGATACGCCGTCGCGCCCGTCCCCAGCCGATGCCGATCAAGGGCGTGTCGGTCGCCGTCGCGGTCACCGACCGCAACCGGGCCGCGGAATGGTACGTGGAGACGCTCGGTTTCCGCCGCATCGAGGACGACGGGGAGCACTGGCTCACCGTCGGCGACCGCTCGGGAAAGTTCCAGCTCCACTTGTGCGAGGTCGGAGGGCGGTCCGGCAAGAAGCCGCCGAAGTCCGAGGTCGGCAACACCGGCATCCTGCTCGTCGCCACCGGCCCGTTCCCGAACGAGGTCCGCCGGCTCCGGAAGGCCGGGGTGCGGTTCTCCGTACCCCCCGTCCGGCGTCCGTGGGGCTGGGTCTCGAAGTTCCTCGACCCCGACGGCAACGAGTTCTGGTTCGTCCCGGCCGAGTGACCCCGCTGCCACCGGAGCCACGCCGGCGAGGCGCGGGCGACGACGCGCCGCGATGGGGGATGCGGTTGTCGGGATTCGAACCCGAGTAGGTAGCTTGGGAAGCTACCGTCCTAACCACTAGACCACAACCGCGCGAACCCCCCGGAAGGCCTTCGCCTCTTACGCTTTTGGAAACGCGGCCGGGCGCTAGAGCAACAGGCCGACCGACTCCCCGGGGATGCTGGGGGCCGCCGCGAGGAGGTCCGGGTTGGAGACGAGCCGGTCCGCGAGCTGGCTCGCGAACCCGGCGTGGAGGAGCAGCTTCCGGGCCTTGGCGAGGTCGCTCGTGGAGAGCGCCACCAACGGTTGGTTCCCCTCCCGGGCGACGAGGATCGCGACGCTCTGGACATTGACCTTCCCCTTCGCGAGCGCTTCCAGGACCTGGAGGAAGCTCCCCGCCCGGTCCTCGAGACGGACCGCGATCATCTCCCGCTCGTCCGCGGAAAAGCCCGCGTCGGCGAGCAGCGAGCGGGCCCGGTCGGGGTCGCTGACGATCAGGCGGACCCGGCCGCGGGTCGCCGTCGAGTCGACGGAGAGCGCCGCCACGTTGATCCGCGCGTGGGCGAGCGTCCGCGCGATCGTCGCGAGGGTCCCGGGGCGGTTCGGCAGCGAGAGCGAGAGCTCCCGGAGGGTCATGGGACCGGGATGCGGCCGCGGGGTAAAGGTTCAACGCTCCCGAGGGTTTTTGCGCCCTCGGCGCGGGCATGTATTTATACACCAACCGGGCCTAATTCTCGCTACCCGGGGCCTCGCGGCTCCGGTCGGTCCGTCTGATGGGGGGAACGAATCGCTCGACCGCGGGCCGGCGCTATCGCCGGGCCCGTCGCCTCCGCCACGGGCGGCGCGGGGTCGTCGCCGTGATCGGGACGTTGCTCGCCCTCCTGGTGTTCTTCGCGCTGTTCGGGATCTTCCTGACCCAGTACGTGCCGCTCTGGATGACCGACAACGAGTCGCTCCTCACCGCGCAGTCGTCGACCTCCTTCGCGACGTTCAAGTCGGTGATCGACCAGCAGTACGCGCTCGGCGGCCCCCAGTCCGTGGGTACGCCGTTCGTGATCAGCTCGAACGGGGTCCCCCTGATCGCGCAGCCGACCGAGGGGACGCTCCTGTTCCTGCCGAACACCTGCCCGGGCGCGGGGGGCTCGCCGTTCTACTCGGCCGGCAGCACCCCGAAGGGGGCGGCCGGCAACGTGACGAACCCGTACGGTCAACCGATCACGCCGTCGTACTGCGTCTTCCAGAACATCTCGATGTCCGTCGGGCCCGGCGGGATCAAGAACTACGGGCTCCAGCTCGCCACCGGGACCCTCCAGCTCGTGCTGCCGAACCGGTACTACACGCCCGAGACGTTCTACTTCGAGAACGACGCGGTGGTCCAGTCCCAGAGCACCGGGTACCAGGTGATGGCGTTCCCGCCGCCCCTCAACATCACGTACGTCGGCGGCAACACCAGCGTGACCTCGAGCTTCCTGCAGCTCTACGGCAACTCCTCGACCGTCTTCGGCCAGGGTTCGGAGGAGGTCTACAGCCAGCTGAAGTACGACCAGGTCCAGACGTCGAACGGCGGCGGGAGCCCGTTCACGTTCACCTACGAGATCGGCACGCAGTATCCGTGCGCGTGGGTGCCGTACCTGTACAAGCTCGTCACCCAGAGCGGCCTCCCGTCGACCGCCTACAAGCTGTTCGCCTTCTTCGGGAAGAACCCCGCCTCGGGATCGAACCCGTTCCAGTCGATCACCCTCACCCCGACCTACTCGGGAAGCTGCTTCAACACCAACGGGGCGACGACCCTCCTCTCGTTCCAGTTGACCAGCGTCAATTATGCCCAGGTGTACGTGGCGGGCGTGCAGATCACCATGGGCATCGGGAGCACCTAGCGTCATGGCGAGCGGTTCGGTCCGGGTGAAGATCCCCCGTTCGGGCGCGACGCCCGCCGCCGAGGGCTCGCCGCTGGACGCCCAGCGCCCCCTCGAGACGCCGACCGACGTGCCGGGCACGTTCATCACGGCGATGCCGCCCCTCCCCGAGCCGACGATGCGGGAGCTCGAGGTCGGCGCGGTGAACCCGCCGTACTCCTACTCGCGGGTCACCTACAACGACCGCAACAAGGAGTACCTCTACGAGGTGATCGAGCCGCAACTCACGACGCGCGAGCGCCAGCTCGTCGACCACCTGAAGGCGACGCTCTCCATGATCCTCGGCAGCGACGTGGGCAACCTCTCGACCGCCGACAAGCGCACGTACCTCCGCGGCGAGGCCGAGGAGTACTTCCGCAGCCGGGGGATCTCGCTCTCGCCGATCTCGAAGGAGCGGATCGTCTACTACGTCCTGCGCGACTTCGTGGGGTACGGCCCCGTCGACGCGCTGATCCTCGACCCGCAGGTCGAGGACATCTCGTGCGACGGCGTCGACGTGCCGCTGTTCATCTTCCACGGCAAGTACGAGTCGATGAAGACGAACGTGACGTTCGCCGACGAGAACGCGCTCAACTCGTTCATCGTCATGCTCGGGCAGCGTTGCTCGAAGGCGGTGAGCGTCTCGGCCCCGATCCTAGACGGCACGACCCCCGAGGGGCACCGCGTCCAGGCGACGTACTCCCGGGAGATCACGACCCGGGGCGCGAGCTTCACGATCCGGCGCTTCAAGGAGCGCCCGTTCACGCCCGTCGACCTCATCCTGATGGGGAGCGCGAGCGAGGAGATGGTCGCCTACTTCTGGCTCGCGGCCGAGCAGGGCGAGTCGGTGATCATCTGCGGCGGGCCGGCCGCCGGGAAGACGAGCACGCTCAACGCGGTGGCGCTGTTCATCCCGCCGACCGCGAAGATCGTCTCCATCGAGGACACCCGCGAGGTGAACCTGCCCCACGAGAACTGGATCCCGGGCGCGACCCGCAGCGGCACGGGCGACCGCGGCGCCGACGGCAAGGCCGCCGGGGAGGTCGACATGTTCGACCTCGTGCGGGCGGCGCTGCGGCAGCGGCCGAACTACATCATCGTCGGCGAGGTCCGCGGCAAGGAGACGTACACGATGTTCCAGGCGATGGCCACGGGCCACACGACCTACTCGACGATGCACGCCGACAGCGTGAAGTCGATGGTGAACCGCCTCGAGAACCCGCCGATCAACACGCCGCGGATCCTGCTCTCGGCGCTCAACAACGTCATCATCCAGATCCAGACGCGCACCGACAAGGGCGTCGTCCGGCGCCTGAAGCAGGTCCTCGAGATCGTCGGCTTCGAGCCCGAGACGAACGAGCTGATCACCAACACCGTCTACGAGTGGGACCCCGCGACCGACGGCTTCGTGTTCAAGGGCCACTCGTTCCTGTTTGACAAGATCATGGAGCTGAAGAATTTCACGCCGGACGAGATGGAGGCGGAGTTCCAGCGCCGGAGCGCCGTCATCCGCTACCTCGTCCAGAACCAGATCACCGACTACCGGCAGCTCTGGCGGACGATCGCCCAGTACTACCGCGACCCGGCCGAGGTCATGGCCCGCATCGGCGGCGCCCCGGCTCCCGTCGCGAAGGAGGCGTGAGCGTCGTGCCGGCGACCCCGACCGTCCCCGCCGCGCGCGCCTCCGGGGGCCCCGACGCCGTGACGATCCGACCGGTCCGCCTCAAGCGGGGCGAGCAGCCGACCCATTCCACGCTGACTCCGTTCCAGCGCTGGGCCTGGAGGACGTTCAAGGGCCGGGTCCTCGCCCGTCCGCCGGACCCGATCCTCGAGGAGAACCTCCTCAAGGCCCACATGCGGATCCGGGCCGACGAGTTCATGGCGACCGTCTACGCGACGGCCGTCGTCACGGCGATCGCCACGGTCGTCGCGGGCGCCGCGCTCGGCTTCATCCTGATCACCTCGGGCCAGTTCCTCTTCGGGGTCCTGATCGCGGTCGCCCTCCCGGTCTTCGGCACGATCGGGGCGTTCTTCGGGCTTCAGGGCGCGCCGTCCTCGACCGCGCGGACCCGCGGCCGCAAGATCGACCAGAAGATCAGCGCCGCGATGAGCTTCGTCAGCGCGATGGCGTCGGCGGACGTCAACATCGACCAGATCTTCAAGGAGCTCGGCCGGCAAAAGATCTACGGCGAGGTCGCCGAAGAGGCCGCCTGGATCAGCCGCGACACCGAGCTCCTCGGGGTCGACATCCTGACCGCGATCCGCAACGGGGCGCAGCGCAGCCCGTCGAAGCGGTTCCAGGACTTCCTGCAGGGGGTCGTCACGACCGCGACGAGCGGCGGCCAGCTGAAGCCGTACTTCCTCCTGAAGGCGGAACAGTACGAGCGCGAGAACAAGCTCGCTCAGCTGCAGCGCGTGGAGACGATGGGACTCCTCGCCGAGACGTTCGTCACGGTCGTCGTGGCGTTCCCGCTCTTCCTCGTGATCATCATCGCGATCTTCGCGATCATCGGCGGCGGCGGCTCGTTCATGATCGACATCCTCTGGGCGATCGTCGGCCTGATGATCCCGCTCTCGCAGTTCGGTTTCATTTTCTTTATGTATACGCTCGCGCAGGAGATGTAGGATGGCGACCGCGAACGCCCCCGCCTCGACCCGCCGGGTCAAGGGACTGGCCACCGCCGAGTCGACGGGCGACGGGGTGGCGATCACCCGCGAGGTCGTCCTCCTGATCGTCGGCGCCGTCGTCGCCGTCGTCTTCTGGGTCGTCGCCGGGCTCGTCTACTCGGGCTCGTTGAACATCCAGCTCCGCCCCGGCGAAGGGACGGGCGCCAACCCCGCGATCGACTTCTTCGTCCTCGGGCTCCTGTGCCTGATCGCGCCGTACGGCTTCGCGATGAGCGCGAAGCTCCGGCGGATCTCAAAGATCGAGGAGCGCCTCCCGGACTTCCTGCGCGATGTCGCGGAGGCGGGCCGGTTCGGCATGACGCTCCCCGACGCGATCATCGTCGCGAGCAACGGCCGCTACGGGCTCCTGACGGACGAGATCAAGAAGATGGCGAGCCAGCTCGAGTGGGGCGTCCCGGTCGCGACGGCGCTCCGGCTCTTCGAGGAGCGCGTTCCGACGCCGCTCGTGCGGCGCGTCGTCTCGATCGTCACGCGCGCGAACGAGGCCGGCGGGAATGTGGCGGACGTGCTGACGATGGTCGCCCACGACACCCGGGAGTCCCAGCTCGAGGCGCAGGGGCGCCAGATCTCGATGCTGACCTACGTGACGGTCATCTACATCGCGTTCTTCGTGTTCCTCGTCACGATCTACATCATGGCGGCGGTCTTCCTGCCGCAGATGATCCTCGCGGGCCAGGGGGTCGCCTCCTCCTCGCTCTCGGGCTCGGGCGGCGTGTCGCTGCAGTTCACCTTCGTGCCGATCCTGTTCCTCGCGTTCATGGTCGCCGTCATCGTCCATGCGGTCGGGGACGGCGTCATGGCCGGCATCCTCTACAACGGCCGGATCGCGGAAGGGCTCCAGCACGCGACGATCATGCTCGCGGTCGGCTGGGCGATCATGCGGTTCATCGTCCCGATCCTGAACGTGGGGTGACGCGGAGCGGACGATGAGCGGAGCGGTAGCCCCCCAGCCCGAAGGGTCCGAGGCGGACGCCCCGGAGCCGATCGAGCGGCGCAAGAAGGGCGGCTCGTCGGCGTGGCTGCGCCTGGGCGCGTCGCTCCGGAAGGGCTCGTCGGAACCCCGACCCGTGAAGCTCGCGCGCCTCGGCGTCTCGGGCCAGGGGCAGGGGGACATCACCCCGATCCCGCCGATCACCGACCCCGCGCAGAAGGAGCTCGACCTCGCCCCGATCCGCCCCGGGATCTCCTACGTCCGGATCTCCTACCACAACACGCGGAACGAGTACCTCTACGAGATCATCGAGCCGCCGCTCTCCCCGATCGAGCGGGACCTCGCCGAGCGGCTGCGCGTGGTCCTGATCGACGCCTTCGAGCCGCTCCCCGAGACCGATCCCGAGACGAAGCGGCGCGAGCTGAGGAAGATGGTCGACGGGAAGCTCCAGGCATGGGAGCTCTCGCCCGGCCCGACGACGAAGGGACGGATCCTCTACACCCTCGAGCGGGACTTCATCGGCTACGGGATCGTCGACGTGCCGATGACCGACACCGAGGTCGAGGACATCTCGTGCGACGGGGTCGGCATCCCGCTGTACATCTACCACCGGAAGTACGGCTCGATCCGGTCGAACATGAAGTTCCAGGATTCGAAGCAGCTCGACGACTACGTCGTCTGGCTCGCCCAGCGTTCGGGCAAGCACATCTCCGTCGCGAGCCCGATCCTCGACGCGACGGTCCCGGACGGCTCGCGGCTGCAGGCGACGCTCGGGACGCACGTCACGAAGCGCGGCAGCTCGTTCACGATCCGTCGCTTCCGGGACAACCCGTTCACGCCGGTCGACCTGCTGAAGTTCAAGACGATGAGCCCCGAGATGATGGCGTACCTCTGGATCGCCATCGAGAACGGGCAGTCGATGATGGTCTGCGGGGGCACGGCGAGCGGCAAGACCACGACCCTGAACGCGACGCTGCTCTTCATCCCGCCGCAGATGAAGATCGTCTCCATCGAGGACACCCGGGAGCTGAACCTCCCGCACGAGAACTGGGTGCCGTCGCTCACGCGGGCCGGGTTCGGCGCGAAGAACCTCGTGAGCGGGAAAGCCCCCGGCGAGATCGACATGTTCGACCTCCTCGCGGCGGCCCTCCGCCAGCGCCCGCAGTACCTGATGGTCGGAGAGGTCCGGGGCGCGGAGGCGTTCATCGTCTTCCAGGCGATGGCGACCGGGAAGACCTGCTACACGACGTTCCACGCGGAGAGCGTGAGCGCGATGGTCCACCGGATGGAGAACCCGCCGATCTCGCTGCCCCGCTCGCTCGTCTCGGCG
>DATJNY010000037.1:0-46994 GCA_035507575.1 Thermoplasmata archaeon | reverse complement strand
CTCCCGGCGGTGCTCTCGCTGCCGGTCTAGCAGACTTATTTGACCGGGCCGCTCGCCCTTCGACGCGGGCTCGTGGTCCAGCGGTTACGACGTCGCTCTCACACAGCGAAGGTCGCCGGTTCGAATCCGGCCGAGCCCACTCTCCGATCCGCTCTCGCATGATGCGCGGCCGGCCCGTCGGCCGGGTCCCGCACGCTTTTCCCGCGCCCCGGGCTCGGGGGCCACGATGGGAGAGACCGGCTCCCGCCTCCGACGTCTCGAGTGCCGGGCGTGCTGCTCGGAGTTCGATCCCGCGCGGCCGGTGGGGCCGTGCCCGACGTGCGGACACACCCTGTTCGCGGCGTACGACCTCGACGGGTTCGACGCCCGCGGCTGGGTCCGCGACTGGTCCGGGCGGGCGGCGACCCTCTGGCGCTACCGGGAGCTTCTTCCGGTCGGCCGGACGAGGTCGATCGTTACGCTCGGGGAAGGGCTATCTCCCGTGCTCCCGCTCCCCGAAGATCCCGAGTTCGCCGGAGTACGGCTCTGGGTGAAGGACGACGGCGGGCTCCCGACCGGATCGTTCAAGGCCCGCGGGATGGCGGTCGCGGTGTCGCGCGCCGTCGAACTCGGGCTCGGGCGACTCTTCGTCCCGAGCGCGGGGAACGCGGGAGTCGCGCTCGCCGCCTACGGCGCCCGGGCCCGGATCCCGGTCCGGGTCTACCTGCCCGAACGGACCCCGCGCCCGATGAAGGACGGCTGCCGGAACTACGGCGCCGAGGTCGTCGAGGTGTCGGGAACGTTGAGGGAGGCCGGGGCGCACGCGCGCGCCGCGGAGGCCCGTGCCGGAGCGTTCGACCTCTCGACGCTCCGCGAACCGTACCGGGTCGAGGGAAAGAAGACGATGGGATTCGAGATCTTCGAGCAGTTCGGCGCCGACGCGCTGCCCGACGCGATCGTCTATCCGACCGGCGGAGGGACCGGCCTCGTGGGGATGCACAAGGCGTTCGCCGAGCTCCGCGGACTCGGCCTGATCGAGCGGGAGCCGCGGCTCTACGCGGTCCAGCCCGACGGGTGCGCACCCGTCGTGCGGGCGCTCGACGCCGGGTCGGCGAGCGCCGTGCCGTGGGACGACCCGCACACCCTGGCGCCGGGACTGCTCGTCCCCGCTCCGTTCGCGTCGGAGCGGATCCTCGAGGCGGTCCGGGAGAGTCGGGGCGGCGGGATCACGGTTGACGATCGCTCCATCGTGCGGGCCGTGGCGGTGCTCGCGCGTCGGTTCGGGATCTCGGCCTCCCCGGAGGGCGCGGCGCCGTTCGCGGCGGTGGACGGCCTACGCCGGCGGGGGGATCTCCGCTCGGGCGAGACGGTGTTGCTCTACAACACGGGGACGGGGTTGCCGTTCTCGCTCTCGGAGCTGGAGCGTTCCGTCGCGGTCCCTTCGCCGGCGCGGGACTGACGCAGGAACGCGCGCGTTTTGCGCCCGTGGCACGCCCGACAGACCGTTTGCAGGTTCGAGTACTCGAGCGCCGCCCCGCCGCGGGCGATCTCGACGATATGATCGACGTCGAGCTCCCGGGCCCGCCGCCGGACGCCGCAGAGACGGCAGGTGTACCGGTCGCGCAGAAGGACGAAGGAACGGGCCGAGTCCCAGAAGTAGTGGCCGTGGAACTTCCAGCGGCAGCGACGCGAGCAGTACGGGGTTCGGTGCGACGGCAACGGCCGCTGGCACTCGACGCACGCCGCGGCCCGTCGGGCTTCGGCCCGGCGGCGGGCGCCGTCCGAGAACCACGCCGCCGAGAGGGCGAGGATGCGGCCGTTCGGCCCGACGGTCACGGACGGGGGCGGCGACGCGGCGCGACGCACGCTCCGGGCCGGGCGATTCCCCCCTCATGACCGTTCGGTTCGAGCGGGCGCGCTCCGCTCCGGCCTATGTACCGCGCCGGGTTCGCGCCCTGAGCCTCGGTTCGACCCATGAACTACCTCGCGGCGGGCCTCCTGGCGGCGGTGTTCGTCGCCGTCATCGTCCGACAGGTGACGTTGCGCGGTCCGCCGGTGTGGACCCTCTTCGTGGCGGGGGCGTTCCTGACCCTCGCGACCGGCGTGCTCACCCTCTCCGGAGCGGGGAGCACGATCGCGAATTCGGCCCCGACCCTCCTCTTCCTGTTCGCGTTGTTCCTGTTCGCCTCCGCGCTCGAGACGGCCGGTGCGCTCGAGCATCTCGCGCGCTGGGCGGTGAGCCTGGCCCGGCGGCCGATCGATCTGCCGTTCTACCTGTTCGTCGGGATCGGCGTCGTCTCCGCGCTCCTCGTGAACGACGCGCTCGTCCTCATCGGGGTCCCGATCGTCATCGGCCTCGCGACCCGGCTGCGCGTGGCGCCGAAGCCGCTGGTCTTCGTGCTCGCGTTCTCCGTCACCGTGGGGAGCACCCTGACGCCGTTCGGGAACCCGCAGAACCTGCTCGTCGCGGTGCAGAGCGGCCTGAGCTCCCCCGTCGCCACCTTCCTGCGCTACCTCGCGATCCCGACCGCGATCAACCTCGCGGTCGGCGGGTGGTACCTTCGGTACGTCTACCGCCGGGAGATGCCGAAGGACGACGGAGAGTACGCTCGCGCGCACGCCGAGGCCCCGCCCCTCTTCCCGGTGGGCGGGTGGGCCCGTCGCCTCGGCCAGCACCCCGTCCTGTGGGTCTTCCCGGCGACGATGGTCGTCCTCGTCACGCTCGACGTGACGTCGGCGTTCGTGCACGGGCCCGCGATCCCGTCGTGGGAGGTCGCGATCGCGGGCGCGGTCGTCCTCGTCCTCGCCACGCCGAACCGCTCGCCGATCCTGCAGGGCATGAACTGGTCGATCCTCCTGCTGTTCGCCGGACTGTTCGTGGTCGTGCAGGGCGCGGTGAACGGCGGCGTCGTGACGGCCCTCCAGTCGTACTTCCCGATCCCGGGACCGGGTCACACGCTCCCCGCGATCGCCGCCGTGATGGGGACGTCGCTCGGCGGCGCCCAGCTCGTGAGCAATGTCCCCTGGGTCGGGCTCCAGATCCCGGTGCTGACGGGACTCGGCTACGGCCCGGGCACGCCGGTGATCTGGATGGCGCTTGCCGCGGGCAGCACGTTGGCCGGGAACGTCACCCTCCTGGGGGCGGTTAGCAACCTGATCGTGGTGGACACCGCGCAACGCCACGGCGTGACGATCGGCTTGAGCGAGTTCGTGCGCCACGGCCTTCCTGTCGCCCTGATCACCGTCGCGATCCTGTTCGCGTGTCTCGCGGTCGGGCTGTGACCGAGGAGCCTTGAGGGGCGATGGCTCCCGGAGGGCCGTGCGGTTCCCCCTCGCCGATTGGATCGACGGTCACGCCGCGTGCCGGTTCAATCTCGGGGGCAGCGGGATGGCCGGCACGGTCCGGTACCGTCGGCCGACGCCCGCCGACCTCCGGCGCGCCTCGGAGGCGGAGCTGCGTGCGATCTTCGCTCGGCGGGTGGGGGTCGACCCGGATCGCGTGTTCCTGACGCACGGCGCGACGGAGGCGAACGCCCTCGCCGTCACGTACCTCGCCCGGCGTCGCCGGGCCCGCTCGGCCCGGGCCCGTGTCGCCCTCCCCGAGTACCCGCCGCTCGTCGACCTCGCGCGCGCCGCGGGGTATCGGGTCGGAGAGACGCCCGGGTCCTGCGATCTCGCGATCGTCTCCCAGCCGCACAATCCGGTCGGCGACCTCTGGCCCCCCGAGCGGTTCCTCGCGTGGAACCGGGGCGCCCGCGCGACGGTCGTGGACGAGACGTTCCGGGAGTTCACCCCGGCCCGGTCGCTCCAGCGGCTCGGGCTACCGGGTCTCTGGACGACGGGCTCGCTCACGAAGGCGTACGGGGCCGACGACCTCCGGGTGGGGTACGTCGTGGCCCCCGAGCGCGAGCAACGCGACTTCGCGCGGTTCCACGGATTGGTGGCCGACGAGATGCCGCCGTACTCCGTCGCGGGGGCGATCGCGACGCTCTCCGACGCCCCCCGCATCCTGGGAGAGGTCCGGGCGGTCGTGGCACGGAACCAAGCGCTCTGGCGACGTGCCCGGCCCGAGGGCCCTCCGCTCGCGGCCCCCGTGGCGTTCGACGAGCCGGTACCGCTCGGGGGGGACCGGTTCGCCCGGGCCTGCCTGCGGGCCTCGATCCTCGTCTCGCCCGGGCGGTTCTTCGGGCGGCCGCGCGGGGTGCGCGTCGGGATGACGCGACGCGGGTTCCCCGCGGCGCTCCGCGCGTACCTCGCCGTCCGGGCGCGGCTCGGCGCGCGGGGCCGGCGCTAGCGGATCGGGGGAAAGTTCGATGGGTCCACGGCACCGCGCGGGAGGCGACCGAGCTGGCGGCGGGCCGTCGTCACGGGACGGCTCGCGTCGACGCGTTCCTCGGGCGGATCGACGGCGCACTCGCGCAGGAACGTCTCCGCGAACCGGACGGCACGGCCGGGATTCGACTCGTGGACGAGCAGGAACCCGCGGGCGAGCTCGGTGAGCACGGCCCGACCCGGCACGACCGGGCGCAGCCCGCCGACCGTCGGATCGCCCTCGGGCTCCGCCGGTCCCATCGCCCGCGTTCGACCTGGACGCGCAGGATAAAGGGTGACGTTCCACTGGCGCGGGGCACGGGGCCCGCCGCAAGCCTTTACCGCCCCGGGAACCGTGGACCCCCGGTGACTCCGTGAGCCAAAGCGTTCCTCCTCCCACCCCCGCGCCTCCCCCGACCGCGGCGCCACCGCGCGGGGTCGTCCTGAAGACCGAGATCCCGGGGCCGAAGGCGAAGGCCCTCATCGAGCGGGACCGGGCGATCCTCATGACGACGACCAAGACCGCCCCGATCGTGGCGGAATCCGGGGAGGGCGTCTGGATCCGCGACGTCGACGGCAACCGCCTCCTCGACTTCTCCTCAGGCGTCGCCGTCAACAACGTCGGCTACGCGCATCCCGAGGTCGTCCGGGCCGTGCGCGACCAGGTCGGCCGGCTCAGCCACTTCGCGGGAACCGACTACTACTACGAGAACCAGGTCCGACTGGCGGAGCGGATCGCCGGGATCGTCCCGGGAGCGTTCGCGAAGAAGATCTTCTTCACCAACAGCGGCACCGAGAGCGCCGAGGCGGCCCTGAAGATCGCCCGGTGGCAGCGCCAGCGCCCGATCGTGATCGGATTGCTCGGGGCGTTCCACGGCCGGACGATGGGGGCGCTGTCGATGACGACCTCGAAGCCGGTCCAGCGCGCGCGGTACGCACCGTTCGTCACCGGCGGGCACCACATTCCGGCGCCGAACTGCTATCGGTGCCCGTACAAGCTCGAGTACCCGAGCTGTGACCTCTACTGCGCCAAGATCCTGAAGGAGCTCTACTTCCAGACATCGATCCCGCCGGACGACGTCGCCGCGATGATCGTGGAACCGGTGATGGGGGAGGGCGGCTACATCGTGCCGCCGAAGGGATGGCACGCGACGGTGAAATCGATCCTCGACGAGCACGGGATCCTGTTCATCGACGACGAGGTCCAGGCCGGCATCGGCCGCACCGGTCGATGGTTCGCCATCGAGCACCACGGGATCGTGCCGGACCTGGTCACCATGGCGAAGGCGATCGGCGGCGGCATCCCGATGGGAGCGGTCTCCCTCCGGGCCGATCTCGACTTCCCCGTCCAGGGCGCACACTCGAACACGTTCGGCGGCAACCTCATCGCCTCCGCGGCCGCGCTCGCGACCCTCGACGTGATCGAGAAGGAACGCCTGCTCGACAACGCCCGGGAGCAGGGCGCCTACCTCCTCACCCGACTCCGCGAGCTCCAGACCCGACACGAAGAGATCGGCGACGTCCGGGGCCTCGGGCTCATGACGGCGACGGAGTTCGTGCGGGACCGGCGGACCAAGGAGCCGGCGGTGCGCTTCCGCGACCGCGTCCTCGAGGAATCGTACCGCCGGGGTCTGATCCTGCTGCCCTGCGGCCGGTCGACCCTCCGCTACATCCCCCCGCTCGTCGTCCGCCGGGAGGAGATCGACGAGGCGATCGAGATCCTCGACGCCGCGATCGGCGCGGCTCGCGCGCGGGAATGAAGTTCGCCCGTCTCGGCGACGGCGGGACCGTCGTCCTCGCCGAACGCTCGGCTCCGGTGGCGGGGGAAGGAGAGATCGTCGTGACCCTCGCCGCCTGCGGGGTCTGCGGAACGGACCTCGAGAAGCTCCGGGGCAACTACCGGACCGCGGGCGTGCTGGGCCACGAAGCGGTGGGCCGGATCGAGGCGTTGGGACCCGGAGTGACCGAGTGGGCGGTCGGGGACCGGGTCTTCGTCCACCACCACGTCTCCTGCGGCACCTGCGCGGTCTGCCGCCGCGGCGATCCGACGTTCTGCCCGACGTACTCCCGGACGAACCTCGACCCGGGAGGATTCGCGGAGTCGTTCCGGGTGCCACAGGAGAACGTGCGGCGCGGGGCGGTGCTCCGCCTCGATCCCGCGATCGGCTGGGAGGTCGGTGCGTTGCTGGAACCGGCCGGGTGCGCGCTCACGGCCCTTCATCGCGTCGGGCTCCCGCCCGACAGCTCCGTCTTCGTGCTGGGGCTCGGGCCGGTCGGCCTCCTCTACGCCCGGCTCGCGAAAGCGCTCGGTGCGGCGTGGGTCGGGGGCAGTGAGATCGCCCCGCGACGTCGCGCGGCCGCCGAGCGCGGAGGCATCGACGCGGTCGTGGACCCCCGGACGCCGGGGGCGCTGCGCGCCGCCGTGGACCGGGCGACCGAGGGAGGAGGGGTCGACCTTGCCGTCGTCGCGACCGGGCATCCCGCCGTCGTCCGCGACGCGGTCGGACTCGTCCGGCGCGGAGGCACGGTGAATCTGTTCGGCCTCCCCGAGGCGGGGAGCCGCCTCGACGCGGATCTCCAGGAGCTCTACCTGCGCGGCGTGCGCCTCATCCCGTCGTATGCGACGATCGAAGCCGACATCGCGGAGGTCCAGCGGCTCGCGGTCGCGGGTCGGCTCCCGCTCGCGGACCTCGTGACGGCGTCTCGCCCGCTCGCCGAGGTGGCGGAGGCGTTCCGGCTCGCGGGACGCCCCGACGAGGCCGTGAAGGTCATCGTCACCGGGGCGGCGTACTAGGCTAGGTCTCGGTGCCGGCGCCGAGGACCTGCGCCACGACCGAACGGCCGGCCCGGATCCGGGCCCCCGGACCGACGACCGAGTCCCGAACCTCCGCGTCCCGCTCGACGATCGCCCCGTCCATCAGGATCGAGTTCTCCACGCGGGCTCCCGGCGCGACGCTCGCGCCCTCCCCCACGGTGACGTACGGTCCGAAGAGCGCGTCGCGCACCGAGGCGTCGCCCATCGTCGCCACGGGGCCGGTCCCGCGCGCGCCGGGCGGCACGCCGCCCGGTCCTCCCCGGTGATCGTCGAAGAGGAGCCGCTGGGCGTGCAGGATCCGTTGCGGCGTGCCGGCGTCCTCCCAGTACCCGTGGAGGCGGAAGCCGAACACGCCGATCGGGAGGAGCGACGGCATCACCTCGCGCTCGAAGCTGACCTCCCGGCCCGGCGCCACGCGATCGATCACCTCGCGGCGCCAGATGGCGATCCCGGCGTTGATCCAGCGGGACGGGGCGTCCTGGGGCTCGGGTTTCTCCACGAACGCCGTGATCCGGTCGTCGGGGCCGAGCGCCGCCACGCCGTACGGGCGGGGGTCGTCGACCTCGAACAGGGCCATCGTGCCGACGCCCCCGTGGGCCGCGTGCGCGGCGCGCATCGCGCCGAGGTCCGCCGCGGCGAGCACGTCGGAGTTGAGCAAGAAGAACGGGTCCGACATCCCGGCCGAAGCGTTGCGCATGCCGCCGCCGGTCCCCAGCGGCGTCGCTTCGGGGACGGTTCGGATCGGCAGGCGCGGGGGGTGCGCCCGGACGTACGCCGCGAGCACGTCCGCCTTGTAGCCCGTCGCGAGCACGACCTCCTCCACGTCGTCCGGCAGGAGGTCGAGGACGTGGTAGAGCATCGGCTTCCCGGCCACGGGGATCAGCTGCTTCGGCACGGCGTACGTGACCGGCCGCAGCCGGGTGCCGAATCCCCCGACGAGGACGATCGCCTTCATCGGCCCCGGGCGACCGGACGCGGGGTTATCCCGCTTGCCGGGCGCGATCAGATGAGGGTCGGGGACTCCCCGTGCTCGACGGCCCGCGCGTAGTCGCGCTGCACGATCCGCTTCAGGAGCGCGGCGGGACTTCCCCAGATCGGCACGGCCCGGACCGACCCCGCTGCCTGGCCGATCCCGAGCGCCACCACGACCCCTCGCTCGCGATAGTGGAACGGGGCGAGCGACTTCCCGTCCCACCGCGCCGCAATGTTGCGGGCGGCGACCCGGGCTTCGGCGAGCGCGGCCTGCGCGGTCGCCGGCACGAGCGCGCCGGAGTCGGGATCCTTCACCTCGACGACGTCGCCCACGGCGAAGACGCCGGGGTGACCGGGGATCTCGAGGGTCGGCTCCGTCGCGATCCGCCCAGCCCGTCCGTGCGGCACCGGCAGCGCCTTGACCACCGGCGGCGGCTCCAGGCCGGCGCACCAGACGGCGGCATCGCAGGCGAGCACGCTCCCGTCCTCGAGCGCGACGCGGCCGAGTTCGACGCGGGTGACGTTGACCCCGTGGATCAGCGCCACGCCGGCGCGCCGGAGCGCGCCCCGCGCGCGATCCACCACGGTGCTCGGGAATCCGGCGAGCAGCGGGAGCGCCCCCGTCAGCAGGACCACGTCGGGGGGACGGGCCCGGGGATCGGCGATGTCGCGCCAGTCCGTCGTCGCGATCTCGGCGGCGAGCTCCGTTCCCGTGGAACCGCCCCCCACCACGACGATCCTCGGGCGCCGCTCGCCGGGAAGTCGAACGGAGGCGAGTTCGATGTCCCGGATCGCCGCCGCCAGCTTCTTCGCGCCCGAGAGCCGGTAGACCTGGTGGGTGTACTCGGCCGCGCCGGGTACGCCGTAGTACGCGGCGACGTTCCCGAGGGCGATCGCCAGCGCGCGGTACTCCACGGATCCCGTATCCAGGGTGACGGTCTGGCGGGCGAGATCGATCGCCTGGACCGACCCTTGCCGGTACGTCACGGACGTCCCCTCGAGAACGCCCGCGAGCGGGACGACCCAGGGATCGGTGACGGCCCCCGTCGCGGCGAGCTTGCCCACCTCGTACAGCTGCGTGCGCAGCACGTGGACGGGGTTCCGATCGACGAGGACCACGGGGATTCGGCCGTGGGTGCGGCGGTGGAGCTCCTGCGCGACGGTGAGCCCCGCGTACCCCGCCCCAAGGACGACCGCGGGCCGGGGATCCGGCCCTTCGGGCGTCCCGATCGCGGGCATCGCCGGCACTCGGCCCCCGGGCCCATAGGGTTGGCGGGCCCCACCCCGTCGCGGGCGGAGCAACCGCTATCCGCGGTACCGCGCTCCTCGGGCCATGATCCCGACGTCCCTTCTCGTCGCGTTCGATGGTTCCCCGGAGTCCGTGCTCGCCCTCAACGATGCCGCCGACCTGGCGCGGGCAACGCACGCCCAGCTGACGATCGTCGGAGTGATCCCCCTGGTGTCGCAGGGCTTCGGGACGCGCATGCCGACCGGCAGCGGGCTCGAGCGGGCGCTCGCCGAGTCGCGCGAGGCGCTCGAGAAGGAGCGCGCCCGGCTCGCCTCGACGGGACTGACCGGAGTGTCCGTGCAATTGCTCGAGGGCGACCCGGTCTCCGCGGTCGTGGGCTACGTCCACGAGCACGCCATCGACCTGATCGTGGTCGGCTCGCGCGGTCTCGACGCGCTGGGTCGTTTCTTCCTGGGGAGCGTGTCGGACGGCATCCTCCACTACGCGAATTGCTCGGTGTGGGTCGTGAAGGCGCGTCCCCCGACCCGCGGCGCGCCGTCCGAACGCACTTAACTCGGCGGGGCCATCGCCCGTCGTGCGTCTCCTCCTCGTCGACGACGACACCGTATTCCGCGAAGAACTTTCGGACCTTCTCGAGGGAAGCCACCGGGTCGCGACCGCTCCGTCCGTCGCGAAGGCGCTCGAACTCCTCGACGCGGAGGATTTCGACGTCGTCTTCACCGACCTCAAGATGCCGAGGCAGAGCGGCCTCGAGCTGCTGCGGGAGGTCCGTCGCCGCTGGCCGACCACGCTGGTGGTCCTGATCACGGGATTCGCGACCGTGGAGACGGCCGTGGCCGCGATGAAGGAAGGGGCCTTCGACTACGTCCGGAAGCCGTTCCAGCTCGCCCAGCTCCAGGCGACGCTCGCCCGGGCGCAGGAGGAGTTCCGCTTCGCGCCGGATCCCGGGGACGCGCGCGATCCCGACGCCACCGCGCGCCGCTGGTGCGAGCGGGAAGGGCGGCCCGTGCTGCTCCTCACGCACCGCGCGGTCCGGAACCGCCCCGGCATCACGGTCGTGGCGCCGTCGGCGGACGACCCCGCCGCGCTCCGCACCGAGGTCGAGTCGTTCTTCTCCTCCCGCCCGGCGGGCGGCGTCATCCTCGAGGGGGTCGAGCGCCTCTTCGCCCGACATCGCCGCGCCGACGCGCTGGAGTTTCTGACGTGGTTGCGGGAGTACCTCGCGACGCGCGGCCCGCTGCTCGTCACCTTCGACCCCGAGGCGCTCTCGGCGCCCGATGCGAAGGACCTCCGCGCCGCCGTGGCCGCTCCCCGGACCCGCACGACGCTCGAAGCGCTGGGCAACCCGATCCGACGCGCGGTGCTCCGGCGGGTCGCGCGCGGTCCGTGCTCGTTCTCGGACGCGATGAAGGCCGCGGACCTCGACGACTCGCCCAAGCTGTCGTTCCACTTGCGGAAGCTCGTCGACGAGGGCCTGCTCGCGCACGCCGGCGACGAGTACCGCCTCACCCCGCTGGGCCTCGAGTCGGTACGGCTCCTCGAAGCGATCGACGCGATGGCGCCGGGTCGCACCGACGCGAGCGCGGCGGCGCCTTCGCGTCGCGCGTCGTAGGCGCCGAACGGGGGCGCGGAACGCTCACGCCGGCACGGCGTGCGGCGCCGGAGTCGGCGGCGGAGCTCGGAGCAGTTCGACGGCCGCGAGGAACCCCCAGACGAGGATCGGAAAGACGATCAGGCGCTCGACGAAGCCGGGATCCCAGGTCGTGTTGTTCGACTGGGTCGGAACGTAGTACGCCAGGGCGACGAGGGTCACGAGGCCGAGCCCGATCGAGATCTCCCGAAGCCACCGCCATCGCGGGCTCGACCCGGCGCCGATCCCGAGGATCACGAGGGCGATCCCGCCCGGCGCGAACACCAGCAGGGAGGCGAGACCGTGGACCGTCGGGTTGACGTTCTCCGGGAAGACCCCGACGAGGATCGCGGCGACGCTGGCGACGAGCAGGAGACCCAGGGCCGGGGCCCGGGTTCCCCCTCCGGGGAAGCCGTCCCAGGCGAGCAGGATCCCGACGAACGCCAGGGCCCCGAGGATCATGATCGAGACGTTGAACACCGGGTGCCACGGGGAGGTCGCCGTGTTGCCGAGATCGCTGATGTAGTTCTGAAGGTCCGAATACCCGGGGTAGGCGGCCTGGACGACCGCCATCGCCACCGAGAACTGGACGACTCCGATTGCGACGAGCGCCCCGCCGACGCGCGTCGTGATCCGAGGATTCGCGGCGGCCATGCGTCGCCCCTCCTCGCGGCGACACCGCCCGGCTCTCAAGGTCTTTTCGGCGAGGCAGCCGGCGACCCGAGAAAGCAGATAGCGGGTGGGCCGGTCGCGGGAGCATGGCTTCCCAGGTCCGCTTCGTCTACTCCGGCATCCGGGTCGCCGACCTCGGCCGCTCCGTCCGGTTCTACCGGAAGCTCGGATTCCGCGTCGTGAAGCGCGGATGGTTCTCCCATGGCGGGCAATGGGTCCACCTCGGCTTCCCGGGCACGGACCACCGGCTCGAGCTGAACTACTACCCGAAGGGGACCCCGTTCTACCGGCCGCTGCGGGCCGGCGAGGAGTTCGACCACTTCGGCTTCTACGTCGGAGACGCCCGGAAGTGGGTGCGGGCGACGGTCCGCGCCGGGGCGACCCCGGTCGTCGGATTCGTCGACGGGCCGGCCCAGCTCATGTTCGTCAAGGACCCGGACGGGGTCTGGCTCGGGGCGTGCGGCCCGTCGAGTCCCGGCAGCCTGCCGAACCTGCTCCGTCGGGTGCGCGGCCCCGCGGCGCGTCGACGGCGTCGCGTCGCCCGGACGGCCGGGACGCCGGGGTCCCGGCGTGCCGGGCCCCGCCGCGCTTGATCGTAAGCCCCTAGTGCTCGGCCCGGGACGCTGCTCGCGGGCCGCCAGCCCTAAGTAGGGGCCGTCGTAGTCTTAGGGCTGGCGGAGGCGTCCGCCCGCCGCTCGACGGCGAACCGCCCCCGGGCCAATGACGCCTACTCCCAAAAACCGGAGTGGGCGAGCATGGACTGGGCAACGCAGGTCGTCAGCGTCGTGCAGGCGGCCACCGTGCTGCTGCTTGCCCCGTTGCTCGCGGGCATCGGCTATCGGCTGAAGGCGTGGACGGAGTCGCGGACCGGCCCCTCGATCTTCCAGCCGTACTTCGACCTCGCCAAGTACCTGCGCAAGGAGACGCTCCTGCCGGACGGCGCCTCGCGCATCTTCTTCGTCGCGCCGTTCGTCGCCTTCGGAGCGTACCTGCTGATCTCGGTGGTCGTGCCGATCATCACCCCGTATCCGATCCCGTTCGCCCCCACGGTCGACTTTCTGGGAGGCGGGCTCCTCTTCGGCCTGGCCGGCACCGTCACGCTCCTCGCCGCGGTCGACTCCGGCAGCAACTACGCGATCCTCGGTGCGAGCCGTACGGTCTCGTTCGCCGCCTTCGCCGAGCCGACCCTCATCATCGTGTTCTTCGCGGTCGCCGTGATCACCGGCACCAACAACCCGTACGTCACGAACAACCTGCTCGCGAGTTCGACGTCCGCCTACCTCTCCCCGACCCACCTGCTCGTCACGGCCGCGTTCTTCCTGCTGCTCCTCGCCGAGACCGGAAAATTGCCGGTGGAGAGCACCGGGCTCATGGAGTTCGGCATGCTCGAGGACGGGCGCATCTTCGAGCATTCGGGCCGGCTCCTCGGGATCAACCGGTGGAACGGCTGGCTGAAGCAGTTCCTTCTCTACTCGGTCTTCGTCAACGTCTTCGCGTTCCCGTGGGGGCTCTCCGGCGACGTCAGCGCCCCCGGTACGCTCTGGAACATCGTCCTCCTCCTCGCGAAGCTTCTCGCGCTCGTCGGGGTGATCGTGCTCGTCGAGGCGACGGTCGCGAAGGTTCGGCTCTTCAAGATCCGGGACTTCCTGGCGCTCTCCTTCTCGCTCGCCGTTCTCGCGGTCTTCGCCTTCGCCGTGCTGGGGGTGCCGTAGATGGATCCCACGGCCGAGGTCATCGCGCTCGTGGGTATCGGGATCCTCCTCACGGCCCTCTACCTGCAATCCGAGTCGTTCGTCGACCCGTTGATCCGGGGCATCTCGCTCCAGTCGCTGCTGCTCGCGGTGCTCCTCGGCTGGCTCGCCTGGACCGAGCAGAGCATCGACCTCGCGCTGCTCGCCGGGCTCGCCGTCGTCGTGCGGGCGATCTTCATCCCGTACGTGCTCCGTCGCCAGATCCGCGCCTTCCGCTGGCGGCTGCGCGAGATCCATGCGGCGCACCGGGTCACCGGCCACGCCCTGGCCGCCGTGGCGCTCGCGATCATCGCGTGGTTCGTCTTCCAGGAGACGCTGGCCTCGGTCTTTCCCCAGCCCGGGGCGGCCCTCCCGTTCGTGCTGATGATCCAGGGCCTGCTCATGCTCGCGACGCGCACGAACACGATCGTGCAGGTCATCGGGTATCTCGAAGAGGAGAACGCGGTGGTCTACGCCGGCGCGCTGTTCGCCCAGGCGTTCCCGCTCTTCGTTGAGGTCGTCGTCTTCCTCGATGTCCTCGGCGTCGTCCTCGTCGCGGTGATCCTCTCGATCCAGCGCGACGTCACCGGCACGCCCGAGGAAGCCGCGCTGGAGGAGCTCTCTGGATGAACGGCTTCTCGCCGCAGCTCGGCCTCTATCTCGTCATCGCGACGCCCGCGATCGCGGCGATCCTGGCGCTCCTCCCGCTCTCGCGCGCGAGCGAACTCGTCGCGCGGACCGCCTCGCTCGTCACCTTCGGCGCGTCCTGCGCGCTCCTCGTCACCGGGGCGAGCGGCCGCTGGGGCCCGTACCTCGGGCTCGACCCGCTGAGCGACGTGTTCCTGTTCATGGTCACCGGCATCTACGCGACCTCGACGTGGTACTCGCGGGGCTACCTCCGCTCGATCCACGAGGCCTTCCTCACGCCACAGATCTACTACGCCCTGCTCAGCGCGTTCGCCTTCGCGATGATCAGCGTGCTCGTGGTGACCGACCTCGGGCTGATGTGGATCGGCGTGGAGGCGACGACGGTCGCGAGCGCCCTGCTGATCGTCCTCGAACGCAAGCCGGCGAGCGTCGAGGCGGCGTGGCGCTACACGCTCATCGCGTCCGCGGGCCTCACCATCGCCCTCTTCGCGCTCCTCATCCTCTATACCGCCACCGGCACGCTGGACGGCTTCGCGCTCGCGGCGGCTCCACCGGTCGTGACCCTCCCGATCGAGATGGCGGTCGCGCTGGCGCTGGTCGGATACGGCACGAAGGTCGGCCTCTTCCCGATGCACACCTGGCTGCCCGACGCCCACTCGGAGGCACCGTCTCCGATCTCGGCGATGTTCTCCGGGGTGCTGCTGCCGACGGCGCTCTACGCGTTCCTGCGCGTCTATCGCGTCCTGCCGGAGCCGACCCCGGCCCTCGTCTCGAACCTGGTCCTCGCGTTCGGCGTCGTCACTTCGCTGGTGGCCGCGTTCCTCCTGCAGCGTCAGCGGTCGTTCAAGCGGCTGCTCGCCTACTCCAGCATGGAAGTGATGGGGCTCGCGGTCATCGGGATCGCGGTCGGGGGGATCGCGCTGTACGGCGCGCTCCTGCTCCTCGTCGCGCACGCCTTCGCGAAGTCCGCGGCCTTCTATTGCGCCGGCAACGTGCTTCGGGGGACCGGCACGAACCGCATCGATGAGGTCCGCGATCTGCGCGGGCGCATGCCGTGGACCGGCGCCGGTTGGGTCGTTTCGGCCGCGGCGGTGACCGGGGCCCCGCCGTTCGGCACCTTCCTCGGAGAGCTATTGATCGTCGTCGGGGCGCTCGCGACCGGCGCGATCTGGGTCGCGGGGGTCGTCGTCGTCGCGATCCTCGTCGCCTTCCTGGGCGTCAACTCCCAGATCGGCCGGATGGTCTTCGGCGAGGCCGACTCCGAGACCGCCCCGATCCCGGCGGGGTCGGACACCGGCTGGGGCGTCGCCTACCTCAACCTCGCGATGGCGTTCGCGATCGGGGTAGCCACTCTCCCGTATCTCTCCGAGGCGCTCCGCGAGGCCGCCGTCCAGCTCGGGGGGGCGTTGCCATGACGCGCGCCGCGTGGGTCGTCGAGGCGGATGGGCCCTCGGACGGACGTCCCGCCCCCGAGCGGGCCCTCGCCTACGCGCCCGAGGACGGGACGTTCGCGCTGTACAACGACTACCACGACGGGCGCGCCGTGCTCGTCGATCATCCGCGCACGATCGTGCCCCGCGAAGCGCTCCAGATCTGGCGGGCGGCGGGGGATCCCGACGGGCCGCATTCGCTCGGACCGCGTTCCGTCGCGGAGGGGTACGGGGTGTTCACGTTCCCCTACGGCCCGATCTCGATGGGCGTTCCCGAGTCCGGGCGGTTCGATGTGACGACCTACGGGGAACGGATCCTCAACCTGGCTCCGATCGGGGGGTACAAATCCCGACGCGTGCGCCGAAGCGTGGTCGGGCTCACGGTGGCGGACGCCGCGCTCCGGGTCGAGCGGATCGCCGGAAATTACGCGGCGGCCCACGTCAGCGCGTTCCTGGGAGCCGCGGAGAGCGCCGTCGGCGCGGAGGTTCCGCTCGTGGAGCTCTGGACGCGGGGCTTTGCGCAGGAGCTGCAGCGGATCTACAACCACCTCCACGTGATCGCCCGGGTCGCCGAGGCGGCCTCCCAGAACGTCGGGCTGGCCCAGACGCACGCGCTGGCCGAAGAGGTCCTGCGGCTGAAGGCGGCGGCGTTCGGCCACCGCTGGCTGTTCGGGGCGCTCCTGCCGGGGGGGCCGGCACGCCGGCTCGACCCCGCGGACCGCCGGCAACTGGCGGGGCGCATCGACCGGATCGCCGTGGAGTTCGAACGCCTCTGGGAGCTGTTCCTCGAGTCCCGAACGTTCATCGATCGGATCCAGGGGACGTGCCCGGTGACCCGGGACGATGCGATCCGATGGGGCGCCACCGGTCCCACCCTCCGCGCGTCGGGCGTCGCCTGGGACGATCGACTCCGGGTCCCGGCCCCGCCGTACCACGACCTGTTCGTCGCCCTGCCGGTCGAGCATGCGGGCGACGCGCTCGCACGCGTTCTGGTGCGCGGGGCCGAGATCCGATCGAGCCTCCTCCTGGTCGAACAGATGTTCGAGCGGTGGCCGGGGGCTGGGTCGACCGAGCCGGCAAGCGCCCCGGTCGTCCCGGGCCGGGGGATCGGGAGGGCCGAGGCCCCCGGCGGGGACCTCGTCTACGACGTGCAGGTCGCGGACGGTCGGGTCGCCGCGCTCGGCTTCCGGGCCCCCAGCGTCGCGAACTGGCCCCTGTTCGCGATCGGGATGCGGGACGCGGTGTTCACGGACTTCCACTTCGCGATCGAGAGCTTCGGATTCGCCTTCGCCGAGACGGACGGGTGACCCCATGCCGAGCTGGATCGAACAGGCGGCGCACCGGGGGATCCTGACGACGCGCTTTCCGCGGACGCCGGCCACCGAGGAAGAGGTCCCGGCCTCCGCCCGAGCCCCGGTCGCCCCCGACCTCGAGTCGCTCGGCCGGGCCCGGGACGCGTGCCCGGTCGGCGCGATCACCGAATGGACGGTCGACCAGGGCCGCTGCATCCGGTGCGCCCGCTGCCTGCCCGCGGGACTCGCGTTCCGCGGACCGGTGGACGCATCGACCCGCTCGCGCGCGGCCCTCGTCACGGGGGAGACGCTCCCGAGTTCGGCGGGCGAACCCCCCGTGCTTCCCGGATTCCGCCGGTCGCTCCACCTGTTCCTGGTCGATGTCGGGAGTTGCAACGCCTGCAACCTCGAGGTGCTGGCGATCGCGAACCCGTTCTACGATTCGCAGCGCCTCGGGATCTTCTTCACCAATTCGCCGCGCCACGCGGACGTGCTCCTCGTTGTGGGGGTCCCGACCCCCGAGATGCGGGAGCCGCTGCGGCGCGCCTTCGAGGCGATCCCGGCGCCGAAGGCGGTCGTGGCGGTCGGCGCCTGTCCCATCAGCGGCGGCGCCTTCTCCGGCACCCCGGGCCTCGCCGGCGGCCTCGATGAGCTGCTCCCCGTCGACGTGTTCGTGCCGGGATGCCCGCCGCCGCCGGTCGCCCTCCTCGCGGCCCTCGCGCGCATCGCCGGCACCCCCGGCCGGAGGGAGGCATGACGCTGGACGCGTTCGGCACGGTGCTCACGATCGCGATCCTCGCGATCTTCGCGGGGGCCCCCCTCGCCGTCGTCCGGCGCGAGGCGGGGTACGCGGCGGCGCTCGCGGGCTCGATCCTGCTCCTGATCGTGTCGATCGCCGCGCTCGCCGGTGCCTCGGTGCAGGGGCTCAGCTGGACCGGCCCGCTCGGCGACCCCGAGGGGTTCGCCCTCGACGGGCTGTCGGCGTTCTTCGACCTCGCGGCCGCGATCGTCTGGATCGCGACCTCCGTCTACTCGTTGGGGTACGACGACCGGCCGTCCCCGCTGCTCGCGATCTGCTACTGCCTCACCCTCGGCGCCATCGCGCTGCTCGTCAGCTCGACGAGCCTCGTGTTGTTCCTGATCGGCTGGGAGACGATGACCCTCGCCTCGTACGGGATGATCCTGCAGGCGCACGGGCGCGCCGGGCGGGTCTTCTCGGCGGCGTTCGTCTTCCTCGCGTTCGGGGAGGCGAGCACCCTCCTCGTGCTCGTCGCGTTCGCCGGGATCCACGCCATCTCCGGTTCGTTCACCACCCTCCCGATCGTCGGGGGCGGGGGGCTCGCGACGGTGGTGTTCGTGGCCGCGCTCGTCGGCTTCGGCCTCAAGATGGGCGTCGCGCCGTTCCACATGAGCGAGTGGCTCCCGATCGCCCACTCCTCCGCCCCGTCGAACGCCTCGGCCGTGCTGAGCTCTACCCTGACGCTCGCGGGCGCGTACGGCCTGTTCCGCGTCCTGAGCATGCTCTCCGACCCGCCGCTCTGGTGGGGCGCGGTGATGCTCGGGATCGGGGCCGTCTCGGTCCTCCTCGGGGCGCTCTTCGCGGCGGTGAGCGAGCACACGAAGGGGCTTCCCGCCTACAGCACGATCGAGAACAACGGGCTGATCCTCGTCGCGCTCGGCGTGGCGCTGGTCGCCCGGACCGAGGGACTCACGGAGCTGTTCGTGTTCGCGCTGTTCGCCGCGTTCTACCAGGCGCTCGCGCACGCGGTCGCGAAGACGGCGCTCTTCCTGAGCGCCGGGTACGCGGAGTATGCCGCGCGGACCTTCGACCTGAACGCGATCGCGGGCCGGGCGAAGGACGTCGATGGGCGGGCGTACCTGGGCACCCTCGCCGGCACGTTGAGCCTCGCCGCGGCGCCGCCGCTCGCCGGGTTCGTCACGGAGTGGATGATCCTCGAGGCGCTGTTCCAGTCGTACCGCTTCACCCCGGAAGCGGTCCAGTTCATCGGTCTGCTCGCGGGCGCGGCGGTCGCGCTCGCGGCCGGGTTGATCGTGGTCGCGATGGTGAAGTTCCTCGGCTTCACCCTCCTCTGGCGGCCGCGCTTCTCGGGACCCGGGGCGCCGTCGCGCGCGACGCTCGGGCTGCCGATCGCCGCCGCGGGGGCCGTGATCTTCGCGCTCGGAGTCGGGGCGCCCTGGATCCTCCGGTTCCTCACCCCGTCGGTCGCCTCCTTTGCGGGCACGTCGGTCGTGGCCCCGATCGGCGGCCTGCTCTCGGTGCCGAACGGCTGGTCGATCGTTTCGGGCTCGCCGTTCGGGATCCTGTCGCCGGCGGTGATCCCCCTCGCGATCCTCGCGGGCATCGCGGTCGGCCTCGGCTACTACGCGCTCGGTCCGCGGGCGCCGCCTCGCCGCGTGCGTCCCTGGATGGCGGGGAGCCCGGCGGGGCGGGACGGCGAGACGTACACGTCCTTCGGCTACAGCACGGGCATCCGTCTCATGATGAGCTCGATCCTCGCGACGCGCGAGGTACGTGCCCGGGTCGGCGGGGTGGTCCAGGCGGAGATCGCGACGCCGGTCGCCTACAACGTCGAGCTCGAGGTGCTGGACCTCTTCAAGGTCTTTTACGACGGGCTGGTCCGGTTCGGCGAGGTCTTCTCGGCGGCGCTCAAGCAGGCGGTCATGCCCGGCCGCCTGGGTCAGTATCTCGCGTACGTGCTGATCGTCACCCTCGTGGTCGTCGTCTACGTGGCGGCGGCCGCGTAGGGCGCTCCGCCCCTCACGGGACGATCGCCACGGGGCGGCCCGCGCGGGCGAGCACTTCGCTCGACACGGACCCGAGCAGGAGGCGGCTCGCGCCGCGGAGGCCGCGGGTCCCGACGACGATCAGATCGGCGTGGACCTCGGTCGCGGCCTGGACGATCACGTCGGCCGCACGGCCTTCGCGGACCCAGACATGGATCCGACGTCCGGACGGGTCGGCGTGCGCCTGGACCCCCCGGAGGCTCTGCCCGATCGCCTCGACCTCCGAGCTCTGCGCCTCCTCGGTTCGCGGCTCGGCGACGACGCGCGGGGAATCGGCGGCGTGGACGATCCACGCTTCGCCCTCGCCGCCCAGCATCGACCCGAGCGCGAAGCGGAGCGCGCGCGCCGACGAGTCCGAACCGTCGTAGGCGACGAGGATCCGGCGGGACGGCTGCGGGGTGACGTCGATCACGGCCCACCCCTCACGTGCTCGGCAGATACCGTTCGCCCGCTTCCTCGGCGTCAGGGTCGGCGGGCAGCGGGGCGGCCCGTCCGGCCTTCTCGAACGTCTTCAGCGCCCCTTCGAGCGCCTTCACCCGGCGGGCCAACGCCTGGTTGTCGTGGTAGTACCGCTCGCACTCGACCGTCAACCGGGCCCGGTCGCGAGCGAGGTCCACGAGGTCCCGCGCAAGCTCGCGCACCCGTTCCGACGCGGAGCGTTCCGAGGAGCGGGCGTCGGAGCCGACGGTCCCGGGCGGCGGCAGGAGCGGCAGCACCGCCCCGAGCCAGAGCCAGAACCCCTCGCTCCCGACCTCGTCGACATTCACCCAGTCCTTCACCCGATGGCGGATGTCCGCCGGGATCGTCAGTGCGTTCGGGTTGCCCTCGACCTTCTTCTTCGGCGCCTTCACCACGTACCCCAGCATCGCTGCCACCTCCCAGGGGTCATCGGCAGAGCGCTGCGGTTTCTCCCGCGGTGTCGCGGAAGGAGGCTGACCCCACAGCCGGCCCTTGCATGCTCGCCGGGTATATGGCCGACGCGCCGGACCGACCCTCAGCGATCGGGTGCGGCGGGCAACGAAGTGCCGAACACCGTCCGATAGACGTCCGCCGCGAAGCTCGTCGGACGAGGGGCCCCCTCGATCAGGCGGAACGTGCGCCGCCCGTCCGCGGTCCGCTCCGCGAGGAGGAACTGGGCGCGCCCGCCGACTTCGGTGGCGAGCGCCGACGCGAGTTCGTGGAAATGTGTCACCACGACGACCCGGACGCCGGCGTCCAGCGCCGCGCGGAAGACCTGATCGGCGATCTCGGATCCTTCCCGCTCGTTGGTGGAAGAGAACGACTCGTTGGAGAGAAGCAGGGCGCCCGGCCGCAGCCCCGACACCACGGTCGACATCCGCCGCAGTTCGTCGTCGAGCCGTCCGCTCGTGAACGTCGGGTCCTCCGCGCGGGCGAAGTGCGTCGCGATCGCCGGCGCGACCGCCGACCGGTAGCGCGCCCCCGGCACCGGTAGCCCCGCCTGCAGCAGGAGTTGGGCGGTGCCGACGCTGCGCAGGAACGTCGACTTGCCGCCCTGGTTCGGACCGGTGACCACCACCAGGCCTTTCCCGGTCGCCGCGAGACGGTTGACCACGATCGGCCCCGGGGCAAGGAGCGCGAGGCCCGGCAGGTAGAGCCCCTCCGCCTCCCATTCGGGGCTCCCCGCCGGGAGCGGCTCGGGCCGTCCGACCGACAGACCGCGAGCAGAGAGGTCCTCGGCGAGATGGGCGGCCGCGAGGTAGAACGCCAGTTCGGAGCGCAGCCCCGAGAAGAAGCCGTGCAAGTGGTCGTTCGACCGGGCCACCGCCCGTGCGACGGAGGCGTACCCTTGGTCCCGGAGCTCGGTGAGCGCGCGGGCGCCCACCTCATCGCGCTCCGCGATTTCGAACGAAAACGGGGAGGCTCGCGCGGGCCAGTGGCGGCGCCACCAACCCGGCCGCTCGTCGGCCGGCAACCGCAGCACATAGCCGGTGCCGAGGTTGCCCGCGCCCAGCCGTGCGCTCAAGACCGTGCCGTCGTCGAAACGGAGCCGGTGGAGGTGGGACCGCACCTCGGCGAGGTACGCCGCGTCCAGCTCCTCTCGGACCATCGCGAAGAATCGGCGGAACGCCGGCGAGCGGAACTGCGGACCCGGACCTTCGGCGAAGCCTCGCAACCCCTCGAGGGCGTCCGCAAAGCCCTCGAGGATGTGCACACCGCGGTACAGGACCGAGGAGGGGGATTGTCCGAAACCCCAGTACGAGCGTTCCCGCGCGAGTGCCTCCGCGCTGAGCTCGTACAGCTGACGGACCACGGCAGTATGTGCCCGAGCATCCTCGACCGCGTCGAGGCGCCAGGTGATCACCGACGGATCGACCTCGCTATGGAGCACGGCCCGCCGGGCGACGTCCCGAACGAACGGATCCGCCCGCGCCATCGCGTCGAAGAGCGGATCCAGAGCGAGGTCCCGCACCAGGTCGTCCGCCGTCGCCGGGAGGGGAGCCTCCCGGTCCCACGCACGTTCCGGATGGAGCAGGAGGGTCTTCATGAGGCGACCCTCCGCCGAAGCTCCGCGTATCCCAGTCCGTGCTGCTCCGCGAGCGCGACGGCGTACGCTCGGCCGTCGGCCGGTCTCCGCTCAATACGGAACGTCCGGACCCTCGGATCGTTCGGCTCGACGCCCGCCACCACGCTCACCGTCGCGGGTCCGAGACGGGACAGCTCGTCGAGGAACGTCACGCAGACCCCGATCACGCCGCGTTGCGCGAGGTCGGCCAGCACGGCCCGGCCGATCGCGACGGCGTCCCCCGAGCTCGTCGACCCGAAGCTCTCGTTGAGCACCACGACGCTGGAGGAGGTCGCGCGCTCCTGGATCGCCCGCAGCCGCAGGAGGTCGTCCTGCAGCCGTCCGCGTTCGCTCCCGGGGCGTTCTTCCCGACCGAAGTGGGAATACACGCGATCGACGAACGGCAGGCGCGACCCCCGAGCGGGGACGGCGAGCCCGAGTCGGGCGAAGTGGAAGACCTGACCGAACGTGCGAGCGAACGTGGTCTTACCCCCCTGGTTGGGACCGGTGACGACGAGGAATTGTTCGGGTGGCGAGAGCCGGAAGTCGTTCGTCACGACCCGGGTGGCCTTCGAGGGGGGGAAGGCCGCCAACACGACATCGAATGCGTCCCGGACCTCGACCTCGCGCCCGGAGGGATCGAGCTCGGGTAACGCACAGGCGAGGCCCTGGGCCGCCAGCCGGTCGACGAGTTCCTGCCAAACGAGGAAGAACTGCGCCTCGCGGTCGAACCGCTTCAGAACCGGATCGATGCGAGCGAGTCCCCCCGCCGCGAGGGCGCGCAACCGGGCGAACGCCTCCGGGAAACGCATGGCGACGCAATCGAGAATCTGCCCCTCGACCGGATTCGTGTCGGCACCTTGCGGGAGGGAAAATCGGTACTCTTTCTCGGCGGCCCGCTCGAACCGGGCGAACGTCGCGTCGATCCGCGCCGCGTAGTCGACCTCTCCGCGGTACGGGGAGACCGTGACCCGACGGCCACGGATCGCGATGAGATACTGGATTCGGCTGAGGGCCGCGTCAAGTTGCTGGATCTCGAGCCCGAGGGCCCGATGGCTTGGGGACCGACGGTACTCGCGCACGTACTCCCGGAGCGCGCGGAACGCGTCGGACCGGATCGGGGCGGCGGAGAGACCCTCGTCCAGGCCGACCACCGCTGCGTGGTAGCGGCTGAGTGCGGAGAGCATCCAGCGAGCCTGCTGCAAGGGATGGTAGCGCTTCGCGGCTCGCTGGAAGTCCGCGCGAGACTCGCGGAACCGATGGGCGAACTCGATGACGATCGATCGAATCGGCGGGTCGGCGAGATCGAGCGCCACCGCTTGGCGGTACCGCACGGTCTCCAGCGACGTAGGCGGCGCGCGGAAGAAGACGCCGAGATCGTACTCCTCCCGACCTTTCAGAAGCCGCTCGACGAGCACGCCGAGGTTCAAGTCGGTGGCCAGGGGATCGGCGAACTCCGGCGGCGGCGGTTCCGGCGGGATGCCCGCCGGATCGAGGACGCTCGAAAACCCGCCGGGGTCGTGGGGGGCCGGGCCGGGCGCGCTCGCGGACCCGGACGGACTCGCAGCCATGCGACCGACCCCCTAGCCGACGGTCGCCGAGCCCGGGCCGTTGGGGAGAGCGGCCCCAGAGGAGAGGAGTGCATCGAGTTCGCGTTCCCAGTCGTCCAAGCGACCGATCCACTCTTGCCGGACCTGTGGGTCCGCCGCCGCCGCGTGCTGCCCGGCTCGAGCCGCGGCCCGCAAGGACGCGCCGTTGCGCTCGACCTGCTCGCGTAGCTGGTCGCGGAACGCGGCGACGGTCCGTCGCCCGCGCTCGAGGAGATCCGAGCGCAATCGACCGGTCTGTCCGTCCAGTTCCTCCGCGATGAGGGCCGGAAGGCGCCGGCGGATCCGGCCCCGGAGCAACGCCGCCGGCAGGAAGAGGGCCGTCTGACCGGCGAACGAGTTGTCCATCAAGCCGTCGGTACGGGCATAGTAGTCCGCGGACGGAGCCAGGTCGGTCGACGCGCCGAGAGGCGCAATGGCGACCTGAAAGATCTCTCCGACCGTCCGGTCGATCTCGACGACCAGGGCGCGGAGCCGCGCGGCGTAGCGTCGGCCCGCCGCGTCGAGTCCCGTGGACAAGGATCGCTCCAGCTCGCCGCGAAGCGCCGCGACCCGAGGGAGGACGAACTCCCGTCGCACCATGTCGAACTCCCGCACAAAGCTCGCGCCGCCGACCGCACGGGAGCTCGAGAGTCGGCCGGCGATCTCCGTGACGAGCACGGGCCCGGTCGATTCGCGGAACCGCGTGAGGGGCACCTCGAGCTCGCGGAGGAGCGACATCAGGTCGTCCTCGAGGAGGGCGTCGGCCGCCCGTCGCTCTTCCTCCAGATCGGCGGTCGCTCGGTCGAGACGTTGCATCGCCGTGTCGAACAAGGCGCGCTGTTCGTGGAACGCGGCCCGAGCCAGCCGTTCGATTCCACGGAGACGGAGCGCGTACCGGTGCGCCCGACGATCCACGGAGTCCCGCACCGACCGGGCGCGGTCCGACCCCAGGTATCGGTCGAGGTCCCGGACCAGCGCCGAGAGGCCGGGGTCCCCCGGGGGGCCCGACCCCGACCGCCTGACGACGGACTCGAGCGCGCGCCGGGCCGAGCACCGATAGATCGCCGGGGCGGAGAATCCGGCCCGCTCCCGCAGGGCGCGCTCGAGGTAGGCGGCGAGCTCGTCGACGTGCACCGCCGGGACCGCGTCGATCTTGTTGAGGACGAAATAGAACTTCGCAGCATGCTCCGCCACCCGACGGAGGAAGTCGAGCTCGATCCCGGAGATCGGAGGGTCCGGGGAGACGACGAAGACCGCGGCATCGACCTCCGAGAGAAGTCGGATCGCTTCCCGATTCGCGCTCTCGTGGATCGACCCCACTCCGGGGGTGTCCCGGAAGACCACGTGGCGCGCCCACGGCGGGAGCGGAACGCGGACCTCCACGCGCTCGATCCCTTTCGCGTTTTCAGGATTCCCAACCTCGGTCACGTACTCGGCGAGCGTCGAGATCGGGGCCAGGCGGGGTGGGTGGCCCGTCGCGTAGACCCACAACTCCCCCGGACCGTCGCGCACCTCCGTCGCCACGGACGTGAGCGGAAGGATCCCGGTCGGCAGCACCTCGGCTCCGATCAGGGCGTTCAGCAACGTCGATTTCCCGCGCTTGAACTGGCCGAGCACTGCGACGCGCAGCACCCCCGCCGCGAGGGCTTGGAGCGCGCCGTCGATCTCGCGCACGCAGTCTTCCTGCTGGAGGCCGACGGCAATCCGTCGCAGGCGGACAAGCGGCGCCCCGAGTTCAGGGGCGGGTACTTCCGGTGACGGCTGCAACATCGAACACTGCCGTAGGAGCCATCAGCCGCAACGCGGCGGTGGTTAGGCGGGCTCCATCACCGGGCCAACTACGGGGCGGACCCTACATACCCTTATCCCGAGCGCGGCTCGCCCGAGAGGCCGGTCGGACGTCACGATGGCCGAGCCGCAGCGTCTGCGCCCGGTGGCTTTTAGCCCGAAGCGACATGGGGTGGCACCCTCGAGCGATGGGGCCCGCTGGCCAAAGCCGCTCCGCGGATGATGGCTCCTACCACGGAGCACCATGGCGGTCAGCGACCCGAACGGACCCGGAGTCTCGTCCCAGTCCCCGACACCGGGGGCGGGTGCCGATCCGTGGCCGAACCTAATTCCGGAGGCGGACCGGATCGAGTGGTGCCGGGCGCGGCGTCCCCCTTTCCCCGCTGGGGTCGTCCTGGTCACCGCCGCTCTGGTCGACACCGCCGTCGCGGCCGCGGTCGCGATCGTGGTCGCTCCGACCCACTTCCTCGCCGGCGCCCTCCGGGGTTGGCCGGCGTTCCTCCTCGGACCCGTGCTGGGAGGACTGCTCTGGCCGGCGATCGTGCCCTACCGGATCGGCGTGGGACCCCGAGGACTGCTGCTCCGATTCCCCCTCCGTACCGTGTTCGTACCGTGGGGGCTGGTCACCGCGCTGCCCACCGACGAACCGGGGGTCTTTCCGCTCGGATACGTCGACCCGACGTCGATGCGATCCTTCTCGTATCCGCTCGACGCGTACGAGGTCGCGTGGATCCTCGCGCACGTCGACGTTCGCGCGTGGCCCGGGCGGGCGCACCTGACAAGGGGTTGGCCGGGCGAGCACCCGATCCGCTGACCGCGCCCCTCTCCGCCGACGCACCCCCGGGCGGGTCGAAATCTCTTTTAATCGGAAGGCCGCGCGACAGTTTGTCATGGACCGTTTCGTGGTCCATTATGTAGCGCGCTCCGCGTAGGCGTGCGCCATGGCAACACCCGCCACGGCAGCAACCACTTCTGTACCTGCGGAGGCCAAGGACCCGTTCTGGGCCCCCGCGACCGTCGTCGGGCTGTGCGGCTTCGGCACGACGACGATGATCGCCGGATTGGCGATCGCCACGAACGGCATCAACTGGGGCGTCGACAACGGGGCGGTCTTCCCGATGGCACTCGCCTTCGGGGGCAGCGCCCAGTTCGTGGCAGGAGTGATCATGCTCCGCCGCGGAGAGATCTTCCCCGGCTCCGCGTTCTGCGGATACGGGGCGTTCTGGTGGGCGTTCACGCTCTTCCTGAGCGGTCTCACCGGCGATTCGGCGTTCGGACCCGGGTCGGCTGGGGTCTACGACATTTGCTGGTTCATGATCGTCTGGCTACTGTTCACGCTGACGTTCGCGATCAATTCGCATTATCATGGAATAGGGATCGCCTTCGTCTTCTGGACGCTGGTCCTCGCGTTCCTGCTCTTGGCGATCGATTTCGCGATCGTGGGCAGCGGACACTCGCCCGCGAACGGCCTGTGGGAGGCGACCGGCATTGACACGTTCATCTGCGGGTTCGCGGCGTGGTACGTCGCCACGGCGTTCATCACCATGAACCACCACGGCGGAAAGAAGGTGCTTCCCTTCTAGACCGTTCGGGGTCTGACGCCGCGCCCAACCCTTTCCTTGATTTCCCCGATCCCGCGCCGCGACGTGGAAGGGGGTTTACGGGCTCACACTGGATTCGACGCGACGCCGGCGGCATCGGCCAGCATCCGCCGTACTACGGGTGGGGCGAGGAGGGTGCGGGCCGGGGGGCGGACCCACGCGAAGTCGATCGCCTCCCGGCTCGGCCGCGGCGTGGACCGGTCCAGCAGCCGGCACCGGTAGCCAATGAAGATCCAATGTTCGGAATCCTCGGGGCGCAAGTCCTCGTAGACGCCGAGCAGCGAGGCGATGTGGACCTCCAGACCCAGCTCTTCCCGAACCTCGCGAGCGACCGCGACCGGCAGCGCCTCTCCGGGACGCGGATCGCCCTGCGGGACGACCCACTGCTTGCGATAGGGCTCGTCCTCCTCGCGGAGGACCAAGACGCGCCCGGCGTGATCGATCACCGCGGCGACGAGCACCCGGAGCCCCGTGTCCCGGCGATCGCTCGGGCGGAAGGGATCGCCGACCGACGCCTCTGACGGCGCGGTCACGGGCTGACCCGCCGCTTGGACCCACGTCCACCCTTCCCGCCGTACCTCCGTCGGTCCCGGGAGGAGAGTCGCCTCGCTCGTCTGGCCTCGTCGCGAGTGGCGGGCGCGCCGCCGCCCGCGGACTCGGGCCCGGGCGTCGCGGGACGGGGTCCCTGAGCGGGATGCGACACCTCGAGCGCCTCCAGTCGCTGCGCGATCGCGTCCAGCCGTCGCTCTAGGGCGGACCGATCACGGAGAAACTGCTGCCGAAAAATATCCAAGCGCCGAAATTCTCGGCGCTCCACGACCACGCGTTGGTGAAAGTGGTGGGACTGCTCCAGGAACGACAGGGTGCTTCGTCGTCGCGGCGACGCCGAGGCGAGATCGAGCAGCACGGGCAAGACGAGGCGAAGCCAGGTCCAGAACCCCTCGACCGTCAACTCGTCGACTTCGACCCACCGGTTCAGACGGTGCCGCAGCTCCGCCGGAACACCGGTTTCTCGCAGCCAACGTGGTCGGTCTGCCTCTAGCCCCCTGGTCCGGTGCCCCTGCATGCTCGCTGCCTCCAGGGGTCATCGGCAGCGCTCTGCAGTTCCTACCCGCGTTCACGGGTAGAGGCTAACCCCACAGCCGGTCGAGCCAGTACGGGCCGGTATATGTTGGGTTCGCTCGAACGGGAGAATACTGACGAGAACGAGGGTCGGCCACCTGGATCGCGGGACCGTCGCATCCCGACCGGTCGTACCTTCCTGTCTCGACCCCGGGCACGGGCGGCGCGTTACCGTTCAGCAGGGATCGAGGAGCCGAGGGAGGGAATCGAACCCCCAGGAAACGGATCTGCAGTCCGTCGCATTAACCATTCTGCCACCTCGGCGCGGTCGAGGGGGAGGGGGACCCCGCATAAAGCCCTCGGGGCGGCGGGCGGCGACGCCCCGCTACACCGGCCGGAATCCCCGGCCGACGCGCAACGCGGCCGACCGGAGCGAGAGCGCGAGCCGACCCCCGAGGCCGGTGGACTTCCCCCCGCCCACGGTCGCGCCTCGGCGGATCGCTTCGAGCAGGTCGTCGGGCGTCGCGACCGACGGATCGAACTCGGTGAACGCCCGTCCGAGATCGGCGAGCGCGTGCGCGTCGCTGCCGCCGGTCGTCCCGATCTGCCGGCGCGCGGCGAGGTCCTCGGCGTGGAGGTTGGCGAGCTCGGAATTGTGGCCGTTCCGCCCTTCGAGCGCCCGAACGGGCGCCGACGCGGCGACCGTCCGGCCGATCCCGTGCGTCCATCGGAACGGGTGGGCGGGCACCGCCTCGCCGCCGTGGGCCTGGACCCACTCCACGGTCTCGACCAGGGGCCGCCCGCGCGGGGGAGCGTCGGTGACCCCGTACGCGAGGAGATGGCCCTCGACGGTCGAGACCTCGACTCCCGGCAGGAAGAGGTACGCCCGATGCGTCGCGGCGAGCTCCGCGAGCGGCGCGTGCCCGCGGGTCGTGTTGTGGTCGGTGAGCGCGAAGCCGCGAAGACCCTGGTACGCGAGCCGCCCGACGATCGCGTCCAGGCGGAGCTTCGAGTCCGGCGAGTACGTCGAGTGGACGTGGAGGTCGAGCCGCGCGACGTCGCTCATCGCACGCGCGACCCGGCGGGCACCGGCTCCGACGGCGCGACGGCGAGGCCCGGCCCGAACGACACGACCTCGCCCTCGGCGGCGCCCGGCGCCGCGAACCGCAGGACGGCGAGGGTGCCGGCCGGCCAGTCGCCGGGAGCCGTCACCTCCCGGTCCCCGACGTCGAACCGGGTCGTCCCTCCGATCGGTTCGATCGCGCGTCCCACGAGCAGCGGCGTCGCGACGAACTCCTCGTAGGAGATCGTGCGATCGGCCTCGGTCGTCCCCCCCACGTACGTGCCCGGCGCCATGCCGGGAGGAGGGGCGAGCAGCACCGCGCGGTCCCCGACGTCCGCAGCGAGGACCATGCCTTGCGACGTGATGCGTCGGATGGTGCGCGGAGCGAGATTCGCGAGGACGACGACCGAGCGTCCCGGGAGCGCGTCCGCCGGGTACGACGCGCGCAGTCCGGCGACGACCGTCCGGGGTTTCGGTTCGCCGGTGTCGAGCTCGAGGACGTAGAGCGTGTCGGCCGAAGGATGCGGGGTCGCGGCGCGGATCACCGCCGCCCGGGCGGCGAGCGGGGGCCATCGCTCCGTGCCGGACGTCACGGTCGGGGTCGGGGCGACGGGAGCGGCCGGCTCCGGCCGGGGGAAGAGCGGCCGGATCTCTCCGAGGGACTGGCCCGCCGGGGGCGCGTCGAGCGCCCGGTCCCAGTCCCCTCGACCGGGGGGATCCGGGAATCCGAGCATCCGGAAGACCTCGGCGCTCGAGAACGGCAACACCGGCGCCAGCCAGGTCGCGATCGCGCGGAGCCGCCACAGGGTCTCGTAGACGACACGCGCGCGGTCGTCGCCCTCCAGCTGCCAGGGTTTGCCTTCATGGAATCGGCGGTTCGCCGCGCGGACCTCTTCAAGCGCGAGGTCGAGGGCCTCCTTCAACCGGACGTTCTCGTACTCGTTCGTGATCCGTTCGTGGGCGGTGCGGAGCTCGCCGGCGATGCCGCCGTCCCCCTCCGGGTCCCAGCCCGGTGGAGGGGGCGGGATCCGGTTGCCGTACCGGTCGCGGGTGAGCACGAGCGCGCGCTGAACGAGATTCCCGTATTGGTTCGCGAGGACCTCGGAATGCAACTGGTGGAACTCCGACCAGTCGAACTCGGTGTCGTGGTGCTGCGGCGCCTTGAGCGCCGCGTAGAACCGGATCACGTCGGGCGGGAACCGTGCGAGGAGCGAGGGGACGAACACGTCCGCCTCCCCCGAGCGCGATTTCGAGATCTTGCCGCCCTCCACGAGCATCCACTCGTTCGCCGGCACGTCGTACGGGAGATGGAGCCCGCCGACCCCGAGGAGGATCCCGGGCCAGACGATCGTGTGGTGGAACTTGTTGTCCTTCCCGACGAAGTAGTACGGCCGGACCGGCTCGCCCTCGTCCCAGAATCGGTGCCACGCGTCGGGTCGGGCGGCCCGAGCCGCCCACTCCTTCGACGCGGACAGGTAGCCGATCACCGCGTCGAACCACACGTAGAACCGCTTCGCGTCGTAGCCGTCGAGCGGAAGGGGAACGCCCCACTCGAGGTCCCGCGTGATCGGGGTCGGGTGGAGGCCCTCCGCCAGGAAGTTCTGCGCCACCCGGAGCGTTCCGGCGCGCCAGTGCGTTTGGCGCTCGAGGAATTCCTTCAGCTTCGGTTGCAGCCGGTCCAGTTCCAGGTAGAAGTGCTCCGTGGGACGGAACTCCGCCGCGGTCCCGCACAGGGCGCACCGGGGCGAGCCGAGCTGGCGGGCCTCGAGCGGCCGACCGCAGTTGTCGCACTCGTCGCCGCGCGCCTGGTCGAAGCTGCAGTGCGGGCAGATGCCGACGAGGTACCGGTCGGGGAGGAACCGCTGATGGTGGGGGCAGTACGGGTTCTCCTCGGTCCGACGCCGGACGTACCCGCTCTCGAGGAGCGCGAGGAAGATCTCCTGGACCGTCCGCTCGTGGACGATCGTCCGCGTCGTGGTGTAGAGGTCGAAGGCGACCCCGAGGCGGGCGAACGCGTCGCGGTTGATCTCATGGTACCGCTCCGAGATGGCGGCGGGCGTCGTTCCCTCGCGCTCGGCGCGGACGAGCGTCGGGGTCCCGTGCATGTCGGAGCCCGAGACCATCAGGACCTCGTTCCCCCGAAGCCGGTGGAATCGCGCGAAGAGGTCGCCGGGGAGGTAGGCGCCCGCGAGATGGCCGATGTGGAACGGGCCGTTCGCGTACGGCCACGCAACGGCGACGAGAATCCGGGCCACGACCGTCCTCCGTTCGGACGAAAGGCGTGCGGACGTAAGGTCTTCGCCGGAGGGGGCTCGCCCCGCCGTGCAGTTTATCGTCCTGCCGGCCTCCCCCGGGCCCGTGCCCGAGGAAGCGCCCATGCAGCGGATCTCGGTCCCCGAGGCGGACCGGTTGATCGGCGTCAAGCATCCCGTCCTGAGCCACGGGTTCGTCGTGCTCGTGGACTACATGGGCAACGACGGCGCGATCGTGCAGGCCGCCCGGGTCTCCTACGGCCAGGGAACGAAATCGGTCCGGGACGACCGGGGTCTCATCCGGTATCTGATGCGCCACCATCACACCACGCCGTTCGAGATGGTCGAGTACAAGTTCCTCGTCCGGCTCCCGATCTACGTCGCGCGGCAGATGGTCCGGCACCGCACCGTCTCGATGAACGAGTACTCCGCGCGCTACTCGGTCGTGCCGGACGAGTACGAGGTCCCGGCGCCGGAGGAGGTGCGGCACCAGTCCGCCCGGAACCGGCAGGGTCGCGGCGACGTCCTGGCGCCGGAGCTCGTGGAGCGATTCCGCGCGGACCTCGATCGGATCTCCCGGGACGCCTACGCCGCCTACACCCAAGCGCTCGACTCCGGCGTCGCCCGCGAGACCGCGCGTCTCGTGCTCCCGGTGGCGTTCTACACCCAGTGGTACTGGAAAATCAACCTGCACAATCTCTTCCACTTCCTGTCCCTGCGATTGGACCCGCACGCTCAGGAGGAGATCCGGCTCTACGCGGCGGAGCTCGCGAAGCTGGCCCGCGTCGTCTGCCCCGTCGCGTTCGAAGCGTTCGAGGAGTTCCAGATCCAGGGCCTGCGCTTGAGCGGCCGGGAGCAGCGCGCGGTCCGTGCACTGCTCGACGGCAAGACCCCGGCGGAGGCGTGCGCGGCGAGCGGGCTCGCCCTCACCCGGGAGGACGGGCGGCCTCTCTCCACGGGCGAAGGGGTCGAATTCCTCGAGAAGCTCGAGCGGATCCGAACGCTCGAGTGAACCGCCCAGCCCTCAGAACCGGGGGTCGTCCCCGTCTTCCAGCGTGAATCCCGGTCGGGGCGCGAACTCCCGAACGGGACCGGAGAATCGCCCGGGCCGGACCGGGCGCAATCGCTCCGTCTCCCGATCGCCCGTGCCTCCGCTCGCGAGCAGCTCGGCGAGACGGAGGCTGACGCCCCCCGCGCGCATGACCCCGTATCCGTTGAACCCGACGATCACGAACAACCGCTCCGCGCCCGGCACCGCCCCGACGAGGGGGCGACGGTCCGGCGTGGAGGTGCAGACCCCCGCCCACGCCCGCACGAGCTCGGCGTCGGCCCAGCCGGGGAACCGGTTCCCGAACGTCTCGGCGAGGTGCCCGACGAACTCCTCGTCGGCGCCCGAGAGGAACGTCTCGGGATCGACCTCGACGAGCCGGGTGCCGTCGCCCGCGAGCAGCCGGCCCCTCGCCTCGGGCCGGGCGTAGACGTCGACATCGATGTCGTGCACGGAGGGGAAGACCTCGGGCCCCCGGGCCGGCCGCAAGACGGCCGCCTGGGTCCGGTACGGCGCGAGCGGGAGCGGGTGGCCGATCGCGCGAAGGAGGGCTTTCGACCAGGCGCCCGCGGCCACGACCGCCGCGTCCGCTCGGACCCGCCGATCTCCGGTGCCGAGTTCCCACTCCCCTCCCTGTCGACCCCACGACGTCATCGGGGTGCCGAGCAGGAACTCGACGCCTCCCTGACGGGCTCCCTCGGCGTAGATCTCTCCCATCGTGCTCGGGGTGACGACGGCGTCGCGCGCGCTGAAGATCCCCCGGTGCTGGTCGTCGAACCGTCCCCACGGAACGCGCTCCCGGAGTTCGGGCGCGTCGAGGTCGTCGATCGAGACCCCCCACTCGCGCAGGCGGGAGACCGTGGTGGCGAGCACGGACTGCGCGTCGCTCCCCCGCGCCCATCGCACGAAACCGTTCACGGTATAGGCGGACGGATCCCAGCGAGCGCTGAGGGCCGCATACTGCTCCTTCGACTCCCGGGTGACGTCGACGTCCCACCGGTTCCACAGCTGCTCGGTGACGATCCCCGCCGCGCGTCCCGTCGCCCCGGCGCCGGGGGTTCGCGGGTCGAACACCACGACCGGTCCGACGTGGCGCTGGGCGAGGTGGTAGGCGAGCGCGCAACCGGCGATGCCGGCGCCGAGGATCAGGACCTCGGCCTTGATCCCGCTCACGGCGGTCCGTGACGCGGGCCGAGTTAATACACCGGCTTCGCGCGCTGGTAGGCGTTCCGGAGCGCCTGGGTGTCGACGTGCGTGTAGATCTGCGTGGTGGCGACCGAGGCGTGCCCGAGCAGCTTCTGGATGTACCGGATGTCGCACCCTCGGGAGAGCAGCGCCGTCGCCAGCGTGTGCCGGAGCATGTGGGGCGTCACCCGCCGAGGGATCTCGGCGCTCGCTGCCGCGCGACGGACGATCCGCTCCACCGTGACCGGACCGACCGGGAAGAGGCGCAGCCCCGACTCGCCGGCGAGCGAACGATCGGTCAGGTATCGGTCGATCGCCGCCCGGGTCCTCTCCTCGAGGATCACCTCCCGGTCCTTGTCCCCCTTCCCGGATCGAACGTGGAGCACGTTCGTCTCGAACTCGATGTCTTCGATCTGGAGGTGGCAGACCTCACTGACCCGCAACCCCGCGAACGCGAGCACGTGGACGATCGCGCTGTCGCGGGGCGAGTCGCGGACCGCCTCCAGGAGACGGTGCATCTCGTCCTCGGAGAGGTAACGGGGCAGGCGTTCGGGCCGTCGGGGCGGCGCGAGCTGGTCGGCGACCGCGAGCCCGAAGTTCCGGAACAGCGAGGTGAGACCCCGCACCGTCGTGTACACCGAGTTCTTCGAGTAGTGGCGTTGGAGGACCAGGTACTCGCGGTACGACTCGAGGTCGCGCAACGTGACCTCCTCGAGCGGCTTCTGGGCGTACGCGAGGAACGTCCGGGCGATGTGGCCGTACTGCTTGACGGTGCACGGGCTCCGCTCCTGAGCCTGCAGGATGCGTTGGAATCGCCCGACCAGCTCGAGCGCGTCGAACGTCCCGGGGGCGTGCGCGGCCTCGGGCTCGGAGCCGACCGCTCGGGAGCCCGGGTGCGCGCGCGGTAGCCGAGTGGAGGCCATCGCGATTCGTTGGCGGAACTTCTGCTCTTAATCGTATGCGCGCAGAGGAACTCGGGGACGCGCCCGTTCCCTAAATAGCGAGGCGAGGTTCGGAATTCCGTGCGCTGCTCGACCTGCGCCGGCGAAGCGATCGTCGACCAGCCGTATCGGGGCGCCCACCTCTGCGACGCGCACTTCCGGGCCTCGGTCGAGGAGCGGGTCCGGCAGGAGTTCCATCGCCAGCTCCCGCGGTTCGGCGGCGGGACGATCGCCGTCGCGCTCTCCGGCGGCAAGGATTCGGCGGTCGCCCTCGCGCTCTCGGAGCGGTACTTCCGCCGCCGTCCCAACGTCCGCCTGGTGGCGCTCAGCGTGGACGAAGGGGTCCGGGACTACCGGTCCCGCACCCTCGCGGCCGCGACGACCCTCGCCGAACGGCTCGGGGTCGAACACCGGGTGGTCCGGGCCGCCGAAGAGCTCGGTACCACGACCGATCGGGCGTCGGCGGATCTCCCGGGGACCGTGCCGTGCTCGTTCTGCGGCGTCTGGCGCCGTCAGCTGTTGAATCGCGCGGCGCGCGACGCGGGGGCGGACGTGCTCGTGCTGGGCTTCAACCTCGACGACCTCGCGCAGACCGTGCTGATGAACCTCGTGCGCGGGGACCTCGATCGACTCGTGCGGATGGCCCCCCACCGGACCCGCCAGCCGGGGCTGATCCCCCGGATCGCCCCGCTGGCCTCGGTGCCGGAACGCGAAGTCTTCCTGTACGCCCATCTCGCCACCCTTCCATTCGATCACGGGGAGTGCCCGCACGCGGAGCGCGCCTCGCGCAACCTGTTCCGGGAGGTCGTCTGGCAGCTGGAGGAGCAGCTGCCGGGCACGCGCCAGTCGCTGCTGCGCACCCACGACCGACTCGTCGACCGCTGGCTGCGGACCGACGACCTCGTCGCCCCCGCCCGCTGCCGGGCCTGCGGGGAGCCGGCGGCCGGCGACCTCTGTCGTGCCTGCGAGTATCTCCGCGCGGTCCGGCACGCGGGCGAGGGGGTCACCGCCCCGTGAACGCGTCGGAGCTTCCCGCCGCGATCGAGGCGGGGAGCGACCCCCGTCGATCGGTCGAGCAGCGGGTCTTCGTGGTCGGAGCCGGGATCATGGGAAGCGGGATCGCCGCTCAATGTGCGCTCGCCGGGTTCCCGGTGACGCTCGAGGACGTCAACGAAGAGTTCGCGCGCCGCGGCCTCACGAACGCGACCCGCGCGCTCGATCACGCGGTGAAGAAGGGGACAATCGGGCCGGGCGACCGCGAGGCCGCGGTCGCGCGGATCGAGGTCGCGATCGGCCTAAGGCGGGCGGACTCGGCCCAGATCGTCATCGAGGCGGCGCCCGAGAACCTCGCGATGAAGCGCGAGCTGTTCCGAGAGCTCGAGGAGGCGGCCCAGCCGACCGCCCTCCTGGCGTCGAACACCTCGTCGCTCCCCATCACCTCGATCGCTCAGGACCTCAAGGACCCCGGCCGGGTCGTCGGCCTGCACTTCTTCAATCCCGTCCTCCAGATGCCGCTCGTCGAGCTCATCCCGGGCCACACCACGCGATCGGACGTCGTCGAGGAGGCCCGGGCGTTCGCGGTCCGCCTGGGCAAGACGGTCGTGACCTCGCGGGACACGCCCGGGTTCGTCACGACCCGCGCGCTCGCCGTCCTGATCAACGAAGCGACGTGGATGCTCTATGAGGGCGTCGCGACCAAGGAGGACATCGACACGGCGTACCGGCTCGGATTCCACCACCCGATGGGTCCGTTCGAGCTCGCGGACCTCGTGGGCCTCGACACCGCGCTCGCGATCCTCGACGTGCTCTGGGACGGGTTCAAGGACCCGCGATACCGGGCCTGCCCGCTGCTGCGAACGATGGTCGCGGCGCGGAAGCTGGGCCGCAAGAGCGGCGCCGGCTTCTACCCGTATCCGCCGAAGGGTACCTCCCCATGAGCGCGACGGATGCGATCCTCGATCTCGTGATCCTCGTCCTCATCGCGCTCGTCCCCGCGCTGATCTACCTCGCGTGGGTCCGCCGGACCGAGCGGTACGCGACCACGTCGTGGGGGCCGATCCTCGGCGCCTTCGCCTACGGGGCGTTCTTCGCGACGATCGTCGCGGCGATCCTCGAGGCGATCATCGTCGGGCTCGGGACGAGCGTCAGCACGCAGTACACCGGCCCCGAGTTCCTCTTCCTCAACGGCAACTCGACCCTCGGGGCATTCTTCCTCGTCCTGGTGGTCGCCCCGTTCGTCGAGGAGGCGCTGAAGGCCTCGGGGGTGTACGCCTACCGCGACCGGATCCGGCTCGTAGCGGATGGCCCGGTCTTCGGGGCGTCGGTCGGGCTCGGCTTCGGCTTCTTCGAGACGTTCCTCTACGGCCTCTCCGCCTACCTTGTCGGCGGACTCGTCGCGGGGATCGCGCTCATCGCCGTCCGGAGCGTCTCGAGCGTGCTGCTGCACGGGAGCTCCACCGGGATGTTCGGCTACGGCTACGCCCGCAGCCGGCTCGGTCTTCCCGGCGCGGGGAGCGGGTCGTACTACCTCCTCGCGGTCCTGATGCACGCGTCGTTCAACGCGCTCGCGTCCCTCGCGGCGCTCCTGATGGTCTTCGGGATCGGCGGGGTCGCGGTCTCGCTCGCGTCGGTCGTCGCCCTCCTCGCCGCGATCACGTTCGCGTTCGCCGCGATCGAGCACGTCCGACACGTGATCGCGATGACCGACTATCCGGCGCTGCTGCCGGCGGGCGCCGGCCGCCGCCCTCCCGCGGCCCGTCGCTAGCCGCGGGTCACGCGCCGGGCGGGGACTCCGCGCGGCGCTTCCAGTCCGACTCGCCGATGTCCCGATAGACCGTGCTGGCATCCTCGGCCACCGGGGCCTCCCCGGCCTGGCCGACGTCCCGGATCCGGGCCTTCTTGAGCAGCCAGTAGTGGATCCGCCAGGTCTTCCCGCGGGAGACGGTCGCGTCCTCCTCCTCGCTCGTGAGCAGCCCCTCCTCCTCGAGCTGGTAGAACCGGTCCCGGTCTTCGCTCGAGAGCTTGTTGTCGAGGACGGCGTCGTCGAGGCCGAAGTACCCGAGCACCATGCGCGAGGTGCTGCGGGCCTCCGCCGGGGCCATCTTCCCCCGCGCGACGAGGGTCCGCTCGATCGCCCGCGTGAGCTCCGCTTCCGTGATCGAGGCCATGGGACGCGGGCGGAGCAACCGTCGCCCCCCTAAATCCTCGAAGGTGGAACCGCCGCCGCCGCCCGAGAGCTTTAACCCGCTGCCCCGGTGGCACCGGCGTGTCCGACCGCCCCGAGTACGAGCTACCGGCGCCCGCGCGCGTCGCGGCGGGGAAAGCCCTCGCCCGCGCGCTGTGCGCGGAGTGCTTCGGACGGCTGTTCGGCCGGTGGGGCCACGGGTGGACCAACCCGGAGCGAGCGGAACGGATCGCCGCCGCCCTGGGCGTCCCCGTCCCCTCGAGTCCAACCTGCGAGATCTGCGCGGGAGCGTTCGACCGTCTGGACGTCTGGGTCGAGCGCGTCGTCCGCGCCGGGACCGGCTTCGAGTGGCATCGATTCACCTGCGGCTCCCGCTGGGAGCCCGAACAGCTCGCCCGCGAGGAGTCGATCTGGGTCGAGATCGGCACCGAGTGGGGGGAGAGCCTCCGAACGGCGTTCAACCGGGAGCTGGGGAAGCGCGTCGAGCTCCGGACGGGGGCCGCGGGCGGACCCGATCACCCCGACCTCGTCTTCCTGGCGGACGTCGCGGTCGGTCGCGTTGAGGCGACCGTGCTCCCGGTCTACTTCCGGGGGCGATACCGAAAGCTCGACCGCACCCTGCCGCAGACCCGGTGGCCGTGCCGTCGGTGCCGGGGCCGCGGATGCGCCACGTGCGGCGGCACCGGGAAGACCTACTCGGAGAGCGTCGAGGAGGTCGTCGCCGGACCGTTCCTCGAGGCGACGCAAGGCGAAGGAACGCGGTTCCACGGGATGGGCCGCGAAGACATCGACGCGCGGATGCTGGGCCGCGGGCGGCCGTTCGTGCTGGAGATCCTGAGGCCGCGTCGCCGCACGGTCGACCTGGCCGGGATCGCGGGCGCCCTCGCCGCGACGGCGGCGGGCCGCGTCGAAGTGGGCGATCTCGCGACCACCGACGCCGAGGAGGTCGTCCGGGTGAAGGAGGCGGCCCCGGAGAAGAGCTACCGGGTCGGCGTCCTCGGCGACGCCGAGGTGGCAAAGGTTAATGAGGCGCTGGACCTCGCGACCGCCCGAGCGATCGCCCAGCGCACGCCCACCCGCGTGGCCCACCGTCGCGCCGACCGAGTTCGGACGCGCCGGATCGTCGCCGCGCGCCTGGTCGAGGCGTCCGCGGGGCGGTTCACGCTGGACCTGAGGACCGAAGCCGGTACGTACGTCAAGGAGTGGGTGGAAGGAGATGGGGGCCGCACCGAACCGAGTCTCGCCGCCCTCGTCGGCGTCCCTCTGAAGGTCGACTACCTCGACGTGATGGAGATCCACGACACGGAGGTCGGTTAGATGGTCAAGAGTTCGAAGGGGTTCCGGTCCCGCTCCCGGGGCGTCTTCACGAAGAAGGTCCGCGAGCGCGGGCTCCCGCCCGTGACGCGGTTCCTGCGGGAGTTCGCCGTCGGCGAGAAGGTCATGGTGCGCATCGAGCCGTCCGACCCGCACGGCCAACCGCACCCGCGCTATCAGGGCCGGGTCTGCACGGTCGTGGGCCGCTCGGGCCGCGCGTATCGGATCCAGTTCCTCGACGGCGGCAAGCGCAAGGAGTTGATCGCGACCCCGGTGCACCTCCTGCCGGTGGCGCGCCCCGGAGGCCCGGATGCCTGACCCGGTCTCGCTCGCCCGCGTTCGCGACCTGCTCACCGACGAGGCGACCCACCGCACGCTCCCGCGCGAGGCCGGCCTCGCGCTCCAGCACGCCGAGACGTTCGCCCGGCTCACGACGGACGCGACGGACAAGCTCATCGCCGAGCTCCGGACGCTGCCGTACGTCGACGCGACCGTCGCGGTGAAGGTCGCCGACACCCTGCCGCAGTACCCGGAAGAGATCCGACTCCTCTTCTCGAAGGAGCGGGTCGTGCTCGACGAGGCGCAGATCACCCGCCTTCTCGAGATCGTGGCGCAGCACCGATGATCGGGGGGCCGGGCCTTGGAGAACTACGCGTACATCCTGGATTACCTGCCGAACGGTCGGCAGACTGAGCGGGGATTCCATCGCGAACCGCTCGCCCTCGCGATCGGCGAGGACGAGCTGAAGCTGTTCGAGCTCGTGCCGAGGCCGGGCGCGAAGCTCTCCGCCGGCGGACGGATCCCGCTCGTGCCGCTCGCCGGGGCCGCGCCGCCGATCGACCACGTCCGCCGGCGCATCGGCTACGACGAGCTCACCGTCGCGGGCCGATCGGAACTCCCCGCGACCCTCGAGAAGATCGTGCTTGGGAACGTCCCCCGCTACCTGCGGTTCTTCAACGACGCCCCGGCGGTCTCGCGGCGGTTCCACCTGCTCGAGCTCCTCCCGGGGATCGGGAAGAAGACAATGCAACAGATCGTCGACGAACGCAAGCGCGCGCCGTACGCGAGCTTCGCGGACCTGGAGCAGCGCTGCCATCTGAAGTCCCCCGAGAAGCTGATCGTCGGGCGGATCGAGCAGGAGCTGAGCGGTGTCGACGACAAATACCGGCTCTTCGTCGCGCCGTAGCGCGCCCCGCTCGGGGCCGTACCCGGTGCCCGAGCGACCCGAAGCGATCCGCGCCACCCTCACGGCGCTCGGAGTCCGTCCCGTCCGGCGCTCCGGGCAGTCGTTCCTCACCGATCCGTTCGTCGCGGACGCCGAGGCGGCGCTCGTCGGCACCGATCCGGGGACGCCGATCGTGGAGGTCGGCGGGGGGCTCGGGATCCTCACGGCCGCGCTCCTGCGCCGGGAACTCGGGCCGATCACCGTCATCGAGCGGGACGAGCGGCTGGCGCAGCACCTCCGGACGACGTTCGGGGACCGCATCGCCGTCGTGCGGGGCGACGCCCTCGAGGTTCCCCTGCCCGCGGCCGGCGCGGTAGTCGGAAACCTTCCGTACTCGGTCGCGACCCCGATCCTGGTCCGCCTTCTCGGCGCGCGGGTACCGCGGGTCGTCGTGCTGGTCCAGCGGGAGGTCGCCGAGCGACTCGCCGCCGGACCGGGTTCGAAGGCGTACGGCCGGCTCGCCCTGTTCGCCCGGTTGTACGGGTCGGTCGAGCTGTTCCGCACGGTGCCCGCGAGCGCGTTCTGGCCGGTCCCCGAAGTGGAGAGCCGTCTCGTCGTCCACTCGGCCCGCCCGGACGCGCTCCCGGTGCCGAGCGTGGCCCGCTTCGAGCGCACGGTCCGGACCTTGTTCGCGTCGCGCCGGAAGCAGCTCGGCAACCTGTTGCCCCGACTCGCGAGCGGCACACGGGAGGCGGGCGAACTCGCGCGGGCGGCGGGTTGGCCGCCGGGCTGGGAGCGGCTGCGACCGGAGGACCTCGCGCCCGAGGCGTACTTCGCGCTCGCGACCGTGCTCGGCCCGTAGGCGTCCGCCCGGCGACCGTTTTCCTGTCCGGCGTCCTGCGCCCCCTGGGATCGATCGATGGACGGTCGCGGTTCGAGCGGGGTGCTGCGCGGCAGCGAACGCGCCCCGCCGCCCGGGAGCCGCACCCCGGGGGCCCCGCTCGGGGCCGAGGAGATCGACGTCACCGTCGTGCTGCGACGCAACCCGAGGGCGGGGAGTCCGCTCGCCCCCGATCTTTGGAAGAGCTTGCCGCGGTCCGAACGCCGTCCGCTGTCGCGGGAGGAGTTCGCGCGCCGCTACGCGGCCGACACGGAGGATCTCGACGCCGTCCGGGCGTTCGCCCGATCGGCCGGCCTGCGGATCGGCGACGAATCGCCCGCCCGACGGATCGTCCACCTCGTCGGGCCGGCGTCTGCGCTCGCGGCGGCGTTCGGCACGACCCTCGACCGGTATCTCGACGGCGCGACCGCGTTCCGGGGGCGCTCCGGGCCCCTGCACGTGCCGTCGGCGCTCGCGGATCGGGTGATCGCGGTCCTCGGCCTCGACAACCGACCCCAGGCGCGGACCCACTTCCGCGTGCGACCGGCGTCGGCGGGGTCCGCCCCCGGCTACACTCCGCCGGAGGTCGCCGCGGCGTACTCGTTCCCGACCGACGCCGACGGCGAGGGGGAGTGCGTCGGCTTCATCGAACTCGGCGGCGGCTTTCGGCCGGACGACCTCTCCGAGTATTTTCGCGCGCTGCGGATCCCCCTGCCGACGGTCACGCCCATCTCCGTGGACGGAGCGACGAACGCGCCGACGGGGGCGCCGGACGGGCCGGACGCGGAGGTGGAACTCGACCTTGAGGTCGCCGGCGCGATCGCGCCCGGCGCCTCGTTCGCGGTGTACTTCGCCCCGAACACCGACCAGGGGTTCGTGGACGCGGTGTCGACCGCCGTCCACGATACCGTGCGACGGCCCAGCGTGATCTCCATCAGCTGGGGAGGCCCCGAACCCAGTTGGACGGCGCAGGCCCGCGCGGCGTTCGAGACGGTGCTCGAGGACGCCGCGGCCCTGGGGGTGACGGTGTTCGCCGCCGCGGGCGACGCGGGGGCGGACGACGGGGGGCCCGGCACCGGGCTCAGTGTCGACTTTCCGGCCTCCCACCCGCTCGTCACCGGTTGCGGCGGGACTCGCCTCACGATCCAGAACGGGGCGATCGAAGAGGAGGTCGTCTGGAACGACTTGGCCACCGGGGAGGGGGCGACCGGCGGAGGGGTGAGCGGGACGTACGCCCGACCGTCGTACCAGGCCGACGCCGACGTACCCGTCGGCCCGAACGGATTCGTGGGGCGCGGCGTCCCCGACGTCGCGGGCGACGCGGACCCGAGGACCGGGTACGCCGTCCGGGTCGACGGTCAGGATACCGTGATCGGCGGGACGAGCGCCGTGGCTCCGCTCTGGGCCGCGTTGTTCGCCGTGCTCAACCAGCTTCTCGGCGCGCCGATCGGTTTCGCGAACCCGCATCTGTATGCGGACGCGGGCACCGGCGCGTTCCACGACATCACCTCCGGGGGCAACGGCGGCTACGAAGCGGGACCCGGCTGGGATGCGTGCACCGGACTCGGCTCGCCGGAAGGGGCGATCCTCTCGAACGTGCTGCGGGGTACGTGACCGATGCGGGCGGGGAGCCCGGATCGGGACGCGCGGACGAATCCGCTCTCCCGAGCCGTTCGCGTCGTCGACTCGCACACCGAAGGGGAAGCGACCCGGGTCGTGTGGGAGGGAGGACCCGACGTGGGGCGGGGAACGCTTGCCGAGCGTCGGGATCGACTCCGCGATCGGCACGATGCCTTTCGAGCGGCCGTGGTCGCTGCCCCCCGCGCCCCCGAGGCGGTGGTCGGGGCGCTCCTCCTTCCTCCCGAGGATCCGGGTCACACCGTCGGCGTCGTGTTCTTCAATCGCAGCGGGTACCTCGGCATGTGCGGACACGGGACGATCGGGGTCGTCGCGACGCTCGGCCATCTGGGTCGACAGGCACCGGGGCGGCTCGTCCTCGACACGCCCGCCGGCGCGGTGCCCGCCGAGCTGAACGCGGACCGGACGGTCACATTCTGGAACGTCGAGAGCTTTCGGTGGCGGCCGGCCGTGCGGGTCGAGGTCCCCGGCCACGGGACCGTGACGGGCGACGTGGCGTGGGGCGGTAACTGGTTCTTCCTGACGGACGACGCGCCGTGCCCGCTCACGGCCGCGAACGCGCCGCGCCTCACCGAGTTCACGCGGGCCGTCCGCGATGCCGTCGCGCGGGCCGGGATCACCGGGTCGCTCGGCGCCCCGATCGATCACGTCGAGCTGAGCGGCCCCGCGCGCCGGGCCGAGAACGACGGACGCAACTTCGTGCTCTGCCCCGACGGGACCTACGATCGCTCTCCGTGTGGGACGGGGACGAGCGCGAAGATCGCCTGCCTCGCCGCCGACGGCCGTCTGCCGGACGGCCGTCCGTGGCGTCAGGAGGGCATTCTCGGCGGCGTCTTCGAGGCGGTCGCCGAGCCCTCGGGCGGCGGCGTCCGCCCCCGCCTGACCGGGCGCGCGTTCATCACCGGCGACGCCACGCTCTACTTCGACCCCGAAGACCGGTGGGGTCGGGGAGACGGCGAGTGACGGGATCGGTGCGCCCTTGGCCGGGGCTGCACGTCGCGATCCCCACCCCGTTCGCCGCCGACGGGACCGTCGACCGGGCGGAGTTCGTCCGGCACGCCCGATGGCTCGCCGAGCGCGAGATCCGGGCGATCGTCGTCGGAGGCTCCCTCGGGGAGGGCAGCGCGCTCACCGCCGAAGAGCGGCGCACCCTGGTCGCGGATCTCGTCGGCGCGTTGCCCGCGCGCGTGAGCGTCATCGCGGCGGTCGGCGCGCTGACCACGTCGACGGCGGTCGATCAAGCCCGCGACGCCCAGGAGGCGCGCGCGGCCGGGCTGCTCGTCCTCCCGCCGTACGTGTACCGGGGCGACCGGCGGGAGACGCTCGCCCACTTCGCCGCGATCCTGGAGGCGACGACGCTCCCGAGCATGCTCTACAACAACCCGATCGCGTACGGCACCGACGTCGACGCCGAGCTCGTCGAGAGCCTCGCCCGCGCGCACCCCAACCTCACCGGCGTCAAGGAGAGCAGCGGGGAGGTCGCCCGCATCGCCGCGCTGCGCTCGAGGCTCCCCGACCGCCTCGACCTCGCGGTCGGGCTCGACGAGGCCGTCCTCGATGGCGTGCGGGCCGGGGCGGTCGGATGGGTCGCCGGACTCGCGAACGCGCTCCCCGACGAGTCCCTCGCGCTGTTCCGGGCGGCGCGGGACGGTCCGCCGGAGCGCGCCGACGCGCTCTACCGGTGGTTCCGTCCCCTCCTCCACCTCGACACCGTCCCGAAGTTCGTGCAGGAGATCAAGCTCGTGACGGCCAAACGCGGATTCGGGAGCCCCCGCGTGCGCGCCCCGCGCCTCGAGCTCGCGGCGGCCGAGGCCGCCGCGACCCGAGCGCTGCTCGCGGAGCGGCTCGCCCACGCCCCGGCCCTCGCGCCCGAACGGCGGCCGTCGCGCGCGCCGTGAAGTACCCCCTGCGACTCCGGGGCGCCGTGCCGACGGAAGAGGACCGGTGGACCGAGGTCGACCGGTATCTGACCGACCTGCTGCTCCCCGACGACCCGGCCCTCGACGCCGCGCTCGCCGCCAGCGAGTCGGCGCGGCTGCCCGCCATCCAGGTCTCGCCGCCGCAGGGGATGCTCCTCCACCTGCTCGCGCAGATCCGGGGCACGCGCCGGATCCTCGAGATCGGGACCCTCGGCGGTTACAGCACGATCTGGCTCGCGCGGGCGCTGCCCGCGGGCGGCCGGCTCATCTCGCTCGAGCTCAATCCCCGGCATGCCGAGATCGCCCGGGAGAACGTCGCCCGAGCCGGATTGGCCGAGAAGGTCGAGGTCCGCGTCGGCCCCGCGGGGGAGTCCTTGCCCCGCCTCGCCGCAGAGGGCGCCGAGCCCTTCGACCTGATCTTCATCGACGCCGACAAGCCCGGTTACCCCGAGTACCTCGAGTGGGCGCTCCGGCTCTCGCGTCGGGGCAGCGTGATCGTGGCGGACAACGTGGTCCGCTCGGGCGCCGTCGCCGACGCGACGAACCTCGACCCGAACGTCCGGGGCGTGCGGCGCTTCCACGAGATGCTCGGGGCCGAGCCCCGCGTCAGCGCCACCGCGATCCAGACGGTCGGGGCGAAGGGCTACGACGGCTTCGCGCTCGCGTTCGTCACGCGGGACCCGTAGCGGGCTCCGCGGCCGCCGGAGGTTCCGGCCGTCGCCACGCGAAGCGGATCAGGTACGGCGCCACGATCGTCGTCACCACCGTGAGCGCCCCGATGAACGGGAGAACGAACGCGCTCGTCGCCCCGACATCGGCGCCGCCCTTCGCGACGACGATGGAGAGCTCGCCCCCGGACGCCGAGAGCGTCAGCGCGGTCTGGCGGGCGATGGGAGCGGGGACGCGCTGCTGCCGGGCGGCGAGGTACGTCGCCGCCAGCTTCACGCCGAAGGCGGTCGCGAGGAAGGCGAGGATCGGGAGCAGGTACGCCGGCAGCAGCGCGATGTCCATGAGCGCCCCCATCGAGACGAAGAAGATCGCGCCGAAGACCTCCTTGAGGGGCGCGACCATCTCGTGCGCCTCGGCCTGGGTGTTCGACTCGGCGACGAGCACCCCGGCGAGGAACGCGCCGGTCGCCACCGAGATCCCGATCAGGCTCGAGATGATCGCGAGCCCGAAGGCGACCCCGAGGAGTGCGATCAGGAGGACCTCGCGGAGCCCCGCTTCCCGCACGCGGTCGATCAGCGGGGAGATCGTGCGCGGGCCGAGCAGGAGCACCCCGGCGATGAACACCACGACGATGACGACCGACAGCGTCAACGAGACGGGCGAGATCTGACCGGTCGCCGCCGTGGATTGCAGGAGGCCGAGCAGCGTGACGGTGATCACATCCTCGACGACGGTGATGCCGAGGACGAGGCTCGTGTCGCCCTGCCGGAGCACGCCGAGATCCTCGAGCGCGCTCGAGAGGATCACCGTACTCGTCACCGAGATCGCGAGCCCGACGAACAGGCTGTCGTAGAGCGAGAACCCGAACGCCCGTCCGACGAGGAAACCGGCGGCGAACGTGGAGAGCGATTCCGCCATCGCGATCACGAGGGCCTTCCGGCCGACCTGACGCAGCCGGGCGATCGGATACTCGAGGCCGACCGCGAACAGCAGGAAGACGATCCCCAGCTCGGCGAGCGCTTCGAGGATGTCCGGATACTGGATCAGCGAGAACGGGGGCGTGTACGGTCCGATGATCATCCCGGCGATGATGTAGCCGATCAGGAGCGGCTGCTTGATCCAACGGAAGATCAAGGCCATCCCGAGGGCGACGAGCATCACGATGGCGAGGTCCTGGATCACGAGGATGTCGTCGATCTGGGGAACGGCCATCGCGAGCGCCTCCCCATCGCGGTCTCCCATATCTGGCCTCGCGCACCCCCGCCCCGGGCGCGACTGCTCGTCGGCCGGCTCGGGATCCCCCGGGCCCGTCCGTCAAACCTTTTTTCGCCCCGCGCGTCGGGGACCGAACGAGGTGCGCCCGAGCATGGCACGACGCGCGAAGCGCCCACCGGCCCGACTCCGACCGCTGGCCCGACTGTTGGGGACTTGGAAGCTCCGGGGAAGAACCGCGGGATCCCCGTCGGACAACATCCGCGGGACCGTTCGATGTGTCTGGTCCGCGGACCGGACGTTCCTCGAGTCGCGCAGCGTGATCCGCGTCGAACACGTGGCGGTCCATGCGCTCGAGGTGTTGACCTACGGCGGAACGCCAGGGACCTATCGGGGCTGGGTGTTCTCCGGCGACGCGGCCGGCCCG
>DATJNY010000036.1:0-6661 GCA_035507575.1 Thermoplasmata archaeon | reverse complement strand
TCGAGCAGGCGGTCCTTGATCACCATCGCCACACCGTGCCCGATCAGGCAGTCGCGCTCCATCTCGCCGAACCGGAGACCGCCCTGGCGCGACCGACCCTCCGTCGGCTGGCGCGTCAGGATCTGGACGGGCCCGCGCGAGCGCATGTGCATCTTGCCCGCGACCATGTGGTGGAGCTTCTGGTAGTAGATCACGCCGACGAAGATCTCCGCGTCGAACCGGCGGCCCGTGATGCCGTCGTAGAGCGTCTCGCGGCCCGAGGGATGGAAGCCGAGGGCCTTGAGCCCCTCGCGCAGCGCCTCCTCCCGGGCGCCCGAGAACGCCGTCCCGTCGACGGTCCGACCTTCCAGCGCGCCGACCTTCCCGCCGAGCATCTCGAGGACGTGCGCGACCGTCATCCGCGACGGGATCGCGTGGGGATTGATCAGCAGGTCCGGCGTGACGCCGTCCCGCGTGAACGGCAGGTTCTCCTGGGGGACGATCAGGCCGATGACGCCCTTCTGGCCGTGTCGGCTCGCGAACTTGTCGCCGAGTTCGGGGACCCGCTGGTTGCGGACCTTGACCTTGACGAGCTTCGAGATGTTCTCTCCCTCGGTGAGGATCACGTTGTCGACCCAGCCGGACTCGCCGAAGCGGACCGTGACGCTCGTCTCGCGGCGCTTCTGGGGCGTCAGGAGATCCGTCTTTTCCTCGAGGAACCGGGGCGGGCTCGTCTTGCCGACGAGCACGTCGCCCTCGCTCACCTCGAGCTCCGGGAAGATCAGGCCGTCCTCGCCGAGGTTCCGGTAGGCGGTGTCGACCCGGGCCCCCGCCACGTCGGGCCGGGGGATCTCGAAGCGGTCCTCCTGACCGCCGGGGTACTTCCGTTCCTCGCCGCGGTACGTCCGGAAGAACGACGAACGGCCGAGTCCCCGGTCGATCGCGCCCTTGGAGAAGACGAGGGCATCCTGCATGTTGTACCCCTCGTAGGAGAGGACCGCGACGACGAAGTTCTGCCCCGCCGGCCGCTCCGTGAAGTGCACGTACCGCATCGTCTGCGTCTGCAGGAGCGGCGCCTGTGGGTAGTGCAGCAGGTGCCCGCGGGTGTCCGGCCGTCGGCGATAGTTCACCGACTCGACGCCGAGCGCCTGCTTCGCCATCCCCGAACCCATCGTGTTGCGGGGCGCCGCGCTGTGCTCGGGGTACGGGATGAGCCCGGTGCAGACCCCGAGGATCAGATTGGGGTCGATCTCGAGGTGGGTCTGGCGCTCGGTGATCAGGCTCACGGTCGGGAACTCCGCGTGGCAGCGGCCGCACTCGACCATCGCCTGGTCCCGCTTCTCGCCCATCGACACCCATCGGATGTCGCCTCGCGAGAGCGCGCGCTCGCACTTCGGGCACCGGTCGGGCGCCACGAACGGCTCGACCGCGATGAACGAATCCTCTTCCTCCTCGGCGTCGAGCCACTCGATCTTCCCTTCCCGGATCAGGTCGGTGAAGGAGCGGGTGCCGCGGGCCAGTTCGTCGAGATCCGTGCGCGTGACGCGCGGGACCCCGCTGCGAACGACGATGAGGGGCCGCCGCAGGCGCCCGGCGTCGCAATGAACGATGACCTCGTTCATCTCGGCGTCGTAGCGGACGTTGATCTCGTAGGTCTTGTCCTCGAGCGTCGAGGAGAGCGTCCGGGTGCGGCGCCGCTCCCGGAGGTCCCGGACGAGGTCGAGGGGCTGGGAGTGGAGCCCGATCAGGTTACCGTTGACGTAGACCCGGGCCGCCCGCTTCCCCTTCGGGGCTGCGGCTTCCTGGAACACCTCGGGCCCGATCTCGCGGGTGTTGTTGTCCCGGAGGATGAGCGTGACCTCTTCCTCGTCGGTCCCTTCCGAGACGTCGACGCAGAGCGCGTAGTTCTTGACGAGCCCGCAGTTCTGGCCCTCGGGTGTCTCGTTGGGGCAGAGCCGGCCCCATTGGGTCGGGTGCAGGTCCCGCGCCTCGAAATGCGGCTGGCTCCGCGTGAGCGGGCTCGTCACCCGGCGCAGGTGGCTGATCGTCGACATGTGGCTGGTTCGGTCGAGCACCTGGCTGACGCCGGCACGGCCCCCGACCCAGTTCCCCGTCGCGAGCGCGTGGACGAGGCGTTGCGTGAGGAGGTCCGGACGGATCGCGCTCGCGATCCGCAGGTCCTTCTTCCGGGCGAACGAGCGCTCGAGCTGGTACTTGAGGTCCTTTAGGAGCAGCGAGAACGCGACGCGGAAGAGGTCCTCCATGAGGTCCCCCGCGAGCTTGAGCCGCTTGTTCGCGTAGTGGTCCTTGTCGTCCTCGCCCCGGACCTTCAGGTGCAGCTCGAGGACCGTTCGCGCCATGCGCGCGAGGTAGAGGGCCTTCTTCAGCCGCGCGACCTTCGTGTCCCCGAGGTGGGGGAGGAGCGACCGGTCGAGGATCCCGTCGACCTTCCGCTGGCGGTATTCCTTCGCCTGGCCGGTGGCGAACTTCTTCTCCAGGAAGATCAGCGCGTCCTCGGTCGTGAGGACGCCCTCGGGCGGGTAGAGCTTCTTCGAGACGCATTCCTCGAGATTGACGTTGAGGAGGTGCTTCATCGTCTGGACGAACGCGTCGTCCAGCGGGAGGAGCTCGCCCAGGACCGCCTGGAAGATCTCCTCGTCGTTCTTCATCCCGAGCGCCTTCATCAGGATCACGAGCGGGATCTGGCCGCTCGCCGTCGGGACCGAGACCTGGAGCACGCCGTCCTTCTTCTTCTCGACGACGGTCAGCGACCGATAGCCGCCGCGCTGGCTGAACACCTTCGCGCTCTCGATCGGCGTACCGTAGCGCTCGTTGTACTCGGCGAAGATCCGGTTCGGCGCGAGGTCTTCCAGGCTGATGATGACCCGCTCCGTGCCGCCGATGATGGCGTACCCGCCGGGATCGAGCGGGTCCTCGCCGTACTCGACCAGCTTCGCGCGGTACTCGTCGTCGGAGAGCGCGACCTGCCCGTCGGCTTCGATGTTCGACTTCGACAGATTGCACTGCCGACTCTTGACCATGATCGGGAGGTCCCCGATGTGCACGGTCTCGCTGGCGCGCTCGACGCCGTTCTCGACGACGGTGACGTCGAGGTAGATCGGCGCCTGGTACGTGAGGTTCCGCAGGCGGGCCTCCATCGGGGTGAGCGTCGGCTTCGAGCCGACCGGCTCCTTGACGAACGGCTTCCCGATCCGGATCGTCGGTTCGGCGGACGGGCTCACGAAGCCCCGAGCGTCCCGACGGCGGCCGACGCGGACCTGGATCGAGCTCTTCGTCTTCTGCACGTCGAGCCGGATCATCCCGTGCTCGGTCGCGTCCTCACTGACCCGGGCCTCGTCGACGATCCGCTGCATCCTCGAGTTCGGGTTGTCCTCGGTGGGCAGGAAGTCGTTGAAGCTGGCGAGGTGGTGGTTGACGATCGACCGCTCCCGGAAGAAGGCGTCTACGATTTCGCGCATGGATCTTCAGCTCCCCCCGACCGAGGGCACGATCATCCGGTAGGCGATCGCCTCGCCGGCGGTCGCGCTCGGCCGGTGGATGCGGACGAGACGTCCGAGGAAGTTCTCCCCGGCGTCGCGCCCGGCGGTGAATTTCGGATCGGTCTGGAGGCCGGGGTCGCCGACGAGGATCTTCGGCAACCGCTCCGCCGACGTCTCGAGCCGCTCGAGGACCTGGCGCGTCTCGTCCTCGCTCAGGATCTCATGGCGCGGGAGGAGGTGGTGGGCCACGAACGGTCGAGCGGGCTTCGGCGGCGTCGCCGGGGCGGCGCGCTTCTTCGTGCGGCGGCTTGCGGTGGGACTCATGCGGTACCTCGAGGAGGGGGACGGGCCCGGGGGGACGCTCGGAACGGCTCCGCGCGCCGCGCGGGGCGGTTCGTTCGAACCCCCGACCAACTGGTTAAAAGCCAGCTGCTCTGTGCAGGGCCTGCGGGAGCTCCGCGCGGCCAACCTGGCTGAGCTACGGGCCCGATCCCGCTCCGAGTGGGTTGGACGGGCTCGGCGTATTTCAGGGTATCTCCGAGGGGATTCACTGAAGGCTCTCCAGATTCGAGATGATCGACCAGATCGCGGTCCGGCCGTGGGTCGGCAGATTCGGATCGTTCGCGAGATCGTCGAGCACGTACACCGCGCTCGCAATCCGGACGTCGAGCGCGACGCGCGGCTTCGTGAGCTCGTCGCGCGCGGCCTGCGCGCCCCGACGAATGTTGCGCGGCACCGAGGCGTCCTCCGCGAGCTCGGCGAGCGACTCGAAGATCCGTTGAACCTCGGGCGGCTCGAGACCGACCGTCGCGACGGCCGAGGCGGCGGCCACGCTGTCCGATCCCGGAGGCGAGGGACTCATGCGTGACGCGTCTCCCCGGCTTCCTTGTACGCCGTGACCACGAGGAGGGTCTTCGTCTCGCGGATCCCTCGCACCGAAGGGAGACGGTGGAGGACGAAGTCCTTCAGCTCGTCGTAATGCGGGAAGCGGACCTTGAGGAAGATGTCGGTGTCGCCGGTGACGAGGAACACGTCCTCGACCTCGGTGAACCGGGCGACCTCGCTCGCCACCGTGTCGGCTTCGGCGGTCTCGACCTTGAGCGCGATGAGCGCCACGACGTGGTCGTCCCCCCAGACCTTCGTGAACGCATGTTCCACGGCGCGGCTCACCGGCGGCTTCGATCCCGTGCCCTTCTCCGTACTCGATCCCCCCTGAACGTGCGGTCTATCCCTCGACTGCGAATGCCCCGTGTGCGTACCGACTACGCCACTGGGGCGGACTCGAACTCCTCTTGGAGGTCGTTGATGACTTGGTCAATCACGGACCCCGCGGACGGGGCCCGATACTCTCGGACGCCGCCGGCTTCGCTCGACACGCGCGCGACGAGTTCCGCCGGACCCCGGAGGAACTCGACGCTACAGATGAACTCCTCCATGATGGCCCGGCCCCCCCCGCGCCGGCGGACCGAAAAACTCCTCCTATAAAGGGTTTATTACGTCGCGTCCGGATCGCCCGGATCCGGGGCTCCCGGCCGACGCGACCGAAGCCCTGCGCCGGGCTCTCCGGATCGGCCGGAACGCGGCGGCCGGGGGCAGGGTTATCTGTCCCGTCCGATGACATCGCTCGAGGCGTTCGGAAGTGGACCTCCCCTCGCGGTCGGTGCGCCTCGAAGTGCGCGTCGAACTGAAGCCGGGGGTCCTCGACGCCGAGGGCGAGAGCGTCGAGAAATCGCTGCGGCTGCTCGGGATCGCCGGCGTGAAGCGCGTCGCGACCGCCCGCGTGTACGAGATCGAGTTCGAACACGTGACCGCGGCCGAGGCGCATCGACGAGCAGAAGAGGCCGTCGATCGCCTGCTTGCGAATCCGGTCATTCACCGGGTGACGATCCGGCCCCATTCGGACTGATGGCATGGCGCGGGCGCGGACGTCCCGGCCGCCCACCTGGGCCGACGAGGTCACCGTCGTTCCGCTGTTGAAGGCGTCGCGGACCGCGCTCGCGGAGCTTTCCGCGGAGCGCGGGCTCGGATTCAGCGCGGAGGAGCTGCGTCGGATTCAGACGTACTTCCGGGGCGAGGGCCGAGAACCGACGGATGTCGAGCTCGCGGGTCTCGCGCAAAGTTGGAGCGAGCACTGTTCCTACAAGAGCTCCCGTCCGTTCCTGAAGCGCGCGTTCTCGAGCCTTCGCCCGTCGCGCCGGGTCCTGGGGACCGGCGATGCGGGCGTGATGCGGTTCGAGAAGGGGTTTGCCTACGCGCTCCGGATCGAGTCGCACAACCATCCGTCCGCCGTCGAGCCGTACGGGGGAGCCGCGACGGGGATCGGGGGGATCCTCCGCGACGTGCTCGCCGTCGGAGCCAAACCGATCGCGCTCACCGACCCCTTGTTCTTCGGCCCCCTCGACCTCAGCGAGGATCGGCTGCCGCGCGGCATGAAGAGCCCCCGCTATCTCGCGTCCGGCGTCATCGCCGGGATCCGGGACTATGGGAACCGGGTCGGGGTCCCGACCGTCTCGGGCGGGATCTACTTCGATCCCGACTACGTCGTGAATCCCCTCGTGAACGTCGGCTGCCTCGGGTTCCTGCCCGAAGCCCGGCTCCGGCCGAACCGGGCGCGCGCCGTGGGGGATCGGCTCGTCCTGGTCGGCGGGTTGACCGGCCGGGACGGGATCGGCGGCGTCGCCTTCGCCTCGAAGGAGCTCACCGACCGGAGCGAGTCGGAGTCGCGCGGCGCGGTCCAGCTCGGCAACCCGATCATGAAAGAGCCGCTCATCCACGCGTGCCTCGAGGCGTTCGACCGCGGTCTCGTCCAGGGGCTCAAGGATCTCGGCGGCGGGGGGATCGCGTCGGCGTCCGGCGAGCTCGTGCATGCGGGCGGCTTCGGTTCCTGGATCGAGCTCTCCGCCGTCCCGCTGCGGGAGGAGGGGCTGCGGCCGTGGGAGGTCTGGGTCTCTGAGTCGCAGGAGCGGATGCTCCTCGACGTGCGACCGCGCGATCTCGACGCGGTCTTCGAGATCTTCCGCCGATTCGACGTGCCGGCGACGGACGTCGGCGAGGTGACGCCACCTCCGTTCGAGACCCTGCTCTGGCACGGGGCGCCGGTCGCCCGGCTCCGCGTCGGCTTCCGCGTCGACCCCCGACCCCTGCGACGCCCGATCCGGGCCCGGCCCCGGCGCTCCCTCGCG
>DATJNY010000035.1:0-2883 GCA_035507575.1 Thermoplasmata archaeon | reverse complement strand
GTCCTCGTGCTCATCGTCGCGCTGATCTTCGTCAAGATGGTCGCGACCGCCCTGACCGTCGGCTCGGGCGGGAGCGCGGGGCTGTTCGGCCCGGCGATCGTGATCGGGGCGCTCGTCGGGTTCTCCGTCGTCAGCTTCATCGACCTCGCGTTCCCCTCGGTCGCGAACCCGGGGGACGTCACCGCGTTCACCGTCATCGGGATGATGGCCTTCTTCGGAAGCGTCTCGAAAGCCCCGATCGCGACGATCGTGATGGTCGTCGAGATGACCGGCTCGGAGGCGTTGCTGGTCCCCGCGATGATCGCGATCTTCATCGGGTACTACGTCGCGGGCCCGTACCACCTCTACGAGGAGCAGGTCGAGAACCGGCTCGCCTCCCCGGCGCACACCACCGAGTACTTCGCGGAGTTCCTCCGCCATATGCCGGTCACCTCCGCCCTACAGCGGGACGTCGCGACCGACGCGCCGACGAGCAGCGTCGCGGACGCGATGTTCCGACTCTCGGCGAGCAACGCCCCCGTCCTCGCGGTCGTGGAGCACGACCGACTCATCGGCGAGGTCCGGCTCGCGGACATCCTCGGGATCCCGCCCGGAACCCGCGAGGCGACGCTCGTCCGGGCGATCACGCGAGAGAGCTTCCCGGCCGTGCGGTCCTCGGCGACGCTCCTCGATGCGGTCGGGCTGATGGACGCGGAGGGCGTCGAGGCCGTGCTCGTCACCGACGCCGCCGAGCCGCATCGGCTCGCCGGGGTGGTCACCCGCGAGGCGATCTATCGCTTCCAACGGGCCCCGAGCTCGGGGACGTCCGCGAACGGCTCCAGCGCGGGTTGACGCACGGACCGCCGATGGGAACGTCCCTCGACTACGCCGCCGCGATGGCGGCCACGAAGCGACGGAGCGAGTCGGGCGTGTCCCCACGACTCAGCCGCTCTTCCAGCGCCGTCCCGACGATTACCCCGTCGACTCCGGTCGCGAGGGCGCGCCGCGCCGTGCGAGCGTCCCGGACCCCGAAACCGATCAGGATCGGAAGGTCGGGCCGCGCGCGGCGCGCGGCGGCGACGAGCGGTCGCAGGTCGACCGAGGTCCCGCGTTGCGTGCCGCCCGTGGTGCCGTAATGACTCACGAGATAGAGGAAGCCTCGGGCGCCGCGGGCGATCGCAGCCATTCTTCGGATCTCGGTCCCCGGGGCCGCCAGGAGAACGAGGTCGAGTCGATGGCGACGCGCGGCCGCCCGGAACGGCCCGCTCTCCTCCAGGGAGAGATCCGGTACGATCAGACCGATCGCGCCCGCTCCGGCGAGGGCGGAGACCGACCGGTCGATCCCGCGATGGACGAGGGGATTGGCGTACGTCATCACCGCGGTCGGGAGGATCGCGGCGGAGACACGGACCGCGTGGATCAGATCGTCCCACGACGTGCCGTGGAGCAGTGCGTGCTCGTGCGCGGCCGCCAGGACCGGCCCGTCGGCGATCGGGTCGGAGAACGGGAAGCCGAGCTCGAGCGCCGTCGCACCGCCCTCCCGCAGCGCGGTGACGACGGAGCGAAGTCGCGCGCGACGCGATCGGTCGACCATCACGTACGGCACGACGATCGTTCGAGCGGATCGACGCGCCGCCCCGATCGCGTTACCGAGCCGCACCGAGCACCACCTCGAGGTCCTTATCGCCGCGACCGGAGAGGGTGACGACGATCCGCTGGCGAGGCCCTCGGCGCCGAGCCTCGCCCACCGCCGCGAAGATCGCGTGGGCGGGCTCCAGGGCGGGCAAGATCCCCTCGTCCTCCGCAAGCCAGTGGAAGGCGGCGAGCGCGTCCTCGTCGTGGACGGCGACGTACCGGGCGCGACCCGACTCCTTGAGGAACGCGTGTTCGGGCCCCACTCCGGCGTAGTCCAGTCCCGCCGAGATGCTCTCGGTGTCCGCGACCTGGCCGTCCCGGTCCTGGAGCACGTAGGAGAAACTCCCGTGGAGGACGCCGGGGGCGCCGCGAGTGAGCGACGCTGCCCCCCGACCTCGCCCGCGCGGCCCCGCGGCCTCCACGCCGAGGAGTTCGACCGACGTGCGCCGCAGCGGGTGGAACGTCCCGATGGAATTGGAACCCCCGCCCACGCACGCGACCGCGAGATCCGGGAGCCTCCCAAACGCGCGACGCGACTGCGCACGGATCTCCCGGCCGATCACGCTCTGGAAATCGGCGACGATCGTGGGGAACGGGTGGGGCCCCACCGCCGAACCGAGGAGGTAGTGCGTGGTGCGGACGTTCTCGATCCAGTCTCGCAGCGCGGCGTTGATCGCGTCCTTGAGGGTCCGCGTGCCGTCGCGGACGGGGATGACGTGCGCACCGAGCAAGCGCATCCGGTCGACGTTGGGACGCTGGCGGGCCATGTCGACCTCGCCCATGTACACCTGCGTCTCGAGGCCCAGCGCCGCCCCGATCATCGCCGTCGCCACGCCGTGCTGCCCGGCGCCGGTTTCGGCGATCAACCGGGGCTTGCGCATCCGGACCGCGAGCAGCCCCTGGCCGAGGGCATTGTTGAACTTGTGGGCCCCGCCGTGGACGAGATCCTCGCGCTTCAGCCAGATCTCCGCCCCTCGGCCCCGGCGGGACAGACGGCGGGCGTGGTAGAGGGGCGTGGGACGACCCGCGAGCGATCGTTGGAGGCGGGCGAGCTCCGCCCGAAAGGCCGGATCGCGTCGCGCGGAGCGCCACGTTGCGTCGAGCTCCCGGAGCGCGGGGACCAAGGTCTCGGGCACATAGGCCCCACCGAACCGGCCGAAGCGCCTAGGCATGCGTGGATTCGTACTCCGTGACCGCGCGCACGAAGGCGCGCATCTTCTCGAGATCCTTCACACCGGGCGCGCTCTCGATCCCCGAGGAGACATCGAG